>JAQURG010000018.1 GCA_028715725.1 Methylococcales bacterium
TAATGTCATTCGACACAATGGGCCATCGAAGCATAGCTTGCGTCTTCGCAAGATGCGCGCTGCTATCAACGATGATTACCGGTCTGAATTAATCTTTGGGAAAGCAACATAGCGCGATTGCCTTGTATGAAGAGGCGTTTAAGTTGATTATTTTTATTTTAGTGCAGGCGTCCATAAAATCAAATAAAGCCAGTAATAACTCTTCCGCGTAATGATATGAGCAGTATCGGTTTCCTCGATAATGCCGTTGTAGGGTATGATTATCATCTGAATTTCCTGACTTTCGGCATTTGAAACACAACAGAGTTATCCATGAATACTGATGATATTACTAAAGTAAAAAATTATCTGCTTAACTTGCAAGATCAGATTTGCCTTGCGCTGGAAGGCGAAGAGCCTGAGGCTCGATTTATTGAAGATATCTGGGATCGGGCTGAAGGCGGTGGCGGTAGAAGCCGCGTATTGGAAAACGGCGAGGTGTTCGAGCAGGGCGGGGTAAACTTCTCGTATGTTAGGGGTATCAGTTTGCCTGCTTCGGCAACGGCTAAACGTCCGGAACTTGCCAATCGGCAGTTTCACGCCATGGGCGTATCGCTGGTCATTCACCCTAAAAATCCTTATGTTCCTACCTCCCATGCCAACGTGCGCTTTTTAATCGCAGAAAAACCGGGTTCTCCGGCTATCTGGTGGTTTGGCGGCGGTTTTGATTTGACCCCGTTTTATCCTTTTAAAGAAGACGTCATGCACTGGCACAGGACTGCAAGAGCCGCCTGCCAGCCTTTCGGCAAGGATGTGTATCCGACTTACAAGCAATGGTGTGACGAGTATTTTTTTCTCCCCCACAGAGATGAAACTCGTGGCGTAGGCGGGTTATTTTTTGATGACCTGAATGAATGGGAGTTTGATCAATGTTTTGCTTTTATGCAAAGCGTGGGCGACCATTATACTGAGGCTTATTTGCCCATCGTGCAACGGCGCAAAAATATGCCTTACAGTGAAAGAGAGCGTGATTTTCAGCTTTACCGTAGAGGCCGTTATGTGGAATTCAACCTGGTCTATGACCGTGGGACTCTGTTCGGCCTGCAATCCGGAGGACGTACTGAATCCATTTTGATGTCCATGCCTCCGATAGCCCGCTGGATATATAATTGGGAGCCGGAGCCCGGTAGTCCTGAAGCTGTTCTTTATGAAGAGTATTTGAAGCCCGTAAACTGGCTGGGTATATAAAGTTTGTGTTTTAATGAACCAAGTCTCCAGGATTTTACAATAACTCTGTCAGATCATTCCGGTAGTTAATGCTGACCGCCATCGAGCATTAATTTTCTAAAAAATAGGTTCCCTCTTGGGGGTAATTTTTATAGAGGTTGGGGGTTATCATGACTTTGCTTCGAAAATTGTATCCCTTTTGGGTGTTGAGCGTTTTGTCAGTCATTACAGGATGCGCACCCAATGAGATTTATCGGACAGATTATACCGCGTGCACTGTTTCTTCGGGGAATTCGTGCGATAAACATTCGTTACAAAAGCACAATATCGGTGCTGATAATGAGTATATGCTGGGCTTTGTTGAAGTTGATGATCAGGGGCAGTTGCGGGACCGGGCCCAGATGATGGCATTGATAGATAGTCTTTATCAGACCGCTGTGAATGACAGTATTTTAATCAATGTATTTGTTCATGGCTGGCATCATAATGCGGCTCCTGGCGACAGCAATATTGAAAATTTTGAAAATAGTCTTGCCAGGCTTAGTAAAGTTGAGAGCGACTTAAGTCGCACAAAGCATCGTCCTGCTCGTAAAGTGGTTGGCGTTTATGTTGGATGGCGGGGTGAATCCGTTACTGTGCCGGTTGTTAATAATCTTACTTTTTGGGAACGTAAGAACACGGCACAGAAAGTAGGCCATTTGGGGATAACCGAATTGCTGGTGGATTTGGAAGAAATTGCAAATGTTAAAAATTCCTTGTCGCCTCCCATAAAAAGCCGTTTGGTGGTGATTGGGCACAGTTTTGGCGGGGCTGTTGTTTATAATGCGACGGCACAAATTCTCGCCAGCCGTTTTATTGACAGTCAGGCGGGTAAGGCTTATACCGGCGCGGCTAATGGCTTCGGCGATCTGGTCATATTGCTTAATCCCGCGTTTGAAGCTCTGCGTTATGTGCCGTTTTATGATCTGGCGCAAGCACGCTGCAGCTATTTTGATAATCAGGTTCCCAAGCTGGTTATTTTGACATCGGAAGCGGATGACGCCACTGGTTTGGCATTTCCAGCAGGGCGGGTATTCTCCACTTTTTTTGAGACCCATAATGTCATAGAACGTAATGAATGTAAGCGTACTTTAATCGTGGAGGAGGGCGAGTCTGATCGAAATGCGGTGGGCCATTATTTGCCTTTGATTAGCCATACGCTAACTCCTGTAGCTAATGACCAGGCAATGAAAACCGCCAACTACGTCAATATGAAAAACATCTGGAGCACCCAAATCAGTGGTGGCTCAACCCGGTTTGGATTAACTGTGCTGACGCATCTGGATAAAACTGAACCTCGCAACCCTTACCTGAATATCCGGGTGGATAAAGAACTGATTACCGGCCACAATGATGTGTTTGGGGATAGGGTAATGGAATTTTTGCGCTTGTTGATTATGTTGTCCACTGGAGGCTAAAGCAATTCTATGCGGTGCAAACTCGGGCAATCACATGAATATGAAGCAGGCTAAGCAGATTTTGCCGGGTTTTAGTGCAATATACTCCGACATTTTATCAATGTTAGGTTAGTTCCTGCTTCTCAAAAACTTGCCGATCAGTCTCTATATAATGCCGCTACCGGCTCAAGATAACAGGATTGCCTGTTCTGTTACCTTGAGCCGGTGTTTGCTAAACCTTATGGTAAATGTCAGCGCCTTCTTCGAGAAATTGCCGGGATTTTTCATCCATGCCGGTCTTCAGCGCTTCTTTTTCATCCGCAATGCCTTTTGCCGCCGCGTAGTCGCGAACGTCCTGGCTGATTTTCATCGAGCAGAAATGCGGGCCGCACATGGAGCAGAAATGGGCGATTTTCGCCGACTCTTTAGGCAAGGTTTCATCATGGAATTCGCGAGCTTTTTCAGGATCGAGACCGATATTGAACTGGTCTTCCCAGCGGAATTCAAAACGCGCTTTGGACATCGCATTATCCCGCGCCTGTGCGCCGGGATGACCTTTAGCCAGATCGGCCGCATGAGCGGCAATTTTATAAGTCACGATGCCTTCGCGCACATCCTGCTTGTTCGGCAAGCCCAAATGCTCTTTCTGGGTCACGTAACAAAGCATCGCGCAACCGTACCAGCCGATATTTGCAGCGCCTATGGCCGAGGTGATATGGTCATAACCGGGAGCGATATCAGTCGTCAGCGGACCTAACGTATAGAAAGGCGCTTCGCCGCATTCTTCCAGCTGTTTTTCCATATTGACTTTAATCATATGCAACGGCACATGACCCGGACCTTCAATCATGGTTTGCACATCATGTTTCCAGGCGATTTTGGTCAGTTCGCCCAGGGTTTCCAGTTCGCCGAATTGCGCCGCGTCATTGGCGTCGTAAATTGAGCCGGGACGCAAGCCGTCGCCCAATGAGAAAGACACGTCATAAGCCTTCATAATTTCACAGATTTCTTCAAAATGCGTGTACAGAAAGCTTTCGGTATGATGCGCCAGACACCATTTTGCCATGATGGAACCGCCGCGCGAAACAATGCCGGTCATCCGCTTTGCGGTTAACGGCACATGATGCAGCCGTACGCCGGCATGAATAGTGAAATAATCCACGCCCTGTTCCGCCTGTTCTATCAAAGTATCGCGGAAGATTTCCCAGGTCAGGTCTTCGGCTTTGCCGTTAACTTTTTCCAGAGCCTGGTAAATAGGCACGGTACCGATTGGCACGGGTGAATTGCGTAAAATCCATTCGCGGGTTTCATGGATGTTCTTCCCGGTAGACAAATCCATAATGGTATCGCCGCCCCAGCGAATGCCCCAGAGCATCTTTTCAACTTCCTCATCAATCGATGAGGTAACTGCTGAGTTGCCCAGGTTGCCATTGATTTTGACCAGGAAATTCCGGCCGATGATCATCGGTTCCAGTTCCGGATGATTGATGTTGGCAGGAATGATAGCCCGGCCTCTGGCTACTTCGTCACGAACAAATTCCGGCGTGATAACGTCTGGAATGGAGGCGCCAAAGGAAAAACCTGGATGCTGGTCTTTCCATAATTCTCGCATTTCGTCCATTTTCTGGTTTTCCCGAATGGCGATAAATTCCATTTCCGGAGTAATAATGCCTTGCCGCGCATAGTGCATTTGCGACACATTGGCCCCTGTTTTGGCGCGGCGCGGCTTATGGATATGTTCAAAGCGCAAATTTGCAGTGCCAGGGTCTTGCAGGCGCTGACGGCCAAAATCTGAGCTTGGCCCGGCCAGCTCTTCCGTATCATTTCTTTCAAGAATCCAGGCGGCGCGTACAGCCCGCAGGCCTTTTTTTAAATCGACCTCGACGTTGGGATCTGTATAAACGCCGGAAGTATCATAAACGTAGAGCGGCGGATTTTTTTCAGAGCCGAAATGTGCAGGGGTATCGGACAAGGTGATTTTACGCATCGGCACTTGTATGTCCGGACGGCTGCCCTGTACATAGATTTTTTCGGATGCCGGGTAGGAATCGATCTTTACACTACTCGGGCTTGGCTCGGTAGTGTCTTTTAAAACAGCGCTCATGCTTATCTCCAATAGCAATAAAACAAGGCGCAGGGAAGTCGGGCTTTCCTACGCCGGTATTAACCGGAGTCAGGTTCAAAGGGTCTCTCTCAGCCTCATGTTCCTGTGCGATGCATGGAAACAAGGAAGCACCCCTAGCCTTTACGGATGTGGCACTAAGTTAAAGGATAATGCCAAGGATTGCAAGCAGCCCGTTTTATCTGTATCAAGAATATCTTATAAAACAATTGCTTTAATGAAGTGAAACAGTCCTTGTCAGCTATGGGCAGCCTGATAATCAATAATTTACCGCAACACAGGCATTTTTTTTAGGTCTTTTAAAACATATTTAATATGATATAAAACATGAGGGTGCCCGGTAATTGGTCAAAAGATTGAAAGTATTTTTTTATTCTGTTCAAGCGCCATAAGCAAAATTTTTTAGTTAGGGAAGGTCTGTGAAAATTTCTATTGTTGTTCCTGTTCATAACGAAGCGGACAATATTGTCTCTTTGATAGAAGAGATTGTTAATGCCATGCGTCAGGCGCAAGCCTATGAAATTATTTATGTGGATGATGGAAGCAATGACCAGACAGCTGCTGTTTTAAAACAGGCGCTGCAGGATTTTAAACGGCTGAGAGTGATTCGGCATCAACAAGGCTGCGGGCAAAGTAAAGCTATTCATACCGGTGTAAAGGCGGCAAATTACTCCTGGATCGCTACACTGGACGGCGACGGTCAAAATGACCCCGCCGATATTCCTTCTCTGTATGAGGTATTGATGCGCCAACAGGAAGCCATCCCCAATTTATGGATGGTGGCCGGGTGGCGGAACAAACGTTATGATTCCCGCTGGCGGCTTTTTTCTTCCAGAGTAGCCAATACGGTACGCTCCCGTTTACTGGGCGACAATACGCCGGATACCGGCTGTGGTTTAAAGGTGTTTTCAAGGGATAGATTTCTGGAATTGCCTTATTTTGATCATATGCATCGCTTTCTGCCTGCGCTGATTTTAAGAGCCGGAGGCTGCGTAATATCTGAGCCGGTAAATCACAGATCCAGAACTAACGGTTATTCGAAATACGGTACTCTGGATCGGCTTTGGGCGGGAATTACCGACATGATGGGTGTTATCTGGTTGCAAAAACGCGCCAAACCCGTCGTGATAAATGAAGTTGAAGAGAATTAAACAGGATTCGGAGTTGCAGTCCGAATTTTAAAATGAAGACTGCGGAGGGCTCGAATAAATTAAATTTCGTGCCTCCGCAGTGTAAAAGCCGTAACGTCAGTTATTGAATTTTATGCGTTTTGGTTAACTCTTTCAGGTAAGCCTTGAAGTCATCTTTTAATTCCTTGTGCAAGAGTCCCTGTTCTACGGTTGCAATTAAAAAACCCAGTTTAGAGCCGCAGTCATAACGTTTGCCTTCAAATTCGTAAGCCAATACCGTCTCATCCTTTAACAAGTCAGCAATTGCGTCGGTTAATTGAATTTCGCCTCCTGCGCCTCTTTCTGTCTTTTGGATTTTGTCGAATATGGCAGGCGTTAAGATATAACGGCCGACGACAGCCAGATTTGAAGGCGCAACTTCCGGCTTGGGCTTTTCAACAATCAATTCAACCGGCGCTGATCTGTCTGAAAATTCGCCGGTTTTAACAATTCCGTAACTGGCTGTCTCGGATGGGTTAATGCGTTCGACGCCCAGTATCGACGTATGCTTTTGCGCATACAATTTAACCATCTGGGCCATACAGCCCCGATTGGAATCTTCGATCATGTCATCCGCCAGTATGACTGCAAAAGGTTCGTCGCCAATGACCGGTTTGGCGCAATAAACTGCATGTCCAAGACCCAAAGCCTCGGCTTGCCGAATAAAAATGCAGGACACATGCAGAGGCAGAATATCCCGAATCAGCTTCAGAATTTCAGTCTTGCCTTTTGCCTCCAGCTCTTTTTCCAATTCGTAAGCCTTGTCAAAATGATCGGTTATGGCATTTTTACTACGCCCGGTAATAAAAACCATGGTATCGATACCCGCCGCGACAGCTTCTTCTACAGCATATTGAATCAATGGCTTATCAACAATAGGCAGCATCTCTTTGGGACTCGCCTTGGTTGCTGGCAAAAAACGTGTTCCCAATCCGGCAACGGGAAAAACTGCTTTGGTAATTATTTTACTCATTAATTATTTCCTTTTTATTTAAAGTATTAAGGTAAAAGTAATAAAGGCCGTCTTCAGACTTGCGCTTTTAACTTATTAAACACGCCCGTATTGATCGCCAAAGCGAACAATATCATCTTCGCCCAGATAACTTCCTGATTGAACTTCAACAATTTCCAAAGGAATAACGCCGGGGTTTTCGAGGCAATGTACAATGCCCAACGGGATATAAATAGATTCATTTTCAGTAATCAGCAGCTTTTCGTCACCCTTGGTAACCAATGCCGTACCTCTGACCACGACCCAGTGTTCGGCGCGATGATGATGTTTTTGTACGGATAATTTGCCTCCGGGCTTAACCACAATCCGTTTGGTTTGATGGCGATCTCCGCTATCAACCAGGTCATAATGTCCCCATGGCCGATAGGCTTTCCGGTGAATATTCGCTTCGTTACGGCCAAGTTCTTTTAACTGGACTACAATTTGTTTGACTTCCTGCACCCGGTCTTTAGGGGCAATCATAACGGCATCATCAGTTTCTATGACAACCAGATTATGAACGCCAATAACAGCAACAAGTTTATTCTGGGCGTGTATAAAAGAATCTCGGGTATCCACTGTCAATACATCACCGCTAATGGCATTGCCGAACGGGTCTTTATCGGTGACCTCCCATAAAGCGGACCATGATCCTACATCACTCCAGCCGGCATCCAGCGGTATTACAACCGCCTTGTCCGTTCTCTCCATTACGGCGTAATCGATTGAATCGGAAGGGCACGTCGAAAATAATTCCTTATCCAGACGGACGAAATCCAGGTCAGTTTTTGCGGCTTTTAGCGCTTGGCGGCAAATTGACAGCATCTCCGGATTAAATTTCTCCAATTCATTCAGGAAACTGCCGGCTTTAAACGCAAACATGCCGCTATTCCAGAAATAATCACCGCTTTGCAAATACTGTTTTGCCGTGCTTGCATCAGGTTTTTCAACAAATGCGGCTACATTAAAAGCCGCGCCCTGCTGTAAAACATCGCGCTTGATATAGCCGTAACCGGTTTCCGGTCCGTTGGGAACAACGCCGAAAGTAACCAGAAATCCTTGTGCCGCCAGGGCTCTTGCATGGCTTATAGCTTCATGAAAAGCCGGCAGATCTGATATGACATGATCGGCAGGCAACACTAACAATATATCATCTTCTGATGCGGCCGTTAATGCCGCCATAGCCACAGCAGGCGCAGTATTCTTGCCGATCGGTTCGAGAATGATAGCGGCCGGTTTTGCGCCTATTTCCCATAGCTGTTCAGCCATCATAAAGCGATGATCTTCATTACATACCGCAATTGGCGCTTTTAATTCTTCAACACCGTTCAACCTGAGAATCGTTTCCTGGATCATCGTATGATCAGTAATCAGAGGCAAAAATTGCTTGGGATATTGTCCGCGAGATAGGGGCCAAAGTCTCGTACCCGAGCCACCCGATAAGATAACGGGAATCATAATGTTATTTCCTTAATTGAATTTATATACTAATCATGGGGGCGTTATTCTAGCACTTCTTATTAAAGGCCTAGTATTTTTGTCAGCGGTCGGAAATTGTGGATTTGCTGCTGCAAAAACAGTTTTTACGGCTTATCAGCAAATATTATTATTAATTATGCCTTGTTGTATCAGCAAATTAACTACCGTTTTAACACTTTCATTCAAAGTTTGTTCATGGGTGTTAACAATCAGCTCAGGTTGTTCCGGCGCTTCATAAGGGGAGTCGATACCTGTGAAGAAAGGAATTTCGCCGGCCCTGGCCTTTTTATAAAGACCTTTAACATCTCTTTGTTCACAGGTTTCAATTGGACATTGGCAATATATTTCCAGAAAATCTCCCCGAGGAACAAGCTTTCTGGCGGTATTGCGGTCGGATTTAAAAGGTGAAATAAAAGCTGTTAAAGTGATAATGCCCGCTTCTATCATTAATTTGGCTAACTCGCCAACTCTCCTGATATTTTCAACACGATCGCCATCGCTGAATCCCAAATCGCCGCATAAACCGCGGCGTACATTATCACCGTCAAGCACAAAGGTGGAAATACCGGTTTTATGAAGATAATCTTCCACTGCGTGGGCTAAAGTAGATTTACCCGCTCCTGATAAGCCCGTAAACCACAGGATAACGCTTTTGTGTTCATGCAGTGCTTCTCTATCAGAGCGTGTTACGATAGCAGGATGCCAGACTGTATTGGTACTTTTTATTACCATGATTTAACATATTGATAATTAGTAATGAAATTTTCGTTCAAATGCGTTAATAAATACGGATAATTGATTAAGTGGCAGATGATTTATACCCCCCGCGCTTTTACGTCCGCCTCCCGTTTTAAATGAAGAACACAATTCATCGGCCCCCGATTTTGTGGTTAATGGGGCCCTGACACTGACCTGATAGCCGCCTTTGGCGTTATGACTCAGGACAGCATGAGCGCGTGCCGGATTCTGATTAGCCAGAGCATTGCCGAATACGCCGTTAACTCGTCTTGCCCAAGCTTCATCCGGCAGAATATAAACCGCTATTGCAGTTGTGCAGTACTCCGGTTGGGTTTGCCGAGCCTGGGCCATGTCCTCTGCATATCCTGCCAGAAGTTTCTGGTAAACGGCCGAGTTATCAGCTATAAAATCAAAAGGAGAAGTGTAGGGCGCTAATTCACGGTAAAGCTCGTCCGGCGCAAAATGCAAGTCAGTGATGCTGTCCCCGTAGGCGTTATAATTGATACAAATGCCCAGGTCATGGATTTGCTTAAGCTGGGTTTCCGTTAATGACAGGGAATGAGCTGTATTTTTCGCATTTTCAATCAGGTTATCCCCGAAAGCCGCAGTAACTGCCCAGGCGCGATATTTCCCTTTAAGGTATTGATCCACCAATAAGCCGGTGCAGATATTTGCCGCGGTATCAATAAGCGCTTCAAGATTGGGGTGGAGCGGAATAACTCCCGCTTGATGATGATCTACATAAAACACCTTAACGCCTTGCAGGAGAATTCTATCCAAAGCCGCACGGTTTTTTTCCAAAGAAATATCCAGTACCGTGACCCGGTCATTTTCTTGTACCGAAAGTTGTTCCAGTAATTGGATATCTCTTTTTACACCCGTTATCAATTTTGATGTGATGGGCTGTGCCAGACGCAATTGTACCAGTGCGCAAATGCCATCTGCGTCACCGTTAAAAACATCAAATTGCATAGTTCGTCCTGTGATTGCCTATGATGGCATTATTCTACGCGATGAGTCGGGCAATTCAAAAACATCATGGAACGAAAGGCTTTGTTGGATGTAGAATGTAAAAAACACACCTGAAATATTTTGTTATTAATGACAACTCAAGACCATCTAGTAAACTTAAATTTTTTTAAAGAGAGCATCAAACGTTTTTTACCAAACTCACAAGCGGTTTCCCTGGCTGTTATTTTAATTGTCAGCTTTGTGCTGATCTATTCATTGTCGAGCATACTGATGCCTGTTTTTGCATCCGTTGTCCTGGCGTATCTGCTGGAAGGCTTGGTGGAAAAGGCTGTACGTGCGCACTTGCCGCGTTTACCTGCGGTATTTCTGGTATTTTCAGGCTTTATGGCTTGCCTGGGATTTGTTCTGTTTTATTTAATGCCGCTTGTTTCACAACAGGCTGTCGAACTTATTCAACATATTCCGGAGATTATCAGCAGAGCTCAAACCGGCATCATGCGCTTGCCGCAAATGTATCCGAAATTGATTTCAGAGACCAGAATTCAACAAATGATGTTTGCAGTTCAGCGGGAACTGCTAACTTATGGTCAGAATGTATTATCGCTTTCGGCAGCTTCGGTAATGGGTATTGTGAGTGCATTGATTTATCTGTTTCTGGTGCCCATGATGGTTTTCTTCTTTTTAAAGGATAAGGAATTACTGATTTCCTGGTTCTTGCAATTTATGCCCAGGGATAGGAATTTAACCGTACGGGTATGGGAAGAGGTGAATGTTCAGATCGGCAATTATGTGCGTGGCAAATTTGCTGAAATATTTATCCTCTGGTTTGTCAGCTATGCCACTTTCACAACGATGGGCTTGAATTACGCTATGTTGTTGTCTGTATTGATGGGCGTGCAGGTCATTATTCCCTATGTAGGAGCAACTTTAGTGACTTTTCCGGTGCTGGGAGTCGCTTATTTTCAGTGGGGATGGAGCGGCGATGATTTTATGTATATTGTTATTGCTTACTCCATTATCCAGGCTTTAGACGGTGTTGTGCTGGTGCCTGTGCTGTTTTCTGAAGCAGTCAACTTGCATGCGATTGCTATCGTAGTCGCCATCCTTTTTTTCGGCGGCATGTGGGGGTTTTGGGGAGTATTTTTTGCTATTCCATTAGCGACTGTTGTTAAGGCAGTGTTAACCGCCTGGCCGAGAATTGGAGACCAGGATCTGAATGCGGGCGTCATCGATATGGAGCCAAGGCACAAACTCCAGGGTTAAATTTGCTCTTGAATAGGAACCTAGTCATCCAGCAGGGCCTTAACATGAACAGCGACACTGGCCGCCAAAGCGTTAAGGTTATAACCTCCTTCTAATGCAGAAATGATTCTGCCTGCGCAAGAGCTTTTCGCGATAGCCATCAATTGTTGAGTAACCCATCGATAATCATCTTCTACCAGCATAATGGATGCGAGAGGATCATTACGGTGAGCATCGAAGCCCGCTGAAATCAGCAGTAAGTCGGGTTTAAAATTTCTAAGCGCCGGCAGAATAACAGTGCTGTACTTGTGTCTGAATTCAACGCCTGTATCACCGGCTGCAAGCGGTACATTGATAATATTGCCCATTCCCGTCTCTGACGAATAGCCTGTGCCCGGATAATGGGGCATCTCATGACTGGAGACATACAGAACATCAGGCCGATTATAAAAAGCCGCCTGCGTGCCATTGCCATGATGGACATCAAAATCAACAATAGCGATGCGTTCCAGATGATATTGGCGGCGCGCATACTCGGCCGCAATCGCTACATTATTAAAAAGGCAAAATCCCCTAGCCGAAGCCGGTTCGGCGTGATGTCCGGGTGGACGGATTGCGCAAAAGGCGCTGTCAGCTTTGCCGGCCAGAATCCTGTCAACTGCATCACAAACAGCGCCTACCGCCCGGAAAGCTGCTTTTCCGGTCCCTGATGATACAATAGTGTCAGGGTCCAGCGAATGTCGGCCCTGCTCCGGTATCGCTGCGCAGATGTTATCAATATAAAATTGCGGATGAATCAGCCTGATTTGCTGCTGCGTACCCGGCGGAGCTGTTACCCGGACTAAATGTGAGAACTCCGGCGCTTCCAGTGCTTTTTCTATGCTTCTAAGTCGATCTGCACATTCGGGATGACCGGTACCGGTATCATGCAGCAGAAAATCAGGATGACTGTAATAAAGTGTCGTCACAAAGCCTCTTTATAAAAATAGCCCTTATTCTCCACAGACACGGTGGTTATTAAAATTCAAGAATTTGAAAAAATATGTTGTAGTTTGCTTTTATATCTATTTTTAAGCGTTTTGTCAGTATAAACCTGCTTAATAATATCCCGTTTTGCCTCCAGCCAGTCGCGAATATCATCGCCTGGATAAAAGCCGCGTTTTTCTGCTTTGTAATAAGCCGCTTCAGCGATCATGGCTTCAATGTCAATGGCTTCAAGCGATGGCGACGCATGCACGGTGAATCCGAATTTTATCAGGTTGACAACATCCTGCGGCGAATTTCCTTTGATGCCAATTTCAGCAGGTTCTCGCTCTGACAGAGTGCCGAAAAGCCTGTCCCAGATGGATAAAACAGCGCCGTAGTTACTGTCATGTTCATTACGTTGAATCGAATGGTGAGTCCGGTGCAGAGAGGGAACAATAATAATTTTTCCCAGGAATTGCTCGCCCATGAAAGAAATATTGGCATGATGAAACATCACAAATAGAGTTATTATTACTTCATTAGTTAACACCACGGCTTCTTCTATGCCTAAAAGGACAATCAGGGCCGCTTTCAGGAGGTTGGTGATGAAGAGCTCGACAAAGTGTACTCGAAATGCTGTTGAGGTGTTCAAATAGGGATCGTTGTGGTGCACCTTGTGGAACATCCATAGACAATCGAAGCGATGGCAGGCTTTGTGCCAGAGATAGATTAGCAAATCCAGCAATAAAAACGACAGGACGGCTTTCCATCCGGGGCTGGATAGAGCATTAAGCAGTCCTGTGTCCGAATATTGTTTAGCCAGTATCCATAAAGATGAAGTCGACACTGACGACATGGCGATACTGTTGACAATAAACAAGCCAATGTTTGTTTTAAAGGACTGTTGCAAATGTTTGGCTGGCAGTTTTTTTCTTGGCGATTGGTGTTCAAGAATCATCAGTATGGTGAAAACCATAAGCAGAGTTAATGCCGGAATTTCTTCCGGCACTATTGTCAGCCATCTGAAATTGGATTCAAGTAAAGTTGCTAGGCTTAACATGATCTTTTCCTCGCGATAAAACTATTAACCTAAACATACATATAAAATATTAAAATATTGTTAATGACGGGCTATAGCAAAATTATTACGCCACGAGTATTATTTTTACTGAACGGATATTAGCCTGTAAACTTCTTACCAATTTAGAAGAGGAGGCTATCCGGTGACTCAATCTCACCTATTGTTTCTTATTGTAAGTAACAGCAAACTTTATGCCAGTAAGTGATTGATTGGCCTGGTAAGGGATTAAGTCCTGCTAAGTCATTAATTGACAAGGTTTAAGCTGCTGTAGATTTATTTGCAAGCAGATGAAGAATGCCAGTGGAAAATCCGGATGTATCAATTAAGTGCATTTGTTTCATCAAAATGCACCAATTGTCAGTTAAATTTAACTATTGCTCCTCAAAATCATGCATATTGCGGACTTAATCTTGTAAAAGAGGCTCTATTCGTCATTTGAGACTGAACCACACGATAACTGTCGTTCAATTGACCTGCTTGAAACCTGGATTGTTTTTACAAGCAGTCCCCGTATTCCATAATGAGAAGCCGGCAGTCAAACAAAGTGTAGGGGTATTGTGTGCTGATAATAAAACGCAAGTCATATTCTATAAATAAATAAAGAGTAACCGTGCGTGCCAGACTTCACCAAATTTGATATCGGGTATTTGCGGAACATCGCCACACGGACGCCGTCCACCTGAAGATGGGCAGAATCAACATTCCATGTGCAGTTTTCCAGCTGGCTAGGGTGTAAGTTACGCTTAATACCCGATAATCAATATAGTAAAGGATACTGTTGACTAACAGGAAAAAAGGCCCAATGCTTGCCACAGCGTCATGTTCCCCTGCCATGCGGTAAACAACCATTGCTACCACCCATCGCCGGGTAATTTAGCCGGCTGATTATTAACAGCAGGCGTATAGAAGTAAACCAGAAAAAAGATAGCGCTCAAAAATATAATGATTTCAACGGGAGTAAACAGGTGGGTATAGGTAAAAATGATAGGTAAGGTATTGAAAGCCATATCTACTTTAGTCTGGTTAATGCCTTTAAAGCCAGCTAGCGAAAATCAGGAACAGTAATGATCGCAACAATGACTATATATCGCATTTTTTTCCAAAAACAAGGCAATCTCCTCTATCAGGCACTGGAATAGCTTAATCTACTTAATCGATCGTTCTATTGTGCTAAATATTATCTGGATCAGCTTTTTTCTCGCCGCCTTTTGCACCGCGCTGTTTAAGCTGGTTTTTTTAGGCGACCAGCAGATTTTTGCGCAAATCATGGAGGCCATGTTTGCGTTGTCGAAATCGGCTTTTGAAATATCCCTGGGGCTGACCGGCGTGCTGGCTTTATGGCTGGGCATTATGCGCATCGGCGAAAAGAGCGGTTTTATTCTGCTATTAACCCAAGGTCTAACGCCGTTATTCAGCCGGTTAATGCCGGATGTGCCCAAAGGCCATCCGGCGTTGGGGGCTATCGTGATGAATATATCAGCCAATGCGCTGGGGCTGGACAATGCTGCAACACCGCTGGGCATCAAGGCGATGAAAGAGCTGCAAACACTGAATCCGAATCCTGAAACAGCCAGCAATGCGCAAATCCTGTTTCTGGTAATTAACACCGCAGGCGTCACGTTGTTTCCGGTGACGATTTTTACTTACCGCGCCCAGCTCGGGGCCGCCAATCCGACCGACGTATTCATCCCGATCCTGATCGCCACGTATATGGGCACAATGGCGGGATTATTTACCGTCGCGTTCGTGCAGAAAATCAACCTGCTGGATAAAGTGATCATGGCTTACCTGGGCGGGTTTACGATGGTCGTCGGCGGAATACTGGCGTATTTTTCCAGCCTGCCGCAACAGCAGATGCTTGAGCAATCTGCGATCATCAGCAATTTTATCCTGTTCTCGCTGGTCATCACCTTTATTGTCGGCGCTATCAATAAGGAAATTAACGCCTACGAAGCCTTTATTGAAGGCGCCAAGGAAGGCTTTCAGACAGCGATTACCGTTATCCCTTACCTGGTCGCGATGCTGGTTGCGATCGGCGTGTTCAGGGCCAGCGGCGCGCTGGACTTGCTGGCCGATCTGGCCAGAACCGCGGTGCATTACTTCATGCTCGACGACCGCTTTGTCGATGCCTTGCCCACCGCATTAATGAAGCCATTCAGCGGCAGCGGAGCCAGGGCGATGATGATCGACACTATGAAGACCCTGGGTGCCGATTCGTTTGCCGGACGTCTGTCTGCGATCGTGCAAGGCAGTTCCGAGACTACTTTTTATGTGCTGGCGATTTACTTCGGCTCGGTCGGCATCAAACATATTCGCCATGCCGCCGCGTGTGGGATAATAGCCGACTTTGCGGGCATTATTGCCTCTATATTTGTTGCTTACTGGTTCTTTGGATAAATGTTAGTACACTTAAAAACACTCGGTTGCCGCCTTAACGAAGCCGAACTGGAAACCTGGGCTCAGGCTTTTCAAAAGTCCGGCCATCAAATCACCAGGCAAGCCGAAGCCGCCCAGCTTATTGTGCTCAATTCCTGCGCGGTAACCCAGGATGCCGCCCGAAAATCGCGCCAGCTGATACGGCGCATCCACCGCGATAATCCGCAAGCCAAGCTCGTCGTCAGCGGCTGTTATGCGACCTTGAACGAAGATGAAGCCGCGTCGTTGCTGGGCGTCGACCTGATCGTCAGCAACAAGGACAAGGATCAACTGGTCGAAAAAACCCTGACCGAGCTGAACATGGAGAGCATGCCCGTGCTGTCCACCGAACCGGGAGAAATTTCACTGTTCACGCGCGGCAGGCAACGCGCTTTCGTTAAGGTTCAGGACGGCTGCCGCTACCGCTGCACCTTCTGCATCGTTACCGTGGCGCGCGGCGAGGAAAGCAGCCGACCCGTGCAGGCGGTCATCGACGAAATCAAAGCGCTGCACCAGCAAGGCATCACCGAAGTCATTCTGACCGGCGTGCATTTGGGCGGTTACGGCAGTGATCTGGGCAATAATCTGTCCTACTTGATCAAAGCCATTCTGGCGGAAACCGATATTCCAAGGCTTAGATTGGGCTCGCTGGAACCTTGGGAATTGCCGGGCGATTTTTTCGAGCTGTTCCACAATCCGCGCCTGATGCCGCATCTGCACCTGCCGTTGCAAAGCGGATCGGACACCGTGCTGCGCCGCATGGCAAGGCGCTGCAAGACCGAGGAGTTTTCCGCCATCGTCAGCCAGCTGCGTGCGAAGATTTCGCACTTTAATATTACCACCGATATTATTGTCGGCTTTCCCGGCGAAACCGAGGAAGAATGGCAGGATAGCTTTAACTTCATCAAGAAGATAGGTTTCGGCCATATCCATATCTTCACCTATTCCAAGCGGGAAGGCACCAAGGCTGCAGGTTTGCCGAACCAGGTAAGCAACGAGGTCAAAAAACAGCGCAGCAGGCAATTGCATGAGCTGGCTGAAGAAATGAAGTTGAAATTTTGCCGGGATAATATAGGCAATGAGTTTCCGGTATTGTGGGAAGGTTACAGTGAATCTTTGGAAGGTAATAAACAGCGAGTATTTGGTTATACGCCAAATTATCTGCGCGTGGCTTGTGTGATAGGTAATGATGAATCCGTTGAGAATAAGATCATCAAGTGCGCTGTAACGGCGGTGGGTGGAAACTGTGTTATCGGAAAGCTTGTGGAAGCCTTAGAAAAATAGCCATGAAACTAAATAGATAGCAACTGCCAGGATTGCGACCAATGTGCTTTTGCCGATTAAAGACAAACTCAGCCAATAATCAGTTGCACGAGTTTTATATAATATCCATTCTGCATGGACGGCATGCAAGGCGTTCTTTAATCGAAAAAAAAGACGCCGCAGCAAGCGCCATAGATAATAAAAGGGGAGCGCGGCGATAATTACAATCAAATAGAAAACAATGACTTGAGTTTGATGAAGTTCGGTATGAAGTAGATGTTCGACAACTGTATCAAGGAAGGACTCAATCCCTTCGAAGGAGATAAACAATAGCTCAAAGAAAAAATGGACTAGCTCAAACAATAACCCCATAACGACATCGGGCATCATTACGACGCTGATAATGCCCATCAAAGCCAGGCCGGAAAGAATTTTTTGAGTATTTGAAAGCATTCGTCCTTCGCCTGTATTCTGAAAAAAGGGATAAAAGCTATTTAATCCTTGTCGTTTTCACTTTAAGCCTTGCGTCCAAACTCTGGCATTTCTGAACATCCGCATCCATGTGCCATATTCGCTCCAGTCATCAGGGTGCCATGAATTTTGCAAAGTTCTAAAGCAGCGTTCAGGATGCGGCATCATGATCGTGAAGCGGCCGTCGCTTGTTGTTAAGCCGGTGATGCCGAAAGGGGAGCCGTTGGGATTGGCTGGAAAGTCCGTCGTTTTGGCGCCATAGTTATCGACATAACACAAAGCGACACTTTGCGCGTCGATAGCGGCCTGAGGGTCGCCGGCAAACTCGGCGCGGCCTTCGCCATGGGCCACGGCGACCGGCATTCTGGAACCTTCCATTCCTGTAAAGAAAATGGACGGTGATTTTTGTATTTCAACCATTGTCACCCTGGCTTCAAATTGTTCTGACGTATTGCGCAGAAATCGCGGCCAATGTTCGGCTCCGGGAATTATTTCCTTTAATCCGGACATCATCTGGCAGCCGTTACAAACGCCCAGGCCGAAGGTATCCGGCCGTTGAAAAAAGGCCGCGAATTCATCCCGGGCGCGTAGATTAAAAAGAATGGATTTGGCCCAGCCGCCACCGGCGCCGAGGACATCGCCATAAGAAAAGCCGCCGCAGGCGACCAGTCCGGTAAAATCATGCAAGCTCACCCGTCCATGGATAATGTCGGTCATGTGCACATCGATACTGGTAAATCCGGCACGATCAAACGCTGCCGCCATTTCTACATGGCCATTGACTCCTTGTTCGCGCAGAATCGCGACTTTCGGTCTTGGAGTCGTCAGGAATGAGGCACTCACATCATCATTAATATCAAAAGTTAATGATACATTCAAGCCCGGATCATTATCGTCTGAGATACGTTCAAATTGTTGCCTGGCGCAATCTGGGTTATCCCGCAAAGCCTGCATTCTGTAGCTGACTTCCGACCAGATGGTCTGCAATTCGGCACGGCCGGCTGAGTAAATCAGGTTTTTTTCAAGGCTAATATCCAGTCGCGGTTCTTTCATCGCCTTGCCAATGGCATAAGAGCAGTCTTTCAATCCTGACTGATTTAATAAACCAAGAACTTCATCATAATCACCGGCACGAACTTGCACTACGGCGCCCAGTTCTTCATTAAACAATGCGGAAACGGCATCATCCCCTAAATGATCGAGTGATAGAGACACGCCCAACCTGCCGGCAAACATCATTTCAGATACAGTGGCTAATAAGCCGCCGTCAGAACGGTCATGGTAGGCCAGCAGTTTTCCCTGATCATTTAGAGACTGTATAGCATTAAAGAACCTTTTCAATAGCGAAGGCTCATCTAAATCAGGGCAGTTATCTCCCATTTGATTATAAACTTGCGCCAATACCGATCCTCCCATACGATTTTTGCCAGCGCCCAAATCAATTAAAATTAACAGGCTGTCATCAATATCGCGCAACTGAGGGGTAAGCGTTTTGCTGATATCGGCCACGGGCGCAAACGCGCTAATAATCAATGATAACGGCGCTGTCATGATTTTTTCGCCCGCGTTATCTTTCCATACGGTTTTCATCGACAGCGAATCCTTGCCTACCGGTATGGCGATGCCCAGCGCCGGGCATAAGTCCATGCCGACCGCTTTAACGGTATCGAACAACGCAGCATCTTCACCCTGAAAACCGGCTGCCGCCATCCAGTTGGCAGAAATTTTAATTTTACTCAGTGATTCTATCCGGGCTGCTGCAAGATTGGTTAGCGCCTCGCCTATCGCCATACGTCCCGATGCCGGAGCGTCAATAACAGCGATGGGCGATCGTTCTCCCATCGCCATAGCCTCACCGGTCAGGGCATAAAAACCTGATGCAGTTACCGCAACGTCGGCTACGGGTACCTGCCAGGGGCCGACCATCTGATCGCGCGCCACCAGGCCTGTTATGGAACGGTCACCGATATGAATGAGAAAGCTTTTATCGCCGACCGCAGGAAAGGACAGCACCCGTTTAACGGCCTCTTTTATATTAAGCCTGTCTAAGTCCAGCGCCTGTGTATCCGGTTGAACATGTTTAACATTCCTGTGCATTTTTGGAGGTTTGCCAAATAATATGGACATCGGAATATCAACCGGCTTATCGCCCAGTAATGCGTCATTCAGCAGCAGATGTTCCTGCTCTGTGGCTTCGCCTATGACGGCATACAGGCAATGTTCGCGCTCGCAAAAAGAGCTGAACAGCGCCAGCGAGTCGGGTTTAATAGCGATAACATAGCGTTCCTGCGCTTCATTACACCAGATTTGCATGGGAGACATGCCTATGTCGGCATTTTGAACATTCCGCAATTCAAAGCGTCCCCCGCGTTCGCAATCATGGATGATTTCCGGTACGGCATTGGATAAGCCGCCGGCACCAATATCATGTATAGAGATAACCGGTGACTCATCACCCAGAGAGTTGCAATGATTGATGACTTCCTGGCAACGACGTTCCATTTCGGGATTTTCGCGTTGCACTGAGGCAAAGTCGAGGTCTTCAGAGCCGGCGCCTGAGGCCTGTGACGAAGCGGCTCCTCCCCCCAAGCCGATGAGCATGGCAGGACCCCCTAAGATGACGATTAATGAACCGGCCGGAATAGGGCGTTTTTCTATCAGCATCGGGCGGATATTGCCCATGCCTCCTGCGATCATAATCGGTTTATGGTAACCCTTGAATTCATTGCCATGACTGCCGGGTACAGGCTGCTCAAAGCTGCGGAAATAGCCGGCCAGGTTGGGTCTGCCAAATTCATTATTAAAAGCAGCCCCTCCCAATGGGCCTTCCAGCATAATTGCCAAGGCCGAAGCGATACGTTCCGGCTTGCCGTTTTCCTGTTCCCAGGGCTGAGGAAATCCGGGGATTTTTAAGTGCGATACGGAAAATCCCGTCAGACCTGCTTTTGTTGCAGAACCACGGCCGGTTGCGCCTTCATCGCGAATTTCTCCACCCGATCCGGTAGCTGCGCCCGGAAAAGGCGATATAGCCGTAGGATGATTATGGGTTTCAACTTTCATTAGCAAATGTGCGTCTTCTTCAATATAGCCGTATTCGCGGGTTTGCGCATTGCGAATAAAAACCCGGGTTTTAGAGCCCGCCGCGACCGAAGCATTATCATGATAAGCGGATAAAATTCCTTCCGGGCTTTTTTCCGCTGTGTTTCGTATCATGCTGAATAATGAACGGGCTTGCTCTACGTCGTCTATCGTCCAGTCGGCATTGAAAATCTTGTGCCGGCAATGTTCCGAGTTGGCTTGAGCAAACATCATCAGTTCAACATCTGTTGGATTTCTGCCAAGAGCTTGAAAACTGGCAGTCAGATAATCAATTTCATCGTCCGACAAAGCCATGCCGAGTTGTCTATTAGCATTAACCAGCGCATCCCGGCCCTGTTCGATAATAGCCACTCTGAGTAAGGGTTGGGGCTGATGGTGAGCAAATAAATCGGCCTCTATATTGTCGTATAGCACCGTTTGGGTCATACGGTCATACAGTAATTTTGACAGTTGTGTTTTGTCCTGCATTGATAATGGCTTAATTGCCACCAGCGAATATTCAATCCCCCGTTCAATACGATTAACATGGGTCAAACCGCAGCGTTGGGCGATTTCTGTTGCTTTACTGGACCAGGGTGAAATGGTGCCTGACCGTGGCACGACCAATAAGGATTGCGAGTCTTGAACCCCTGCTGATAGCCCGGAGCCGTAAGACAGTAATTGATTTAAAATGGCTGTTTGACATTCATCCAGGTTATTTTCAACATCGACAAAATGAATAAACCGTGCTGAAACGGCAGTAACAGCCGGATATACAGCTTGTAATTCAGACAGCAGTTTTTTTATACGAAAGTCGGATAATGCAGAGGTTCCAGGAATTGTTAACATATCAGTAAAACAGTAAATATGGGTTAGCGCGCATAACCTAATAAATAAATGCGGTTATGGTTATCGAGTCACGCCGGGTTAGTCCAACGGAACCGATTCGGGTTATTTTGTCGCCAGATCTGCCTTGATCGTTTCTTGCAAGAGAGTTAATAATTTCAAGCTGGCAGCATCGGATAACAATTGCTGATCTTCATCAACGACAACAATATCCGTCTGCTGGTTATTTTTTTCCAGTTTGAGCAGATAGGTCTTTTCATTGCTTTGAACCCCCTTGAACAGAAACACGACTTCATCCCAGTATGATCCATCCTCTACTTTCTGTTCATCAGGCGCGTACTGGACAGTAAACAGGCCTGCTTCCTGGTTGCGCTCGGTTACTTCTATAGATTTCCGGCTTAATGCCTTGTTGACTATGCGCCAGGCCCTGATAAATGGCACATTAATACGTAACCGGTTTTCTCCATTTTCAAAATTAACGCGTTCAACCGTAACCGCGGTGTCCGGTGTTTCGCTTACGGGCGCGGCGGAGGCTGTATCCTCAACAGGTGTATTTATTGCAGTCAGCGGCTCAGACGTATACACAGCCGTATCGGTTGAGGAGTTTGCTGCTGGGGGCATGTCCGGGGCCTGATTTTTCTTCAGATCATCCGGCAGTATCAGGGGCGGAATTTCAGTGGTGTATTGATAATCTTTTTCCTTATCGGGAAATAAACTTTTAACATAACTGCAAGCCGACAGATTGACCAGGACAGATGCACCAATAAGGAAAAATCCTATTTTAGAGTTTTTCATTTGCTTAGAGAACGCCGGCTTGATACATCGCATCGCGGACTGCATCAAAACAATCCTCAGTCAGCCACGTCAGCGGCAAACGAATGCCTTTACCCATTAAGCCCATTTCAGCAACAGCCCATTTGACAGGTATCGGATTCGACTGGATAAACAGATTTTTATGCAAGGCAGATAATTTTGCATCAATGGCGAGCGCGGTTTCATTATCATTCGACATCGTCGCCGTAATCATTTCGTGTACCAGGCGTGGCGCAACGTTACCGGTTACAGTAATTGTGCCGTTGCCGCCTAGTAGACAAAACTCGCGGCTGGTCGCATCATCACCGGTATAAATGGCAAAATCCGCACCCGTTAAATCGCGTATTTTTTTGACTCTGGACAGATCCCCGGTCGCTTCTTTAACGCCAACAATATTGGCAATGTGGGACAGTCGTCCAACCGTTTCCGGCAACATATCGCAGGCGGTGCGCCCCGGTACATTGTATAAGATCTGCGGTATATCGACGGCCTCAGCAATGGCTTTATGATGCAGATATAACCCTTCCTGGGTTGGTTTATTATAGTAGGGAGTCACGATTAAACAGGCATCGGCGCCGGCTTGTTTGGCTTTTAGAGTCAGGCTGATCGCTTCAGTGGTGGAATTGGCTCCGGTTCCGGCAATAACAGGAATTCTACCGTTAACAAGGTTTACAACAGACTTGACGACATCGCAGTGCTCGTCTTCATCGAGTGTCGCCGATTCACCTGTAGTGCCTACCGCAACAAGGGCATCTGTGCCTTGATCAATGTGATACTCGACTAGTCTTTGCAGACTTATCTTGTCCACAGCACCGCTTTCATCCATTGGTGTTACTAATGCTACGATACTACCTTGAATCATGAAATCTCTAGCTCAAAATTGATATGAATATTAAATTGCCGCTATTATAACAAGCAAATACATAAAAAAGGTACAAGGTGCAAAGGTAAAAGAGACATAGCTCGCTATGCCTGAACAGGATGACTTGCCGATATAATGTAGAGTATGCTTTATTTGTATAGCTAAGGGCCGCTAACCCTGCCGTTAGCGTTTGAGAAAACATGGAATAGCATATTATCCTGTTTCTATCTGCCGTGCTCGTTACATATGATCAGCGCCGCAGAGCCCTTGAGACTGGTGTTTTGGCAGGCATTCTGCTGCTACAACTTAAAGCTCATCTTTTGAAGCAAACTGGCGATACCCGTACAATATGCATGAAAATATTCAAACTTTAAAGAGCCCATTCGTAGTTTGAGCGGTTCATAATTAAAGCTAAATCAGGGTAAGTACATGAGACTGTCTGTATCCAATATTGCTTGGGATGTCGTTGAAGATGAAGCGATAGCCGGCCTGCTCAATCGTTTTGGCATCGATGCGATTGATATCGCGCCGGGGAAATATTTTCCCGATCCAATCAAGGCGACAGATGAAGATATTGCCCGTATCAAGAACTGGTGGGCTGACCGTGGTATAGAAATTACCGGTATGCAGGCGCTGTTGTTTGGCACTACGGGTTTAAATATGTTTGGCTTGCCGGAATCTCAAAGCGCAATGCTTCAGCGCTTGACGGCTGTGTGTCGCATCAGTGCAGGCTTGGGAGCCAGGCGGTTGGTGTTTGGCTCGGTTAAGAATCGCGATCGCACCGGCTTGAGTAATCAGGAGGCCATAAAAATAGCGGTGCCTTTTTTTCAACGCTTGGGAGACATTGCTCAATCCTACCGTGTGCTGATTTGCCTGGAGCCTGTTTCACCTTGTTATGGCGCCAATTTTATGATTACCAATGCAGAAACGGCAGAAATAGTACAGAAAGTGGCCCATCCATCCATTAGAATGCAGTTGGATACGGGCGTACTGACTATCAATGGGGAAGACTCTGCCGCTATACTGCAAAAGTATGCACATTTTATTGAGCATGTTCACGCCAGTGAGCCGCAGTTGCTTCCGCTGGGAGAAGGCGGAACTGATCATGCCAAGGTCGCCGAAGCCCTGAAGCGACATTTGCCCGATCATGTGGTTTGTGTTGAGATGATGGCGACCACGGATGAGCGGCATGAAGTGTCAATAGCACGCTCACTAACCGTGGTGGGCCGGCATTATTGCAATACCGGAGTTCAGGCAAATGCTTGAAATGGCATTCTTCGGCATAGGGCCTACATGAAACCCCCGGCATTTTCCGCTCTTACCCCGGTAAGAGGCTAAACTGGTAAAATCGTAACATAATGCAGTATAATGCTTTATAAATGAACATTTCTCTGCGCTTACGCGCCTTCTCCTATTCCAACAGGTAAATCCATGTCCAATGATGTTTCAACATTACCCTCTTTCCGTGATTTAGCACTGATAGACCCGGTGCTCAAAGCGCTGGATGATGTCGGTTATGAAACACCTTCACCTATTCAGGCTCAAGTAATTCCGCACATGCTGCAAGGCAAGGATGTATTGGGGCAAGCACAAACAGGAACAGGTAAAACGGCAGCTTTTGCTCTGCCGATTTTATCGCGCATCGATCTTCGCCAAAAAGACCCGCAGGTTCTGGTTCTGGCGCCTACTCGCGAATTGGCGATACAGGTGGCGGAAGCATTTCAACGTTATGCGGCGCATTTAAAAGGTTTTCATGTTTTACCCATTTATGGTGGACAGGATTACAGTAGCCAGTTACGCCAGTTAAAGCGCGGCGCCCATGTTGTTGTCGGCACCCCGGGCCGGGTTATGGATCATATGCGTAAAGGCACGTTGAATCTGGATGGTCTTAAGGTTCTTGTTCTTGACGAGGCCGATGAAATGCTGCGCATGGGTTTTATTGATGATGTGGAATGGGTGCTTGAACAAACTCCCGACGACATACAAATCGCGCTTTTCTCGGCAACGATGCCAACGGCTATTCGCAAGATTGCACAAGAGTACTTGCATGAGCCGGAACAAATCACTATTAAAGTCACCAGCGCGTCTGCAGAGTTCATACGCCAGCGTTATTGGATAGTCAGCGGCGTACACAAACTGGATGCATTAACCCGCATCCTGGAAGCTGAAACGTTCGATGGCATGATTATTTTTGTCAGAACCAAAACTGCAACTATTGAATTGGCTGAAAAGCTGGAAGCTCGGGGATTTTCAGCGGCTGCGATTAATGGTGACATGTCTCAGGCGCTTAGAGAGCGTACTATTGCTAATCTGAAAAACGGCAAACTGGACATTCTGATTGCAACCGATGTGGCCGCACGCGGATTGGACGTGGATCGTATTACCCATGTTGTTAACTATGACATCCCTTACGATACCGAGTCCTATATCCATCGTATAGGTAGGACCGGGCGTGCGGGACGCACAGGCGATGCGATATTGTTTATTGCTCCGAGGGAAAGAAAACTGTTAGGCAACATCGAAAAAGCAACCAAGCAAAAAGTTGAAGAAATGGGCTTGCCTTCAACTGAAGTCATTAACAATAAACGTATTTCACGGTTTAAACAGAATATTACCGATACCCTGGCTGCCGAGGAGCTCAGTTTTTTCACTCAACTGATAGAGCAATACCAGCATGAACATAATGTCTCTGCGTTAGAGATAGCAGCTGCTTTAGCTAAGCTGGTGCAGGGTGATACTCCGTTGTTAATGCAAAATCTGCCTAAAAGAGCTCATGAAGGCAGAGAAGACAGGCCGCAAAATGAAGGCCGTTCACAAAAAGAAGATCGTCCACAAAGAGAACGTAAGCCAAAACGTACATTTGGAAGCGGGGCCGCTATAGAAATGGAGACATTTCGTATTGAAGTCGGCCACAATCACGGTGTAAAACCCGGCAATATTGTTGGCGCGATCGCTAATGAAACAGGCATTGACGGTAATCATATCGCCCGTATCAGAATAGAAGACGAATACAGTACTGTTGAGTTGCCGGCGGGTATGCCCAAAGAGTTGCTTGAGGAGCTGAAAAAAATCAGAGTTGTCGGTCAGCAGCTTAACATATCAAAAATGCATGAAGGCAGTCATATATCAAGAATGGATGATATGGGTAAAAAAGCGGACAAAAGCAAAAAACGGATCGGTTCTACATCCCGGCGTGCAAAACCAAAAGCAGCCGAGTAATTTTATTCAAGCCGGGTTAGCGTAAAGAGATTTTGTAAAATACGTGGCGGAGCTGCAAGCTCCGCCAGAACCGGCAATGCCGGATATTACGCTTCAGGGCTCCAGATACAAGCGCCGCCGGCTTTGTCAATCGCCGCCAGGCATTGCTGATGGGCCATTAATTCTTCATCATTGCAGCGGATGATGGTTAATGCGGGACGATGTGCAGAAATAGGCGTAAGTTTTCTGTTGGAAACGGATTCATTTGTACCAGGCAGATTTTCATCCAGCAACGAAGACTGACCGCCAGTCATTAGCAGGAATACATCAGCCAGAATTTCTGCGTCTAATAACGCTCCATGTAAATCCCGGTGACTGTTATCAATACCATAGCGTTTACACAGGGCATCCAGGCTGTTTCTTTGTCCGGGATGTTTTTTTCTGGCATAAGCCAGCGTATCAAATACTTCGCTGTAATCAGCGACAGACCCTACTTGATCTTGTAGTCGTGAAAATTCATGATTGATAAAGCCGACGTCAAAGGGCGCGTTGTGAATGACTAATTCAGCGCCTTGTATGAACGCAATAAAATCTTCAACAATATGCCCAAACTGGGGTTTGTCATTTAAAAATTCATTGGTAATGCCGTGAACCGCGATAGCGCCCTCGTCAATAAGCCGGTCCGGATTAATATAAACATGAAAGCGGTTGCCTGTTAAACGGCGCTTAACCACCTCGACGCAACCAATTTCAATAATTCTATGGCCTTCCTGCGGATTTAAACCGGTGGTTTCAGTATCGAGAACTACGATGCGGTTTGTAAATGTACGATTATCCATATATTTTTAATTTTTATCAGTCGCGCCGTTACACTTGCACTGCAATTATTAATTGACAGAAAAGCTTTCTCCACAGCCGCATGTGCCTTTAACATTCGGATTGTTAAACTGAAAGGCTTCATTGATGCCTTCCCTGCGATAATCCAGCTCTATTCCTTTAATAAATTCCAGGTCGCCTTTCGGCACGATAATTTTTACGCCAAAATTTTCAAAGACCGCATCATTTTCATTCAGGTTATCGGCATAATCGAGTGAATAAGCATAACCCGAACAACCGGATTTTTTTACACCCAATTTTAAGCCGATGCCTTTGCCGCGTTTTTCCAGTTGTTTTTTAATTTGACGAGCTGCGTTTTCAGTTAATGATACAGACATAACATTCTCTCTATAATTGGTAAACCAAGGTTTTTAGCAGATTAATAAATTCAAGAATTTCAGTTTCGGTATTGGCTTTACCCAAGCTGATGCGGATTGCACTTTTTGCAAAATCGGCTTCTACTCCCATGGCAAGCAATACCGGACTCGGCACACTGCCGCCGCTGGCGCAGGCGGAGCCGCTGGAAACGGCAATGCCTTTTTGGTCCAGTTTCATCAGCAGCATCTCTCCATCAATTTCAGGTATGCCAAATTGCACAGTATTAGGGAGTCGATTCGCCTGCTGAGCAAAAATGGTTAAACCTGGAATCGTTGTTAAACCATTCTCCAACAGCTTTCTTAATGTCAGCAGTTGCTTGCTGTATTCGGCAAGTTCTGCTTGCGCAAGTTCCGCCGCTTTGCCGAATCCGACTATGGCGGCGACATTTTCAGTTCCGGCTCTTAGCTCTTGTTCCTGTCCACCTCCCAGAAAAAGAGGTTTTATTTCCACGTCCTTATTAAAGATCAATGCACCGCAACCTTTAGGTCCGTAGATTTTATGGCTGGACAGTGACATTAAATGCACACCCAGTGTATTAAATGAAATCGGGATTTTACCTGATGCCTGTACAGCATCGCTATGAATAATAATATCATTTGCTCTTAACTGTTGGGCATGGCGCGCCAGATCCTGGATAATACCGGTTTCATTATTTGCCAGCATAATCGAAACAAGGGCAGGTTTCTCCTTAATAACCTGGGCAACAGCATCTTGTGTTACATATCCATTGGCATCCACATCGATAAACGTCAGCTGATGTCCCAATTTTTTTAGACGAAGGGCGGGTTCAGTAACAGAAGGATGCTCAATAGCCGAAATAGCGAGGCTTGAGTGTGGAGCTAATGTTGCTAGCGCCACGTTGTTTGCTTCCGTACCGCCACTGGTAAAAATAACCTGTGAAGATTGTACGCCGACTAATGCAGCGACCTGCTCACGGGCAGCATCGATAGCACTGCGTACGATTCTGCCATGACGATACAGGCTGGAAGGATTTCCATAGAATGTGGTCAGGAAAGGTAATAACGCATCCAGTACCCGGTCATCGAGAGGTGTTGTGGCATTATGATCAAAGTAGATCATTCAGGTTATGCGCTAGCTCTGCAGAACGATGAATTTCAATGACACGCTGTGCTTCCTGATCCTGTCTTTTGGCAACTTCCTGGACATGATGTTTTTCCAATAGTTGAGCAATAGTGATGCCTTGTAAATAATCCCTGATTTGATCGCTTAAGCCCATCCATAAATCGTGTGTCAAACACGCCTGGTTTTTTTGACAATTGCTTTCACCACCACATTTGGTGGCATGGATTGGCTCATCGACAGCGGCAATAATGTCAGCGATATTAATATCAACTGCCAAGCCCGATAGCGTATAGCCGCCACCCGGGCCGCGGATGCCTTTAACCATGTTTGCGCGGCGCAAACGTGCAAATAACTGTTCCAGATAAGAGAGGGAAATGGTTTGACGAGCCGCAATATCGGTTAATGTAACTGGTTTTTTGTGGCTGTGATAAGCCAGGTCCAGCATTGCAGTTACCGCATAACGGCCTTTAGTAGTCAAGCGCACGAGATAATCTCCAATAAAAGTAAGTGAATTCCTTATAACTATACTTAACCCAGCAAAATAGTCAACTATTGTACTCTTGGTTTGCAATCTAAAAAGTTAAACAGTTTTTCGCTTTTATATGATTATCTGCGAATTCATAAAAAGTGAGATGCCTGGAGCGTTTTCGAACACTTAATTCCGGCATCATCATTGCGCATAATAGGGCTATATTCAAAGACGCAGGCGATGTTTCTGCATTAATCGATTTTCTGATGATTTTGAGACATCCTTAATATGCCCCTGAGTATATCGAGCTCTTTAGTATCCAATTGTATACGGTTATATATGCGGCGCAAACGACGCATAATGGATTTTGATTTATCAGGATGCATAAAACCAATATCAGTTAGGGCTTCATATAAATGGGCATAAAAGGACTCCATTTGCATTCCTGTCGCCAGCGGACATTCGCCTTTATCGCCGACTGTCACTGTTTCCTGTGCATCAGTTGCCACAAATAGCTCATAACAAACCACTTGCACGGCCGAGGCAATATTCAGAGAGCTGTATTTGCTGTTACAAGGGATTCTGAGCAGGAAATGGCATAAATCCAGCTCATGATTTTTCAAACCTGAGTTTTCCCGTCCAAATATAATAGCGACTTTTTGATTGGGTTCATTAATCACGACTTTCTCGGCACATTGCCGCGGCGTTATTTCCGGCCATGCGATCGTTCTGGACCGGGCGCTTGCGCCGATTACTAATTGACAATCTGCAATTGCTTCATGCAAACTGGCGCATAAGGTAGCTTCCGCTAGTACATCATCAGCACCCGATGCTCTTGATGTCGCATCTGCGCTGGGAAATATTTTGGGCGAGACCAGCCACAAATTACTCATCTTCATGTTTTTCATTGCACGGGCAACAGCGCCGATATTTCCTGGATGTGTTGTTTCTACCAGAACAATCTTGATATGTGACAGCAATTGTGTCGTCCTTCGTTGAAAAAAGACCGAATTTTACCAAAAGATTTGGTATCCTATTACTTTTATCTGCTCATTATAAATTCGCCTATGCAACCCATGCTAAATATCGCTGTCCGCGCCGCAAGAAGCGCGGGTGATCTGATTCTTCGTTCAGCTGAGAATATTGGTCGTTTGCACATCGATCAAAAAGGCAAAAATGATTATGCCTGTGAAGTTGACCGTTTAGCGGAGCGGGAAATTATTAATATTATCAAGGCCGCTTATCCTGAGCATGCCATTCTGGCTGAAGAAAGCGGCCACCATAAAGGCAATGATTTTGTCTGGGTTATAGATCCGCTGGATGGAACCACCAATTTTTTACATGGATTTCCTCAATATGCGGTGTCTATCGCCTTAAAGTACAAAGGCAAGCTTGAAGTCGGAGTCGTTTACGACCCATTACGTGATGAATTGTTTACCGCTAAACGCGGCGGCGGAGCCATGTTGAATAACCGTCGCATCAGAGTCACCAATCAAACCAGTTTGAAAGGAGCACTGATCGGTTCGGGCTTTCCTTTTAAAACCGATCAGCACCTTGATGCTTACGTAGGCATGTTTCGCTCAATAACGGTTGGTGCAGCCGGGATTCGGCGTGCGGGTGCGGCGGCGCTTGATTTAGCCTATGTTGCCGCGGGCCGGCTGGATGGCTTTTGGGAGATAGGCGTAATGGAATGGGATGTGGCGGCAGGTATTCTTTTAATTAAAGAAGCGGGCGGGGTGGTGACTGATTTTTCTTTTAATGATAATTACCTGGAGTCAGGAAATGTGATCGCAGGAAGCCCCAAAATGCATCAGGTCTTATACCAGTTGATTGAGCCGCATGTCACTGATAATTTAAAATAATCAGAAGTGTGGCAATGATAGTTATACAGAAGGATTTTTAAAGCAGTAAGGCAGTTTCCAGCATTGTCTTGCTCATTTAATACGTTAATGTGACTTTTACTATCTATCACATTTGATTCATGAATTGAATGGGCCTTGTTTGTTTAATCTGTCTTTGAGGTATAATGGCTATCATGTTCAAGCCCGTGGTTTCGTCAGCTTTATTAGCAACTCAACGGCGTGCGCTTTATTATTGCACTTTTACCCACCAATAAAATCGAAGCGTTTGAGGTGATTTACTTTTACAAAATATGACACAAAAACTTTATATTCAAACCAATGGTTGTCAGATGAATGAATATGATTCCGACAAGATGCGGGATGTTCTTCAAGCATCGCATGGATTTGAATTGATTGACGATCCAAAACTGGCCGATGTTCTACTGCTTAATACCTGTTCAATACGCGAAAAAGCACAGGAAAAAGTTTTTTCAGCCTTAGGTAAATGGCGCAAGATTAAAGACAAGCGCCCCGATGTGATAATCGGCGTCGGGGGATGTGTCGCCAGTCAGGAGGGTGCCGCTATTCAAAAACGTGCGCCTTTTGTAGACATGGTGTTTGGGCCGCAAACCTTACATCGCCTCCCTCAGTTGCTGGATCAGGTCCGCAGCCAGCATAATCCCGTTGTCGATGTATCTTTTCCTGAAATAGAGAAATTTGATGCTTTGCCCGAGCCCCGCGCAGAAGGTCCAAAAGCCTTTGTTTCGGTCATGGAAGGATGCAGCAAATATTGCTCTTTTTGCGTAGTGCCTTATACCCGTGGCGAGGAAATCAGTCGCCCTTTGAAAGATGTAATTGCTGAAATCAGTACATTAGCCAGACAAGGCGTGCGGGAAGTCAATCTATTGGGGCAGAACGTTAATGCCTACCGAGGTGAGATGGAGGAGGGCGATATTGCCGATTTTGCATTGTTGCTGCATTATGTGGCGGCAATAGACGGAATAGATCGGCTTCGTTTTACGACCTCACATCCGGTTGAGTTTACCCATAATTTGATCGAGGCTTTTGCAGAAATTCCACAACTTGTTGATCATCTGCATTTGCCGGTACAAAGCGGTAGCGACCATATTTTGAAAATGATGAAACGCGGACATACCCGCGCGGATTATATGGAAACTATACGCAAATTGCGCGCAGTCCGCCCCAATATTAGCCTTTCTTCAGATTTTATCATTGGCTTCCCGGGCGAAACCGACGAAGAATTTGAACAGACAATGTCGTTTATTGAAGAGATCGGTTTCGATTTGTCCTTTAGTTTTATTTATAGCCAACGTCCCGGAACGCCTGCGGCAGATTTGCCGGATGAAGTGCCCGCGGAAGTAAAAAAGCTGCGTCTGGAGCGTTTCCAGAATCGAATCAATGAAATGGCTGCGACTATCTCAAACAGTATGGTGGGTACAGTGCAGACTGTGCTGGTCGAGGGGCAATCTAAAAAGAATCCGTTGCAAATGCAGGGAAGAACGGAAAATAATCGCGTAGTAAACTTTATTGCTCATCCGAGATTGGCTGGGCAATTTGTCGATGTGCTGATTGCAGAAGCATTGCCTAATTCGTTGCGGGGCCGTTTGGTTGAGGCCTCTGTTAATAAAATTGTTACCCATGCCTGATTTATCATAATGACATCACAGGAAATTTCCTTGCTTCCTGCCGATAACGGCAGATTATCCAATTTTTGCGGGCAATTAGATACCCATTTGCGGCAAATAGAAAAACGTCTTCAGGTTGAAATTGCTAATCGCGGCAACCAGTTCAAGGTGACGGGAGTAGACAGTTCAGTTAAAGCGGCTTGCGCTGTCATGCAGAAGTTATTTGCAAGCACCGAAAAAGAACAATTAACCGCTGAACTGATCCACTTGGCTATGCAGGATGCTTCTATTGATGAGATGTTAAATGCTTCGGCTACCGAAGCCGAACAAGAGGTAGCCATTAAAACCAAATTCGGGTTGATTAAAGGGAGAGGAGCTAATCAACAGGGTTACTTAAAAAAAATTGTTTCTCACGATATAAATTTTGGCGTCGGACCCGCCGGAACAGGTAAAACTTACCTGGCAGTCGCTTGCGCTATTGATGCCTTGCAAAATGAAAAAGTCAGAAAAATAATTCTGGTGCGTCCTGCCGTAGAGGCGGGTGAAAAATTAGGCTTTTTACCGGGAGACATGGCGCAGAAAGTCGATCCCTATTTGCGGCCCTTGTATGATGCGTTGTATGAAATGCTGGGTTTTGAACGGGTTGAAAAGATGATTGATAAAGGCGTTATAGAAGTCGCACCTTTAGCTTTTATGCGCGGACGGACTCTGAATGATGCCTTCATTATTCTGGATGAGGCGCAAAACACCACAACAGAGCAGATTAAAATGTTTCTTACACGCGTGGGTTTCGGTTCGACTGCTGTGGTAACCGGCGATATTACGCAAATCGATTTGCCGTCGGAAAAAATGTCCGGGTTACGGCAAGTGCTTGATGTGCTCAAAGATATTGAGGGCATCAGCTTTACTTTTTTTGGGGCGCGGGATGTGGTCAGGCATCCTTTAGTGCAGCGCATAGTTTCCGCTTATGAAGCGTATGAGAAAAAAGATAAAGCCGATCAATGAATCTAATCGAAGTCCAGAGAATTTTTAAATCAGTCGGCCAGCCTGATCAGGAAAAAATTCAACAGTGGATAGATATTGCACTGAATGGTTTAAATAAAGATACCGAAATCGTTGTGCGTATTGTCGATGAACAGGAAAGCGCCGAGCTCAATGAACAATACCGCCTAAAGCCAGGCCCTACTAATATTCTCACTTTTCCATTTGAAGCACCTGAAGGCATAGAGCTGAACTTACTGGGCGATCTGGTTATATGCGCTCCGGTGCTTGAAAAAGAAGCTTTTGAACAACATAAAGCATTAACAGATCATTGGGCGCATATTGTTGTGCATGGCGTATTGCATTTACTGGGCTACGACCATATCGACGACGATGAGGCGGAGCTTATGGAAAGCAGAGAAATAGCAATTCTGGGACAGTTTAATATAGAAAATCCTTATATACAGGTATGTCGAGAATGAGTGACGAGCAACCTCCAAGTACAAGCGCCCCCCGAAAACGCTGGGTGGAAAGAATCAGTCAGCTATTTTCCGGGGAGCCGCAAGACTTGGATGATCTTCTGGGCATATTGAGGGAGGCCCGGAAAAACCGATTATTGGATACCGATGCTCTATCCATGATTGAAGGCGTGTTGCAGGTATCGCAAATGCGGGTAAGGGATGTCATGATTCCCCGCATTCAAATGGTTGTAGTGCCGAAAGACGCTGAGCTGGAGACAATATTGCCATTAGTGACAGAGTTCGGCCATTCCCGCTATCCTGTTATTGATGGCGATCGCAGCAAAGTGATTGGCGTCTTATTGGCCAAAGATTTGCTGGCCCGAGTATTACAAAATAAAACTCTCACCGTCCAGGAAATAATGCGGCCCGCATTCATTGTTCCGGAAAGCAAGCGCTTGAATGTATTGCTTAAGGAACTACGGACCAATGGTAATCATATGGCTATTGTTGTTGACGAATACGGCCAAGCGGCAGGTCTGGTCACTATTGAGGATGTGTTAGAGGAAATCGTCGGTGAAATTGAAGACGAGCACGACGATCATGAAGACGAAGGCTATATTTTTCAGCGCAGCCCGAATGAGTTCATGATAAAGGCGCTTATGCCTATTGAAGAATTTGATGAGTATTTTACCACCCATTTAGCTACCGATGAATATGACACCGTAGGCGGTTTTCTTGTCAGTCAGCTTGAGCACATGCCAAAAAGAGGCGAGAGTTATGTTATCGATAATATGCGCTTTGAAGTCGTCAGAGCGGATAACCGTCGCGTACACCTGACTAAATTGAAAATAATTAAATAGGGGTAAGGTAAATTTAAGCAACAGGTTGAACGGATGGCCTTATTATCAGTCCTTATAAGGTTCTTCAAACAAGGCGCGGTGTTCTTCCTGCGTAGGCATACCGGGGCGCGCCCCTATTTTCGTACAGCATAAAGCTCCTGCGGCGCTTGCATACCGTAGAACTTCAAGCCAATCCATATCAGCAGCAATGGCGGCCGCAAATGCGCCATGAAAAGCATCGCCGGCGCCGGTTGTATCCATAGCGGTAACAGGGAAAGCGGGACAACTTCCAAACTTCTGTCCGCGCCGCCATATTATGCCTTTTTCTCCCAAAGTGATGACGACAGCGGGAGAAAACTCCGCCAGTCGGGTTAGCGCTGTTTTTTCATCTCCAGCATACTGTTGAGCAAATTTTTCCGAGCAGACTAAATAATCTACTCGTTCCATTAGGGCCAGGGTTCCTTTATGAAGAGAGCCGGCATCCAATACAGTGGATATATGCTCTGTGCGCGCTTGTTCAGCCAGAGGAATGGAAATATAGGGTTGATGTCCATCGAACAGTATGGCTTTGGATTTGATTGGGGAGAAATTTATAGCGCTCGAAGCCAGAGGTTCTGTATCTGCCTTGTAGTTTATTAAGGCCCGTTTGCCATCCTGTTTGACGAGTATCGCAGAAATCGGGGTAGGAGATGAGCCACGAACTACGAACCGGGTATTAATGCCGTATGCATTCAATTCCTGATAATGCTTTTCACCATAGATATCCTGACCCAGATAGCCGGCAAAAGCTGCTGAGAATCCCAAGCGGGAGATAGCCACAGCGGCATTTGCAGCGGGTCCTCCGCCACAGCCGAGAAAGTCGTCGGCAAAGATCTTCTCATCTTCTAAAGGATGGCGGGAAACTGAAAACACAAGATCATAAGAAGCTTGACCTATGCAAAGCACGTCAACTTGAGTCGGGGAAATTGCTGTCATGAAAGATTAAAACGAAGCTTGTATTTTTAAAAATGCGGTCGTCAACTTTACTTGCCGATAGCTTTCCATTTTGTATTGTTCATCCATTTATTGAAATCTGTAGCAGACAATGGCTTATGCAGGAAATAACCTTGTGCCATATCACAGCCGTATTCCTTAAGTTTAGCCATGATTTCCTCGCTTTCTATTCCTATTGCGGTCACTTGCAATCCCAGGTTATGGGCAAGATTGATGATTGCTTTAACGATAGTTGCGTCATTTTCGCTGTTCATAATATCCATAACAAATGACTTGTTTATTTTGAGCTCTGTCAAGGGCATTTTTTTGAGATAAGCCAGCGAGGTAAACTCAGCTCCAAAATCATCGATTGAAAACTGGTAACCCATACGATGCAGTCGTTCGATTATTTCCAGCGCACTTTCAGGATCATTCATAATTGCGCCTTCAGAAGTTTCCAGCATAATCCATTCAGGTCTAACTCCTGTGGAAGCCGCTACGCCAGCTATAAGGTCAGGTAAATCAGGATCATGCAATTCTTTAATGGATAAATTAACACATACTTTTATATCGATCCCTTGTTTATGCCAGTTCGCACAGTGGTGGAAAGCCCGCTGAAATGTCCATAAAGTGACGTGTTTAATGATTCTGGTGTATTCCGCCATCATTGGAATGAAGTCATCGGGTGAAGTCACGCCATAGACCGGATGATTCCAGCGAACCAGTGCTTCAGCGCCCACAAGCTGTCCAGTCTGGATGGATACCTTGGCCTGGTAAAACAGCTCAAGCTCATCATGCTCTATCGCATCGCGGAACTCGGACATTAATGTGAGACGCTTGGGGTTGAGCTTATCAAATGTCGGTTCATAGATGCAATAACCGATACTTGATTGTTGGGCGGTATGCAGCGTGACGCTGGCCCTTTGTACAAGGGTATCTGCGTCATCGCCGTGATCCGGAAAATGTACAATACCTATATTGGGATGTACTATCACTTTAAATTGATTAATAACAAAGGGAGGCTCCATGACTTGTTGAATAGTCTGGGCGAGGCGCTCGGCGATAGTCAAGTTGGCAATATTAACCAATAGAAAAGCGAAAACATTACCGTCGACTTTTGCAATAATGTCTTTTTCTTTACTGACTTTCCGTAGCCGGGCAGATACCTGTTTGAGGACAAGGTCGCTGGTATTCTGACCCAAGGTATTGTATATGTCCTTGAAATTTTCTATTTCCATTAATAGGATGGATAACAATTGATTGTGATCATTTGCTATTAAAATAGCTTTTTCTACCCTATCATAAAACAGCGCTCTATTAGGCAAGTCTGTCAGGAAGTCATGAGAGCTGATGTAATTGGCCTGTTTTTCCAGATTATTGGTTGTATTGCGTAATTCCTGAGTCTGATCGAATATCATGGCTCCGGCCTTGTAAGCAATCATCGTGCTAGAATACTGTCCCCAAATGCCAAAGACAAAAGGGGTGCTGTCTAAAAACCAGAGAGCGATGTTGCTTTTTTGTGCGGAGACAATCCCATCCAAAGATAATTCACCGACCGTAAAAAAACTAACCATTAAAGTAGCAATAACAATAGTAATAACTGCTATTAAAACACCTTGATAAGCTGCTTTTGAGACCTCGTTTTTAAGAATCCTGACGTTATCGCTGAGTAAATTGCCTGCAATCGCTATAACCATGGCGCTCTCTATTAATTTATAAGCCTGTTAACAGGTCTTTTTTAATATCATCAATGTGCTCAAGCCCTACTGAAATCCTGACTAAACCATCTTTAATTCCGGCGGCGGCTCTGGCGTCAGGTGTTAGCCGACCATGAGTCGTAGTAGCCGGATGGGTTATGGTGGTTTTAACATCTCCCAGGTTTGCAGTAATTGATAACATTTCTGTGGCATCAATTAATTTCCAGGCATGTTCCTTGCCACCCTTTAATTCAAAACTGACTATTCCGCCGAAGTGGCTTTGTTGACGTTTAGCCAATTCGTGTTGTGCATGCGATTCCAGGCCCGGATAATGAACTTTTGCAATAGCCGGATGTTGTTCCAGCCATTTGGCAAGCTCAAAAGCGCTATCGCAATGGGCTTTCATTCGGATATCCAAAGTTTCCAGGCCGGATAAAAACACCCACGCATTAAATGGACTCATGGTTGCGCCGCCCGTGCGCAAATAAGGATAAATATACTTATCAATTATTTCATCACTGGCTACTACAGCGCCGCCAACACAGCGTCCCTGACCATCGATATATTTTGTTGCCGAATGAATAACAATGTCGGCGCCTGATTCCAAGGGCTTTTGAAGTACAGGTGTGCAAAAACAATTATCAACGATCAGCAAGCAATTATGCTTATGTGCAAGTTTAGCTAGTAATTCAATATCTGCAATCTCGGTTAAAGGATTGGATGGCGTTTCCAGAAACAAAAACCGGGTATTGGGCGTTATAGCGGATTCCCATGCGGCCGCATCGGTGAGGTCAACAAAATCGGTTGTTACACCAAATTTGCCGAAGTAGTTCTGAAACATCAATACGGTATTGCCAAAAACGCCACGTGAACAGACTATATGATCACCCGCTTTAAGCAATCCCATACCGGCCGCCATAATGGCCGCCATACCCGATGCAAATGCCAGGCAGCGTTCGCCTTTTTCCATCAGCGCCAGCCTTATTTGAAAGGCATTCACTGTTGGATTGGTAAAGCGGGAATAGATATTGCCCGGTTTTTGTCCGGTAAAGCGCAATGCAGCCTCTTCAGCATTTTTAAACACATAACTGGATGTTGCAAAAATAGGCATGCTGTGCTCATCTTCATGAGTTCGTTGGTGCCCGGCTCTTATTGCTTGTGTTTCCGGAGAATATTCGTTCCAGTCAATGTCATTCATAGTTTATGAGGGGGAGGTTAAAGAAATGGCGATTTTAACACCTTTTCCTTAGCAGGGCTGGCGGCCCGCTCAATTCTATTTCAACCTCCCGTACTTTTGCAAAGACTGATTCAAGAGGGCTGATTCGATTGTTCTATGAATGTTGCCTTTGAGAATGCCGCCATTTTGAATAGCGGTTAGCTATATAGAGATTGTTGTACTGCGGATGCGTTTGAGGGGTATTGCGAGAATATTGTTTGAAAAAATGTCATGTAAGCGTTTTGTCCCTGGTAGAAGCGCAGGTTGCGCATCTGCCAGGAAAAATACAAGTTTACAGCACTTTATCCGGTTTGAAATAAAAGCTACTGCACCCGTTAGTGTTTGAGCACAGCATCAATGTAATTTCTTAAGGAGTTAGACCATGTCCGATGATAATGACTTTCAATGCGTTAGTGCCGCCTTCTACGCCATTCAAATCACCCTTGGCGATGATGAATTTTTCGCCGTCTTTAGCTTTGTTCCATTTTCTAAGTTCTTTCACAACGCTACGATTTACTTCAACATGATCCTGATGGGCTTCAATTTGGAAGTAAAGAGGAAAAACGCCGCGATATAACGTCACTTTACCCAAGGTCTTTTCCTGTCCGCTTAACGCAAAAATAGGAATGCCGGAACTGATTCTGGACATCCACAACGGAGTTGATCCTGACTCGGTTAATGCTACTATGCCTTTGATTCGGGTATGGTTAGCCATATACATCGCAGACATGGCAATCGCTTCATCATCGCGCTCAAATTGAATATTGATGCGGTGATCCGACTCACGAACACTGGGTTGTTTTTCCGCTTCTATACAAATGCGATGCATCGCTTCAACAGCTTTAACCGGGTGTTTTCCGGAAGCCGTTTCAGCCGACAACATAATGGCGTCAGTACCGTCATAAACGGCATTGGCGACATCAAAAACTTCCGCACGTGTAGGGATCGGGTTATCGATCATCGATTCCATCATTTGCGTAGCGGTAATTGCAACACGATTGAGTTCACGAGTACGTTTAATCAGCAATTTCTGTATGGCAGGCAAGTTGGCATCGCCGATTTCAACCCCCAGATCTCCACGCGCTACCATCACTGCATCAGACGCCAGGATGATTTCGTCCATAACGCCGGGCACGATCGCTTCCGCACGCTCGACTTTAGAAACAATACCGGCATGACAGCCTTCAGCAATTAACAGACGGCGTGCTTCATGAAGATCTTCAGCACAGCGCGGAAAAGAGACCGCAACATAATCGCACTTCATAATAGCGATGGTTTTGATATCTTCTTTATCCTTTTCAGTCAATGCCGCCGCAGAAAGTCCGCCGCCCAAAAGGTTAATGCCCTTGTTGTTGGACAGATCGCCGCCGACAACAACCTTGCAGTTAACGCGCATGTTCTCAACATTAACAACATCCAGCACGATACGGCCGTCATCCAGCAGCAATCTGCTGCCGGGCCTGACTTCGAGGGCCAGAGGTTGGTAAGTGATGCCAACCTGGGTATTATCTCCAGCGGTTGGATCAAGATTGATGTCCAGCGCAAAATCCTGGCCCTCGTTTAGAAATACTTTCGTATCTTTAAAGCGGGCAATACGGATTTTTGGGCCTTGCAAATCAGCCAGTATACCCACGCGTCTGCCGGTCTTCTTGCTGAGCGCGCGTATAGCATTGGCTCTGTCGATATGATCTTGAGCAGAACCGTGAGAAAAGTTCATTCGGACAACATCAATACCTGCCCTGAACAAGCCTTCAAGCACACCAGGCTTATCAGTTGCAGGGCCGAGTGTGGCTAAAATTTTGGTTCTTCTTAACATTTAAGTGTGCGATCCGTTATTTGGCGTTTACAAAAGCAATTGTGGTATCGAGCATACGATTTGAGAAGCCCCATTCGTTGTCATACCAGGACAACACTTTTACCAGGCGTCCGCCCAGTACTTTAGTCAAAGGTTCTTCGTAAATAGATGATGCAGGATTGTGATTAAAGTCTATTGAAACCAGAGGTCTTTCGTTGATATCCAGAATTCCTTTTAATGCACCTTTGGATGCGCTGGTCAAAATTTCGTCTATTTCCGCTTTGCTGGTGTCTCTGGAAGCCTGGAAGGTTAAATCGACAACTGAAACATTAATTGTAGGAACGCGCATGGCGAAGCCATCCAGTTTTCCGGCCAGTTCGGGCAATACCAGGCCGACAGCTGCGGCAGCGCCTGTTTTGGTAGGAATCATGGATTGTGTCGCTGAGCGGGCGCGGCGTAAATCGCTGTGATAAACGTCAGTCAGAACCTGGTCATTGGTATAGGAATGGATAGTGGTCATTAAGCCACTTTCAATACCCAGTGCGTCATTTAAAGGTTTTACAATCGGCGCCAGGCAGTTAGTTGTGCATGATGCATTAGAAATAACGGTGTCTGACGCTTTTAAAGTGTGATGGTTTACGCCAAATACAATAGTACCGTCAACGTCATTGCCGCCTGGAGCTGAGATAATAACTTTTTTTGCGCCGGCGGTAATGTGCGCGGACGCTTTAGCTTTACTGGTAAAAAAGCCGGTACATTCATGAACAACTTCAACGCCCAGGTCAGCCCAGGGAAGTTTGGACGGATCTCTTTCAGAGAAAACCCTGATTCTGTCGCCATTGATGACGATATAGTCTCCGTCAACAGTGACGTCAAAAGGAAATTTTCCATGCACTGAATCATATTGAGTCAAGTGTGCATTGGTATTGCTGTCACCTAAATCATTGATTGCAACAATTTGAATTTCATTGGTACGGCCTGACTCATATAATGCGCGGACAATATTACGTCCAATACGGCCATAACCATTGATTGCAACTTTAATCGGCATTGAATTTCTCCAGAGTGATGAGGTTAAAATTAATTTAACGGGTGAAAAATATTTGAAAACTTCTAATTGTACCAAAAATGCAGCTATGAGGGGTAAAAAATCGCTTATGAGGGATGCCGTTTAAGCCGACCTTTGGTCAACAGATACAGGCTCGGAATGTCAAAAAGGCTTAACCACCGCCAGAATGACTATGGCAAACAAAAATATGACCGGCACTTCATTCATCCAGCGGTAAAAAATATGGCTATGTCGATTGCGGTCATATTTAAAATCCCTTAGCCATATCCCGCAGAAATAATGATAAACCAGCATGAGTACAAGCAGCGTCAGTTTCACATGCAGCCAGCCGCTGGCGGAGTAAAGGTTCCAGGCATAGTCGATCAGCATCCAGATGCCGAAGACAAAGGTCATTATCATGCCAGGCGTCATAATGCCGAAAAACAGCTTGCGCTCCATAATTTTAAAACGTTCATTGCTGATGTCATCGGAGCTCATCGCGTGATAAACATACAGACGCGGCAGATAAAACAGACCGGCAAACCAGGTGATCATAAAAATCAGGTGTAAAGCTTTTAACCACAGCATGGCTTATCCTTTTAACAGAAGTTCAATTCGGGATTTCATGTCAGCAATATCAAAAGGGCCTGTCTTCTTTAAGACAAACGATCCTTCAGGGCTGATTAAAAAAGTACTGGGGGTAAGCTGCACGTCACCGAATGCGCGGGCAAGTTCTGCTGTTAAATCAAGCGCCACATCATAAGGCAACTGTTGATTTTCAGTCATAGTGACGACATGATTGGGCGGGTCGTAATACATGGCAACGGCTATGATTTCAAGGCCTTGCTTATGATATTGCGCATAAAGATCAACCAGGTGCGGAATTTCTTTCATGCAGGCAGGGCAGTCGGTTGCCCAGAATGTGACGATTACGGGTTTGCCGCGTAAGTCTTTCAGAGCAATTTTTTTGCCGGTGATAGTGGTAAATTTCACATCGGGTATTCTTGCAGAGAACCGGCTCATTGCGTTTATTGAAATGACTGCCAGCGCTAGTGTCAGAGAAGCTAATAGAACGAATCGAGGCATGATAATTAGCGTGTTACGGGGAGAAAGAATAAATTGTTCAGGCACCTATAATAATGCCTTGCTCGGCAATATCGGGATTATAGCAAAGCTGTTAAACTATATGCTCTTTTTGATCTGTCATCTTTCTGCCCTATTTTATGAAAAATTCAACTCAAATTAACGGCAGATTCGTACATAATCTGGCGACGGGCGCATTATTAACCGCCGCCTCCTTAACTAATTTTATTGCAGCAAATATTGCTGCTGTATATCGAGCGATCCAGATTAACTTATGAGTTTCGATGTTATTTGCTTTGACTGCGATAGTACCTTGAGCAGAATAGAGGGGATAGACGAACTCGCCAGGCGTGTGGGCATGGCAGAGGAAATGTCCAGACTGACCGATGCGGCAATGAATGGTCTCGTGCCTTTGGAAGCGGTCTATGAGCGGCGCCTGTCGCTCATCAGACCTGATCAGGACAGCATCAACTGGCTGGCCGGTTTGTATATTGAAGAAATAGTCGACGGCGTTAAAGAAGTGTTTGCCTCTTTATTGGCTCAAGATAAAACGGTGCATATTATCAGCGGTGGATTGCGTCAGGCTATCTTGCCGCTGGCGCAGCGTCTGGGGCTGCCTGAAAGCCATGTGCATGCGGTTGATATTTATTTCAACGAAGACGGCAGTTACCTTAATTATGATCTGAATTCGCCGCTGGCCAGAACAGGCGGTAAAGCGACTATTGTCGGCATGCTAAAAACACAAGGTGGTTCTTTAGTGATGATCGGCGATGGCAAAACCGATTTGGAAGCCAAACAGGCCGGCGCTTATGTATTAGGTTTTGGCGGCGTGGTCGATAGAGCGATTGTGCGTGAGACGGCCGACTTTTATACGGCTGAGCCTAACTTGCTTTCGGTTTTAACGCATATTTTGTAAGCTTGAAAATTCAAAAAGAAATACATTTAACTGTTTATTTAGAGAGAAATAATGGCTGGACATAGTAAATGGGCTAATATTAAACATCGCAAGGCCGGACAGGACGCCAAACGCGGCAAAATTTTCACAAAAATGCTGCGCGAAATTACCGTAGCGGTAAAAACCAGCGGTCCCGATGCCGCCAGTAATCCGGCTTTACGCACCGCAATTGATAAAGCATTGGGCGCAAATATGCGCCGCGATACTATTGATACCGCCATTAAAAAAGCCTCCGGCGCGCTGGAAGGCGTTAATTACGAAAATATCCGTTATGAAGGCTACGGCCCTGGCGGTACAGCGGTGATAGTGGATTGTTTGACCGATAATCGCAACCGCACCGTCGGAGAAGTCCGTCATGCTTTTACTAAAGCGGGCGGCAATTTGGGCACTGACGGCTCGGTCGCCTATCTATTCAGCAAGGTAGGCATGCTCAGTTATGCCCCTTCCGTTGACGAGGATGCTCTCATGGAAGCCGCATTGGAAGCGGGTGCAGAGGATATCATCAGCAATGATGACGGCTCTCTTGACGTTATGACCACACCGGAAAATTATCTGGCTGTAAAAGACGCCCTGATTGCGGCCGGTTTTGAGCCCGACAATGCCGAAGTCACGATGCAAGCCGCAACGATGGCTGAACTGGATGCTGAAGATGCGGAAAAAATGATGCGCCTGATAGACCGCCTGGAAGATCTGGACGACGTGCAGAATGTTTATTCCAATGCGGATATCAGCGACGAGATTATGGAAGGGCTGGATTGATGAGTGGTTTAGGTTGGGCAACGTTTTTCTGCCCACTACATTGATAAGTCCAGAATTATGGTGTGCAAGTTTTATGCAAGAAGACCAGCCCATTCTACCTAGCTATCCCTTGATCATCTAGGAATAAAAAATTGATAGTACAGAAGGAAGATGTATTTGAAGAGAGTAATCTTGAGTTAGCATTTCAGAGATTAAAATTTGGCTCACGCCATCTTCACAAGCAGCTTTATTGGACTGCTCTTAAGGATATTGAGCCTTTTCGTAAAGACTATTTTCATCTTGTAATCGATAAATTTTCTAAGACTAAAAGGGTAGAGAACCATGGTGTAATCCGCATATATCTTCCCAAAAAAGGCGGTTTTGTTCGTCCAATTACCTATCTCGGGTTTGAAGCATTACTTATATACCAAGCTTTAGCTAACAAATTGGCAGAGCATTTCTATTGTGTAATGTCCCAAAACTACAACAAAATTACTTTTGGAAATCATTTTAATGAAAGCTTCCATTCAGAATTTATTTTCATGCCTTGGAAAAAACGGTGGAAAAGCTATCAAGATAATTCAAAGTCTCTGATTGAAGAGCGTAGTTATAACTATGTTGTGGATTTTGATATCGCTTCATTCTATGACAGCATTGACCATAAGCTTTTAACTGAAGTCCTTCGCAACCACTTGGACGAATATTTAATTGAGATACTTATATCAATTCTCCAACTTTCCCACTCAGACTTTAAACATATAAAGCCAGGTTGTGGATCAGGAATTCCTCAAGGGCCACTTGCGTCTACAGTTGTATCGGAAATATTTCTTCATTTCTATATTGACGAATATTTCTCTAAGCAAATACAAAAAAATGAAATCGCATACATCCGATATGCTGATGATATTAGGATATTCTCTCAACAAAAGACAATAGCCAAGAAGTTTGTTACCGTACTAGATTTATTATGTAGGAATTCAGGTTTAATTCCCCAGTCATCAAAAGTTGGAGTAAGATTTTATGAAAACTCGAAAGAGTTGATTGATGAAGACGTTAAGAAATTTAGCCAATTACAAAATCAATACAAAAAATCTGGAAAATTGAAGGAAAAGGATTCCCGCAAGGCTCTTAACTTAATGAAAGAAATGCTTAGAACAGGCGAGATAGACAAGACCAAGTTTAGTTTTTATATATATAAGATCGAAAAAAACGATAAATTAAAAGAATTAATTTTAGCCAACATTGTGGATAGATATGAGTTTTCTGACTCTATGCTCTCTTATCTAAAAAAGCATTATTCTAATGATAAGGATGTTGTTGGGAAATTAGTGGAGCTTTTTATGGTTTATGATAACTTTTTCCTTGATTATCCTATTTATTCATTTTTGGAGAAGTTTCGGACTGAGGTTAAATTTAATTCCAATCAGTTTTTTAGGCTGTTCAATCGTAAGGATACCGGCAAATGGTTATCTAAAATTTCTCTAATAAAGTGGGCGTTGCACTGGAAACAAAAAGAGGTATTAGATTCATTAAATCCAGATGATGTTGAAAACGTTTTGCTCAAAAGAGAGCTATTGTGTGCACAGAGCGAATTAACAGAAAATTTAGACGTTAAACGTCAAAGAGAAATCAAAATGCTTAATGACGATCATTCAGATATGTCATTTAAATCAATTTCTCTGATTTATGAAAGGTTGCTGTTTGAACCAGCACATGATTATTCAACCCCCAAAAATACAGGGAACCCAATAATAGAAAAGATTTTGAATGGGAATAATCATAATCCGATTGCTGATACTTTAAGCCGGCGTGACGAAATCACGCTAAATACCACAGAATTATTCTCTAGTAATGTATTCGATGATGAGAATGAGTTTGAGCAACTGTCAGTTTTATGCAATTTTTTATTTAGCTATTACCACGACAAAAACTACCGACTTTTTATAGATAGTCTCGATCAATTCAATCATATAATGGTAGAAAGGCTTTTCTGTTTAGAGAGAGGTAATAGGCCATCTGAAAATTATGGTGCTATTTTAAAAAATGAGAGTTTTATAAATACTGAAATGATTGGTGTTCGAGACGTGCTTCTGGAGATTCACTTACTTAGAAATGGTGAATTACATCCCAAGGACATAAAAACGGGAAAATTTCATTCTGGAGATAGGGCGTTACAACAGAAAACTAGCGTTATAGAAAAACTATTTCCTGAATGGCTTAATGCAATCGAAGAAATTATATCTTGGCACTCTAGAAAACAGACTCTAAAAAAAACAACGCCACACCAAAAAGCGGCGGGAGTTTATGATTGCAGTTGATACTGGCGACTTTTTTAAATAAAAATGAGAATTTTAGGGATAGACCCCGGTTCAAGACTGACCGGATACGGAATTATAGAAAACTCGCCGCAAGGTTATAAATATATAGCCAGCGGCAGCATTCGGATTAAGACTGATTATTTTCCGGATCGGCTTAAACAAATTTTTGACGGAATTCTGGAAATTGTCGATAACTATCAACCTGATCAAATGGCAATAGAACAAGTCTTTATGCATAAAAATGCGGATTCCGCGCTTAAACTGGGCCAGGCTCGCGGCGCGGCAATTTGCGCAGTGCAAGTCAAGGGTTTGCCGGTATTTGAATATGCGGCGCGGCAAGTCAAGCAGGCGGTAGTAGGGAAGGGAGCCGCTGATAAACTTCAGGTTCAGCATATGGTGAAAATTCTGTTAAATGTTCAGGGCGAGTTGTCTTTGGACGCCAGCGATGCATTAGGCATCGGTATTTGTCATGCGCATTATCAGCAGACTGCAATCATGCTGGGTAAACAAGGTCTCTTGAGATGATCGGTTTTTTACGCGGTAAACTGGTGCATAAATCGCCGCCATTTTTAATGCTCGATGTTCAGGGTGTCGGGTATGAAGTAGAAGCGCCGATGACTACTTTCTATGATCTGCCCGCTATCAATGAGGAGGTAACATTGCACACTCATCTGGTGGTTCGGGAAGATGCTCATATTTTATTCGGTTTTATCACCGAAGCTGACCGTACTCTGTTCAGAACATTAATTAAGGTTAACGGTGTTGGGCCAAAGCTGGCATTGACTATTTTATCCGGACAGAGCGCGGAAGAATTTCACCGCTGTATTCATGATAACGACACGCAAGGGCTGGTGCGTTTACCCGGTGTCGGCAAAAAAACCGCTGAACGTCTGATTATTGAAATGCGCGACAGATTGCCAGGTTTGGGCGCTTCAGTCATGATAAGCACCGGCAATGCAGGCGCGATGGCGTCAGTCGTCGGCAAGCCAAAACAGGACGCTGTCAGCGCATTGTGTTCGTTGGGCTACAAGCCGCTCGACGCCGGCAAAATGGTACAGTATATCAATGCTGAAGGTAAAAGTTGTGAAGACATTATCCGGCTGGCATTACAAGGTGGAATCCAATGATTGAAAGCGATCGACTGATAACGGCTCGCAGCCATACCGATGAAGAGCGGCAAGACCGCGCCATTCGTCCGAAACGTCTGGCCGAATATGTCGGACAGAAAGAATTATGCGCGCAAATGGAGATATTTATCCGGGCGGCGACAGCGCGCGAGGAAGCTTTGGATCATGTGTTGATTTTTGGCCCTCCCGGATTGGGTAAAACAACATTGGCTAATATCATTGCGGCCGAAATGTGTGTTAAAATTCGCCAGACTTCAGGACCTGTACTGGATAAGGCGGGTGATCTTGCCGCATTGCTGACAAACCTTGAAGCCCATGACGTATTGTTTATTGATGAAATACATCGCCTGAGCCCTGCAGTTGAAGAAATCCTGTATCCGGCCATGGAAGATTATCAACTGGACCTGATGATCGGAGAAGGACCTGCCGCCCGCTCAATCAAGCTGGACTTGCCGCCTTTTACACTGGTCGGCGCAACTACCCGCGCCGGTTTGCTGACTTCCCCTTTGCGTGATCGATTTGGCATCGTGCAGCGATTGGAATTTTACACGGTTGATGAATTGGCCAGTATTGTCATGCGTTCGGCCAAAGTCCTTGGTATTACTGTAGAGCAAAAAGGCGCCTATGAGATTGCCCGCCGTTCTCGCGGCACGCCCAGAATTGCCAACAGATTACTGCGGCGGGTACGCGATTATGCCGAAGTAAAAGGTAATGGCACAATAACAGAGGAGCTATCCGTTCAGGCTCTGGATATGTTGAGAGTGGATAATAACGGTTTTGATGCGCTGGATCGCAAGTTGTTGATGACAATGATTGAAAATTTTGACGGCGGCCCGGTTGGGCTTGATACATTGGCTGCCGCTATCAGTGAAGAACGCGGCACGATTGAAGATGTGCTGGAGCCGTATTTACTGCAGCAGGGTTTTATTATGCGCACGCCTCGTGGACGCGTTGTCACCCGGAATGCGTACCTGCATTTTGGCTTGCAGCCACCGAAACAAATAGGCTTGTCCGAGGATTTGTTTGATTAATCAGTGTGGAAACGGCTTTAGCCGCGCTCTTCGTGGCTAAAGCCGCTCCCACGATGGCTATTTTTTGTCCGGGTTTTAGTATTCGCTCCCAACCTTATCTTCGTGCCCTAACCTACAACAGCAATGAAAATTAAAAAATTTATCTGGGCCGTGCGTGTTTATTATGAAGACACCGATGCCGGAGGCGTGGTGTTTTATGCCAATTATCTCAAATTTTTTGAACGGGCAAGAACCGAGATGCTCCGGTCATTGGGTTATGAGCAGGACGAGCTCCTCGTCAATGAAGGCATTATTTTTGTCGTGAAATCTGTTCAGGTCGAATATCTTCGTTCCGCCCGATTTAATGAACAAATCCAGGTCAGCGCCGAGGTGACCTTCGCGAAAAAAGCCAGCCTTATCTTTGAACAACTGATTACACGGGGTGATGATGTTTTATGCACAAGCATAATTCGCATTGCCTGTTTGGACGCTCTTACCATGCGTCCTAAAGCGATTCCTGAAAACTTACTAGAGCTGTTAAAGAATGAACACTGATTTATCCATTTTCCATTTACTCAAAGAAGCCAGTTTTGTTGTTCAATTTGTCATATTTTTGTTGCTGATAACATCAGTAGCATCATGGACTTTTATCTTTTCCAAGCGCAAGGAATTAAACCGGGCGGTTGAAATTACTGACGAATTTGAAGAGCAATTCTGGTCGGGCGCTGCATTAGCCGATCTTTACAGGAAACTGGCAGCCAAGGATTTTGAGCCGGAAGGCATAGAAAAAATATTCCTGGCCGGATATAAGGAGTTTTCCAGAATGCGGCAATCCGGCAATGTTGAACCCGGCGTGCAGGTCGAAAGCGCCCAGCGGGTTATGCGTATAGAACTGTCGCGTGAATTGGAACGATTGGACGAACATTTGGCGTTCCTGGCCACAGTCGGCTCGACCAGTCCTTATGTCGGGTTATTCGGCACGGTATGGGGCATTATGAATTCATTCATGTCATTGGGAAATGTTAAGCAGGCGACACTGGCTCAGGTAGCTCCGGGTATTGCCGAAGCATTGATTGCAACAGCTATTGGCTTGTTTGCAGCAATCCCGGCCGTAGTTGCCTATAACCGGTTTTCTACTCGACTGGACAGGCTGACGGGCCGGTATGAGTTGTTCGTCGAGGAGTTTGTTGTATTGTTGCAAAGACAGGCGCACAGCAAATGAGAAGGAAACACGGCCGCAGAAAGCCTATGGGCGAAATCAACGTCGTTCCTTATATTGACGTAACGCTGGTGTTGCTCATTATTTTTATGATAACCACGCCGATGTTGCAGACAGGCGTGGAAGTTGATCTTCCGCAGGCTGAATCTGCTATGGTGGAACAGAAAGAGGGTGAGCCGCCTATTGTTATCTCAATCAAGGAGCAGGGCGAATACTATATTAATGTCGATGGTCAGAATGACGAGCTGATAGCGCCTGAAGCAATCAATGATCGGGTGGCGGTTGTATTAAGCAACAAGCCAGCAACACAAGTTTTGATTAGCGCAGATAAAGGCGTGGATTATGGGACAGTCGTTACGGTAATGGCCGCACTGAAAAACGCCGGTGTGCCTACTGTGGGGTTAATGACCAAGCCTGAAGAACAATAGATTTAGATGGATAGTCAAAAAAGATTTTTGTGGCCGCTCATTTTAGCCTTAGGGTTACACCTGACACTGTTGGGCTTATTTGTCTTAAGTGCATTATATAAAACGACGGAACCGGAACCAAAGCCTATTCCGGAAATTATTCATGCGACAATGATCGATACGGCTAGCTTACAGGCAGAAGCAGCGGCTGTAAAGAAAGCTAAAGAAGCAAAAAAGCAGGCTGCGGAAGCCAAAGAAAAGGCCGAAACCGAGGCAAAGCAAGCTGAGCTTGAAAAAGCGAGAAAAGAAGCAGAAGCGGCAGAACAAGCTAAAGAAGAAGCAGTCAGACAATCGAAGGTCGAGGCGGCAGAACAAGCCAAGGCTGAGGCCGCTAGACAGGCAAAAGCTGAGGCGGCAGAACAAGCCAAGCTAGAAGCAGCCAGACAGATAAAAGCGGAAGTAGCCGAGCAAGCCAAGCTAGAAGCGGCTGCAAAGGCTAAAGAAGAAGCTGCCAGACAGGCAAAAGCGGAAGCAGCCGAGCAGGCCAAGGCTGAAGCAGCTAGACAGGCAAAAGCGGAAGCCGCTGCACAAGCAAAGGTCGAAGCGGCGAGACAAGCCAAAGCTGAGGCGGCAGAACAAGCCAAGCTAGAAGCAGCCAGACAGACAAAAGCGGAAGCAGTCGAGCAAACCAGGCTAGAAGCGGCTGCAAAGGCTAAAGAAGAAGCGGCCAGACAGGCAAAAGCGGAAGCAGCCGAGCAAGCTAAGGCTGAAGCAGCTAGACAGGCAAAAGCAGAAGCCGCTGCACAAGCAAAGGTCGAAGCGGCGAGACAAGCCAAAGCGGAAGCGGCTGCAAAGGCTAAAGAAGAAGCGGCCAGACAGGCAAAAGCGGAAGCAGCCGAGCAAGCTAAGGCTGAAGCAGCTAGACAGGCAAAAGCAGAAGCCGCTGCACAAGCCAAGGCCGAAGCTGCCAGACAAGCCAAAGCTGAGGCGGTAGAACAAGCCAAGCTAGAGGCCGCGAGACAAGCCAAAGCGGAAGCGTCTGCAAAGGCTAAAGAAGAAGCCGCTAGACAGGCAAAAGCTGAGGCTGCTGCACAAGCCAAGACTGAAGCTGCCAGACAAGCCAAAGCTGAGGCGGCAGAACAAGCCAAGCTAGAGGCCGCGAGACAAGCCAAAGCGGAAGCGTCTGCAAAGGCTAAAGAAGAAGCCGCTAGACAGGCAAAAACTGAGGCTGCTGCACAAGCCAAGGCTGAAGCTGCCAGACAAGCCAAAGCTGAGGCGGCAGAACAAGCCAAGCTAGAGGCCGCGAGACAGGCAAAAGCAGAAGCCGCTGCAAATGCTAAAGAAGAAGCCGCCAGACAGGCAAAAGCCGAGGCTGCCGCACAAGCCAAGGCCGAAGCCGCGAAGCAGGCAAAAGCGGAAGCGGCTGCAAAGGCTAAAGCAGAAGCCGCTGCAAAAGCCAAGGCAGAAGCTGAGGCGGCTGAAAAAGCAGAAGCCGAAGCTGCGGCACAAGCTAAAGCGGAAGCTGCCAAAGCCAGAATAGCAGCACAGCGGTCAGAAGCAGAGCAGGCGAAACTTGCCATCAAACAAAAAGTAAATCGAAGCTGGATCCGCCCTGTCTCTGCTACGACAGGTTTAAAGTGTACAATTCGGGTCAGATTGATGTCCGATGGTACAGTAATAGATGCCGAAGTTGTTTCCAGTAGCGGCGATGAAATTTTTGACAGATCGGCAGAGAATGCGGTTAACAAGGCATCGCCACTGCCAGTGCCTAAAGATAAAGAGCTGTTTGCCAGAGAATTTAGATCGTTTCAGTTTTTGTTCAACCCAAAATAATCAATATGTGCCTTTACATGATATTGTTTTTAAGGTAGAAAACATGGTTATCTTTCAGTGACCCAAAGTATAAAAATGTCAGCATTCAGTTGTAGCCGTTAATAATGTGATGACGTCGATTTTTTAGTGCAAGCAGTAGAGGTGTGAGTGAATTTTTTTAGAAAAATCTTATTAATTGTGCTGTTTGGTTTTATGGCGCCAGTAAGCCATGCAGCGCTCACTATTGAAATTACCGAAGGTGTTGAAAGTGCGGTGCCTGTTGCCATCGTTCCATTCGCCTCACAGGGTTCGCCGGTTAATATTAGCTCTGTGGTAAATGCCGACCTGGGACGTAGCGGTTATTTTAAAATGATGGATGAGCAAGGCATGCCGAGCAGGCCGAGCACGGCAGCGGAAGTCAACTTTAAAGACTGGCAGGGGCTTGGGCAGAATTATCTGGTAATCGGGCAGGTTTCAGAAACTGGCGGCGGTCAATATAATGTTCAATTTCAATTGCTTGATGTATTTAAAGGAGAGCAGCTGTTAGGCTACCGAATGACTTCTTCTGCAGCGGATTTACGCAGAACGGCACATCATATCAGTGATCTTATCTTTGAGAAATTAACCGGTAAAAAAGGTGTTTTCAGCGGCCGGATTGCTTATATCACTACAGACAATCAGGGTAATAAACAACAGTTGCATCAACTACAGGTTGCTGACGCGGATGGCTTTAATCCTCAAACTGTAGCATCGTCCGTTGAACCGCTGATGTCTCCTTCCTGGTCTCCTGACGGCAAGAAAATGGCTTATGTATCCTTTGAGAAAAAATCAGCGGCTATTTATGTACAGACACTGGCTACAGGAGAGAGAGCGCGCATAGCTGAATTCCGAGGGATCAATGGCGCTCCAGCCTGGTCACCGGACGGCACGAGATTGGCGTTAACCTTGTCCAAAGATGGAAGTCCTGATATTTATATTCTGAGTCTGGCGTCGCGTTCATTGACCAAGCTGACCCGGAGTTTCGCTATTGATACCGAACCTGCCTGGTCTCCTGATGGCAGTAACATTGTTTTTACTTCAGACAGAGGCGGTAATCCGCAACTTTATATGGTTCCGAGCCAAGGCGGACAGGAAAAGAGACTGACCTTTTCCGGCGATTATAATGCCGGAGCCAGTTTTTCCCCGGATGGGAAAAACATCGCTATGGTGCATGGAAATGGCAATGACTACCGTATTGCCGTTATGGATCTGGCAACCAAGACTGTTAATGTATTAACCGGCGGCCGATCTGACGAATCTCCAAGTTTCGCCCCGAATGGCACGATGATTTTGTATGCTTCAAAAAAAGGGCGTACAGGTTACTTATCGGCAGTGTCTTTAGATGGTAAAATGCAGCAAAAGCTGGTTTTTAATAGTGGTGAAGTGCGTGAGCCCTCATGGGCGCCGTAATTTTTAGGCTTAAACACACTATTTTTATAGTTTGTACTTACAATTGGAAATTGAAGATGAGATTGAATAAAACACTATTGGCCTTGACTATAAGCGCGCTGGTGTTGTCGGCTTGCAGTGATACGGATGAACAAGACGCCGGTCTTACTGATGGCAGTCAAAACGCAGCCAGCGGTATCAATGATGCTTCTACCAGTGGTTTAAATAATGCGTCCGGCATAAGCGGCTCGGAAATGAATGGTTCAGGTATGGGCGGAATGTCAGGTAGTGGCGACTATGCAAGTACTTTAGGCCCGGAATTTAATGATCCGAATAACCCGCTCTCCAAGCGAACCGTTTATTTTATGCTGGACAGCAGTGAAATTATGCCGGATTTTATTCCGGTCATTAAGGCTCATGCCCAATATCTGATTGCAAATCCAGGGCAACGCATCACTCTGGAAGGTAATGCTGATGAGCGTGGCTCTCGTGAGTATAACATTGCCCTGGGTGAACAGCGTGCAAAGTCAATAGCCAGCATGATGAAAGTTCAGGGTGTCTCTGAAAACCAGCTGGAAATTGTCAGTTATGGTGAAGAAAAGCCTGTAGTGTTCGGCAGTGATGAGTCTTCCTGGGAGAAAAACCGTCGTGTTGAGCTGGTTTATCAACCTAGGTAAATAAATGAAAAAAACATGCCTTGTTATATTGCTATCTGCTTGCAGCAGTGTTTATGCCGAATTGCCGGTTGTTATCGATAATTCATCATACCCGTCATCGGCGGTGCCGGCCAGTACGGCTAATTCGCCATCGACAAACACTTTGTATGAAATGATGGGGCGCCTGGAGCAGTTGCAAGCGGAAGTGCAAAAACTTACCGGCAAGGTGGATGAGCAGGCCTATCGCATCGACGAGTTGAAAAAACACCAGAGCACCATGTACTCTGATTTTGATGAGCGTTTGCAAAGCATCGAAAATAAGACGGCTGGCGCTGCCCAGTCTGGTGTTGAAAGCCCGGCGGCGGAGCCAGCCATGTCAGGTGACTCGGGAGCCCAATCGGGCCAATCTTCCGCTCCGGCTGAAAAACCCGAATCTGCCAATGAGTCTGCTCCAGTTGGCAAACCTGAATCTGCCGATGAACCGACTCCTTCTGCCAAGCAGGCCGAGACTCCCAAAGTCAGTGCTGCGGTGCAAGCCTCAGGCCCTGAAAAGGCAGAGTATCAGCAAGCTTACAATGAGCTTAGAAGCGGACATACCGATCAATCCATACAGCAATTCAAGGCCTACCTGAACAAGTATCCGACAGGCGCATACGCCAATAATGCACAATATTGGCTGGGTGAGGCGTTCAGGGTGAATAAGGATAAGGAGGCCGCGCGCAAGGCTTTTAATGACGTTATCGAAAAATACCCAAACGGTGCAAAAGTGCCTGATGCCATATTGAAGTTGGGTTATATAGAAGTGGAACAAAACAATACGGCAAAAGCGCGTGAATATTTAAACCGTGTGACTACCGACTATCCCAATTCACCTGCGGCGCTGCTGGCGGCAAAAAAACTGCTTAAGCTTGATCAAGTCAAAAACTGATTGTGAGTTTGTTACGCATCACTGAAATTTTTCATTCCCTGCAAGGTGAATCCAATACAGTGGGAATCCCCACTGTATTTATCAGGCTCACCGGCTGCCCATTAAGGTGTGTTTATTGTGATACTGCTTATGCTTTTACAGGCGGGAAAAAAGTCGAGATTGCAGAAATCATTGTCCAGGCAGAACAATACGATACCCGATATATCACCATAACAGGCGGCGAGCCTCTGGCGCAGCCGGCCTGCCTTGCCTTGATTACCCGATTGCTAGAGAAAGATTTTATTGTTTCTCTGGAAACCAGCGGCGCAATTGATGTATCTGCGGTAGATCCGCGCGCTATCAAAGTGATGGATCTTAAAACACCGAGTTCAGGTGAATTGAGCAAAAACCTGTATCAAAATCTTCATCATCTCAACCCTAAGGATCAGGTCAAATTTGTTATCGGCAGCGATGAAGACTACGAGTGGTCGAAGGCAATTTTAACTCAACATAAGTTGGCTGAACGCTGTCATATTTTGTTCTCACCGGTCATGGGACAGCAGAACCCCACCAGGCTTGCCGAAAAAATTCTTCAGGACAGACTGCCTGTCCGTTTTCAAATTCAATTACATAAATTGCTTTGGAATGATGCCCAAGGCAAATAAAGGCACATGCAAAAAAGAGCTATTGTTCTTCTGTCAGGCGGATTAGATTCCATTACCGTACTCGCTCTTGCGAAACAACAAGGATACCAGTGTTATGCCTTGAGTTTTGATTATGGCCAGCGGCACAATGCCGAACTGGTGGCGGCCGCACAGATAGCTTCAGACTATCAGGTTGAAGAACATAAAATTATCAAACTTGGGTTAGGTTCGATCGGCGGTTCTGCGCTCACTGATGAGCATATCGCAGTGCCTGATACGCTCCAGGCCGGGATACCGGTCACTTATGTGCCGGCAAGAAATACTATTTTTCTGTCCTTTGCATTAGGCTGGGCGGAAGTGTTAAAGCTGCACGACATCTTCATTGGCGTTAATGCCATTGATTACTCCGGCTATCCGGATTGCCGTCCTGAATTCATCAAGGCCTTTCAGAATCTGGCTAATTTAGCGACCAAAGCAGGCGTAGAAGGTGAACATTTCACAATCCATACGCCCTTGATTTCGTTGAGCAAGGCTGACATCATAAAACAGGGTGTCGCATTGGGCGTGGACTATCAACGCACCGTTTCCTGTTATTCCGCCGATGAACAGGGCCGTGCCTGCGGCGTATGTGATGCTTGCCGTTTAAGAAAAGCCGGATTTACTGAAGCCGACATAGCCGACACAACGCGCTATAAGCTGACTTCAAAGTATCAGCGATGATCGAAAGTGACAGTAATGTAGAGAGACTTTAATCTCGACAAGGGTGGCTAAAGCCGCTCCCGCGCAGGCTTCCTTGCCTGAAGCGCTAGAATAACTGTAATGCCAGCATTAGCGCATCTTCGCGGCCATTTTCAGCCGGGTAATAGCCTTTTCTGATGCCTATCTCATTAAAGCCTACATCCTCATAAAGCGCGATAGCAGCCGTATTCGTGGGCCTGACTTCCAGAAAAACTGTTTCCGCTCTCCCCCGGGCGACCTCGATCAGGTGTTCGAGCATTTTACGGCCTACCCCTTGTTTCTGCTCAGCAGGGTCCACAGAAATATTAAGTATATGCGCTTCTCCGACCGCTATTGAAAGCAGGCTATAGCCTAGCACTTTACCTTGAAACTCACATACCCAACAGCTGTAACCAGCCTTAAAGCAATCAGTGAAAATGTCTTCTTCCCACGGAAATTGATAGTTTTTTCTTTCTATTTCCAGCACAGTGTGTAAATCGGCATGCGTCATTGTTCTAAGGCGTAGCAAATCTCTTTTTTCTACGGACTCTGGAAATACTTTGGCATAAAATTCCGTATCGGCATCATAAACTACCATTTTTTTTATTTTGTCTAGCAAGCCACGCATAATTAACCTTTATTTTCTTTCATTATTTGCACTGCATATATTAAATCCTGCCAGGCTTTGCGCTTCTCAGTCAAGGACCGTAGCAAATACGCGGGATGATAGACGACAACCACCGGCGTATTATTGAAAGTATGTATCTTACCTCTTAGCCGGGACAAGGGTTCATCCGTTTTTAATAAAGTTTGTGCCGCAATACGCCCTATAGCCAGAATGATTTTAGGCTGGATCAACTTCTGTTGCCGCTGTAGATAAACGTTACAGCTTTCAGCTTCATCGGCACGGGGATCACGGTTATTGGGCGGTCTGCACTTGAGTATGTTGGTAATAAATACTTCTTCCCGGTTCAGGCCTATAGCTCGTAACATTTCTGTTAACAGCAGTCCTGCGTTACCGACAAAAGGCAAACCTCGCTCATCTTCATGCTGTCCAGGCGCTTCACCGATCAGCATCCAGTCAGCCTGTTTATTGCCTGAGCCAAATACCGTTTGGGTGCGTGTTGTACATAAAGCGCATTTTGTGCAGTTTGCGACTTCCGCTTGCAGCGCATCCCAACGATCCGCTAAAGCGGCGGTTTCCGGTTCAGCGCTGTCATTAACAACTTCAGACAATAACGATGGCTCACTATGTGTCGAAGTTCTGGTCAGCCAGACATCAATGCCCATCGCTTCAAGATACTGCAAGCGAAGATCGTTATCCAAAATCAAACTCCAGACATGTAAAGATCAGATTGTAGAGGATGAACTCTTTTGCGCATCGGCAGCTGAATCCATCTCCTGCAAAGTTTAAAAATCAGCCGCATATGATAACGAACTAAACATCCCCTTTCTGAGGATGTCTGCGTTGATCGGGGCTATGCAGCTTGTTGACTGCATTGATATAGGCTTTGGCGGAAGCGATGACTATGTCGGTATCAGCTCCCAAGCCATTAACAATCCGGCCTGCTTTTTCCAGACGCACGGTCACTTCGCCTTGGGCATCGGTGCCATTGGTAATATTATTGACCGAATACAGCTCTAACGTGGCGTTGGACTTGACCAGCTTTTCAATGGCTTTCAAGCTGGCATCCACAGCGCCGCCGCCATCAGAACTGCCCATGACTTCCCTGTTGTCTATCCGCAAGGTGATTTTTGCGTTAGGGATTTCTCCGGTTTCCGAGCACACTTGCAAGGAGATAAGTTTGACATACTCATCTTCTGCCTCAAAACCGGCTTCTGAAATCAGTGCCTGTAAATCTTCATCAAAGATTTCGTGCTTTTTGTCAGCCAATTGTTTAAATCGCAAAAAAGCATCATTTAATTCTTCTTCCGAGGTGAACTCAAAGCCCAATGCAGTGATTCGGCTTTTGAAGGCATTTCTGCCTGAATGCTTGCCCAGCACCATACGGTTAGCGGTCCAGCCTACGTCTTCGGCACGCATGATTTCGTAAGTTTCGCGGCTTTTTAATACGCCATCCTGATGAATTCCGGCTTCATGAGCAAAAGCATTTGCGCCGACGATAGCCTTATTGGGCTGCACAGGAAATCCGGTGATGGAAGAAACCAGTTTTGAGCAGGTTAAAATTTCGCGGGTATCTATACGAGTTTGGCAACTGAATACATCATGCCGGGTACGAACAGCCATCACGACTTCTTCCAGCGAGGCGTTACCGGCGCGTTCGCCCAAACCGTTAATGGTGCATTCAACCTGGCGAGCGCCATTGATGACTGCCGATAAGGAATTGGCGACCGCCAGCCCCAAATCATTATGGCAATGCACGGAAAAAATCGCTTTATCTGAATTGGGTATGCGGCTAATCAGGTTGGCAATGGTCGCGCCAAATTGCTGAGGAACACTGTAACCGACAGTATCGGGTATATTCAGCGTAGTAGCGCCAGCATCAATGACCGCTTCAAGTATCCGGCACAGGAAGTCTTCTTCGGAGCGACCGGCATCTTCAGGCGAAAATTCCACATCATCGGTATATTGTCGGGCGCGTTTAACGGCTTTAACCGCATGGTCGATAACTTGCTCCGGCGTCATTTGCAATTTCATTCGCATATGTATCGGCGACGTGGCGATAAAGGTATGAATCCGTGAGCGACTAGCGCCTTTAAGTGCATCGCCTGCGCGGTCTATATCTTTCTCCAAAGCTCTGGCCAGGCCGCAGACAGTGCTGTCCTTGATAACATTGGCGACGGCCTGAACGGATTCAAAATCGCCCGGGCTGGCGGCAGGAAAACCCGCCTCAATGACGTCAACCTTTAACCGTTCCAGGGCTTTTGCAATTCGGATCTTCTCATCCCGCGTCATCGAAGCGCCGGGGCTTTGTTCGCCATCACGCAAGGTCGTATCAAATATAATCAATTGGTCTTTCATAAAAACTCCATTCTCGGCAATTGCTCCTGCATTGCTCTACCGCCTGCATCCGTGCAGTCGATAATATCAACTGTTGGGTTGATATAAATTATAAGGTGGGATATAACAAACGAATGAATGAAAAAGATATGTGCCCGTCAGGGCAGCAGTCTTAAAGAAAGGCATAACAACCAGGCACGCAAATTTGCTTCAGCAGACATTGCGCCGGTATCAATATTTTCGAAATGCGGGATGTATTGAATTATCATGGCAAACGACTATACCGGAATGATGATGTCCTCTCAAGCAGATTTTACAATTTCCGTCCGTGTAATCTGCGTCTGCGCATCACCAGGGTAACCAGCGGCCCTGAAATCGCATAGCCCAGAAATAATAAGAACAACATGGTTTGCGGCTGCGCCATTACAAAGGCAATGCCCAACATGACGGCAATAGCCACAAAAAAAGGCACTCTGCCTTTTAAATCGATTTCCTTGAAGCTGGAATAACGGAAATTGCTCACCATTAACAAACCCGTGCTTGTGGTTAACACCAGAGCAACATATTTGGCTATTCCGATATCATAACCATACTCCAGGCAAATCCAGATGAATCCTGCCAGAATAGCCGCCGCTGCAGGGCTTGGCAAACCCTGAAAATAACGCTTGTCGGCGGAGGTCAATTGCGTATTAAAGCGGGCGAGTCTTAATGCGCCGCCCGCCATATGGACAAAAGCTGCAAACAGGCCTACCTTGCCCAGGCTGGAAAATGCCCATAAATACATCACCAGGGCAGGCGCTGCACCAAATGAAACCATATCCGATAAACTGTCGTACTGAGCGCCAAAGTCACTTTGCGTATTGGTTAACCGTGCCACGCGGCCATCCAGTCCATCCAGAATCATCGCGACAAAAATAGCCGCGGCAGCCGTCTCGAAACGCCCGCCCATCGCCGAAGTAATGGCATAGAAACCTGCAAACAGGGCTCCGGTAGTAAATAAATTAGGTAGTAAATAAATGCCGCGACGGCGTATGGAGCGTTTTTCTGGAATCATGCGTCGATTTAATCCTTATATTTATTATTGAACAATGAAACACCGGAGCTAAATTATACAATGAGCCTGTAAACTGCACCTATTGTTTCATTGATGTGGTGACTTTTTGATGAATTGAACGGAAAACCAATAATTTTGCTCAGAGGCAAGAATTTCAGTCAATGCGCAGCACTTGAGAATGACTCACTTCGGGCTCGAATTCTTGGCGGTTTGACGAATTTCAGGGCGATTATAAATGAGCCAGCAAGCCGCTCTGGGCAATGCCATCAAAAACAAACTGAACGGCTAACGCGGCCAGTAAGATACCCGATATCCGCATAACTACGTGGATTCCGGTTACGCCAAGAATCCGGTGAATCTGGCCGGCAGATAATAATGCAAACAAGGTAAACAACATCATCGTCAGCAAAGCTAACAAAACAGCTGCTTGGCGGACAAAGTCGCCTTCAGCATCAGCCATCAGTAAAATAACGGCTCCCATAGTTCCGGGACCTGCAATCAACGGCGTCGCTAATGGAAATACTGAGATATCCTGCTTTAATCTGGCCTCAGCATTTTCTTCAGATGTAGTCGTAATAGCTCCTGACGGCCTGGCAAATACCATATCAATAGCCATTAACAGCAAAAGTACACCACCTGCCGTCCTTAATGCCGCCATCGAAATGCCGAACCCGGCCAACAAGAAATCACCGCTTAAGGCAAATAAACCGAGAATGATGGAAGCGATTAAAACCCCGCGAACAGCATAAGAACGCCTTTCGGCAGGCGTAGCCGAAGATGTCAGAGCAGCAAAAACGGCGGCTATATCTAAAGGCCCAATCGTAGTGAAAAAAGTGGCTAAAGCAATTCCCGCGACTTCAAGCATGTTTCATCCTTCCCGACTGGTGAAGAACGGGTGCTCTTCGACGGGTTTGCGTTACCGGAATAATCAAGGTTTTCAATAAGCGCGAAATTCTTCGGTTTGGCAATATTCAGGTACGTAAAGATGGCTTTCATATTCATTTGCTGAATATTTTCAATAGAACCATACCTGAGCGTGAACATTTTATTTTTCTTGGCGGGCGGATAACTTGCCATGATGGCATCGACTTTGGCATTGATTTGTTCGCGTGCTTCTTTCAGCAGCCCTTTTACTTGCCTTTTTAGCCCTGAAGAGATAGTTTCATCATGAGTTACAGGCGTTTTTTCAACCGATTGCAATGACTGTGACTGCTTGCGAAGAGCGGCTAATTTCTTGCTTTTCGCCAATGGCACCAGCAAACCGTTTTCGGGAATAGCAATGCCTTGACCCTCACGACTGATGGAGCCGGATTTTTGTTCTTTGTTTGAGTCTTGCCTGGACAATTTTATCTCCTTCAATTGGCCCTTAAGTCAGGTAGGGCGCGATGGCTAAACCATTTACTGATGAACAAGCGGGCGGAAGTGCGGCCCATAGCTTTCGTTACTATGATAACCTTGCATCTGGCTAAAAATATAGAATTACTTGCCTGACAATTATCCTGTGCGTGAGGAATAGCAGAAAATACAATCCAAGCCGACCTTATTTAGGCGTATTGGCAGGTCTGTGCCAAAACCAGCCATTGAAAATTAATGATGAATTATGATCTGATGTTATCTGGAAACTGTTTTTAAGGTCATTGCCAAGTTATCCAGTTTAGATAAACCATCGTTATAAGGTATTTTTATCAACTAATGTTGAAAATAGAGACTATGCTATCCAGATACAAATAGTAACTTGTTAGTCATACGAAAGCATGCAGAAACTTCTAACGACATTAATTGTAATTCTCGCTTTGGCAGTTCTTTTAGTGTTCGTCGCGGCACTGTTTGGCTCTTATACCTTAATTTTCAACCACCCATCGAATGACTTAAACATTTCTCAACGTTTAAGTTTACTTCCTGCCATTACAGTTAGCGCTGGTGTATTAGTTGCTATTCTGACCTTTGAGCGTGAGCGAAAGAAGCAGGAATTAGAGCGCCAAAGACATGTGTCAGAGGTGTTCTTGGAGCGAGTAAAAGACGGATTCAAAACTGTAATTGACCTTCTCTCCGACCAGAACAACAACAGGATTACTTGGGTACGTGCAGCGCGAACGCTCCTAAAATCGCTAGAGCTTAAAGAACAAATAGAGCCTAAGGAATACAAAGTCGCATACGAACTTGAGGAAGAGCGCGCTCGAAATGAGCTATACACAATACTGTCGCTAGTAGATAAGGAGTCTGGTGAAAGAGTCCCACTGCCGCCACAGTTTTTCTACGGCATTGAAGACTGGCGCACTTGTAACTCACTTGATGATGCAGCAATTAAAGCATCAAGTAGTGCCGTTGTATATTCCCCAACAATTGATGAGGTTCCGCCCCAACCCAACCTCAAACATCTCTTACCAAAATCAGTAATCGCGATATTTGACTTCGTGGAATATCCCAAGACGTACAATGATCCATTGAAGTCGGTAGGTGATTGGGATGTCAACTGGGAAGATTCTTATGCTATAGATCAAGGAGTTCGTCGTTACGTAGCACACACCAAGGAAAAAATAGCTATAGGTGGAAAATTGCACGATTTAAATAAGAACAAGAGCGGGTAGTAAGTTTTTTTGCCTATAGTGGGGGCAATATACCGTTCCTGATGTCGGGGAGATGACAAACAACAATACGTTTTCTAGATTCAAATTAAACATCCTCCATTGGCTCTGGGTCGGCCACTTACTCAAGTCTTTTCGGATATTTTGTTGAAATTGATGCAGTGATGATGGGCAACCCAAGGCCAGAAACAACCGGTCATTACTAAAGTGAACAAAGGCTTATCAAATTTATTTGAAACGGACGTCGTCTTTGTTTTTTATGTCGTGTCCTATTGATTTAGACGCGGTTCAATCAAACAATTAATTAGTTGAACTTATGAGAAAAATACGACAAATTAGGCTTTTTATCAGATATTTGATGCCGTATATATTATGTTGGACAACTCAAAAACATGGTATTTAACGACAAATTATTGCAACAAAGTACCGTATATGCATTTCATGTTCCAAGCCTGAATGCAATTAAGGTTGGTTTTGGCACTGACGGTCGAACTCGTATGATCCATTACAGTCGTCAATACCGTTTTTCATCTTCCACAGTATCACTTCGTGAATGGAAATTACCATCTCCGAAACTTGCATCTTCAATTGAAATCGCATGTCACCGAGCGCTATTACAAGCAGACTTTGGTCGTGTTTCTCATGTTGTTGATGAGCGAGAGGCAAAAGAACTGTTTGATCTCGGTCATCATACCTACGAACAGGCAGTAATTGTAGTAGCAGAGGCGATTGAAGTAACCATCAGTTCATTATATGAAGCGCTCGGGAAAATCAAACCACTTAGCCAGGAAAAGGCTAGACAGCAAAATGAGGAAGCTCAACGGAGGCGAGAGTCCATCCGCGAGGAAAAGAAAAAACAAAAGGAGGAAAACGACAACCGAATCATTTCTGCTGCCGCTTCAAAAATTCAGCAAAGATGGCATTTAGAAGTTAAGCCATTTGTAAAAGCAAGTGATAGCGCAAAAACAGCAAGGCAATCGCGCTATGTTGCTTTCCCAAAGATTAATTCAGACCGGTAATCATCGTTGATAGCAGCGCGCATCTTGCGAAGACGCAAGCTATGCTTCGATGGCCCATTGTGTCGAATGACATTA
>JAQURG010000019.1 GCA_028715725.1 Methylococcales bacterium
CTTCCAAGGCAACCTTGGCTTTTTGGGCGCTTGTAAATAGCTTCCGTTTGTTTTCGCTCATTTCCTATCACTTATTTTTCAACAGGGCATAGCTTAAATTATTGTCCGGTTTTCGGGGTGCACTATACTTATCACCCGCTAGCGCGGCCATGGCAAATTTGGCTTTAAACGTCGGTGAGTGCTTTCTTCTCGTTTTAATAGATATCTTCTGCTCCGTTTTAACATCCCTCTGGGCATTCAAAAGTAACAGGTGTTCCACTTAACCGGCTTCAATTTTTCGGCACCACCTCTTGCATTATGAGGAATCGCTTGGCTTGAAGCGGAGTTTCCAAACAGCCTCTAAGTTAATTTGAAAAAAGTGATTTATCTATGTTGACTATGTTAATAATAATGATTATTATTAACATCAATGAATAAGAGATTTTCTGACCCCTTGGCTTCTTTATCCATGCAAGATTCAAACCTGAATTCAACTCAGGGCACACATACACGCTTACATAGCAAAGAACTTTTTGGAGAAGCGCGCGAGATTGTTATTGAACATGCAGGTGATGAATATCGGTTGCGTTTGACCCGTCAGGGCAAGCTAATTCTTACTAAGTAAACCTTTATATATAGTAATTGCATTTTATTGTTGGCAGTTTACTCCCCTTTACTCAGTCCTTTCTATGAGTTTGGGCATGAGAATGTTGACAATAAATATAATGAAGAGCATCTATCCGAGGTCGTGCTTAATTTTTTGATCACTCGCTACTATCAAATTTGGAATTAACTCTTTAGATGACCCGTTATTTAATAATGCAAAAAGCATCTGCCATATATTTGTTAATGTTGGGCTTGAGTTTTGCCAGCGATGCCAAAGAAGCGCTTACTGATGAACAACAGCTTGGGAAACTTTTATATGAAGATGAAAACTTATCCTTGAACAGAAACCAATCCTGCTCAAGTTGCCACAGTCTAAAACCGGAGCCTAAACAAAATACTTTCCCTAAGCGAGTTTCTGTATTTATTGATCGGGATAATGTTAAAAAAGGCACTGCTGTTTCATTAGGCTCTATTCCTGACGCAACAGGCGCCTTAAATGCACCGAGTGTTGGTTATGCGGCATTTAGTCCACTATTCCTCTGGAATGATGAAGAAGGACTCTATGTAGGCGGTCAATTCTGGAATGGACGTGCAAGTGACTTAACCGAACAAGCCAAAGGTCCTCTTCTGAATCCGGTCGAAATGGCAATGCCAAGCGAATGGTCGGTAGTCAGTCGTTTAAAGGAAAATGGAAAATACCAAAAATTGTTTTGGCAAGTTTATGGCATAAATCTAGCTGCCGTACCCTACATTAATAATAAGCAACTCAATGTAATCACACCTGCTGCTGTGACTGAAACTTACCATCATATGGCTAAGGCGATCTCGGCATTTGAGCAAAGTCCTGTCTTTAATAAATTTACGTCAAAATTTGATTATGTTTTGGCAAACATGACAGAGTTTTCTCAAATTGAAAAAGAGGGCCTTGCACTTTTTAATGACGAAACAAAAGGTAATTGTGCAGCCTGCCATATTAGTGAAGTTTCAATTGATGAGGATGGCGATGTCATCCCGCCGATGTTTACAGATTTTACCTACGACAATATCGGTTTACCGCGTAATGTAAAAATCCCAAAAAATCCGGAGCCTGATTCAGGGCTCGGTGGACGTTCTGATATTGCGGCGCTCGATCCGGACGGCAATGAAATCGGTAAACACAAGGTTATGTCGCTCAGAAATATCGCCTTAACTGCACCTTATGGTCACAATGGCGTTTTCACTACCCTGGAGCAAATCGTTCATTTTTATAATACCCGAGATACTTTAGGCTGGGTCCCCGATAATCAAGATTCCGGATTTGCAACATTGGGCTGGCCGGATCCGGAAATTTCCCAAAATGTTAATCATGACGAACTTGGAAATCTGGGGCTGGTTATTGATGAAGAAAAGGCGATTGTTGCCTTTATGAAAACCCTGACCGATGACTATCCAAAATGGGGTAAGGATCGACGCGTTCCTCCCGGCACTCCTTCTCCCTTTCCGGAAGTAAAGCCGCCCGGCCATTGAGCCTAGAAATCTATAGTAATACAGTTAATGCGAAGCAATATTTAGACAGGTACGGTGAAACAATGAATTCAACTAGACAGCATAAGAAAGTACGCCTTTCCGGAAATGATGATTGTTGCGTGGTGCTTTGCTCCGACTGTAATGTGCTAGAGCTGAACCTCGGAGCCTCAACCTTACGCATCAGTCCCGAATCATTGCACTCGCTTAGCACGATTTTGAATAACGCCAAAAAGAAGCTTGACCAGATACAAAATGCTTCTCTTCTCAGTGGCAGTCTTGAATCAGGGAGTATTAAACGTGTTCACTAAATTGTTCTCTCCAGTCGCCAATACTTATTTTCTGGAAAACAGGCCTGTACTTGTGGCCAATACTGCCCACCATAAAGCTGCAAGCCCCAATGACTGCTCATGGACCGCATTGGGTCTGGTGTTTTGCGCACATCTGGCGGCATTTGCTGTCTTACGCCCGCAGTCACAGTCATTACCAATTGAAACCATCCCTGAACCCATCATGGTCAGTTTCCTCAGTGTACCGCAAACAAAGACACAAAAATTCGAGCCGCCACCTAATCTCAAGCAAAAGATTCAGAAAGCGGTCACACCGAAGACAACCCAAAAAAAAGTAATCAAAACCCAAGTCAAACACACTCCGACTGTTCACAAGATGCCAGCCAGCAAACCCATTGTTGCACGCAATCAGTCGCTTACTCCGCCTGTTGAACAGACACCTGCACCGGTAACAGAAGCAAATTCGCAGCCCATTGCCTCAACTGCGGCAACTAAGGTCAGTAAACCGGCCGATAATGCACAGAGCTATCAGTCCCCCAGCTTTAACGCCGCTTATTTAAATAATCCGGCGCCGGATTATCCGTCACTCTCGCGGCGATTGGGCGAACAGGGCAAAGTACTGTTGCACGTACAGGTAACGGCGGATGGCGCAGCCGGTTCGGTATCGCTGCAAGCCAGCAGTGGTTCGAGTCGGCTCGATCAGGCGGCATTATCGGCAGTCAAACAATGGCGGTTTGTTCCAGCCAAAAGGGGAGGGCAGACGGTCAGTGCGTCGGTCGTGGTCCCTGTCAGTTTTTCACTAGAAGGATAACATTAGCATGCAAGCAGAATATCTTATTGAAAACCTGAAATTCATCAGTCAAGGCGGCGCAGTATCTATTATCGTTGCAGCGGGCCTATTGTCGATGTCTATCGGCAGTTGGTATTTAATGGTGACAAAAGCCATACAGACAAGGCGCTTAAGGCGCAGCAACGCAATTTTTCTAAAACGGTTTTGGCAGGCCGCATCGGCAACCGCTTCCTGTATTGATCGGTCTCCCGCATTCATGCAATCGTCAATAGAGACCGCCTTGAACGGGGACACAAAAAAATCAGAAAATCCGTTTGCGCGTCTTGCCATACAAGGCATGAACGCAGCCGATCATCATAGCCGTTATAAAAAGCAGGCTCCGGGCGAAACCCGTAGTTACGATGAGTTTATTGCCCAAGCGCTGCATCGCACCATCAGTCAGGAAAACATGCGCCTTGAAACAGGCCTCACTTTATTAGCTTCGGTGGGCAGTATTGCTCCCTTTGTCGGACTATTCGGTACAGTCTGGGGGATTTATCACGCACTCGGCAGTATTGCCGCCGGAGGGCAGGCAACGGTAGATAAAGTAGCAGGCCCGGTCGGCGAAGCACTCATCATGACGGCATTCGGTCTGGCAGTCGCTATCCCAGCCGTACTGGCCTATAACACCCTGGTACGCGATAACCGTTTATTAATGGGAGAAATAGAAACTTTCGCTCACGATCTGCATACCTATTTGACTACGGGCGTACCATTAGCCGCTGTGCAAGCGTCTGAAATGACGTCCAACACACACAGACAACGGAGGCTTTATCATGATGTACTCAGGCGGATTCGGCGGTGATAATCATCATAGGCAACCGATGGCGGAAATCAACACGACACCGATGGTGGACGTCATGCTGGTGTTACTGGTCATTTTCATCATTACTGCGCCGCTACTCACCCATGCGATAAAAATTGATCTGCCGCAGGCCAGCAGCCAACCGAATCTTGAAAAACCCGACACTATATCCCTGTCAATTAATGCAGAAGGTAAAATGTTTTGGAACGACACGCCGTTTGAAGATGCAGAACTCGCCGCACGGCTGGCAACAGAGGCGCAGAAAAAACCGCAACCGGAATTACATTTGCGCGCTGATAACGCCACGACTTATCAGCGCTTGGCAACTGTTATATCGGCTGCGCAAAACGCAGGAATAGAAAGATTCGGCTTTGTAACCGAGCCGAATTCAAAAGAATAAAAAGCGGTTTCAAGCCGCTGCCGAGTATGCGAATATTTAGCCAGCAATTACCTTGTGTATAGCCAGCCAACAACCACAGCCCTATATAAGCAAGGTATTATGAAAAATAATAAAAATCGGCCGCTAATGCTGGCTATTGCTGCATTATTGAATGCTCCGCATAGCGAGGGCGCAGAGGTTGCCCAGCAAGTACTCCCGGAGGTAAAGGTAAAAGCCGCAACAGAAAAGGAACCCGATTATAAGGCGGATACCTCTACTACCGGCCTGAAATTTGATGCGGCCATTCGCGATATTCCCCAGTCTATCAGCGTAGTTAAGGAGGAACTAATCCAATCACAAAATGCTTTCAATTTGCGTGATGCGCTCAGGAATGTTAGCGGGTTATCTATCGCAGCCGGCGAAGGCGGCCGCACCGGCGACTCGATAACGTTGCGAGGATTTGCGGCAAACTCTGACACTTTTCTCGATGGCGTTAAGGAAAACGGTCAATATTTCCGCGATACCTTTTTCATAGATCGCGCAGAAGTGCTTAAGGGTTCTTCCTCAGTACTGTTTGGGCGAGGGTCGACGGGTGGCGTCATCAATACTATTGCCAAAAAGCCGGCGCAGGGAAAGTCTTTCGCTACAGGCGACTTTACCTATGGCAGCTATGATTTCAAGCGTACTACGCTGGATGCAGGCATAGCGCCTTCCAAAAACCTGTCCATGCGGCTTAACGCCCTTTATCAGAATGCGGATTCCTTTCGGGACTTCAATTATACCAATCGCTGGGGAGTCGCTCCGTCGATAAAACTCGACATTAATCCGGACACCAGTCTGACTATGCTTCTTCTGCATCAGGAAGAGGATAGTGTTTACGATCAGGGTTTGCCTATGTACCGTGGAAAACCGGCGAATGTGCCTGTCGAAAAATTTTACGGCTTTTCTGATGACAACTTGCAAAACTTTGACACTACGGTGGCGACCGCGATTTTCAATCACCGGTTTTCGTCTGATTTCTCGATGCGGAATACTTTTCGCTATGGCGACTACAACCGCAAGTACCGCACATTCCTATTTGGCAATATTACCGATACCGGTATTACCTCGACGGTTGCGCGAACCCAGGCATTGCGCGAAAGTCCGCAACAGAATTACTATAATCAAACTGATTTTAGCTTCAAAAAACCACTGTTTGGCTTTAACAACAATCTCTTGTTCGGTGTTGAAGTCGGTTGGGAAAATTACACTTTTCGTTCCAAGGACTCGACCAGAGTGCCCTCTATATCCGTATTCAATCCGGTATCCGTATCGACGGCAGGCGCGGGACGAGCCAACGATTTTTCAGGAAGCCTGGCTACTGACCGGTATACCTCAACGCAAACCATTGCCGGTTATGTACTTGATCAGTTTGATATCACTCCCCAGTGGAAGCTTCTCGCCGGAACCCGTTATGATGTTTTTGAGGCAAAACAGGACGACAAGCTTAATAATGTGAATGATCTTGAAAATACGGTTCAGCAATTTAGTCCGCGTGCGGGGCTGGTGTGGCAACCGACGGACTGGCAGGCGCACTACTTTAGTTGGGGCACTTCGTTCAATCCTTCCGCAGAAACTTTTAATCTCAGTACTGCCACGGCGAATCTGGACCCCGAGCAAAATCAGAATCTGGAAATCGGCACAAAGCTCGATTTTTTTGATGGCCGATTGAGTGCGACTGGTGCGCTGTTCCGTCTGGAAAAGACCAATGCGCGAACAGCCGATCCTATAGATCCAACTCTAAACGTGCTTGCCGGCGAACAACGTACCGATGGTATCGAACTCGGGTTGGCCGGCCAACTGCTTCCTAACTGGAATCTCTCCGCTACTTACGCGTTTCTCGATGCGGAAGTCGTAAAATCGAATACCGTACAGGTGGGGACTGTGAGCGGGCAATCCATTTCGCTGCAAGGCAAGACGCCTGTAAACGTTCCGAAGAACAGCGGAGTAGTATGGACCAGCTATAACATTACTCCGGAATGGGAAATAGGCGGCGGCGTATTTCTCGCCAGCTCTCGATTCGCCGATAGTGTTAATGAAGTCAATTTGCCTGGCTATGCCCGTGTTGATGCTACTTTAGCCTATCACCATAAGTATTTTGATATACAGGCAAATGCCTTCAACCTGCTTGACAAGGAATATTTCGAGTCCGGACAAGCGCGCACAGCATTACCTGGAGTGCCGTTATCGGGGCAACTGACATTGCGGCTGAAATATTAAATTTTTAATAAAGTGCTGCAAGAGCGAACCGCGCAGAATGAACTTTATACTTTTCAACCGCATAGTAAAAATTTTGGGACGACTACATGGCTGTATTTCCCGCTGCAATCACAGATAGAGGCTGAACATGCTACTTGCAATTGAAAATATCTTGACCCACGATGGACTCGCTAACGCTCGTGGACTGTTCGCAAAAGCGCGATTTCTGGATGGCCGGGTCACCGCAGGAGAAGCGGCCGCGAAGGTAAAAAATAATATGCAATTACCCGCGAATGCCGCGGAGACGCAAGTGTTAACCGGTATTGTTCATGATGCACTGCATTGCAATCCGCTGTTTGTTTCTGCGGCCTTGCCGAAAGTGGTCTGTCCGCCGCTGTTCAATCGCTATATTTCCGGTATGGATTTCGGCCTCCATGTCGACAATGCTGTTCGCGTGGGCTCTGTTACTTTTCGCACCGATATAGCGGGAACATTATTTTTGTCTGAACCGGAAGAATATGAAGGGGGAGAATTGGTGATCGAAGATACGTACGGCGTACAAAGTATTAAGCTGGCGGCAGGCAGTCTTGTGCTCTATCCTTCAGGCAGCTTGCATAGGGTGGAACCAGTCACTGGCGGCCACCGTGATGTCGCTGTGTTCTGGGTTCAGAGTATGATTCGTGATACCGCCCAACGCTGCTTATTGTTTCAGCTTGACGCCACCATCCAGAGCTTGCGGGCTCGTGCTCCGGAAAGTCCAGAGATTGTTTCTCTGCTTGCGACCTATCACAATCTGTTGCGCATGTGGGCGGACATCTAACACACTCGGGTCATTATAATGATGAATGTACCAGCCTCGAAGGCATTAATTCGGCACCCGAAACGACTGCCCTGGCTCAAATGGCTGCGCCGTACCCACGCCTGGATCGGACTGTGGGGCGCCGCATTAGGCTTGTTGTTCGGCATTAGCGGGATATTACTTAACCACCGCATGCTAATGAAGATTCCGGCCGCAAAAATGGAACAGTCGCAGATTGAGCTGGCATTGCCTTTACCGGCTCCAGGCGATGCGAGAGCCTTGGCTTTATGGCTGCAAGCTCAGTTAAATATCGACAGGGAGCCTAGTAAAATTTCCATTGAACCTGAAAAATCTGTGACCTGGTCAAATCAGCAATTTTTGCAACCGGCCTTATGGCGAGTGGATTTTCATAGTCCGCAACGTTCTGTTAGCGCAGAATATTGGCTGGGTAATGCTTATGTTTCGGTAAAGCTTCAGGACGCCAATGGGTTTGCATTCATCGCTCGTCTTCATAAAGGCGTCGGCATGGGAGCCGGCTGGGTATTGCTAGCCGATACGCTGGCTGGCGGCCTGATATTTCTTTCGTTAACCGGCCTGTTGTTATGGACCAAACTGCACGGCTCGCGTTTGATTATGGCAAGTTTGGGATTAACTTCGCTGGGCCTGACGGTTTTTCTTGCGCTAAACGCACGCTAGTTATCCCAATTACAGCTCGATAAAAGTTCGAGGTAACAACTATATTTGTTGCCTGATTGAAGAGGATCGCCATAAAAAGTGGGATGCTCTTTTTCAGAATTTCCAAGCACAGATACCGATGCCTTTGGTTCGCCTTAAAGTTGATCGCAGGGTTTTAATTTAAGTCCGGTTTGATCAGTTTTATGACAGCATCCTGAATAGCTGGCTCTATATTTGCGACTGTAGATAATTTTCAATGCCTATTTTATTAATTAAACCCAATTGTTTTTCCAGCCAATAGGTATGATCGTCTTCGGTATCTTGCAGCATGCTTTTCAGAATCTCGCGTGTGTTATAGTCTTTAACCGATTCACAATAAGCAATGACTTCTTTCAATGAAGCAATTACCTTTAACTCTAATTCAAGATCATTCTTTAGCATTTCAGGCACCTGATTGCCGATGGCTAAAGGTTCTCTTCTGGAAAGATCAGGCACGCCTTCCAGAAATAAAATACGTTTGATCAGAGCATCTGCATGTCTGGTTTCATCCTGCATTTCATGATTAATGCGTTCGTACAATTTATTAAATCCCCAATTATCATACATCCGTGAATGTATGAAATATTGATCCATAGCTGTTAATTCGCCGGCCAGCAATTTATTAAGTTGTTCAATAACTTTACTATCGCCTTTCATGGAATTTCCTCCTTTTACATTATTATTCTTTAGTTCATTGTATCTGAACAATGCTCATTTTAATTATGCCGTATAAGTAGACGACGCTGTTTTGCCGCCGTGCCCGGTCCAGTCGGTATGGAAAAACTTGCCTCTGGGCCGGTCTACCCGTTCATAAGTATGCGCGCCGAAATAGTCTCTTTGCGCCTGTAATAAATTAGCAGGCAATCTTTCCGTGCGATAGCCATCGTAATAGGCTAAAGCCGAAGAGAACGCAGGCGTAGGAATGCTCAGCTCTATACCTAAAATGACCGCCTTGCGCCAGCCGTCTTCGGCTTTTTTCATGGCATTGATAAAGAAATCGGCCAGTAACAGATTTTCCAGGTCAGGATCGTGCTGATAGGCGTGCTTGATGTCATTTAAAAATTGACTACGGATAATACAGCCGCCGCGCCACATCAGTGCGATTTCGCCATAGTTAAGCGACAGCTTGTATTCTTTGGAAGCCTCGCGCATTAATCGAAAACCCTGCGCATAAGAAATAATCTTGGCCGCATACAAAGCATCGTGAATCGCATCGATCATGGCCTGTTTGTCGCCGGTAAAAGTATGCTTGCGTTTAGGCAACAAATGCGCGGCCGTTACGCGTTCAGCCTTTTGTGCAGATAAACAACGCGCAAACACGGCTTCACCAATCAGGGTCAACGGAATGCCTAGCTCCAGCGCGTTAATGCCGGTCCATTTGCCTGTGCCCTTTTGACCGGCGGTATCGAGAATTTTATCGACTAAAGGCTGGCCGTCTTCATCTTTATAAGTGAGGATACTGGCTGTAATTTCAATCAGATAAGAGCTCAATTCGCCCTGATTCCATTGGGCGAAGATTGCATGCATTTCTTCGGCGCTTAAACCCAAACCCTCGGACATCAGTTGATAAGCCTCGCCAATCAGCTGCATATCGCCGTATTCAATGCCATTATGGACCATCTTGACGTAATGCCCCGCGCCATTATCCCCCACCCATTCACAGCAGGGTTCGCCATTAACATGTGCGCTTATGGACTGCAAAATGGTTTTAACGGTAGGCCATGCGGCCTTGTTGCCGCCCGGCATAATGGAAGGCCCGTTGCGTGCGCCTTCTTCACCGCCTGAAACGCCGGCGCCGATATAATAAATATTTTTTTCTTCCAGAGCGGCGGTACGGCGATTGGTATCGGTAAACAATGAATTACCGCCATCAATAATAATGTCGCCGGCGGATAACAGCGGTGTTAATTTGTCAATATACTGATCGACAACCTCACCCGCTTTAACCATCAGCATGACGATACGTGGAGACTCCAGGCGGTCAACCAGCTCTTCAAGAGAATGAGTGCCGATAACCTGAGTATTTTTGGCAGGCCCCTCCAGAAACTCATCAACGGTGCTGGTCGTGCGATTGAACACGGCTACTTTAAAACCGTGATCGTTCATGTTCAGAACCAGGTTTTGACCCATTACTGCGAGACCGATTAAACCTATATTTGCTTTCATGTCTGTCTTCTATTAGGTTACTGTAAACGGGATATTACCATAATTAGCAATATATCCAGCTCAAGGAATACCCCTTCTTGCTGATTAAAAGCTGTAAACGGGATATTACCATAATTAGCAATATATCCTGCATAGGTCATTATCGATGGTTTCGGCAGATTTTTCTAAAGCTTAGACAGCAGCTTTGATGCTCTTTTTATCACGGGATAACATACCTGTCGTCTGAGTGGCCTGAAATCCGTGCCGGGCTTTGACGCAACGGCGCGACTTGTCCGGTTTCGCGATATTTTTTATAGTCGGCAAGAACCTGGGCATGATCGAATACCAGCAATTCTGGCAGCTCATTCATGCCGAACGCCTGGCAATTTTTGGCATCATCCGCAGCTGCCGGCATTCCTGCCGCCTCGGCGACATAAACCGCCGTCACCGTATGTCCGCGGGAGTCGCGGGCCGGATCGGAATAGATTCCAAGCAGGGCAATCAGGCGCACGTCCAGTCCGACTTCTTCCCGGGCTTCGCGCATGGCGGCCTGTTCGATCATTTCGCCGACATCGACAAATCCGCCGGGAATCGCCCAGCCGTAGGGTGGATTGGCGCGTTCGATCAGCACTATCGGACGTTCGGGTAAATCGGTCAATTCGATAATGGCATCGGCAGCGAGCAGCGGAGTAATGGGTTTAGGCATGGCGTCCTCTGAAAAAAATAGAGTGTGGCAGGGCAGGTCATCATGACCGTATTTATGGTGCAAGTTCAATTGTAACCCATACCAATAGCCCGAACGCAACCACAGGATGATATTCACCGGAAATCCGGGCTTAACCGCAGCTCCTGTAACCAGATTATTTACTTTATAATGTGGCTTCCAGAGATTCATCATGGGCAATGACCGGCTCAGTTTTAAGCCACTTCACGAGTTCCAGAGCGCCATTGGAGTGCTCCACAATAGCTGTGCAACTTTCCACAAAATCCCCGGTATTAATATATAAAAAACCGTTTATATCCTTGATTTCAGCATGGTGTATGTGCCCGCAAATCACGCCATCCAGACCCTGATCTTTTAGCGTACTGACGATGCTTTCTTCATAATCGGAAATAAATTGAACTACATTTTTGACTTTGAATTTGACGTAGGCGGCAAGAGAGAAACTGGATTGAATATCGAACCAACCCCGAGTCATCCGAAGAAAGCGGTTGACCCAAAGCAGAAAGTCATAGCCTTCACTGCCCAGCTTGGCGATCCACTTGTGGCATTGGGCAATGGTATCGTACTCATCGCCATGGACAACGAGAAATTGCTTTCCTGAGGCTGATCGATGCACGTCCGAATTTTTGACGGTGATATCGCCAAAAACATAATTGTCGTACTGCCTGATGTTTTCATCATGATTGCCGGGTATATAGATGACCTGAGTGCCATGTCTGGCCTTGCGCAGAACTTTTTGAATGACGGTATTATGATGCCTCGGCCAATAAATTTTTTTCGACAGCGCCCAGAAATCAATAATGTCGCCTACCAGGTAAAGCTTTTCGCTCTCGTTGTGCTTTAAAAAATCGAGTAAAACATCGGCCTGGCATTGAGCGGAGCCCAGGTGCAAATCAGAAATCCAGATAGTTCGATAAATGTTATGATTCATAATTAAACTTTAATAGGGATGACAGGCATCAGAATGCTTTGTCAACGGGGACCTTGGTCTGGTGACTCGTTAAAGCGTATGCTTCTGTTCGTGCTCATAATTCCTTACGCGCTGGTAAGAGTCAGGTTTATAGGAATATTATTGGAATGTTAACAGGCATACATGAAAGTTATGTTACAAGTTGGCGGCCTAGCCATGAGATGGAAAATTTCGGACGTGCAAGGCTTAAGTAGGACAGGATCTTTTCTGCTTTGTGCGTCAAAGCTCTGTGTGTTTTATAACTGATTGAAAGTATAAGGATAGTCTTCAAAAAGACTGACTACATGTAAACTATTTTGACTTAAATTACTTTCCCCCAAACCGATTTTAATCATCAGACATTCATGCACTTTTTTGATAATTCACATCTCGCGTTTTTCAAGCTGTTATCTTTTCGCATCCTGATTGTTCTTGCCTATCAGATTATGGGAATAGCAGTGGGCTGGCATATTTACGAACTGACGCATGATCCATTGGCGCTTGGCTTGATCGGGTTGGCTGAGGTTATTCCCTACTTCTGCTGCGCGCTATTCGCAGGCTATGCGGTCGATCACCATTCACGCCGGTTATTCGGCGTATTCGCCTGCCTGATGCTTTTCCTCAACACCTTGACGTTGACGGCAGTATCGGCCGGATGGATAGGCGGCGATCCTTCGTTGTGGATCTACTGCTCTATCGCTTTTACCGGAGTGGCGCGCGCATTCATCGGCCCATCGTATAGCGCCATGTTCGCCCTGATCTTGCCGCGTGAGCAGTATGCCCGCGCCTCGGGAATCGGCAGTTCCGTGTTCCAGTTCGGGCTAGTGGCAGGGCCGGCGCTCGGCGGCATTCTGATTGCGTGGGCGGGCAAAACAGCCGCCTATGGCTTTGCCGCCGGCCTTTGTCTGAGCGCTGCAGTGGCGTTGTTATTGCTACGCATTAAGGAACCTCCTTCAGCGGTAAGCGCCCCTGTTTTTACCAGTATCGGCGAAGGCTTGCGCTTTGTGTTCAGCAACCAGATTATCCTCGGCGCGCAGTCTCTGGATATGTTCGCCGTATTATTCGGCGGCGCCGTTGCCATGCTGCCTGCGTTCATTCACGATATCTTCCATTATGGACCTCAGGGACTTGGAATTCTACGGGCCGCTCCGGCAATCGGCGCGGTATTGACCGGGCTATTTCTCGCCCGCCATCCGCTCAATCAGCACGCCGGACGCTGGTTGCTGGGCGCTGTGGCAGGGTTTGGCTTGTCTATTATCGGTTTTGCCTTATCAACAAACTTCTGGGTTGCCGGGTTACTGTTGCTACTCTCCGGGGTCTGCGATGGCGTATCGGTAGTTATGCGTACGACTATTTTGCAACTGGCGACCCCCGATGCCATGCGCGGCCGGGTTTCCGCTATTAACGGCATCTTTATCGGCTCATCCAATGAGCTCGGTGCTTTTGAGTCGGGTATTGCGGCACGCTTGATGGGATTGGTGCCCTCGGTGATTTTCGGAGGATTGATGACGTTGGCTGTGGTTGCAGCGACGGCAAAACTGGCGCCGAAACTACGCAGGCTCCATCTACACCAACTGAATTAATACTGCTGAAAAATATTAGCCATTATACAGCAGGCTGCGCGTATCTTTTTGGCCGCTTCCTGCGCTTCCGTGTGAGAATTCGAAGAGTGACTAAAGCGGCTAAAATAGCGGCCCTTCAATTCATTATTTAATGCTTGTTTTATATTCGATAAACAAAGGTATACAATCCAGTCCTTGATGAGTCGAATAGAAAGTAACCAAGGAAAAGGCGAACCGATTGCCGCTTTCTCCTGTATTCCTTAGCTTTCACGCGGGAATTGACGAAGGGACTCCCGTCTCTTCGACAATGTGCGGCCTTCCTGCCGCGCCTTCACGAGGCTATTGGTGAAAGCTCCGGTACGGGGCGCGTAAACGGGAAGAAATACATGCGCAGCATCAGCTGATAAGGTCAATATGCTCATTGTTATGATTACTTGAGGAGGCGCTTATGGTCAATAGAAGGCATTTTATCAAGAAGGCGGCGGGCGGACTGGCCGCTCTTGGTAGCGCGTTATTGTCGAAGGGGTCGGCTCTTGCCGCTGATTTGGTTGCCGCAGAAACGGAGACAACTTCGATCATGGACATCCTTTCCCGTAAGAAAGCGCTGATAAAAAAATCATTTCGGCCACCCAATTATGAAACTCCGGCCGGCTATTTCGATGCGCCCTTTACCCCTATCAATGCCTTTTTTGTGCGCTATCATCTGTCGGTGATTCCTGAAGTAAAAGCTGAAGATTGGCGATTGCATATCGGCGGCGATGCCGTTCGCACTCCCTTTACGCTCACGCTGGAACAGTTGCGCCGAGATTTCAAATCAGTTGAAATCGCCGCCCTGTGCCTGTGCTCCGGTAATCGCAGAGGTTTGTTCCAGCCGCAAGTTCCCGGCGTACAGTGGGGTTCCGGCGCTATGGGCAATGCGCGCTGGCGCGGTGTTCGCCTGAAAGATGTGCTTGCTGAAGCAGGAATCGAGAAGTCCGCTCTGGAAGTCAGCCTGAACGGAGCTGATTCCGGAGTGCTGGAAATAACGCCGGACTTTATCAAGAGCCTGCCGTTAGCTAAGGCGCTGGACGAGAATACATTGATCGCTTTCGAGATGAATGGTGAACCCTTGCCTCACTGGAATGGCTTTCCAGCTCGCCTGATTCTGCCCGGCTGGACAGCTACCTATTGGATGAAGCATTTGACTGATATTAATGTAATGGCCAAGCCTTTTGATGGCTACTGGATGAAGACCGCCTACCGGATACCCAGCGGTCGTTTTCCCGGCGGCGGCTTTAGCTCACAGGAAACACCGGCAACTGTGCCGATTACGGAAATAGTGGTCAATTCTCTGATTACCAGCCTGATTGACGGGCAGGCCGTGCCAGTATTTAAACCCCTGGAGATCAGCGGAGTGGCTTGGGATGGCGGCAATGGCATTGCGCAAGTGGAGATTTCCACGGATGACGGCGTCAGTTGGCATCCTGCCATGCTGAAACAGGATTACGGCCGTTTTTCGTGGCGTCAATGGCGCTATGACTTCGAGCCCAAACGCACCAAGGAGTACAGGATCATGGCACGGGCCATCAGCTGTTCCGGAGCTTGTCAACCGTTGGAGCCAATTCCGAATCCTTCCGGCTATCACCACAATGCCGTACAGAAGATTACCATTCGGGGAGTATGAGGAGGACATGATGCGTACATTGCATTTATTGTTACTGGTTTTTACCACCGCAGCAGCAGCCGGAGAAAGCCGGATAGTTTTGAAAGACGGGCAGGGCAAAGATAGCGTCATGAGTCAATGCGCCATATGTCACAGCCTGGATTACATTGTTGTTAATGACAGGATTCTGAATAGGGCCGGCTGGGAAAAAACGGTCGATAAGATGATAAACTTAATGGGTGCGCCCATCAATAATGCTGACCGGCAGATTATCGTCGATTATCTGGCGCTGAGATACGGAAAATAAGGGACTCTGCGCGGCCATAGACCACGCAGAGCACGATAGTAACCCAAAGAGGAAGCGATATGTCAGATGATACTCACCCCATCAGCCGTCTTATTGAACATAGAGGCGTTACGATTCCTGCATTTCTTTATGGAACCGCCTGGAAAGAAGATCAAACCGCGAAATTAACCGCTATGGCCATTGAGGCCGGGTTTTCAGGCATCGATACCGCAAATCAGCGTTGCCACTATGACGAAGCCGGCGTTGGCAAAGGCATACAACTGGGCTTGTCGAAAAATGGCCTGCAACGCAGTGATCTGTTTCTGCAAACGAAGTTTACCTATGCGGCGAGCCAGGATCATCGGCTGCCTTATGATCCGAAAGCAGACTATGCAGCCCAGGTCCGGCAGTCGTTTACAAGTTCGTTGGAGCATCTGAATACCTCATACCTGGACTCGTATATTCTGCATGGCCCTGCTTCAGGTCATGGCTTGAATGAGGCCGACCGGGAAGTTTGGCGAGCCATGGAAGACCTGCAGAAATCCGGCTCTGTGAGGCTGATCGGAGTTTCCAACATTGGCCTGGAGCAATTGCAATTGCTGATTGAAGAGGCTGAAGTCAAACCTGCCTTTGTGCAAAACAGATGTTATGCCCGAACCCGATGGGATGCCGGGATTAGAGCGCTATGCCACGCAAATGATATCATCTATCAGGGATTTTCCTTGCTTACCGCTAATTCGGCTGAGTTAAATCGGCCCGAGATGCAGACTATCTCAAAGCGCCTGGACTGCTCATTGGCACAGGTCGTATTTCGATTCGCCTTGCAACTTGGAATGATCCCGCTAATAGGGACAACGAGAAAACGTCATATGCAAGAGGATTTAGCCATTTATGAGCTTGAATTGACTGATGCGGAAATTGACAGGATTGAGAATATTGCTTTCAAGATAAAATGATTTCCCACACTTTATTATTGCCATAATGCCTCATAAATACACTTTACGATGGCCACTGTCATAATGGATAAGGTGCTGCCGGTACGATACCATTGCCGGACTTTGCATATTCAATTTTAATAGAGGCATAATGAAACCCGTTTTTTACCGCCCTGTCAAACTTCGCGGCCTGGCATTTTTAGGACTGCTGTTAATGGCTGTCGCTATTCTTGGCGGCATGATCTGGCGCAATTTGCATCACGTTGAAACAGTTTTATCGTATGTGAACTATTCGCACCGTATTCAAAAGGTTTCGGTGGGCTTACAACAGGCGGTCATCGGCTATTTGACCGAAGCGGTTCCGACTTCCAGTTCAATTGCGTTGACTAATACACTGGATAAAATGGATGCATTAATGGCAGATAATCGTTATTTGTCAGAGTTTACTAAGATCAATCTGGAAACTGTCAGAAGCATGCTGGTTAATGTGGATGAGCTGGGCAGCAAAGAAAAATACAGTCGCCTGATAGCCTCGCTTAAAATAATGAGTGAGACCCTGGATCGTGAGGCTTTGCAAAGAGAAATATTATTAGAAAATGTTAATCTTGATACGCAAACTGACCTTTACATAGCATTAGTAATCTTTACTGTGATCTTGCTGGGAGCGATGTTATTTTTTCACTTCAGAATACTGCATCCGCTTAATGATCTGAGAAAGCTTCTGGAACGGTTGACCGATGGTAATTACACCCCGATCACTACCGATCATCTTGATCCATTATTGTTGCCGGTCTTTAACAGTTACAATGAAATGGTAACGCATCTTGCGGAGCTGGAAGAAGCTAAACATTTATATGCACAATCCTTGCAGCGGGAAGTCAGATTAGCCACACAGACTCTATTGGAACAGCAATATAGCCTGGCGAGAGCCGAACGTCTGGCGGCAATCGGAGAAGTTGCAGCTGAATTGGCGCATGAAATACGCAATCCTCTGGCGGGCATCCAAATGGCTTTCAGTAATTTGCGCCGTGAAATTGATGACCAACACCAAGGCGAAAGAATGGAACTGATCAGCAGCGAGCTGAAACGCCTGGGGAGACTGCTTAACGATATGCTCGATCAAAGCCGTCATTCGCCGGAAGCTGCCACCGATTTTAATATGACAGCACTGATTCGGGATTTGCTTGCATTGACGCGTTACCAGATTGCCGAAACAATTCAACTGGATATTGACGCACCTGAATCGTTACCCGTGCATCTGCCTGAAAGCAGCCTACGCCAGGCATTATTAAATTTGGTCCTGAATGCTGCTGAAGCGCTGGATGGGCAATCAGGCTTGATTTGTATCAGGACGCGAGCAGATACGCAGGGCTTACACATTGATGTTATCGATAACGGCCCCGGTTTTTCTCAAGACATGCTGGATTACGGCATTCGTCCGTTTCGCACCAGCCGCCAGCGCGGCACGGGTTTGGGGCTGGCTATGGTGCAACGGTTTATCAAGGATGCCGGGGGAACAATAACGCTTGGCAACCAGGAACCTCATGGCGCTTGCGTGACCCTGCTATTACCTCAAGAATGTGTGGGAGGAAGACAGTGATAGAAACCCTGCTGATTATCGAAGACGAAAAACTGTTAGGCTCCGAGTTATCCCGGCACTATCGGCAGTCCGGTTGGGAAGTGGTGCTGGCTACAAATTTGGCCGAAGCCAAATCATTATTGCTGAAAAAAAGAATAGAGCCGCTGCTGGTTCTTTCCGACATGAATCTGCCGGATGGAAATGCACTGGATTTCATGGAAACCATGAAAAAGAATGTCAATTATGCCGAGTGGCTGTTTTTGACGGGCTACGGAAGCGTGCCGGATTCGGTAAGAGCCTTACGGTTGGGCGCTTATGATTTTCTCGAAAAGCCATGCGATCTCGAGCGTCTCGATCTGGTCGTTACCAGTGCGGCGCGCAGCGCGTCCATGCAACGCAGGGTAATCGATCAAACTAAGCAAGGCCACCGCCGTTATTCGCCCGAGGCTTATCTGGGGCATAGCCGGCAAGCGCAGGCTATTCGCCAGTTATTGGGGAAGCTGACGCAAGTGCCTTTCAGCGCGTTGATTATCGGGGGCGAAAGCGGCACGGGCAAAGGCTTGATCGCACGTGTTTTGCATTATGGCGGTTCCCGTGCTCAACAGCCGATGATTGAGGTTAATTGCGCCGCATTGCCGCGGGAATTGCTCGAGTCGGAATTATTCGGTCATGAGCCCGGCGCCTTCACCGGTGCGTCAGGCCGGCATCGGGGCTTGCTGGAGCAGGCCGACGGCGGCACCTTGTTCATGGATGAAATCGGCGAAATGCCGCTGGATTTGCAAGCCAAGCTGCTTAAAGCGATTGAAGACCACAAGGTCCGGCGTTTGGGCGGTGAAAAGGAAATCAGTGTCGACGTCCAGATTGTCGCCGCCAGCAACAGGGATCTGGAGAAAATGGCGCAAGCGGGAAGTTTTCGCGCTGACTTATATCATCGTTTAAGCGTATTCAAGGTGATCCTGCCGCCCTTGAGAGACGCTGTAGAAGATCTGGACGAGCTGGTGCCGTTATTTGTTGCAGAATATAATGCCAAAGCCGGACGTCGGGTTAAGGAAATTCCGGAAGAGGTCTGGAAGAAACTGAAAGCCCATTACTGGCCCGGCAATGTCAGGGAGTTGCGCAATGTCATTGAGCGTTGTGTATTGTTTTCCGATGGAGCCATATTTCCTGTGCAATGGCTGCAACTGCCCGGTCAGGAGTCTTTTTCAGGAGCAGGGGAACAAGGCCGGAAAATGGATAGTATGAGTGCCCGTTTCCAGGCGGGAGCGAATGAACAAGGCATTTATTTGCCGTTGGACGGCAGCATGGCGCTGGATGATATGGACCGATTTATCATCAAAACCGCTCTGGAAAGAGCCGATAATAATTTAACCGCGGCCGCCAGAGCGCTGGGAGCTACACGCGAGACCTTACGCTATCGGGTGCGGAAATATAATCTGAATATAGCGGATTGATCATGAGGCAAACTACAGCAGGTTTTGCTTTAGGTGAATGCTTAAAAAAATGAAAGGCAAAAGCGGTATTTCACTATAAAATACGTAAAAATATATCCCACTAATTTTTAATATTAACTTCGGAATTTTTATGACCCAACAGGACAGCATTAAACTTGTAGAACGCTACTACGCGGCTTTCAATGGCGGCGATATGGATACTTTTTTGAGTTTGCTTACGGACGACGTGATACATGACATTAATCAGGGTAAACGTGAAATTGGTAAAGAGGCATTTACCCAATTCATGGCTTGCATGAATTACAATTATAAAGAGCAGCTGGTTGATATGGTCATTATGGCTACAGAAGATGGCCGGCGGGCGGCGGCTGAATTTGTCGTATTGGGCGAATATATTAAAACGGATGAAGGTTTGCCGGCCGCAAATGGGCAAAAATATCGCCTGCCTGCAGGCGCCTTTTTCGAAATTCGTGATGACAAGGTTGCCCGTATTACCAATTATTACAATCTGCAAGACTGGATTGCCCAGGTTAACGGGTAAGCTTGTTGAGGTTGCTCACCATTGGAAAGCTTTAATGGTGGGCTCTTAATCGATTACTGACCCTTCTTGAATTCGGCTAAATATTTGCCATAGCCTGCCGCTTCCAGTTCTTCTACCGGAATGAACCGTAAGGCGGCCGAATTCATGCAATACCTGAGCCCGGTCGGTTTCGGGCCGTCATTGAATACATGCCCCAGATGGGAATCGCCATAGCGGCTGCGAACTTCCGTACGTGGCAAAATCAGCAGAAAATCCTCTTTTTTAACGATATTCTCAGGCGCCAGAGGACGGGTAAAGCTGGGCCAGCCGGTGCCGGAATCAAATTTGTCTCTGGATGAAAACAGCGGCTCACCGGTAATAACATCCACATAAATGCCATCCTGCTTTTCATCCCAATAGGCATTTTTAAAAGGCGGTTCCGTGGCTTCTTCCTGAGTCACCTGATATTGCAATGGCGTTAGCTTTTTACGTAAAACCTCATCGGCCGGCTTGCTGTATTGAGTCTCGATTTTTCCCTGGCCTGCCTTTACATGTAAATCATCGCCCCATATTTTTTCCAGATATTGGTCGCGGCCTGAATTAAAACGATAATATTTATAGCGGATAGGGTTCTTTTTATAATAATCCTGATGATATTCTTCGGCAGGATAAAAGGCTTCAACCTTTCTTATTTCAGTAATAACGGGTGCTTTATAGCGTCCGGACTTATTTAATAGCTGGCGCGAATGTTCCGCTTTTACTTTCTCTTCTTCATTCTGGTAGAAAATCAGGGTGCGGTACTGTTCGCCTCTGTCTACGAATTGACCTTCATTATCGGTTGGATTGACCATGCGCCAGAAAGCTTCGAGCAGAGCTTCATAGCTGATCACCTTGGGTTCATAGTACACCTGTACGCTTTCTATGTGTCCTGTAATACCCTTTGAAACATCCTCATAGCTTGGATTAACAACATGCCCGCCGCTAAAGCCTGAAGTAACTTTATAGACTCCCGGCAGTTTTTCAAAATCCGATTCGGTACACCAGAAACAACCGCCTGCAAATATGGCGACAGAAAGATTTTCAGGCTTTAGCGTAGAAGATGCTTCCCGGGTTGTTTCAGCATAACTGATTATTGCCCATACAACGGCGATTGCAATAATTAATAAGGCTAAGCTTGTTTTCATAATATCTCTCTTTTTAATAGTTTTTAAATCTGTTGCTGCATGTTACCTAAGCTCCAGCGAGATATTTTGTTAAATACCGGATAACAATTCGCCCAATAGATTAGTGCGTGTGTGTATGTGTATGTTTGTGCCCATCCGCATGGTCATGTTTATGAACATGTTTATGCCCATCTGCATGCTCATGCTCGGAAACGGCTGCCGGACCATGTTCAACCATATTGGCTTGATCATGATCAGGCAGAGCCGGGTTCTCATGGGCATTCGCCTGATTATGAACATGGCTGGCGCTATCCTCAGGAACGGGAACAGCGTTAACGGCTACGCCATATTTATAAACCATAAAACCGCCCAAATCGGCGCCCAGCATTATAAGCACAAAAAGGAAGGACGAAAGCACAAGGAAAAAACCGTTAGCCCCGCCCCGGATTAAAGCGCCGCTTTTCATGCGCCAAAGCGATAATAGAATTGCCAGGGAAAGCACCGATATGCCGATAGTCTCATGATGCTCCATAATGCCGTGGACGTCTTCTCCATGCGCTACGGAATCAGCGGCGATTAAACCGGTTATAACAGTCAATATTGCGGCGACTGTGCCCATATAAAGAAACCAGCTGGCAACGCTGCGCCATTGCGTTTTTTTGGCCAAGGTAGCCACAAGATCCAAAGCAAAAAAAACCGATAAAAAGGCGATAGGGAAATGCACCAGCAAGGGATGCAGATTATCCATACCGGAAATTCCAGGCATCAATGAGGAAAAAATAGCCTCCGCCCCTTGAGTTGCGAGGTTCTCAAAAAAAGCCAACAGGCTTGAAACACTTTCCATAATACCGCCGTCGTCGTGGTCAGCGCCCCCATGAATCTGGAAAGATAAAAAGTTACTCATATCAATAGTTTTTTAAGGTTTTCAAAAAATGATAATCTACTCGAAAATTGAGCAATTGCAAATATGCAGGGCCAAAGGCTAAAGAGGATGAACTTCTGCCTAATCAAAGCGCTTGGCATCGACGGGTAATTTATCGAAGACCGGGTGTTTTGCAATGCCTGAATAATCCGGGTAATAAACGGCGCCCAAATACAATCCGTCAGGCGGCGCAGTTATACCGCCAAGCTTGCGGCTTTTAACCTCAAGCAAATGTTGCATCCATTCTACAGGCTGTTTTCCCATGCCGATATCCATCAAAGCACCGGCGATATTTCTAACCATATGATGCAAAAAAGCGTTGGCTGAAATATCGATAATCACTTTGTCTTCCTTTCGATAAACATCAATAAAGTACATTGTCCGGCAGGGGCTTTTGGACTGACAACCCTGCGCCCGGAATGACGAGAAATCATGCTGCCCAATCAAGTGTTGCGCCGCTTCATGCATTTTTTGCTCATTCAGCGGGTTATAACACCAGGTTACCTGCTTGCGTAATAACGCTGATTTGACAGGCCGGTTAAGGATGACATAGCGGTAAAAACGGGCGATGGCGCTGTATCTTGCATGGAAATCGCCTACTGCTTTTTTGGCCCAGGTAATTTTGACATCGTCCGGCAAATTGCTATTACCACCCAGTATCCACGCATGAAGGTCACGTTCACTCCCGGTATCAAAATGAACGACCTGTTCAATGGCGTGAACTCCAGCATCGGTCCTTCCCGCGCATAAAACCATAACGGGATGGTTCGCAACTTTGGATAAGGCCTGTTCGAGCGTTTGCTGTATACTGCGTTGACGGGATTGCCACTGCCAGCCTGAAAAACCGCTGCCGTCATATTCTATACCTAAAACAATCCGTGTTTTATTCATGAATGTAAACCTTGATTCCAGCTTCTACCTGATTAAACAAATCCAGTACGTCGGAATTTTTCATACGTATACAACCATGCGAAGCGGGATGGCCTGTCATTAATTCATCAGGGCAGCCATGTATATAAATGTAACGCCATGTCGTGTCGACATTGCCGTAGCGATTTTTTCCCGGCTCCAATCCGCCCAGCCATAGAATCCGCGTTAATATCCAGTCGCGCTGAGGATATTGTACGCCTAAATCCGAACTATAAATTTCACCTGTAGCGCGTCTACCGATGAAAACGGCCTGTAACGGTTGGTCTTTACCGATTTTAGCCCGGACCCTGTGCCAGCCTCTGGGTGTGCATTCGCTTTCCACCAATTCTCCTGCGCCTTTTTTGGCAGTAGATACGGGATAGCTCTGCATTTTGTTTCCATGCTTATAAATCGTCAATTGCTGACTGGCGATATCAATATCCAGATAATCCCGACCATCGTCCATTGCTTTCTTTTCATGTGCCGCCCAAACGTCCTCCCGATCAGAACCCATGGAATAGGCATGAAATAATCTTTTTGACATCTTACTCTCTTTACCTTGTCCAGGTATTAATACGGTTTATTTATGAAATACAGTTGCTTGCGCCCCTGGCATATTACAGCGATAGTAGACCTATTTTATCAAACTGATGTTACGCAGTTAACCAAGTCTTGACCTCTCTTTAAAATATCGCTAACGCGACGATTATTTAAATCGGGCTCTCGCACCCGAAGACGAGTGGCTTTGTTTTGCTTCGCCTCGGCAACCGCTCCTGCATCACCTGAAGTGCCTACTGTTGGCGCTCTCGATCGCTGTTCCAGACGCGATTCTACCTCCCCATCCTTGGCAAGCCATTGAATATGTGGCCGGTTATATACTGGACAACACGAAATATATCATTAGCTGTAAAGAAGCAATCGCCGTGTTAGATGAAGTACAACACCATAAATAGTTTGATGTTCCGTATCGGCTTTACGTTCTTGATTATCTACCGGTTCCAGCCTCTCGCATGATCGCCACGGGGCTGTGGCCGGTAATCCTGATTCGTCGGAACATTATAAATCCGCAAAATACATTTCTTTGCTGATAGGCTTGATGCCGATTTTCTCGTGCATTAATAGAAGCTGTTGCCTTTTCGGCTAAAAAAATGGTTGCAATATGTTATGTTATAACATACCTTTATAAGGATATCCAATTTCATCAAACACAACAAACGGCCTAATGAACAAAAAACTCGCCATTTTTTTTATAGCAACAGGCGCTGTAAGTTCTCATGCCCAGGCTGAAGACACCAGCCTCCTGAAACTGGACGACATAGTCGTCAATAGCGCGGGCATCAAACAGACGACTTCAAAATCAGCCCGCCCGGTGACGGTATTGTCGGGGGATGAATTAAGGACAAAGATCGGTCAAACTATTGGCGATACACTGAAAGACGAACCCGGCATTAACAGCCAATCGTTTGGGCCTGGCGTTGGAATGCCGGTCATTCGAGGGCAGTCAGGCCCGCGTGTGCGGGTTCTGCAAAACAGCCTGGGCAATAATGATGCTTCATCCTTAAGCCCCGACCATGCCAATGGCGTCGATCCGATAATCGCTGAACGGGTTGAAGTCTTGCGCGGCCCGTCCACATTATTATATGGAAATGGCGCCATCGGCGGCGTGGTCAACGTTATCGACAACCGGATTCCGGAACAAGTGCCCGACAAGCTGATCGGCGGAGCGGGTGAGCAGCGCTATGGCTCGGCCGCCACCGAAACCTCCAGCGCACTTAAACTTGAAGGCGGCAAGGACATGTTCGCCTATCATGTCGATGGTTTTTATCGCGATCAGGGCAGTGTCCATATCGGCGGGCATCCGATAGATGAATCTGCGGCGCGAGCTACCGATCCTACTCTCGAAGGCACTCCCGTTCTGGAAAATCCATTCGGCCTTATTAATAATTCGAATGCACGGTCAAAGGGCGGGTCAGCCGGCGCTTCGATAATAGGCAACGTGGGTCTGGTCGGCGCTGCAATTAACACTCTCGATAAAAATTACGGCATTCCTCCCAATGGCACGGGTAGCCCGCCCGTCAGGATCCAGATGAACCAGACCAAATATGATTTTAAAGGCCAACTCAATAAACCTTTCGCGTTTGCTGAAGAAGCGCGCATGAAATTCGGTTACACTGATTACAAGCATGTTGAACTGGATAACGGCACGCCGGCTACAACATTTCTCAATAAGTCCTACGAGAGCCGTCTGGAACTTGAGCATCGGCCTCTGGGTATAGTGAAAGGTGTACTGGGTTTTCAATCAGTCAACAGTCAATTTTCAGCGCTTGGCGAAGAAGCAATAGTCCCGAAATCCGCTATTGATTCTTACGGTCTGTTTGCCGTCGAGTCTTTCGCCATCGACGATGTCACTTACGAACTGGGCGTGCGCGGCGAGTGGCAAGGCATTGCGCCGGAAGAAACCTATCGCAGCGTATCCTATGTGCCGCTCAGCGGTTCCGTTTCGGCATTATGGGATATTACCGGACAGCATCAGTTGAGCTTGGCGGTAACCCAATCCCAACGCGCGCCACAGGTACAGGAATTGTTCTCCAATGGCGTCCATGAAGCGACAATGAGCTACGAATTGGGTGATCCGGACCTGAAAAAAGAAATTTCCTATAACCTGGATCTGGGCTATCGATTTAACGCCGACTGGATGACAGCCGAGTTTAATTTTTTCCATAACTGGGTTAATGATTACATTTTTCAGCAACAGGCAAATGACGTGTTTAACGAGGATGTGGGCGACTTTGAGGCCACTTGCTCAGGACATGCAGGCGCTTGTCTTCCGGTATTGCAAAGCGCTCAGGCCAACGCTATTTTCCGCGGCTTTGAAGCCAAGGCGGTATTTCCGCTGATGGAAAACCGCTACGGCGCAGTCGATTTGACTTTGTTCGGCGATTATACCCGCGGTTCATTTAATCAGGGCGGCGATGTGCCGCGTATGCCGCCGTTGCGTTATGGCTTGCAACTCAGTTACGAAAAAGACGACTGGACGGCTGATGCACGACTAACGCGAGGCGAAGCGCAGACTCATGCCGGTGAAAATCAATCAAATACGCCCGGTTATTTATTGCTGAATCTGAATGCACAATATCGCCTGGCAAGTTTTCATGATTCCGAGGTGATGCTGTTTGCCAAAGGCAAAAACATGCTGAATGAAAATATCCGGAACTCGACTTCCTATCTGCGTAATTTCGCCCCCGATCCGGGGCGCAGCGCCGAAATAGGCATCAGGATAAATTATTAACTGATGTTACGCAGTTAGCCGAATCTTGACCTCTTTAGGAAAGGTAACTAAATAACTTGGACAATATGAGTTATCGTGGGAGCGGCTTTAGCGGCGCTCTTCGCGGCTAAAGCCGCTCCCACAAAAGTAAATGCTTGATTTTATATTCTCAAATTTAGCTCTTGATTCATATTTAACAGTTTGAATCCGAAAAAGGGTAACGCCTGCCTCGCAGTTATTGATAGGCGTCAATTTTCAGAAGCTGTTCCACGCTGACAATTTTGTAGCCGTTTTCTTTCGCAAAATCAAGCGTTTGTTTTAAAACCTCGACGGTTTTATCCGAAGTGTCATGAAACAGGACAATAGCGCCCGGTTTAATTTGTGTTTGCACCCGCTGGGTTATAATTTGCGCCGTATCGTTCGTTGTATCCAGTGAGCGGATGCTCCAGCCTATGATATTGTAATTCAATAATTCTGCCGCTTTTATCAGATGAGGCGTGGTGACTCCGTAAGGCGGCCGGAATAATTTCATGCGTTTACCGGTGACTTTAAAGACACTCTCTTCCGTGCGGTTTAGTTCATCCTTAAAGCCCCGCACGCTTTTAAAATCCAGAAAGTAAGAATGCGTGTAACTATGGTTGCCAATACTGTGCCCTTCTGCGTCTATTTGCTTCAAAATATTTTTATTGCCTTGAATGTTTTTTCCGATAACAAAAAAAGTTGCCGGCGCATTATATTGCGCCAGGGTTGAGAGCACCTTCGGCGTGTATTCCTGATTCGGGCCGTCGTCAAACGACAGGGCGATTTCTTTCTCGGAAGTATTCGCATAACAATAAAGCCGGCCGTAAAAGTTGGAGTGAATGACTGATGTGCCGTAAATAGCTAGTGCCAGGTAAACCGAGCCCGGCAATATCAGCCACGTTAGACTGATTCCCGAAAAAAAATGTAACCAGACAATAATGCAGATAGCAACGATAAAGCTGATGCTGGTTGATTTGTATGTCATCTGATGTGTTTAATTAATCTGATTAAAAGATTTTAATTATGCTGAAGGAGGTTTTCAGAGCAAATATTAATTTTGCCTCACTTGTGTCCGGAGGCGGTCCATTTATAAAAAGCAGCCTATTGACTGCAACAGGCCGCTAACTCAAGCGCCCGGTCAACTTCCTCAAGGGTATTATAAAAATGCGGCGAAAATCGTATGCCGCCGCCGCGCAAGGCGCAAACTACGCCATTTGCCTGCAAATAGCCATACAACTTTTCATTGCAGACCGTCAGATGCTTAAAAGTAACAATACCTGATTTCAGTTGACTTTGCTTCGCGGACAATAAAACCAGCTGCCTGTTTTTATCAATCGCCTCCTTTAAATAATCGGACTTTTCCAAAACCTGCGCTTCGACCGCAGCCATGCCTGTTTCCAGCAATAAAGACAAACTGGCGGAAAAAGCATGGATGCCCAGCATGTTCGGACTGCCGCATTCAAAGCGGCGGGCAGTGGGATGAGTTTGCCACGGCTCGTTTTCATAATTATGGGTGTCTTTCATCATGTGCCAGCCGTATTGGGTCAGTTTTAGCTTGTCTCTGGCCTCGGGAGTGGTATAAAAAACACCCAGACCTTCAGGGCCGAACATCCACTTGTGGCCATCGGCCATGACAAAATCCGCATAATAAGCCTGAATGTCAAACTCCACTGCGCCCAGACTCTGGATGGCGTCTATGCAAAACAGGATATTGCGCTGCTTGCAGAATTTGCCTATCTTTTCCAGGTCCATACGCAGGCCCGAGGCAAACTGTATGGAGCTGATGGTCAGCAAACGCGTATTGCCATCGACCAGAGCGAATAAAGCTTCCTCGGGCGTACCGGCACTGTACAGATCGGCCTGGCGAAATTCCACGCCCTGATCCGATAAAGATTCCCAGGGCAGACGATTGGACGGAAATTCCTCGTTGCTGGACACAATATTATCGCCGGGTCGCCAGGCCAAGCCATAAGCAACAAAGGATAAGGCTTCCGATGTGTTTTTAACCAGCGCAATATCGTCAGCGGAGGGGGCGTTTAATAAAGTTTGTAATTGTGTGCGTAATTCAGCTTCCTTGTTCAGCCAGTCCGGATAAAAGTGCGAGCCGTAACGGGTGTTTTGTTCTGCAAACCTGATCACCGCTGCGCTGGTTCTTTTAGGCCAGGGAGCCACGGCGGCATGGTTAAGATAAATTAATTCGTCGGTCAGGGGGAATTCCGGATGTTTCATCGTATTAATCAGGCTGGTCGTTAGAGGAAAAATAGTGCTTCAGCCATTCCGGAAGCGTTTGAAATTAACGGATAAATAGTCACGCAGGATTATAACGGCTCAGGCTTGGCTGGTGGGAATCAATCTTTGGTAAATCGAAAAATCTCTATCGGAAAAACAGCAGAAAATGACTTCTTCAAATGAGGGCAATCCGGTCAATGAAGACAACACGGTGTCTACCGCGATTTTGGCGGCCGACTCGACAGGATATCCATAGATGCCGGTGCTGATGCCTGGAAAGGCAATGGTGCGAATGCCTTGTTCAGCGGCAACCTCCAGGGAGCGGCGATAACAGGAAGCCAACAACTCCGGTTCTCCCTGATCGCCTCCGCGCCAGACAGGGCCGACAGTATGAATAATGTACCTGGCAGACAGCCGGTAGGCTTTAGTGAGCTTTGCATCACCAACCCGGCAGCCGCCGAGCAGGCGGCATTCATGAAGCAGCTCAGGACCTGCGGCACGATGAATGGCCCCATCGACGCCGCCACCGCCAAGCAATGATGAGTTTGCCGCATTGACGATGGCATCAACTGCCAGAGTGGTGATGTCGGCTTGCCTTGCGTGAACGAATACGGTCATATCAGGTAATATGCAGATGCTCAGGTTTTTATCAACAACTTCTCAAATTCCTCTGCTTGTATCGAAATAGAAACTAACAAAGCGCCTCCGGGATAAATCCATGACATCATATCGTTAGACCGGAAAAGGTAAAGCCTTTTTCGCGAAATTGCCGAACACAGGAGTCAACCGCTTCAGCATTATAAGTTCTGTCCCGGTTTTTCTGAATTTCTTCGAGCGCAGCATCAATACCTAACGCCGCGCGATGTGCACAATGCGAGGACATTGCCTCAGCCGTATCAGCGATAGCAATGATCTGCGCACCGGGATTAATCTGCGCATTTTTCAGTCCATACGGGTAACCGGAGCCGTCAAGCCGCTCATGATGCTGATGAACCGGCGCTTCTGTTTGTTAATTTTCTTGCTCACCCTCCAAGCTCATTGTCTATAATTTCAAGGCTTTGTTATCCCCTTTATTTGGCAAGGCGCAATTGCAAGCCTACCAGCACCCGTTCCGTATCAGACAGGTCGCCGATGATCTTTCTGATCGGTTCAGGCAATTTGCGCACCAGGGTTGGCACTGCCAGTATCTGATCATCCCGGGAAAGTTTGGGATTCACCAGCAGATCAATGACTTCAATATGGTAGCGTCCCTGGAGGTGTTCCTCGCACAGTTTTTTGAGGTTGTTAAATGCCACAAGGGAGTGAGAAGTCTGCCCTGCAACATAAAGACGCAGATCCCACTCGGCTCTTTGCTTTTCGGCAGTCTCGGCTTTCTCGTCAGTATTTTCTGGATTGTTCGTCACTTCTGGTCCCCTTCATGTGCCGGGCTCGGCTCGGATAGTGCTTTTGATTTTTGCGTGGCGGCCACATACATGCGGCCGCTGAGTTGTCTTTCTGCATCAAGTTCCGATGCGGCAATGGACGTTTCTATTTCGTGCAGTTCTGTATCGAACTCTGCCTGAAGCTCGGCGATCTTGGCCTCCAGCGCCTTGCGCTTGCGCTCGATGATCAAATGCTTGTGCTCATTATCCTGGCGGCGCTCAAGGTCGGCCAGCCGGTCCTGCATCTCCTGGAATATTCGGGCCGAACCGGTCAGAATGCCTTCTGGTCCGACATAAACGTCCAGCAGATCGATGCCATTGTCGGTCATGACAAATTCTCTGATCCGGTTGGAATGGGCAGTACCCCGTGCCTTGAGGATATACAGGAGGCGGGTTCGCTCTCCGCCCTGCTCCAGGTTGCGCAGCAGCAGCCAGGAGTCAATCAGGGATGAAATGCCCATTTCGCTCTGCTCTGCCGCGTTGCCGGCTGCGGTCAGGCTGGTGAACAGCGTGGTGATCCGGCGGGATTTCAAAAAGTCTATCAGCCGCATCAGCATGGTTTGGGATTCCGGCAAGCTGCCGGCCGAATCGAAGCTGGAGACCGGGTCGAGCACCACAACCTGGGGCTGGAACTGCTCAACCATCCGTTCAATGAATGCCAGATGCATTTCTAACCCATAGGTGGCGGGCCGCGATGCATGGAAACGGAGCAGGCCCTTGTCCGCCCAGCGTTGCAAGTCGATGCCGATAGAGCGCATATTGCGCATGAACTGCTCCGGAGCTTCCTCGAAGAGAAAATACAAAGTGCGTTCACCACGACCGCAGGCTGCATCGACGAACTGAGCGGACAGACTGGTTTTGCCGCTCCCTGCCGTGCCCGTGATCAGCGAGGTGCTGCCGCGATAATAGCCCTTGCCTGCCAGCATGAGGTCGAGTTTTGGAATCCCGGTGGAGACCCGTTCGGTAGAAACGGAGTATTGCAGGCTGATCGCGGTTATGGGCACTACTGTGAAACCCTTTTCATCCAGCAGGAAGGGGTATTCGTTGGCGCCATGAGCCGAGCCGCGATACTTGGCTATGCGCAAACGACGGGTGGCAATCTGGTTAACGATCCGCTGGTCGAGCACGATCACGCAGTCGGAGACGTATTCTTCCAGTCCGAAGCGGGTCAGGCTACCTTCACCGCGTTCTCCGGTTATGATGGCGGTAACGCCTTTATCCTTCAGCCAGCGGAACAGCCGCCGCAGTTCCGCACGCAGAATGCTCTCATTGGGCAGGGCGGCGAACAGCGCCTCGAGGGTATCCAGCACGACTCGTTTGGCGCCTACCGTATCGATGGCCAATCCCAGGCGAATGAACAGACCGCTGAGGTCGTATTCGCCGGTCTCCTCGATCTCGCTGCGCTCGATTCGGACATAATCGATGACCAGTTGCCCGTTCGCGATCAGACCGTTCAGATCAAATCCCAGAGAGGCTACATTCTGGGCGAGTTCCTCGGCGTTTTCTTCGAAGCACATTAAAACGCCGGGCTCGCCGTATTCAACCGCGCCCTTGACCAGAAACTCTATACCCATCAGGGTTTTGCCCGAGCCGGCGCCCCCGCATACCAGTGTCGTTCGTTCACGAGGCAGACCACCGTTGGATATCTGGTCCAGTCCGGGGATGCCGCTGGGGCACTTTTCCAGGCCGACTAGCTGGGATGGTTGTAAATGATTTTCGCGGGATGTGGTCATAATTTTGTGTCAAAGAATTTGTTTAATGACTACCTAATACACTGTTCCGGATCAGTTGCTGATAGTATGGCCTTGCCGTCGTTGCTCGCCACTTTAAACCAGATACTGAGCGTTATCAAGGAACTTTGTTAAGGCGTATGTTAAATATTAGCCTGGGGTACATTAGACGAGCTATTTTCAGGTTTCTTCAGCTCGGATAACAAAGATTAATTATTTTTGCGGGGATTGGGCGTGAGGACTTAAAAGGGCATATAGCGCCAGGTATTCCTTGGCGCTTTTTTTCCAGGAGAAGTTTTTTTTCATCCCGGTGACTTGTAATTGCTTCCAGGATTCGGGTTGGCCGTATACGGTCAGTGCGCGTTTAATCGCTTCCATTAAGGTTCCGCAAGTGGCTTTCCTGAAAACAAAGCCGGTTGCGGTTTTATCGCGCAGGGTTTCCGGCAAGGCATCAACGACAGTATCAGCCAAACCTCCGGTTTTTCTGACTATGGGAACAGTGCCATAGCGCTGACTGTACAGCTGGTTTAACCCGCAAGGTTCATACCGCGATGGCATCAGGAAAACATCTGCGCCTGCTTCAATCAGATGAGCGAGTTCTTCCTCATAGCCAATAATTACAGCCATTTTATCGGGATAAGCTTTAGCGAAACGGTTTAGCTGCTGTTCGAAGTGTTTATCACCCCTGCCGTGGAATATAAATTGCAGGGGCAGCGTCAGCATTTCGGGAAGACATTTCAACACCAGATCTATCCCTTTTTGTTCCACCATCCGGCTGATAACCGCAATAACAAGGATATTATTGCCAACGGACAGAGAATATCTGTTTTGCAGAGCGGTTTTGTTGAGCAGTTTTTTGTTTAATGTTGAGGCATTGAAATTACTGCTAATGCTGGGATCGGTTTCGGGATTCCAGTATTCGGCGTCTATGCCATTGATAATACCGGACAGGCTGTCTTTACGGTAGCTTAATAATCCCTCCAGACCATAGCCAAAATCAGCTGTCTGGATTTCATGCGCATAAGTAGGGCTGACTGTAGTGATACGATCTGAGCAAGCCAGTCCGCCCTTAAGGAACGACAACATGCCGTTGAACTCAACGCCGTTCGTGTTCCAAAGCTGGCCGGGCAGGTTCAGTAAAGTGTGAGTGGCCTTTGGAAACAAGCCCTGATAGGATAAATTGTGTATTGAAAAAACAGTAGCGGGCCGCTTGTGTTCCAGTGACAGTAAAGCAGGAACCAGGCCGCTCTGCCAGTCATTGCAATGGACGATATCAGGCGTCCAGTGTAAATAGCCCCGATTCATCGCCACTTCTGCGACGATACGGCAAAACAGGGCGAAGCGTTCGGCAATATTCGCCCAGGCATTACCTTTTTCATCGAGATAGGGATTGCCGGGAAAATTAAAAAATTCCGGGCAATCTACCAGCCATACGATAACCTGGGTTCCGGGCAGGCGGGTTTCCAGGATATTGGCTTTGGTATTATTGACCTGCACCGTACTTTTGAAGTAAATTTCTTCAGTCGTCTGGAGGGCTTGATATTTGGGAATGATAAGCCTCACATCCAGCCCCAGCTCCAGCAATGCTTTAGGCAAGCTGCCCGCAACGTCGGCCAGGCCTCCGGTTTTAATCAGGGGGTGGGCTTCACTGGTGACAAAAAGTATTTTCATAATCCATTCTTGCACCATCCGGTGGACAATTTAATCATGGAGGCAGGACGACAGCTTACAGTAACATATCCAGGTAGCTTACGCTTATTTATTAGCCCTATGGTCAATAATGTCTTCAACGACTGAAGGATCGGCCAGCGTGGAGGTGTCGCCCAGGTTTTCAAGTTCATTCGCAGCCACTTTACGCAAAATACGCCGCATGATTTTGCCTGAGCGGGTTTTTGGCAAGCCCGGCGCCCATTGAATAAAATCAGGATTGGCAATGGCGCCGATTTCTTTCCTGACCAGATTGATCAGTTCTTTTCTCAGTTCTTCCGAAGGCTCAGCACCGACTTTTAAAGTAACATAAGCATAAATGCCTTGCCCCTTGAGGTCATGAGGAAAACCGACCACGGCGGCTTCCGCGACCTGTTCATGCAGCACCAGGGCGCTTTCAATTTCTGCCGTACCCATTCGATGACCTGATACATTAATCACATCGTCGACCCGCCCGGTAATCCAGTAATATCCCTGATCATCACGGCGCGCGCCATCGCCGGCAAAATAATAGCCGGGGTAGTTTTTAAAATAGGTGTCGACAAAACGTTGATGATCGCCATATACGGTTCGCGCTTGTCCCGGCCAGGAATGGCTTATTACTAAAATGCCCTCTGCTGCGCCTTCCATAATGCGGCCCTGGTTATCCATAATTTCGGGCTTGATGCCGAAGAAGGGCAAGGTAGCCGATCCCGGTTTTAATGCGGTGACTCCCGGCAAGGGTGTAATTAATATACCGCCTGTTTCGGTCTGCCACCAGGTATCCATAATGGGGCACTTGCCATTGCCTACCACATGGTAAAACCATTCCCAGGCTTCCGGATTTATAGGTTCGCCGACGCTGCCGAGGATGCGCAGGCTGCCGCGGTCGGTTCGCGCAACAAATTCATCGCCCTGCGCCATTAAAGCGCGGATTGCGGTCGGGGCGGTATAGAAAATATTGACCTGGTGTTTGTCGATAACCTGCCAGAAACGATCCGCTTCAGGATAGGTCGGCACGCCTTCAAACATCAGGGTGGTCGCGCCATTGCACAGCGGACCGTAAATCATATAGGAATGACCGGTTACCCAGCCTATATCAGCGGTACACCAGTAAATATCCCCATCGTGGTAATCAAACACATATTTGTGGGTCATGGCGGTATATAACAAATAACCGCCGGTCGTATGCAAAACGCCTTTGGGTTTACCCGTCGAACCTGATGTGTATAAAATAAATAACGGATCTTCGGCATCCATTTCTTCGGCAGGACAATCGCCGGAAGCCTCCGCCATCTGTTGATGGTACCAGACGTCACGCTGTTCGTGCCAGTCTACGGGGTTGCCGCAGTTTTTTATAACGATGACTTTCTCAAGCCGGGGGCAGGAAGCTGCGGCCTGATCAACATTCGCCTTAATCGGTATGGTTTTGCCGCCGCGGTAGCCTTGATCTGCGCAAATCAGATAATTGCAGTCCGAATCCAGTATGCGGTCCTTTAAGGCTTCGGCGGAAAAACCGCCAAAAACGATGGAATGTACCGCGCCGATACGGGTGCAGGCCAACATCGCTGTTGCAGCTTCTGCAATCATCGGCAAGTAAATGCAAATTCGGTCGCCTTTTTTTACCCCTTGCGCTTTTAAGACATTGGCAAACTTGCAGACTTGCTCATGCAACTGCCTGTAGGTGATTTTTTTGTCATGAGCCGGATTATCGCCTTCCCAGATAATAGCCACTTGATCGGCGCGTGTTTCAAGATGGCGATCAATGCAGTTGACGCTGACGTTAAGTTTTCCGCCTTCAAACCAGCGAATATGACCTGTCCGGTAATCGTAGTCCATAACGGTATCCCAACGCTTGCTCCAGTGCAAAATTTGCTCCGCCTGCTCAGCCCAGAAAGCCTCGGGCTCCTTAAGCGAACGCTGATACATGGCTTTATAGATTTCGTTACTTATATGCGCCTGGGCCGCTATATCGGGCTTTACGTCATAAATTTTAACGTCTGACATTCGCTTGGTCCTAGATTTAATACCATCCGGCTACTTTTTACTTTATTAGCGCACCCGAAAAAGATAATTGCCGCCAGGCCTCATAAAGCACAACAGCGACAGTATTGGATAAATTCAAACTCCGGCTTTCAGCCTGCATGGGTAAATACAAGCATCTGGCGGAACCGAGCTCCGCCAGAATGGCTTCAGGCAAGCCTCTGGTCTCAGGGCCGAATAAAAAAGCATCCTGAGCGCGAAAGTTGATATCGCTGACTATTTGCTTGCCTTTAGTCGTCAGAGCAAAAATCCGTTCAGGTTTAACACTTTCCATATAAGCTTGCCACGAAACATACTCCTTGACAGCTACCCATTCATGATAATCCAGCCCAGCTCTGCGCAGCTTCTTATCGTCCAGTTCGAAGCCCAAGGGTTTGATTAAATGTAATTGAGCCCCGGAATTTGCACATAAACGGATAATATTGCCGGTGTTTGCCGGAATTTCAGGTTCATACAGAACAATATGAAACACTAATCGGCACGATTTGACGATTAATAACAGGCTGATGTATCTGTCTTCCTCGGAACACTGATCGGAGTCAGCTTCCAAAGTTCATTATTGTATTCGGAGATGGTCCTGTCGGTAGAGAACTTGCCGCTGTGGGCGCAATTTAAAATGCTCATTTTAGTCCAGCGCTCTTTATCCTGGTACGCGGCTTCCACGCGTTTTTGGGCTTCGACAAAGCTGCGAAAATCCGCCACCGTCATCCATGGATCATGCGGGCTTTTTATCGACAGCAGAATATCATCGAAAATGTCCGGTTCAAACTGGTTAAAATGCCCGCACTCGATCAGGTGGATGACCCTTTGCAAATCCTCATCCTGGGCAATCATGCCGACCGGGTCGTAATGATGACGCATATCTTCAACCTGTTCTTCCGTCAGCCCGAACAAAAAGAAGTTCTCATCCCCGACTTCGTCACGGATTTCGATATTGGCGCCGTCCAGCGTGCCTATGGTCAAGGCGCCGTTCATCATGAATTTCATGTTGCCGGTGCCGGACGCTTCCTTGCCGGCGGTGGAAATCTGCTCGGACAGATCGGCGCCCGGACAGATGGTTTCCATGGCGGAAACCCGATAGTTCGGCAGGAAAATCAGTTTTAATTTATCGCCCACGTCAGGATCGTGATTAATGACATTGCCGACATTATTAATCAGTTTGATAATGCGTTTGGCCATGTAATAACCAGGCGCGGCTTTACCGCCGATTAATACGCAGCGGTCGGTCCAGTTTGCGGTATCGCCGCGCTTGATGCGGTCATAAAGATGAATGACATGCAAGACATTCAATAATTGGCGTTTATATTCATGCACACGTTTGACCTGGACGTCGAACAAGGCATTCACGTTCAGGTCTATATTCAGTTCCTGCTTTTTAAAATTGGTCATTCTTTGTTTCGCGCCTTGCTGAACGTTATACCAGCGCTGGCGGAAGGCCTTGTCTTCAGCAAAAGGCGCCAGTCTTTTCAGCTGGGACAGATCCGTTATCCAGCCGTCACCGATAGTGTCGGTAATCAGGGCAGCCAATTCCGGGTTACAGGCCGCCAGCCAACGCCGGGGCGTAACGCCGTTGGTTTTATTATTGAATTTGTACGGCCACAGCTCATAGAAGTCCCGGAACAGGCCTTGCTGCAATAGCCGGGAGTGCAATTCCGCAACGCCATTGACCGAATAGCTGCCGACAATGGCCAGATAGGCCATTCTAACGTGCTGGACATCGCCCTCTTCAATCAGAGACATACGGGTCAGGCGGGCCTTATCGCCGGGCCAGTGCGCGGAGACTTCGGCCAGAAAATGGGCGTTAATCTCGAAAATGATCTCCATCAGCCGTGGCAACAACTGCTTGAACAGGCTGACTGACCAGCGTTCCAGGGCTTCGGGCAGCAGTGTATGATTGGTATAGGCCATGGTCTTGCGTGTTATTGTCCAGGCTTCATCCCAGGACAGCCCGTGAATGTCCACCAGCAGACGCATGAGTTCGGCGACCGCGATGCTGGGATGGGTATCATTTAACTGAAAGCAGTTTTTGTCTGCAAAATGAGTAAAATCGTGGTCATGCCGGCCTACCCATATGGCGATGATGTCCTGAAGACTGGCCGAGGCCAGTAAATATTGCTGGCGCAGCCGCAGCTCCTTGCCGTTTTCATTGGCGTCATTCGGATACAGCACCATAGTGATATTCTCGGCGGTGTTTTTGGACGCAACCGCATCGGCATAATCGCCTTCGTTAAACTCGCGCAAGTCAAATTCTTCGGTGGCGGTAGCTTTCCATAGCCGTAAGGTATTTACGGTGCCGTTCTGATAGCCGGGAATGGGCGTATCAAACGGCACCGCAAAGACGTCGTGCGTGTCGACCCAACTGACCCGGGTATTGCCATTTTCATCAAGATGCGTCTCAGTGTGGCCGCCGAATTTAATGCGTTGCTTATATTCAAGCCGCTCGATTTCCCAGACATTGCCGTTGCGCAGCCAATGGTCGGGTTCTTCTACCTGCTCACCTTTATCGATCAGTTGGGTAAACATGCCATATTCATAACGCAAGCCATAGCCGGTTACCGGCAGTTGCAAGGTGGCGCAGCTGTCAATGAAGCAGGCGGCCAGACGGCCGAGGCCACCATTGCCCAAGCCTGCATCCGGCTCGTTTTCAATCAGTTCTTCAAGATCCAGGCCCAGTTCATACATGGCGCTGTCGACCACATTGCTAATCCCCAGACTCAGCATGGCGTTGCTGAGCGTGCGCCCCATCAAAAACTCCATCGATAAATAACAGGCTCTTTTACAATCAGTATCTTTATAAGCCTTATAGGTCCTCTTCCAGCGCTCGGTCAGCCGGTCGCTGATAGCCAGGGATAAAGCTTCAAAGGCGTAGTGTAGGGATTGACAGTTTTCATCCCTGCCAAGCCGATGGCCGTAATAGTGTCTAAAATCATTAAGCAATTGCTGCTTATCCATCCCCAAATCCGGATTTGTAAAAATTATGGATTTTGGTTTGCTCGTTTTAAATTGTCTGATTGGCATGTTTTTTTATCACTATGAAAATTACGATGGCTTATTCGGTTATTTTATCCCATCTAAATCAAAAATATTTAATAATCTGCGTTGACAGCGAACTGGCAAAGCGGTTTCATGTGGTTGAAAACCGGGTGACAGAGAAACTCAGGATGCGGTGATCCGCAATCTGGAAATCATCGGCGAAGCACTTAAGGCTTTGGTATTGAATCCTGGCTGACGGAACAACCTAATATTCCCTGGCGAGAAATCGCTTGTATGCGCAATGTTTTAGCACATGAGTATTCAGGCGTAGGTTCAGTGAGGGTCTGGGAGACTGTGTAAATTCATTTCAAAACATTGCAACAAGCACTCGAAACAATAACGGAACAACCAACAGGTAAGGTGAAGGTGGATTCGACGTTTGGCAATCCGCCATAATTCTTAAGTCTTGATTCTTATCGCCGACCTGGCTTTGCCAAGCGATTTTTTTCATGACCGGTTTCTGATTGTTTTTGATGCTTTAGGTTGACTGGCGGTTGCTATCCGACTCTGCTGGAGCACGAAATGAAACCGCCCCAAGCTATAATGATGTTGATTATTTTTCAAATAAAGCGATCGATTCTACATGCCCCGTCTGTGGAAACATGTCCATCACCCCGGCTTTAATCAATTTATAGCCCAGTTCATTAACCAGAATACCGGCGTCGCGGGCAAGGGTTGATGGATTGCAGGATACATAAACGATCTGCCCAGGCCGCCATTTTTTGAAATGCTGCAAGACCTCCGATGCACCGGCTCTCGAAGGGTCCAGCAGGATCTTGTTGTACTTTCGGTTAGCCCATAGCTGATCGCTGATATCCTTGCTTAAATCGGCTGCATAAAATTCAACATTATTGACGCCGTTGTGGCGCGCATTTTCGCGGGCGTGATTAACCAGCGGCTGATCGCCTTCGATACCGACGACCGATCCTGCAAATTTTGCCATCGGCAGCGTAAAATTGCCCAGACCGCAAAACAGGTCCAGCACCGTATCGTTTTTATCAAGTTTAAAGGTTTCCAGCACCCGGTTGATCATTTGCCGGTTAATTTCATAATTTACCTGGGTAAACATGGCGGGCCTGAACTTGAATTCCAGACCCAGATCGGGCAGGGCGTAAGCGGGTATTATTTCGGGCTCGCCATCCAGCGGCGTTATCGTATCAGGTCCTTTGGATTGCAGACACAGGCTCATATTATGTTCATGGCCGAAAGCCCGTATCCGTTCCTGATCGGCCTCTGTCGGCGGTTCCAGTACACGAATGGACAGCACACACTGCTCATCACCGATAGCCACTTCTATCTGGGGAATTTTCTCTCTGATGGTCAAACCGGCTATCATTTCTCCTAACGCTGTCAGCCGGGTGCCGACAACCGGGTGCATGACGACGCAGCTGTCAATTTCAGCCAGATACTGATGCCGCCTTTCCCTGAAGCCCACCAGTACGCGGTTTTTTTTCGCCACATATTTAACCCCCATACGGGCTTTGCGGCGATAACCCCAATGCGGGCCTTCCAATGGTTGCCAAAGTTCCGGAATCTCGACTTTGCCGATGCGCTTGAACTGCTCAGCCAATAAACTTTGCTTGATCCTGATTTGCGCTGACGACTGGACATGCTGAAAACTGCAACCGCCGCAAACGCCATAATGCGGGCATAAGGCATCAACTCTGTCGGCAGAGCGGCTCAACAAAGCGGCAACTTTGCCTTCGGCATAATCCTTGCGGCTTTCGGTGTAGATAAATTCCACTTCCTCGCCGGGCAATGCTTCATCAATAAATATCACCTTGCCGTCGACATGAGCGACGCCGCGGCCGTCATGAGCAAGGGATTCTATGGTCACTTTAACCGGCGTTTCCGATAATTGCTTTTTTCTTGATCTTTTCCTGGTCATGCTTATTTCTGTTTCCAACTTCCGGAAGATTGATACCACCAGCCTGGTTGAGCATTACTCACCCAGCGCGAGGCAAAGGTTGATTTGATTTGTGCGGCCCATTCAGGATGGCCGTTCCCATTGGCAATAGCCTGATACAGGCTTTGCCGGTCTGCATTTTCCGCAGCGACCAGTTTGTTAACCTGGTTCCTGTTTTTAAGCGGCACATTGGCGGCGTCCCTGACGGCTAATAAACCGCCCGTCTGAATGCCGATAAAGCCCGCTGCATAAAAAGGCTGCAATTCCGGAAAGCGGCTTTCCATCCGGGCGCGCAATTGCCTGATTTCGGCGCTATCAATATTTAAATTGGCTTCCTCGGCCTGTGCCGGCGAAACGACAACATTAATGGCTCTATCCAGCCATTGAAAAGCGGCTATCTGCAAGTCGGATAAGCTTGCCTTGGGCTTGGGCTCTGTTTTTTGCGGCGAACTTTTCTGAATATCCTTGATGATTTCATCCGCCGCTTTTTCAGCCGCCGCGGCAGGAAAGTAAATATTAATGGTGACGCATGCGGTCAACAATAAGACGCCTAATGCCGATATTTTTCTCATAACGCTCTCCAGCTTACCAGGCCCAATTTGTCGTAGCCGAAAGTTTCAAAAAAACTTAAAAAACTCCGCGACAGCATATCTGATGCGCCCCCGCCGCCGATACTGGCGATGTTTTTGACGGCTTTCTGGCTGATTCTGTGGCGGGAGTTATCATCATCCGGCGTGCCGAGCCATGCGAAAAAAGTAACGGGACGCCAGTTTTCCATCGTTAACTGTTTGACAAAGCCTGACAATTTGCCCGTAATGCTGCCGAATTCGAATTTGCCGGTCAGTTGCTCCAGATCCAGATTGTTAATTTCAAGATCACTGGAAAACTTCGGGATGTCGGAAAATAAGCCTGATGAGGCAAGCTGGGTGATTTTGATGTCGCCGTCGAAAGCCATGATATTTATTTGTCCTCCCAGGCTCAATGTTTTATTCCGGTACTCAACACGGGGAATATTTCCGCTGATAGTGCCTGACATTGGCGTCCAGTTCAACGCTTTCGACCACTGTTCCAATGATACCTCGTTTAAGGTGCCGGAAAAGTAAATTTCCGGTGCCTGCTGTTTTTTGCCTTGCCAGTCAAATTGATTGATTGTGATTTCACCGCCCAAAAAAGGCAGCCTGGATTTTTCAAGCAATTTGAAGCTGTCCGCCCGATTCAGGAATAAAAGCCGGGCAGGGCCTATAGGCAAGGCATATAGCTGTAATTGCCGCCATGCAAAAGTTGAAGGCTGGCTAAAGGTTTCGTCATTAGACCAGTTAATTGTGCCTGAGCCATTCTCAATTTTGATGCGCTCCCTTGTGTCTTTAACGGCAAATTTATTGACGGTTGCCGTCAGCGCAGTTACTGAGTTTTGCACAATAGAAACATCAGCGTTTACTGCGCCGTCGAATGTTATGCCTTCCAGTGCAGTTTGTTCAAACAAGGGCTTTAAATAGATGCCTGATAACTTGTCCAGATTATCACTCTGTAAAGACAAATCCGCTTTTTCCAGCTTTAATTTTTTGTCATATTGAACGGTCGCCCTGCCGTTTAAGGCTAAAGCATTAGCCTGTTTATAACTTGCAGATAGGATTTCCGCTCTGTTGAGTTTTTCACTCCAGTTACCTTCTGCATCCAGAATGATGAATTGCCCGTCCGCTTCCAGATAAAGCGGATCGATATATAAAGCGCCCCCCATAAATCGGGTATGACTTTGCCATTGCCATAAACCCTGATGGTTTTGTGCTCTCAGCCTTAGCTCCAGCGCCGCTTTTTCAGCCGCAAACCGTCCATCCCCGGTTTGTCCCGTCAGATCACTCAGCCGGGCGGTCAACCTGAAATCCTTTATCAGCGCATGGCTGCCCGATGCTTTTAATCTGAAACTGATGCGTCCGCCTTTTAATTGGAATAATGCCGGTTTTTGAAATAGCTTTTGCATTGATGCGGCTTTCACCGCCTTGGCATTAATCTATATCCGCCATTGCTCACCCCGTTCTTCTACAGCAATGGATACTGTTCCACCCGCCAGTTGTAACCCTGTTAATTTTAATGTGCTCAGTTTTTCGCTGATGTGAAAAGAAAAGTTGAAAGCCTGTGTTTGCCAACGCTTTGAATGCATCTTGACACGCCCTTTGATACATATCAGGGCTTTGTTTTGCCAAGTGAATGAAGAACAGTGGATATTGATCAGATTCAGATCATCGAAAGGTTCAGGCAAACTTAACCTATCAATAGTTAAGGTCAGCTTTTGCGGGTTTTGGGACAGATCGTTTAAAGCGATATGCATCCCCTGCAGTTTCCATCGCAAGGACGACAGGTCATCCGCCCTGACAATATTCCCAACATCAAGAGATAGATTTTCCAGCGCGGTTGCGGTGGCGTTTGTTGAAATCAGAACAACAGCCAGGATGAGCCTGATAGCCATTGTAGTAGGAGCGGCTTAGCCGCGACTCTCGCAGCCACCAGAAGCAAATGCTTTAGGCGAAGCCGCTCCCACATACCCCGGCAAGATCAAGCAGGAAAAATCCCTGTTGATAAATACCGGTCGCCCCGGTCACAGATAATGACCACAATCACCGCATTTTCAACTTCCTCGGATACCTTTAACGCCGCCGCAACCGCGCCGCCGGATGACACACCCGCAAAAATGCCTTCTCTGGACGCTAATGCGCGAGTCGTATCTTCAGCCGTTTGTTGATCGATATCGATAATCCTGTCAACGCGGTCCGCCTGATAAATTTTGGGTAAATATTCCCTGGGCCAGCGCCTGATGCCGGGAATTTTAGAGTCGCCTTCAGGTTGTACCCCTATAACCTGAATCGCAGGATTTTGCTCCTTCAGGAATCTTGAGGTTCCCATAATCGTGCCGGTGGTCCCCATTGCGCTGACAAAATGAGTGACTTTGCCCTCTGTGTCTTGCCAGATTTCCGGTCCGGTGCTTTCGTAATGAGCGAGAGGGTTATCGGGGTTGGAAAACTGATCCAGAATCCGCCCTTTGCCCGCTGCCTCCATTTCCCGGGCTAAATCAATCGCCGCTTCCATGCTGCCTGCTGCGGGTGTCAGAATAATTTCAGCGCCGTAAGCTTTCATCGAGGCCTTGCGCTCGTCGCTCATATTGTCGGGCATGATCAAGGTCATTTTATAACCCTTGATGGCGGCTACCATCGCCAGAGCAATGCCGGTGTTACCGCTGGTCGCTTCTATCAAGCGATCGCCGGGTTTGATCTCACCTCTGCCTTCGGCATGTTTAATCATACTGAGTGCCGGCAGGTCTTTGACCGAGCCTGCCGGATTATTGCCTTCCAGCTTGGCCAGAATAAAATTGCCGGTATTGCCCGGTAAACGTTGCAGCCTGGCTAAAGGCGCATTGCGAACAAAAGATTCAATAGTTGGGAAAGTCATGGTCATTAATTTAAGATAAAAAATTAGCCCGGATTATCCCATAAAATACAAAAATCGGCATAACTCCAAAAACAGTGTGAGAAGGCAGTAGGTGAGTACAACTCAACAAGTCGGCTATTTCTCAAAATCGTAGTTAAGCATTTCAAAGTCCCGTTCGCCCTGAGCCTGTTGAAGAGCAAAGATCTTTACCAAAGGCGAATGTGGAAGCCATGCATACTTCGACAAGCTTCGCACGAATAGCTTTCTAAGTGTATGTTTTGAAAGTAGCTATTGAGTTCCAAAGCCTGCAAAATTTTAAATTTTGCAATGGCCAAAAGGAAACACCGCAAGCGCTAGGCAACTGATTTAAACGCCATAAAATGGAGTCTGATCCGAGAACTGTTGCCCGCAGCTTTGCCAGGTGGTCGGCCAAGGCAAGTCAATTTACGAAAGATAGTGAACGCTATTTTTTATAGAGTCCGTAGTGGCTGTGCATGGCGATTACTCCCCATAACCCACTGTCCACCGTATCAAACAGTAGTCGGCTATTTTCGGTGCTGGGTTAAGGACGCGACGTGGGGAACGTATTCACGATACCCTCCGTGCAAAAGGCAGACAAAAAGCGGGACGGCATAAGCATCCGACAGCGGGCAGTATGGAGAGGCAGAGCGTCAAAACAACAGCCTTGGCTGGCGTCAAAGGAATTGGATGCTGCCAAATCAAAACAAGGGCGTAAACGCCACATACGGATTGATACCTTGGGACTGCTTAGGGTGATCGTGGTGACAGCCGCCCATGGGCAAGAAAAGGAAGGGGCAAAATTGATACTGGCAACCCTCTCGGGAAGTTGCAAAAAACTGCGGCGCGTTTGGGGGGACGGCGGTTATCGCCATGGCCTTTACCCTTTGGGTGGCTGAGCGCTTCCGGATATCTGGACAGTTAGGCTTCGTTCCGACGGAGCTCGGGGCTTTGAGTTACTGCCGCATCGGTGGGTTGTTGAGCGCACGTTTGCATGGCTTTATCACGATCGCCGTTTGAGCAAAGTTTACGAAGTAAGCCTTGAATCCAGCAAAGCATTTGTTCATATCACAATGATTAATTGGATGCTGGTCAGGCTTTCCTTGGGGAAGGTATCAAACTTTTAAAACACACACTAACGTAAAGCTAAGCGGGCTGCGCGGCTTTTTGCGCAGCTCCGCTTGAGCGTTGTGTTAGGCTTTCATTAGTTAAATCAATGGAGTCTGACCCCATTGATTCATGACCCCATTGATTCATTCAGTTATTTAACGTAGTGAAATCGAGGATAATCGGAGCTTCACACATCCTCGATTCCGCTTTGCTGCATGGAGGCTACTTGTTGACCCGATAAGCGTAGCGGAGCCGAAACTGTAGGCGGTCGGCTCCAGTCCGTGATTGAGCCGCCCGATCTTTGGAATGTGGCCTTTATGTTGTGGGCATCACTTTGTCCAGAGAACGGCATGCCCATCTCCCGAGGCGGTGCTGCTTATGCCCACGATCTGCCCAGAGTTGTTGATGGCAACGGCATAGGAATAGAAATAATGATTCCACTCGCCCAGTGTCCCCAGATCAGTCTTCGTTCCCTTCTCCCACAGGAAGGCAACACGTGAAACTGGCCCTCCATCGGACCTGACGCTGCCTACCACTTGGCCCCGAGCGTTGATGGCACGGGCTTTCTGGCACGCGCCGCCCCTACCTATAACTCCACAAAAGTTCGGCGCCCACAGATCAATCATCGTTCCTTTCTCCCACAGGAAGGAATCTTCTGTGGGAGTGGTGAGGCTGCTGGCGCCGATCACTTGACCCCGGGCGTTGATAGCAACGGCATTGGAATACGACCCACCCAGTGTCCCCAGGTCGGTCATGACACCGTTCTGCCACAGGAAGGCATGTTGTTCACCAGTGGCGGTAGTGCTGGCGCCAACCACTTGGCCCCGGGCGTTGATGGCAACGGCATCGGAAGACGACCCACCCAGCGTCCCCAGGTCGGTCATGACACCGTTCTGCCACAGGAAGGCATGTTGTTCACCAGTGGCGGTAGTGCTGGCGCCTACCACTTGGCCCCGGGCATTGATGGCAACGCCGTTGGAATACGACCCACCGAGCGTCCCCAGGTCGGTCATGACACCGTCCTGCCACAGGAAGGCATGTTGTTCACCAGTGATGACGGCAACCAATCCGCCCAAAGGGCTGATGATGGGAACGGGATTGGTATACGACCCACCCAGCGTCACCGGGTCGGTCATGACACCGTCCTGCCATTGTTCACCAGTGGTGATGCTGCTGGCGCCAATCACTTGGCCCCGGGCATTGATGGCAACGGCATTGGAATACGACCCACCCAGTGTCCCCAGGTCGGTCATGACACCGTTCTGCCACAGGAAGGCATGTTGTTCACCAGTGGCGGTAGTGCTGGCGCCAACCACTTGGCCCCGGGCATTGATGGCAACGGCATTGGAATACGACCCACCCAGCGTCCCCAGATCGGTAATCGAGAGTTGCGCAGATATGGTTGGTTTTGCAACCAATAGAGTTGCTACAACTATGGTCAAAAAAACCCACTTATTTAGTATTGACTTCATCAATCAGTCCCCCCTCTCTTAGTTCCAGATGGAAAGCGCGCTCAGCCCGACGGCCCAACTTATAATTAGACCCCCAAACAGGGCGTCATAAGTTACACACGCTTGGTGTATAATCTGGAACTGACTATAATGCTCTTGGAAGATCAATGTCAATAATTTATTAGTACACCCTATAGTATAAAATGATTACCCCTTCAGCAACGCCACCCAAGGCACCCAAACTTCTGGATCAAGTCCGCGATAAAATTCGGCTTAAGCATTATAGCCTGCGCACCGAACAGGCTTATACTGACTGGATCAAGCGCTTTGTGCTATTTAACCACAAGCGTCATCCTGCGGACATGGGGGTGGCGGAAGTGGAGGCGTTTTTAACGCATTTGGCCGTTGAAGGCCAAGTGGCGGCTTCGACGCAAAATCAGGCTAAGGCGGCGTTGTTGTTTTTATACCGTGAGGTGTTGGGTATTGAATTACCGTGGCTGGAGCATGTGGAGCAAGCCAAGGTTTCACGGCGTTTACCGGTAGTGCTGACCGTCAGCGAGACAAGACAGGTTTTGGATAAACTGGGCGGCATTTACAAGCTGCTGGGTTATCTGGCTTATGGCACGGGTATGCGCTTGATGGAAGTCATGCGCTTGCGGATCAAGGATATCGATTTTGAGCGCAAGGAGATTCTGGTCCGCGATGGCAAGGGTAGCAAAGATCGGGTGACGATGCTGCCGGAGGCAGTGATTGAATCGCTACGCCTGCATTTGCAAACCGTCAAGGCGCAGCACGAGGCCGATTTGAAAGCCGGTTACGGTACCGTATATTTGCCGACTGCGCTGGAACGCAAGTATCCCAACGCCAATCGCGAATGGGGTTGGCAGTATGTGTTTCCGTCCACCCGGCGCTCCGTCGATCCGCGCTCCGGCGTTACCCGCCGCCATCATCTGGATGAAAAAGGCTTGCAACGCGCGATGAAGCAGGCGGTGCGCGATTGCAATCTCACCAAACCGGCCACGCCGCACACCTTGCGTCATTCGTTTGCAACTCATTTGCTGCAAAGCGGTTACGATATACGCACGGTGCAGGAGTTGTTAGGGCATAGCGATGTGGCGACGACGATGATTTACACTCATGTGTTGAATAAGGGCGGCAAAGGCGTGTTGAGTCCGCTTGACCGGCTATGACTTTGATTGCCTTGCAAAAAGCATACCTATATCGCCGCCGCGTCTCATAAAGAAAAAATTCCGACTAGGTTTGCTATTTAATAAAGTGGAAAAATAGGGCTTATCGTCTGTCGCAGGTTCGATATTAATTTGTAATTATCGATAAACGGCTCGCTCTCATTGCCCAATAACGCCGTACCTCCCTGATACAGATAGGGTTGCGGCTGAATATTGAAGCGATTGACTTCCTGAGCCGATATGCCGGGATAGTAAACCGGGTCAAACTGCGTTTGCTGCAGAATTGTTTTAGATGCTTGAGTTCATCGCTGGATCGTTCTTAATGATATTGACCGGTTCATCGCGTTGCCGCTTAAACACATCTTCGGCTATCACATAATTGGAAAGCAACAGCAAGATAACGCCGATAACAATAAGCCAAAAAACATATGCTTTATTTTTTTCATGTTCGTACGCCCCTGACTTTTACCTGATAATATTACCTTATCGGTTTTTTTAAAACTGTGAAAATCTATAGAAGTGTTTGTTTGAAAATGATCTTTTTAATACTTGCCAGCCTGGCAGCTTAAGTTTATTGTTGAAACTTCAGGGAACAGAATCCGGTTTCCATAACAATGCAGTATCTATACAGATATTACATCTTCGTTCATAACTTTCAACTTGGGAGTAACCTATGAATTCAATTAGTCAGCCTGCTTTAATTCGGTTAATTTTTCTGGTTTTCAGCTGTTTTTTTATGACAGCCGCCTTATCCGCTGAAGGAGGAAATAAAATGACTTTAAAACTCAAATCTCCCGACTTTAACCACCAGGGAGAAATCCCGAAAATATTTACTTGCGACGGCGATAACAGTTCGCCGGCATTAAGCTGGACCGAGCTGCCGCCAAATACCAAAAGTCTGGCGCTCATTGTTGATGATCCCGATGCGCCGGACCCTGCCAAACCCAAAATGACCTGGGTGCACTGGGTGCTTTACAATATTCCGCCGTCGGTTACGGAATTGCCCAAGGCTGTAGCCATCAGCGCTTTACCGACCGGTATCCTGCAAGGCAAAAATGACTGGAAAAAAACCGGCTATGGCGGTCCTTGCCCGCCTACCGGCCGGCACCGGTACTTTCATAAACTCTACGCACTGGATATTGAACTGCCCGATCTGCATCATCCTGATAAGGCGCAGCTCGAAAAGGCGATGGAAGGACATATCCTTGATAAGGCAGAGCTGATAGGCACTTATCAACGTTAATAACGGTCAGGAGTTTGCTCAAATTACTGCATCCCTGCTTTATATTGCTGCTGATGTTTTGTAGCGGCTGCGCTTACCAGCAAACGGTAAAGGTAAAATACCCGATCTGGGGTGAAGAGCGCTATCTGGCTACTGATGAAACGGGTAGCCGGCATATGCAGATCCTCATGCCCGCGCAGCCGGAATCCGCCGGTGCCTGTTTGCTGATTGTTCACGGCATGAACGAACATATCGGCCGTTATGGTGATATCGCCCGGTATTTTTCCGATCGTTTTATCGTTGCGGGTATGGATATGACTGCGCATGGCTTGAGCAACTCCGTACTTCTAAAGGCGCATAAAAGTATAGAGGCCGGCGCATCGGCCTATGATGCCGGCCGGGCTTTCCTGGAACAGGCGCAGCTTCGGGATTTGCAGCCCATGCGCAATGATCTGGAACAGGCTCTGGGTTATCTGATCAAGCGCTGCGACAAGCTTTCAGGCAATAATTTCCGGCCTGTTTTTATTCTATCGCACAGTCTCGGTTCGCTAGTGAGCGCTTCCTATCTGTTGCAAACAAAAAATGAGGCTTTAAAATCAAGAATAAAAGGCATCATCTTCAGTGGTCCGGCTTTTTCTGCTACCGAAGTTCCGGGCTGGCGCGGCCGGTTTGAGAATCCGTTGATCCGATTCACATTCCATACCCATGAACACTTTCTCAATCCGCACGGCGAACCCTTGCCGCTATTATTGCTCAATCAGTTGCTGGCCCTGATTACCGTTCCCCTTCAGGACGGCCTTATCGAACTGGTATCATTGCCGGGTCTGCGCAACCTGTTTTCGCCGACCAGCCCCGACTGGGTGAGTCAGTACCTGAGTGACTCGGAAGAGGAAAGGACCCGCCAACGCAATGATAATTACATTATGCGCCGCTGTGTCTTGCGTTATGTGCTGGGAGTTGAACAGGAAATTATCCGGTTCAGACGTAACATGGCCGGCTTTGATACGCCTTATCTGCTCATTTATTCCGAACAGGACCCCATTACCCCGGCCTGGGGAAATATTGATTTTGCCGCCGTAACGCGCAACAACCATCAACATAACGAACTGATGCAGTTAATCGGTAAAGGTCACCATGAGCAGCTTTTTTCCACACCGGCATTGCGAGAGCAAATTTTGCATAAAATTGATGACTGGATCGAGCGGCGCATGGGAAACGGGCGATAAACCGGCACCTTCCCGACTGAAGGTCTGACTCAACGAAACAATGATTTTTTCCCACATTTTCAAACCCTGGATAAAAACTTGCGATAAAATGGCCGTTATTTTTAAACTACCGGTCCAGACTTATGTTAAAAAAAATTTTCCCCTTGCTTACGACCTGCCTGTTAAGCGCCTGTATTACCAGTCCGACCGGCAGAACCCAATTTGCCATCATGCCGGACGATCAAATTAACCAGATGGGCTTGCAGGCTTTTGACTCTTTAAAAAAAGAAAAGCCTGTCAGCAGTAATGGACAATATAACCGGGTCGCCAATTGTATTGCGGGAGCGATAACCCGCGAAATAGGCGGCGGCAACTGGGAAATTGTTGTCTTTGAAGATAAATCGCCTAATGCTTTCGCCTTGCCCGGCAATAAAATTGGTATTCATACCGGGATGATCACACTGGTTGATAATCAGGATCAATTGGCCGCAGTTATCGGACACGAAGTCGGCCATGTGCTCGCCAAACACAGCAATGAACGCGCGTCGCAAGAGATGGCTGTTAATGGAGGAATGGCCATCGTTCAGGCAGTGGGCGCGCCGCAATCCGCTTTAGGCCAGACCGCCTTTGGCTTGCTGGGTGTCGGCGCTCAATACGGGATATTGATGCCTTACAGCCGTGTACAGGAGAGTGAAGCCGATGTGATTGGCGTGGATTTAATGGCAAAAGCAGGTTTTGACCCCAGACAGAGCATCAATTTATGGCAAAAAATGGAGCAGGCTTCCCAGGGCCAGCAGCCAATTGAATTTATGTCAACGCATCCTTCTCATGCAACACGCATTCAAAGTCTGGAACAGCACATGCCGCAGGCAGTGACGATATTTCAACAGGCTCAAGCCGCAGGCAAACAACCGCATTGCTCCTGAGATGACGCCAAATTTAAAATACCTGCATCCTTATCCGTTTGAGAAACTGGCGCAACTTAAACAGGGCATCGTTCCGCCTGTGGACAAGCCGCATATTTCCTTATCCATTGGCGAACCGACTCATGCCACTCCGCATCTTATTCAGGAAGCGCTGCTAACGCATCTGCACGGTTTGTCGAGCTATCCTGCTACGAAAGGCATACCGGAACTGAGAAGAGCGATTGCTGACTGGATTTCCAGACGCTTTCAAATTCCGGCTGATTGTATTAATGCTGAAACTCAGGTTTTACCGGTCAGCGGCACCCGCGAAGCCTTGTTTGCTTTTGCTCAGTGTATCGTTGACCCAACGGTAAAACCTGTAGTCATTATGCCCAACCCGTTTTATCAGATTTATGAAGGCGCGGCGTTACTGGCAGGGGCGGAGCCTTATTTTATGAACACGCTCGAAGAGTCGGGTTATTTACCCGATTTTGATGCTGTGCCGGAGGCTATATGGCAACGCTGTCAGTTGATTTATATTTGTTCGCCCGGCAATCCGAGCGGTTCGGTCATCAGCAGGGCCAGCCATGAAAAACTGATTAATCTGGCGGAAAAATACGATTTTGTCATTGCTTCGGATGAATGTTATACCGAACTTTATGACGATGAGAGCAACCCGCCTACAGGCTTGCTGCAAACGGCCTATAGCATGGGCAATAGCGCCTTCAAACACTGCGTGATATTCCATAGCTTATCCAAGCGTTCCAACGCGCCCGGATTGCGCTCCGGTTTTGTCGCCGGCGATGCTGAAATTCTGCAATCGTATTTTCAATACCGTACTTACCAGGGCTGCGCGATGCCGCTGCCGACTCAACATGCGAGCCTTCTGGCGTGGAAGGATGAAAAGCACGTTATTCTAAACCGCCGGTTATACCGTGAAAAATTCGCAGCCTTTATCAGTATTCTTAGCGAAGTGATCACTGTCTCCAAACCGCCGGCCGGTTTTTATGTCTGGCTGAAAATTCCTATTACGGATGTCGACTTCGCCAAACAGCTTTTTGCGCGGGAAAATATCACCGTTTTGCCCGGCAGTTTTCTGTCGCGTGAATCCGAAGGTCTAAACCCAGGCCAAAACCACGTCAGAATCGCCCTGGTCGCACCACTTGAAGACTGTATTGAAGCCGCCCATCGTATTAAACATTTCATTAACACCTTATAACAAAGATAAAAAGAAAATCATGTCACAACTTGAAAACATCATTAACGAAGCTTTTGAAAGTCGCGCAGACATCACTCCAGCTAATGTTTCTGCTGAAGTGCGCAAAGCTGTTGCGGAAGCCATTAGCCAACTCGATAGCGGAGCGCTCAGAGTCGCCGAGAAAATCAACGGTGATTGGGTAACGCATCAATGGCTGAAAAAAGCCGTGTTACTGTCGTTCAGAATCAATGAAAACCGCATGATGGACGGCGGCAATACGCGTTATTACGATAAAGTTGAATGCAAATTTTCAACTTACACGGAAGAAGACTTCGCCAAAGCCGGCGTGCGCGTCGTGCCCAATGCGGTAGCCCGCCGTGGCTCCTACATTGCTTCCGGCGCTATCTTGATGCCGTCTTACGTCAATATCGGCGCCTATGTGGACAGCGGCACGATGGTGGACACGTGGGTAACGGTCGGCTCCTGCGCGCAAATCGGTAAAAATGTGCATCTTTCCGGCGGTGTAGGCATCGGCGGCGTATTAGAACCTTTACAAGCCGGCCCTACCATTATCGGCGATAACTGCTTTATCGGCGCCCGCTCTGAAATCGTTGAAGGTGTTATTGTTGAAGACAGCTGCGTCATTTCAATGGGCGTTTATATCGGACAAAGCACCAAAATCTTCAACCGTATGACAGGCGAGATCAGCTACGGCCGCATTCCGGCAGGTTCAGTGGTTGTGTCCGGCAATCTGCCTTCGAAAGACGGCAGTTATAGTCTATACTGCGCCGTCATTATCAAGCAAGTCGATGAAAGAACACGCAGCAAGACAGGAATAAACGAACTGTTGCGCGACTGATTATGCGGATGAGGATAGGGAAGTTGAGCAACTATTTTCTACTGTAACGTTTAGCGCATACCGGGGTGCAGCGGCCTTAAGCCGCTGTATTTCTAACAACCACACCCCGAAACTCTTGCTATCGTCCTTGCGTGGAGAGATAAAAACAAGCTGTTGTTTTTTACAGGAAAAAAGTCAGATAGCCGTGTAAGATGGGCATATCTTAACCTGATACAACGGCAATATGCCGATCATGTAGCATGATTACGACGCTAAGAGAACCTCTAAAATTTAAATAAGCCTTTTTAGGAAAAAGTAATTTTTAGAAGTTCCCTTAACCTTAACCCCAACATAGACTATGAACGAAAAAATCTCTAATAATGCAATCATTTACGCCACCCTTGCTCTTAACAGCGAAGTGGACCTGCAACGCGAATATCTGGAATCCGATGATGTTCCGGAAGATGAGCGTGAAAACGAAGAAGATATTCTGGCGGACCTCGAGCAGGCCTTTATGGAATTTGTCGATCTGTATAAAAACCGCTGCAAATCCGATAAAGAACTGCCCAGCATTGATGAACTACTGAACAGCCAGTTATAAAAATCATGCATACGCTTTATGGCATAAAAAATTGCGATACCGTCAAAAAAGCGCGTAAATGGCTGGATGAAAACGATGTAGCCTATCAGTTTCATGATTTCCGGACGGATGGGCTGACACTGGAGCGGCTGAATGATTTTGCTGCGCGTACAGACTGGAATACGCTGCTTAACCGCAGCAGCGCCAGCTGGCGCCAGCTCAGCGACGATCAAAAAACCGATCTTACGGCAAATAAAGCGGTTCAACTCATGCTGAATATGCCTGCTCTGATCAAACGTCCGGTTTTGGATGTCGGCGATAAGTTAATCATCGGTTTTAAAGCCGGCCATTATGAAACCGAGTTATGAGTGATACTCTGGAACTGCTTAAAGACCTTGTCAGCCGCGAATCGGTCACGCCTGAAGACGCCGGTTGCCAGGATGTGCTCGCCGAACGATTGACCAGGCTGGGTTTCAGGGAAGAACGCCTGAATTTTGCCGACACTCAAAACATCTGGCTTCGGCGCGGCGATGCAAAGCCGCTGTTCACTTTTCTCGGCCACACTGATGTTGTGCCGGCCGGCCCTCTGGAAAAATGGCTGTCGCCGCCTTTTATTCCGACGATTCGTGACGGCAAACTGTATGGCCGGGGAACAGCCGATATGAAAGGCGGCATCGCGGCGTTTATTACCGCCGTGGAGCGCTTTATTGCCCAGTACCCCGCTCACCAGGGCTCCATCGCAGTTGTGATGACCAGCGATGAAGAAGGCATAGCAACGAACGGCGTAGTTAAAGTCGTTGAAATCCTGGAGAAGCGTAACGAAAAAATAGACTGGTGTCTGGTGGGAGAACCCTCCAGCGATAAAAAAACAGGTGATGTGATCCGCGTCGGCCGGCGCGGTTCATTATGCGCGAGGTTAACCGTTTACGGCATACAGGGACATGTCGCCTATCCTGAACTGGCTGAAAATCCGATTCATACCTTTGCTCCGGCATTAAAGGAGCTGACGGAAGAAGTGTGGGATGATGGCAATGAATTTTTCCCGCCCACCGGTTTGCAGGTTTCCAATATCAATGCCGGAACAGGGGCGGAAAATATTATTCCGGGCAGCGCAGAGGTACAGTTCAACCTTAGGTTCTGCACCGAGCTTGATGAAGCCGTGATTAAACAACGCACCAGTGCCATTCTGGATAAATATGGCTTTAACTACGACTTGGAATGGCGTTTATCCGGCAATCCGTTTTTAACGGAAAAAGGCGCGCTAATCGATGCGGTCCATGCCGCGATTAAAGCCATCACCGGTTTTGAAACACAGGATGATACCGGCGGCGGCACTTCAGATGGCCGGTTTATTGCACCAACAGGGGCTCAGGTTATCGAACTGGGACTTTTGAATGAAAGCATTCATAAAATCAATGAGCATGTGGGTCTGGAAGACCTGGAGGTTTTGAGCCGTATATATGAGCAGATACTGATCAATTTGCTCGTGAAAATTTAGGCTGTTTTATTACATCAAGCACTGATCCTAATGGCAGCTTGTTCGAGGTGGTATCCAGGCTTTTTTCCATTTATCATACAGACTTCGAAATGGAAATTTTGTTCGGAAGAACAGGAAAGTCAGCGCTATGTTATTTGCAATGCCGACGAAGGCGAACCCGGCACAATGCGCCGCGATTATCGGCGCTCAACAAGGATTTTTATATTTACGGGGCGAATACCTGCACCTTTACGACAAGCTGCAAAGCGTATTGAATCAGCGTCGGCAAATGCGTTTGTTGGGTGACAATATTCTCAACGAAGGATTGAATTTTGATATTGAAATCTGTCTGGGCGCAGGCGCTTATATATGTGGAGAGGAATCAGCGTTAATTGAATCCCTGGAGGGCAAGATGGGTATTCCCCGCAATCGTCCGCCTTATCCGGTCACTCAAGGCTATTTAGGCAAACCCACCGTCGTTAATAATGTTGAAACCTTTATGGCGGCAGCGAATATAGCCATAAACGGCGGCGACTGGTTTGCAAATGTCGGCATCGAAAAATCAAAGGGCATTAAAATCCTGAGCATTTGCGGTGACTGCTCCCTTCCGGGCATTTATGAATATCCTTTCGGCACATCGATCCAGGCTGTCCTCAATGATTGCGGGGCAAACGATGTGCCGGGCGAAATTCCGGCATGGATAGGCCGGGCTGGAATTGCACACGGTTCATGGGCATGATACACCTCCTGCAGGGTTGAGTTCGCTCACTGCCAGTATACGCCAGCCTTCGGTACAGGAAAATAGGCCAGGCGGATGATTCTTGCTAATTAGTAAATTTTAAAAGACCGGTTTCCTATTGCCGTTATCGAAGGTGACCAACAGACTGAGCACGATGCTGATATAATCAGGGCCACAGGCGTGCCGGCCTTGCAAATCAATACCGGTCGGCGTGCCATCTGGACGCGCACGGTATCGGCCATGCTGTTATGGATCTGGGCGTCAAGGTTAATAATCTGCTGGTCATAGAAAATGTCGGCAATCTGGTGTGTCCATCTTCATTTGATTTGGGTGAAGCCCATAAAGTGGTCGTATTGTCGGTGACCGAAGGCGATGACAAGCCTCTTAAATACCCGGATATGTTTCATGCGGCGGATTTGATGCTGATCAATAAAACCGACTTGCTGCCTTATGTTGATTTTGATGTGGAACGTTGTATCCAGTACGCCAGACAAGTTAATCCCGGCATACAGATCATCAAATTGTCAGCGACTAAAGGCGAAAATTTTTCATCCTGGACCGGTTGGCTTGAAGAACAGGTCAAGCGCGAATAATTTTTTAAGTAGCCTGTATTCTCGCGTGCTCTGTAAATTCCGGTTCGCCTGAAAAATGCCTTTAAGCACTAGGCTGCGCTACGTGTTTCGAGAGCAGGTCGCAGAGTATAGTGAAATTCAATGGCTTAACCAGGTGATGGTCGAAACCTGCCTCCTGCGAGCGGTCCAAATCCTTCGCCTGTCCATAGCCGCTAAGTGCTATCAGCAGATCGGGGGGTTCGGCAAAAGTCATTTCGATGCCTTCCAAATCATTCTCGGCTTCGCGGACCAGGTAGCCGTCTTCTTCCAGGATCAGTTTGAAGGCGCTACGCACCGCAGAATCGTCGTCTATTACCAGAACTTTACTTACCATATATTGTTGTATCTCTTGTATATTGTGTTTGTGGGTTTGAATGCTCAAACATGGGGAAATCGTAGCCGCATACAGCAGCCGTGCCCATGTAAACTTTCCACCTGGATGGCGCCGCCGACATCCTGAACCAGTCGGCGGGTGACCGACAAGCCCAGACCGGTACCTTTTCCCGGAGGCTTGGTGGTGAAAAAAGGATCGAAAATTTTGGTTTGAACGTCCTGCTGGATACCTGGACCTTTATCGGTCACATTCAATTCTAGCACCCCCTCGATGTGCCTGACTATGATTTTGATCCGTGGCTGAGGGTTGTCGGCTAGCGCGTCGCGGGCATTAATGATCAAATTGACCAGGATTTGCTGCAAACTGTCGGCGCTACAATGGATAGCCGGAAGATCTGCAGGGACGTCGACCTCAACTTCTATGTCGTTCTTGCTTAATTCACCTTTCAGCAGTAATAGACTTTGCCTGATTATTTCCGCAACCTGGCAGGTGCCGCTTGGGGTCGGGCTGGTATGGAGAATTACCAGCATATTGCTGACGATCTTTTTGATGCGATGAATTTGCTGTAGCGCCTGGTCCGGGTACAGCCGACATACGTGTAAAAATAGGACATAGTAGCTAAACTAATCCTTTTTATAGGTTTTTAGTCTCATACACCTTGAGTTTATGACGCTTCACCTATCGTGAAACAGATTGGCCGACAAAAATCGCACCCTATGCTGACGCTCAGTGAGCATGGTAGAGAATGCCCTCAAAACAGATGGCGATAGCCGCTGGTTGGGGCCTGCTCACGAAACGGAAAAAAATCGTACGCTAAGCTAATTGCACAAAGGAACGTTTGCGCACCAAAAAAACTCTTTCCGAAAACAAAGGGATTGCCAGTTGCATAATTATATTAATTGGCAACAGGTTTACGCAATTATGCTCATCGGTTATGCGCGGGTTTCAACACAAGAACAAGACAACGTAGCACAGATTAATGCGCTTAGATCGGCTGGCTGTGAACTTATATTTGAAGAGAAGGCTAGCGGCGGTCGATGGGATCGACCGGAATTGCATCGTTTACTTGGACAACTGCGAAAAGGCGATGTGCTGGTGGTCTGGAAGCTAGACAGATTATCTCGATCCTTAAAAGATGTTCTGACTTTAATGGAAAGAGTCGAGCTAGCTTCTGCCGGATTTCAAAGCTTAACAGAATCCATTGATACGACTTCGCCAAGTGGCCGGATGATGATGCAGATTATCGGTTCTTTTGCCGAGTTCGAGCGTGCCATGTTACGGGAACGCACTGGCAATGGATTAAATGCCGCACGGGAACAAGGTCGCATAGGCGGCCGCCGCCGCAAACTTAAAACGCATCAAGAACAAGAAATAGTGACGCTGGTAAATACTGGTCAAAAAACCGGAGCCGATGCCGCCAGACTATTCGATGTTCATCCGGCAACGGTTTCTCGATTACTCGCTCGGCACAAATGATAGTGATAGCTATATCCGGTTGTGAAGTTTTTGATTTGTACCAGATGTTAGCTTAACGCCACTCGGCCTTTCATGTTTATCCGTCAAATTCATTATTTGCTTGCGCTCGCAAAAACTGGACATTTCGGTCGAGCCGCTGAAATTACTCATGTTTCTCAGCCCGCTTTATCGACTGCTATCCAACATCTTGAAGAAGAGCTCGGTATTACCATTATTAAACGGGGTCATCGTTTTCAAGGCTTTACCGAAGAAGGCGAGAGAATTTTACAATGGGCAAGGATTCTAGCTCAGAACTGGGAAGGCTTACGACAAGCCGCAACGCAATTTAGTCTACAACTCACAGGTGTTTTGCGCATAGGCGCCATACCCACCACATTGGCCGTTACGCCGCTATTGACCGAACCCTGTCAGTCTGAATATCCCGGCATCGCGGTCAAACTGGTTTCACTTTGTGCCGAAGAACTGATCCGTCAGCTCGATAGTTTTGAGCTGGATTTGGGCTTGACCTATCTCGACGACCCTAGGCTCAAAGGATTCAAGACATTACCATTATACCGCGAACGCCATGTTCTGCTGGCCCGTAATCCGGCCCCGAGATTGATTAAAAGCAGTTTGAGCTGGAGTGACGTAGCGGGGTTGCCGTTGTGCCTATTGACGCAGAACATGCAAAACCGCCGTCTGATCGATGCCGCCTTTCGCGATGCAGATGTGACACCCAAGGTCATGCTGGAAACAGACTCAATCTTTGCTTTATATGCGCATGTCCGCAGTGCAGGACTCTACAGCGTGGTACCGCACAGCATGTTAAACCAGTTCGAGACTCATCAAGGCGTCACAGCAATACCATTAAACCCAGAGCTATCGAGACAAGTGGGATTAATCATTCGCCGACAAGATTTACTTTCTCCCATACAGGATGCCGCCTGGAACATAGCCCAAGGCCTGGACTTACAGCAACGATTCGATTCATTGATAACTGTAAGTTATCAAACCATATCTCAAAACGATTAGACGCTATCGCTTCTAAAGCAAATAATACTGTCACCCGGCCGGGATACATCAGGGCATACCGTTATGACGGATACGCCCAGTCACCCAATCAACTTCAACATCAAGGTAAAAGTAAAATGGCAAAAATAGTTTTAGTGCTTTATGACGACCCTATCGACGGTTACCCAACATCTTACGCGCGTGACGATTGTCCGCAGCCTGAAGTTTATCCGGACGGCCAAACCCTGCCGACTCCCAAGGCAATCGACTTCGTACCTGGCGCACTGCTCGGCAGCGTATCCGGTGAATTGGGTCTGCGCAAATATCTGGAATCCAACGGCCATGAACTGATCGTTACCTCCAGCAAAGACGGTGAAGAAAGCGTGTTGGACCGCGAATTGCACGATGCGGAAATCGTGATTTCGCAACCGTTCTGGCCGGCCTACATGACCGCCGAGCGGATTGCCAAAGCTAAAAAACTCAAGATGATCGTCACCGCCGGTATCGGTTCAGACCATACCGATTTGCAAGCGGCGATGGAACACAATGTCACCGTGGCCGAAGTCACTTACTGCAACAGCAACGCTGTGGCGGAACACGTGGTGATGTCGATACTGGCACTGGTGCGCAACTTCATCCCGTCCCATAACTGGGTGCTGAAAGGCGGTTGGAACATTGCCGACTGCGTTTCACGGTCCTATGACTTGGAAGCGATGAGCGTCGGCACCGTGGCCGCTGGCCGTATCGGTTTACGCGTATTGCGTTTGTTGAAACCTTTTGGCGTCAAGCTGCATTACCTGGATAGGCACCGTCTGCCGGAAGCTGTGGAAAAGGAATTGGATTTGACCTATCACAGCAGCCTGGAAAGTCTGGCCAAGGTCTGCGATGTCGTAACGTTGAACTGTCCGCTGCATCCTGAAACCGAGCACATGATTAATGAGCAGTCACTGAAATGGTTCAAGCGTGGTACGTATCTGGTCAATACTGCCCGTGGCAAGCTGGCCGACCGCGATGCAGTCGTTGCCGCGTTGGAAAGCGGCCAACTGGCCGGTTATGCGGGCGATGTCTGGTTCCCACAACCCGCACCGCAAGACCATCCTTGGCGCACTATGCCAAATCATGGCATGACGCCGCACATTTCAGGTACCAGCTTGTCGGCGCAAACCCGTTATGCGGCCGGTACCCGCGAAATTCTGGAATGCTACTTTGAGAACCGTCCGATTCGCGATGAATACCTGATTGTGCAAGGCGGTCAATTGGCTGGCGTCGGTGCGCATTCCTACAGTAAAGGCAATGCTACCGGCGGCTCGGAAGAAGCGGCTAAATTCAAGAAATCTTGACAGTCACTGCTTGATCTAACCCAAGGGAGGCGTGGTGTATTGCCCGCATCCCTTCTTTTTTATGCTGAATCCATGTTGTTTAAAAGTAAAAGCAGAACCAGTGCCGTAGCGCTTTCAACAAGGCCGTCGATATTGGCAATCTTGGTAGCCTGGCTTGCCTCTAGTTTGTCCATCGCGTGCATGGCGTACTTGAGCCAAGTTTCCGACCAACCACTGGTACTCGGTTCTTTCGGGGCATCTTGTGTCTTATTGTTTGGCTTTCCGGATGCGGTATTTTCTCAGCCGCCCAATTTAATCGGCGGACATGTGCTGTGCTCGTTAATCGGCTTGGGCTTTCTCAAATTCCTCGGTCCTGATTGGTGGTGCATGGCATTGGCGGTGGGTACCGCGTTGGCCGCGATGCTGGCCACCCGAACCGTACATCCACCAGCGGGTTCCAATCCTGTGATTATTTTTCTGACGCAACCAGACTGGCAGTTCCTATGGTTTCCCACGCTCAGCGGGGCATTGGTGTGGTTATGCCTGTCGCGTATTTATTTAAAAATAGCCCTAAAAGCGCATTAACTTTATGCGCGTTCACGTACTTCAGCATGTCGCATTTGAGGGGTTAGGCTATATCGAATCCTGGCTTGAGAATCGGCACGCTACCGTCACTTTACTATCGCATGCGCTAAACCCTGGCTATCAACAAAAATATGACGCTTGATGCCCGAGACCTTTTTGCCGGCATCATAACCTTTATCTCTGGCGCTATCCGTGTTGTTGACGCTGTGAGCATCAACGCTGCAGAAGCTCGTCCTGGCGTTGCGCCCCTGTTTGAGTCGGGCCGCGCCCACCTGATTTTTTAACGCCTGCTCCAGCAGACTTAAATCGTGCTCAGGCTTTACGCTCCATTTTGAAAAATGATGAGGCACGGTACGCCATTTTGGAAAATCGCTCGGCAGCATGCGCCACGGGCAGCCGCTCTATCAACAAGTACAGGACGGCACAGCATACCTCGTACAAGTCTACTGTCCGGGGACGCATTTTCTTGCCGGAACCCTCCAGCAATGGCCTGATCTGTTCAAATGGCTCTCGATTGATGTCGCTGGGATAAACTTTTCTCATGCCCCTATTATCTATCATACTCAGAAGATATTGAACAGGTTCTTAGGGCAAAAAAATGGCCTACCTTTTACAGTAAGCCATTGATTTCAGCCTGCTCAGATTACTGGCATTAATGAGATTTCCTCCCATTAAAATTGTGCCGATGATCTCCATAAATTGGATAAGTCGGGTAATGAGGGTAAGTCGGGTAATAAGGATACGTAGGATAATGGGGATAATGGGGATAATGGGGATAATTCGGATAATAGAGATAAATCGGATAAGGATAAATTGGTTGCTGTTGATAGGGACTCTGCACATTATGCTGTACGCTCTGTCTATCCAGTTCATCTTGCCGTTCTTTTTCAGCTTTTTTTCTTGTAGCTTCACGTTTCGCAAAATCCTCCTCCCAAGCCTTAAATTTAGCTTCTGCCTCGGCAATCTTGCGTGGATCAGATTTCTTTATCTCAACAATTGCCTGTTTTGCAGCAGATTGGCACGGCATAGACTGATAAACTATTTTGCCCGATACAAGCTGACATTTAAAAACCTCAGCCTGTGTAACTGAAGTGGGCATGACCAATAAAAAAATGAAGAATACTTTTTTCAAAATTGAATGCACGTAGCGATAGAGGTTAGCCATCCAGATTTATTTTGTCCCTATAACCACTTGGCAAAATAGGCCCTTCAGTTTTATAAATAGGACAGACAAACAATTGTTTCAACAATTCCAACGGGACATTAAAAAAGCTGTTACATATACACAGGACTTACGCAAGCTGCATGCGGAGTGATGGATTTCTGAGTTGCTGGTAGAGGTAGTCATCGAGCAGACCTTGTTTCAATTGATATACGGCGCGTCCCGTAGCGCAGGCCATGTGATCGCGCCGAATGCGGGCCATGCGACATCGGCAGCGTTCCAGTCCGGTCACCTGTTTGCCTTCGCGGTGCAGTTGCTCGCTTTTCCAGCGATAGCCGCACGCCTGTTGTGTGGCCCATTGTGGAGTGCTGAGTGGAGCCGTTCGTCACGACCCAATCCGTGCGGTGGGCAGACACCTCAACCCGGAACAATGGCGTCGTGTGGTCTTTGGAAAGCCCTTGCTCTTAATCTGTTTGCCGTGTGCCTGTTCAGTCGAACTCCAGATCGGCGCATCCACGCACGGGTAAGGCAGCGCACCACCGAAATCATCGATCCGGCGATTCGCCTTGAGGGCACAATAATAGACGTTCTGCAAGGAC
>JAQURG010000020.1 GCA_028715725.1 Methylococcales bacterium
ATACCGCCACGCCCCCTCACTCAAATTACTCGGGTAACGTTTTTTCCGTTTTTTGTGCTCATACTATTCATTTCATAATAAAAATTTATACCTTATGGGCGAAAAGATGAATTTCCAAACAGCTTCTGAGACCTTTAACGACTGGAAAAGCCTGGAAACGTATGTGGCTGATTGGCTTGATACGGTTGCGAATCAACGCGTGCATGGCGCCACTGGGCAGCAGCCGTGGGGACATTATGACAAAGAAGAAAAAGTCAAAATGCAGCCTTATTTAACACCCTCCTGCGTAGCGGAAAAGCTGGCAGCGACTGAAACCCGGCAGGTCGACAAAACCAGTCTGATTTCCTGGCAATCGAATAAATACTCGGTACCCATGGCCTATCAATCCGCCAAGGTGGGCGTAGCGGCTCATGCAGGGCAACTGCTGATTAATGATCTTGCCAGCGGTGACCTGATTGCCGAACACGTTATCAGTCTGGAAAAAGGCCAGATCATTAAAAACACCCATCATTACCGCGATAGGCAGCAACGTAGAAGTGCTGGAAGCCACACTGGTACAGCAACTGGGAGACAGCGCCGGTCAGCGGTTATGCGCGCTATTGAAGGCAAGCTCGCCGAAAATATACAAGGATCAATTACTGGGCGCCAAGCAGATCATCGCTACGCATACCCTGCACTATGGCAGTATCAGTGCTGATTTGCTGGAACGCATTCTGACTGCGCCTCGGTTAACGGCGACCCAGTTGCGCGCTATGCTTGAGGCTTACCAACTGAATCCTGAGCGCTTATCTACTGCATTGGCTAATCAACCAGACCCTGCGCACTCATTCATGGCGTTGGCTCATTATGCGGTCCTTAATGGCCAATTGACCGGTCAGGGAGAGAGCCATGTCATCCATTGACAGCGTTGCCCAGAAATATCGCGGCTTGCATCTGTCGGCTATTGCCCAAGGCCTGGAGCAGATGCTTGAGCAAGCTGAAGCTAATGCCGTCTCCTATCTACACTTTGCCGAGATGTTGATTGAGCGAGAGCTGCAGCAGAGGAATGGTAACCGGATTGAGCAAAACAAACGGCGAGCGAGCTTTCCCGTGCATAAAAGCCTGGATGAATTTGATTACGCCTTTCAAACTACCATTAGCAAACGAGAGATCAATAACCTTTTAGACTTTGGCTTCATTGATAACAGGGAAAACGTGGTGTTCATTGGTTCACCCGGCGTAGGTAAAACGCATCTTGCTATTGGCCTGGGTTTTAGAGCCATAGAAGCCGGTTACAAGGTCTGTTTTTGTACCGCGCTGACCTTGATTGAGGTGCTGGAACTGGCGGAATTAAAAGGAGAGCTGAAAAAGAAGATTAATCAATTGCTGAAATTTGATCTATTAATCATCGATGAACTCGGCTACCTGCCGATGAACAAACAGGGCATGCACAACCTGTTTCAGCTGATTAACGCCCTGTATGAATATCGGTCAATTATCTTGACGACGAACAAGGAATTTACCCACTGGGGAGAGTTCTTCTTTGACGGTAACGTGGCCGTACCCATCGTGGACAGAATCATCCATCATTCACACATTTTTATGCTGGGAGGGGAAAGCTATCGACTGAAATAAAAGCTGAATAATTAATTTTTCTCTGGAAAAGTGGCTCAAAATTAATGGCCAAAAATGGCTCAATTCTAGTGGCCATTGACAGTAGTAATCTGAAACGAAACATTAAGGAAAATACAACATGTTTTCTATTCTATATGGCATTGCATCCGCGCTATCATGGGGTGCAGCAGATTTTGCAGGCGGACTCGCCGCCCATAGACTGGGTACATATCGCACTGTCTTTTATGACAACATGTTGGGTTTGCTGGTTTTGCTTGTCACTGTAGCGTTTTATCCTGAAACAATCCCCGAGGCTAGATCAATAATCCTTGCGGGGTTGGCGGGCATGTTCGGTTCGATTAGCTTGCTTGTTTTATTTTACAGCATGAATTGCGGGCAGATGAGCATCGCCGCGCCTGTATCGGGATTGTTCGCTGCCACGCTTCCCGTTGTCGTCGGAGTTTTCACCCAGGAACTTCCTGCGCCGATTCAATTCATCGGATTTGGATTGGCTCTCCTCGCGGTGTGGTTAATCTCACAAGGGGATACGAAGCATCGATTTAACATTGATCGAATATCTAAACTGCGTCTTCCGCTTCTGGCGGGACTTGGGTTTGGATCCTACTTTATATTCATGCACTACGCTATAAGAGGTATCGAATCAACGATTTGGCCCATGATCGCTACTTATTCCACAGGGACACTGATGGCGTTCGCCTTCGTACTGGCACGACGCGAAACATTCGCCGTTCAACGCAACGCGTGGGGAGTTGTTCTGGTCCATGTGGTTTTTAATATTGGTGGGAACCTCTTTTACATCCTGGCACTCAAATCGGGGCGTTTAGATATCTCCGCAGCCTTGAGTTCACTTTATCCCGGTGTAACGGTCATCCTTGCATGGTTGATTCTCAAGGAGAACATATCTACCACTCAGTGGATTGGTATTCTTGCCGCGTTAATTGCCATCAATCTTTTCATTGTATAACCCCAAATTCTGGTGGAACAGTTTCAAGGAAGGATACACATGTTACGTCCTTCTCTATTTAATCTCAAACTCCACTTTTAGTCCTCATGTAATTCAGAGAATCTGAAGAACAAATCTCTATTTTACTGCCAGACGTCCAGGCATTTAAAAAGTTGGTGCCCTCTGTTATTGTGAGAAGTTTCCTATACCTGTCCACCTAGAAAGAGGCCAACACATGAATCGAATTGTCGCAGTTAATTAATGACGTAGAACATAAAAATTGGACAAATCTTGCCTTTTCTAAGCAACTAAAAAGTGAAAAGCTGCACTCAAAAATAAAAAGCTATTAATGAAACATAATGCTAAAAGACCAACAAGCCCAGCAAGTTTCATTAAATATCAGGAAAACTGAACAGCATGGCGAAGTCTGAGTGGACTCGTAACAGAACCATAAAAACCTTAACAAACGACTCTATCAAGAATTAAGAAGATTTAATTCTGATTATCGGAAAAATACCAATCCAGTAAGTTTTTAAAGCTCTCTACAGTATCAACTACCACACAAATGCCCTTACCGTCTTTAAATCTTGAAAAACTTGCCTCCCAAGAATCCCCTTTTGGTATCTTTGGATATTTCGCAACACCTATTATATCTGTATCGTATTTTTCAAGCCTAACAAGAATCGCATTCCTTTTGTAGATACCGATTTGACGCTTAGTGATTTTATGACCAAAAATTTTAGCTTTCCAATCGTCACTAACTCTTCCAGTATTTATCCATTCCAAATTACTTTCATTTTTCAATTGGTTAATGACTTGATCTACTTGATTCATAAAGATTTACCCAAAAAATAATATTAATTATGTAGTATAAGCTTTCGATCAAATTAGCGTCATGAAAAGTAAATCAATAATTACATATTATTGATTTAATTATCTCTTAATTCTTTTTTGTCACCGACAATGTCACCTCTTTTTCATTCCAATGGAATAACAATAAAAAATGGAGTCATCAATATTAACCACGCAAGAGATATAAGATATTCTAGAATGTCAAAAGAACGTTAAAATTTACCAGTGTATTTTTTTATCCTGTTGTTTAAAATACCAACTGCCATCACTGACTAGAAAATCCGGTTCTGAAAGTGGTAAATTTTGAAAGCTTTTTTTACACAAGCAGCATAACGCAATCAGGATGTTAATTTGCCTTCTAAAACCGGTGTTAAAATAGTGGTTATTGAAACCTAACCCAGGCATGCCTCTAAATCGGCTTCAAAATTTTTCTTTTTTTAACAAAATGGTCATCCAATCTTTTTACCTACTACTCATTCACCTGTTATAAAAGGGATTTTAAAATTACCAGCTTGCCAATCACTGGAAAATTCAACGCCGATTTACAGCCAACATGTCACATCTCGACTCTAACACAAGCAATGCATAAAATACCAAAAGCTGATGAATTTTTTACAGAAGCACCGTAAAAGGCACCGTAAATAAAAAGCCTTGCAACGAAAAAACGCTGCAAGGCTTGATTTTATTGGTGGGGCGTCAGGGACTCGAACCCTGGACCTATGGATTAAGAGTCAAAACAAGGCTAAAATCCACAACAAGTCACAACAAACAATAACAATATAATCAACGGCTTAGTAATTATATATTGATGCCATTTATTGCCATTTATTGCCATTTTTTATATGCAATTGTCACGTGAGTGTCACGTGAATGTATAATGTAACCCTAGAAACAAAGCGGCCTTGAAGGTGTAACCAGCACCAACAAGGCCTATCCAATTCACTTAACAGACAGGGTTAAGCAAGTGGCATATTCATATTATAAGCCTATTGCCGCCCAAGAAGGCAATCATGGCAACTATCACAAAACGTCTAACCGCAGAAGGCAAACCTTACTATACGGCGCGAGTCCGTCTTAAGGGATATCCAGAACAAACAGCAACTTTCCCAAGAATAACTGATGCCAAGAAATGGGTTCAAGATACCGAATCAGCAATCAGAGAAGGCCGGCATTTTAAAACCGCTGAAGCCAAAAAACATACGCTGGCTGATCTGGTGGACAGGTACATTAACGACGTGTTACCCAAAAAACCTAAACAGGCACCCGCACAACGGCCGCAATTGGAACGCTGGAAGGCCGAGATTGGCAGTTATCTTTTGGCGGACATAACTCCAGCGTTAATCGTGGAGTGCAGAGATAAGCTGCTAACCGAACCTACACCAAGAGGAGAACGGAGAACCCCGGCCACTGTGGTTCGATATATGGCTGCGTTAAGCCATGCCTTCACCATTGCTGTTAACGAATGGCAATGGTTGGAAACATCACCTATTGGAAAAGTTAAAAAGCCAACAGAACCCCGTGGGCGCGTTCGATTCCTTGATGATAAGGAGCGTGCCAGATTGTTAACTGCTTGCAAAGAATCACCAAACCCTTTGCTTTATCTGTGCGTCGTTCTGGCATTATCCAGCGGTATGAGACAAGGTGAATTAATGGGGCTTAAATGGCAGGACGTAAACCTGAAAGACGGTTTTATTATTCTTCACGAAACCAAAAACGGAGAACGGCGGCGCGTTCCATTATCCGGTTTGGTTCTGGAGCTGCTGCGTGAACACTCCAAGGTGAGGCGCTTAGACACCCAGTTACTATTCCCAAGCGAACGAAACCCACAGAAACCGATTGATTTACGCAAGGCTTACTCGCACACATTACAGCAGGCAGAAATAACCGATTTTACCTGGCACGATCTGAGACATTGCACCGCTTCTTATCTTGCGATGAATGGAGCAAGCCTGGCCGAAATAGCAGAGATTCTGGGCCATAAAACTTTGCAGATGGTTAAACGCTACAGCCACCTTTCAGACGGTCATGTTAGTAACGTGATTGCCAGTATGAACGCCAAAATATTTGGGGGTGTTTGATGAAAGACGATCAAAAACCCACACCGAAGATTGGCGATGCTTTTAAACTCTTGCGGATGGGCGATACTCTAAAACCTTTTGGAAGCGTCTTTAAAAGTTTGGAAATAGGCGGCGCTTTTGTGCATTGGCAGGCTAAGCCTCCAGAAAAGAATGAAGCAATTGAGAAAGTATTTGAGCATTTTCAAGCCGAGTCCGATAGACGGAGGCGGTATGAAGAATCACAAGTTGAATTAGTTGAACTGTTAAAAAGGCCAGCCGCAACCATTGCGGAACCTGAAGCAGAGAGCCGAGACGATAGGTGTGATTTAGTCAAACGTCTGCCTGATGACGGGCAGCAAGTAAGTGAACGCGAATTAAGCAATTGGCTAAGGGAAACTTGGAATAATGAAAATCGCCCCGGCGGAACTCTTTTTTTTACTAAACTAAAAAAATATTCGAATAAAAAAGGAAGCCCAATTACAGCACATTACAGCGCTGGAAAGGAAGCCGGTTTTAGCTGGCGAACCAGTAAAGGAAGTACCGGCGAAATGAAAAAAAGCACATTACTTAACAAGGTGAGCCTATTCAAGAAAACACCATAATAAAACACTGTCAATAGCAAAAAACAGGCAAAATTCACTATAGCATTCACGGCTACGTTCATATCTTCACGGTTAGCTAAATCGTGAAAAATCCAGGCTTTTAATAATCACACCGCAACGTTGCGGTGTATTAGGAATTATTAAAATGCCATTAACTACAATCACGTTATCCACGGTTAAGCAATTTCCCCGAAAAAACCCAGCATTCACGGAAGGCGGCCTCCGTTCGTATATTTTTAACGAGCAATCGAACGGCCTTGCCGAGTCAGGCGCGATAATTCGTATCGGACGCAAAATCTTAATTGACGAGGCGAAGTTCTTCGCCTGGATAGAATCAGGGCAAAAGCCGAGACCAAAAACGACGCCAAGTCAGATTAGATGTGCCGGCGGTGCACGATGATCACCACCCAATTAAACCCGAGCCAGCAGGAATCCCTAAAAACCGGAATTGGTGGCAGTACGATTGCAAATATTTTGGGCCTCGGCTATCAAACCCCGTTGGATGAGTACAATAAGATCGTAAACCCCGAAACAAGACCCGACCTTTCCAACAATCCGCATGTAGTTGCGGGTATTTACCTCGAGCCCGTTATACGAAGCATGGCAATAGACGTGCTTCAGCTTCGCGTTCGGCAATGCAACGTCACGAAATATCACCCCGTTTTCCCATATATGCGCGCCAACATCGATGGCAAACTTTCTGGAGTGGATGAGGGCGTGGAATTCAAAAATCGCGGCCATTTCCAGGGCAATAGATATGGGGAACAGCTCACAGACGAAGTCCTGGATAGCGAGCTGGCGCAGTGTTTGTGGTATCTCGGAATTACTGGCTGGCAGCGCTGGCACCTTGTTGTTTTAATCGGCGGATTCGATTTACGCCACTTCATCATCGAGCGCGACGAGCAGCTGATAGCTGATATCACAGAAAAGGCGCGCATATTTTGGGAGCAGCATGTTGAAAAACGCATACCGCCATTGCCTACCACCAAGGGCGATCTTAAGAACCTGTATCCATCTGATGACGGCCTGGCTATCACGGCCACAGCCGATATTGCTATAGATATTTCAGCATTGACATTACTGAAGCAGACGATTGCGGAGACTGAACACGCAGCAAGTGAAATTGAGATCAGGATAAAAAACTTTGTTGGTTCAAACTCAGTTTTGACGGACAGAGAAGGAAAGCCGTTAGCGACATGGAAAGCCCAAAAAACAAACCGGATTGACACGACTGCATTGAAAAATGACCTGCCTGATATTGCCGAAAGCTACACAAAAGTGACTGAGAGCCGTGTATGGAGGATAAAGTAATGAACGAATTAACAACAATTTCACCCTCAAGTGAAGCCCAACGCTTTGAGCTGGCGCAGCGTGAAGCCAAGGCACTACAAACAAGCGACCTTCTACCGGCGCAGTTTAAAAACAATCTGGGAAATGTGCTGATTGCTCTTGAATTCGCCAAAAGGCTCAATATGCCGCCGCTGGCAGTGATGCAGTCAATGTACGTAATCCATGGCAAACCGGCATTTGATGCGAAGTTCTTTATTGCTCAAATCGTTCAACGCTACGGGCAGATTAACTATGAAATCGAAGGCACAGGCGATGACATGAGCTGCTTTGTATGGGTGACATGCCTATCAACTGGCAATAAGATCAGCGGTCCTATGGCCTCAATAAAAATGGCAAAATCGGAAGGCTGGTTTAACAAAGCCGGATCGAAGTGGCCATCGATGCCCGATTTGATGCTTCGCTATCGGGCCGCTGCGTTCTTCGCGCGATGCTATCTGCCAGATTTAATATTAGGGCTTCAATCTGTTGATGAAATTAGGGACATCACAGTTGATTCTGAAACGGGGGAGGTAAAAACCATTACAACTCGCGGCATTAGAGGATTGAAGGCAAAGCTGGGAGGGATTGATGCGAATTAACCAAACCCGGCCCACAGCCGCAAACCGTGGGACCGGGCAACCCAGAAACAACACCAAAAAGCACAGTTATTTTACCCCAGCAATCGCCATAATCAAAGTGGTATTGATCCAACTGGCGTACTGGTCAGCCTTGGCCGGGGTTTCGTTATGACTATCGAAGCGCTTTTACCGCGTCTTGATGGCGTGAAGAAAACCGGCGCAAATAGATGGCTTGCCCGATGCAGCGTTCACGAAGATAAAACGCCGAGCATGGCTGTTAGGCTGTTAGATGACGGCAGGATTCTTTTGCACTGCTTTGGTTGCGGGGCTAATGGCATTGAAATCATTCAATCATTAGGCCTCGATCCGGCAGAGTTGTTTCCACCAAAACCGGTTAATGGCCACGGATACTCCAAAGAGCGCAATCCCTTCAATGCCTCCGATGTGCTCAAGGCGCTCCTTCACGAAGCCACGATAATCAACTTGGCGGCCTCGGACGTTCTGACTGGTGTACCAATATCAGAAGCCGATTATGCCCGCATTACTGTTGCCAGAGATCGTATCTCACAGGCGGTGAATTATGCGCGCTGATCGATTTGAGAGAGATTATAAAGAAGGCGTTGCAAGAGGCGCGTCTGCCCTGGATGCTTTAGCTATGTTTCAGCCTTACGCGCAAGCACCTGAGCCGGCGTTAAATAGACCGAAATTCAGTTTTAGACGTGCTGGCGAAATGACCGAAAAACCAGTTCCTGAAAAATATCTTGTTCGTGGGTTGTTGCCTAAAGAATCTTACGGACAGGTGTTCGGGCCGCCCGCCAATGGGAAGTCGTTGTTTGTGTTAGATATCAGCTTCTGCATAACCGCTGGCATAGATTACGAAGGCAGAGCAACAGAGCAAGGTGATGTAATCATCATTGCGGGAGAAGGTTTTCATGGTTACAGCAAACGATTAAAGGCGTTGGAGGCGAAACACGGCATAAAAGCCCCGATGAATTTGGCGATCAGTGAGCAGGCCGCTCAGTTAAATGATGCCGGAAGCTGTGACGATGTAGCGCAAGCGATTAGGGAATCAGGGCTAAATCCTAAGTTGATCATCATCGACACATTGAATCGGAACTTTTGCGCTGATGAAAACAGTAGCCGTGACATAGCCCAACTAATGATGAACTTGCAGCTTCACTTCAAGCAATTTGGCGCAACAATCATCATCGTGCATCATTCGGGACATGGTACAGAACAGCGCAGCAGGGGAAGTTCTGCTATTCGCGGGGCGTTAGACTTCGAGTACAGCGTGATCAAAGACAGTGAAAGCAATGTCGTGATAACAAATCATAAGGCAAAGGACTTTGAGCCACCACAGCCGCTTGGATTCGTTTTAAAGCCTGTAAAGCTGAATTGGCTAACTGAGGAAGGCGAGCAGCAAACGTCTGTTTATCTGGAATACACGGGCGATGCTGAAAAGTCCGTCAAGAAAGGGAAATTAAACCCACGTGACCAACAAATATTGCAGAGCCTTACAGATGCCTTAGACAGGCATGGCGTCGAGCCTACAGCGGAAATGCGGCAGAAATTCGGCGGTTTTAATACGGGCATATTCGCTAAGGTTGTAAAGCTGGACGATTGGAGGCCTTACGCCTACAAAGCCATACCAACAGATGATAGCGAGAATCCAGGAGCTAAACAGCGAAATGCTCTTAAACGTTTTAAGGATAAGTTTATTCAGTCATGTTTGATGGAGTATGACGGGTATATTTGGCGCATTGAACCAAACGCCAATAAAGGCCCGGCAGAACTTGATACCACCATGTTTGATGATATCCCGGCGATTGATAGCGTAACAAGCGTAACAGAGCGTAACAAAGACAATTCACACACAAACCCAGTTGACCCCGATAATTCAGAGCGTAACAACTCCATAAAAAATGATTGTTACGCCTTCAACGCCAATAACGACGCGGCATTGAGTGATAGCGTAACAAGCGTAACAGAGCGTAACAAAGACAAAAGTGTTACGGAGGGGGAGCGTAACGAACGTAACACACTCCTAAGGAGTGTTACGGTTGTTACGCATACACCGACACCGGATATTCTTGATGACGATGTGGAGATTTTTTAATGACTTCACCATTAGCGGAAATAAGAAATTCCGGTTTTAGCCTGGCGTTAGCAAATGGCAGCCTCGAGGTGAAGCCGGCAAGTGCGTTAACCCAACAGCAGCGGCAATTCCTGAAAACCCATAAAGCGGAAATCATCGAGGAATTAACCTCTGAAAATAATCCCGTTGAATGGCGCGACTATACCGAGCCTGATATCAAAAACCCGTTGACGGTCACTTGCTACACCCCGGCAGGAAGTCCGGTAATGATCAAGGCCAAAGACGAGGCGCACAAAGCTTTTCTGTTAGAGATGAACCCAGCGCCCAAGGCCCCAACAATCACGAATTTATAGACAGATGAAAATCACACTTAACAACCAAATTGAAATTACAGACCTTAACGACCTAGAGCGCAATCGTATCGAGTCTGCGTTAACGTACCGTAACCCAAAGTATCTGGAAGCCATCAAGCAAAACCGCTCGATCCGGAATATTGATCGGCAGGTCAGGTTATTCCAGCGCACCGAAACCGGCTTAACAATTCCTATGGGTTGCCTGGCGTTAGTTAAAGACGAAGCCGACGAGGTTGACGATCAGCGTAACGATCATCCTGTTGCTATCGCCTTCAACGGACAATTACGACCCTATCAACAGCGTTTAATCATTGATGCGATTCACCACCAGGGCGGCGTGTTGGTGGCGCCGACCGGAGCGGGAAAAACAGTATCCGGTATTGCCCTGGCTGCGTTATTGGGCCAACGCTGCTTGATTCTGGTTAAATCGGGGGACTTGGCGAACCAATGGATCGAGGCAATAAAGCAATTCACGGGCCAGACAGCCGGCCTGATCGGCAGCGGCAAGAATACCGAAGGCGAACAGTTTACCGTGGCCCTGGTGCAAAGCCTGGTTAAACGGGACTTAACAACCCTGGGCTATGGGCTGGTGATCGGAGACGAGGCGCACAATTCTCCAGCCAGCCAATTTTATACCGTGATCAATGGTATTAATGCCCGATATAAATACGGCCTGTCCGCGACCCCTCAGCGCCGTGATAGCCTTGAATTTATGATTCATGCCGCCCTGGGTGAAGTTGTCGCAGAGATCGAGCAGAGCCAGCTCGAAAATAAGGTGTTGCCGGTTGCCGTGATGACTGTGCGCCATAGATTTGATGGTTACGCGGAAAGCTGGGGTGAGTTTGTTAATACACTGATTGATGACGAGGTCCGCAACGATTTAATCATCAGCCTGGCGTGGGAGCAAACCAAGCCGACCATCATTCTTTGTTCGCAGGTCCGGCACTGCGAATTATTAACGACAATGGCCAAGGAGCTAAAACTAGACCCTTTGCTGATCCATGGGCAGCTACCGGCCAAAGTCCGCTTAGAGCGCATGGCAGCGGCTCAGAATGCACAGCTCATTATTGGCACAAGTCAGCTACTGGGCGAGGGGATCGATCTGCCACACTTGGAGAACCTGATCTTTGCCGCGCCAATGTCCGCCGTTATTGAAAAAGAAGGCGATCCGGCCGCCACAAAACTAATTCAGTCAATCGGCCGCTGTAGACGACCCTTCCCAGGCAAAACCCACGCCTTCATATACGACATCATCGACGTATGCGGCTTTGGTATTGCGGCCTATAAAAAGCGCAACCAGATTTATCAACGCCAAGGCTGGCAAGTGCAGGCGGCAGCATGACCAAGATTCAACAACTAGGCTTCGCTCAATATTCGGATTACTGGCTTTACGTGAATAGAGGTCGGGTATGACCAAGGAAAGCTATTATTGCCATCAATGCAGCGGCTCAGGCGAAGGCATGTCTGACGGCTCAACTTGTCGGCTGTGCAAAGGCCTTGGGGAGTTAAGCGATCAAGAGGAACAAGGTGACATTGCCCAAGCCTGGGCGGAAAGAAATGCGGAGATCGAACAATATGGCTATTAACAGCAGAATCAAGGGCGCAAGATCGGAGCTGGAGTTCGCAACCATTATTTATCAATGGTCAGGCATTCGGCTCATTCGTAACCTGGAACAAACGCGATCCGGAGGGCATGACCTGATTGTGCATACTGATGAAGTCGGGCCGGTTGCCGACTCCTTCCGAACCCTGGCGATTGAGTGCAAGCGGTATGCAAGCGTAACACCAGGCAAGATAAAGACCTGGTGGCAACAAGCACGAGATCAGGCAGCACTTTGCCACTTGCATCCGGTACTGGCTTACCGGGCAGATCGGCAAGACTGGCAGGTTATTGCGCCACTGTATCTGATCAATCCGGACTTAAGCCGAAACTTGGGCCTGGAAAGCACCGCGATCATCACACCGTCTGGTTTGTGTGGGATCGTTAGGGAATGGCGAACTTAACAGGAGGCTATAAAAAACATTTACGCATATTCAAACCAAACAACCTTTACACCCATTAATTAAAGAGAAAACACCATGAGCAAATTAGCAGTTACACAAAAAGAACCCGCAAATTCAGCGGCAGAATTATTGAAAACCCGCATTAAGGAAGTGAAATCCTTACGGCTGCAGGTAGAAAACAACCGTGCGGAAAGCGTGCTTATCAACCAGCGAAAAACTGAATTCCAGTCAGAAATTGCAGCGCTTGAAAAAGAAAAGGCTGAATTAAACGGTTTCCTATCGAAAATTAGCGACTGGATCACCAACACCAAAATCAGCCCCGCTCAAGTTGCCGGCAAAAAACAACGGTTATTCGATCTTGACCGATTGATTGCTGATTTTAATGGGCTCATAAGCGCCCTGGAACAAAAGCACAGCCAAGAGAATTGGCCTATTTTGCGAGAATTGCAGTTTGATTTACGCAATTCAACACGGCTGGCGCTTTGTTCCAGGGCTGAGATTATCGCCGCTAAAATCGCCGCCGAACATGAACAGGAATTGAAAGAGCTGGCCGCATTAGCGCCGATGTTTGAACTCAATCAAGGAGGCGATCGGTTAGGCAGTTATGAAAACGCGGCGCTGACAGTAGGCCAGTTACTTTTTAACGGTGTATTTGGCGGGACATTACGGGAGCCAAAGTTCTTGAATACTGAAGAATCGGCCGAGATTTTGCAGGACGTACACGCAAAACTCGAAATCTGAATATAGCTTGGCAATCAGTCAATGAGTGCAAATTCACAGAGCTTGCGCTTGTTGACGCTTAACTAATTTAAAGCGAGTAATCCATGGCTTATACCCAAACCGATTTAGACAACCTCGAAAAGGCGATTACATCCGGCAAGCGCTCGATGCAATACAACGGCCGGCGCATTGAATGGCAGAGCTTGGCTGACATGCTCAAAGCCCGCGATGCCATTAAAAAAGAAGTTGATGATGCACAATCTGAAATAAACGGCATAAATAGACCGCGCGGCTATCGCGCCAGAACACGGAGTGGCCACTAATGCGACCAACACAATACAAAAAACGACTGTCAACCATAGTTGACAAGCGGGGAAACCCGATGGAAATCAGCAACGCGGCTTATGATGCAAGCTCCACAGGCCGGCGCTTAAACTCATTTGACGCACCTGGCTATGGTCCTAACCTGGCGGCGACCGTAGAATTAAATCTTCTTCGCAACCGCAGCCGTGCCAGTATTAGAAACAACCCGTGGATGTCGCGTGGATTGAAGGCCGATGTCGCCAATGAGATTGGCACAGGTATAGTTCCGCGATCCAAGTGCAGTAACGAAAAATTCAAAAAAGAGATCCGCTTGCTTTGGTCCGACTGGACGCCATACGCTGATGCCGGCGGAATCCTTGACGCTTATGGTGTCCAGATGTCAGCGGTCCGGGCGCGCAAGGAATCCGGCGAAGTATTTATTCGCATTCGCCAACGATTGCTGAAAGACAACCTGCCTGTTCCTGTTCAATTTCAGTTGATCGAGGCTGACTTCTGCCCGGTTCATTTAAACTCAATGGCCAGCAACGGCAATGAGATTATTTCCGGCATTGAGTTTGATTCCATTGGGCGGCGTGTGGCTTACTGGATGTATAAAAAACATCCAGGCGAATACGGCAATTTCAGCGACCTGGTGCGCGTGCCTGCTAGTGAAATAATCCACCATTACATCCCTTTGCGACCCGGCCAGATCAGAGGCGAACCGAACGCGATACAGGCGATTGTCAGAGCTCATCTATATGAAAAGTATGATGACGCCGAGCTGGGCCGTAAAGAAACCAGAGCGCACTATACCGGCGTTATTCACCGGCCGGACTATGGGCAAACGGATTATAAGTATGATCCCATTTCCGGCCTGCCGATATCCGAAGATGATGGCGGCGTGCCTCAGCTCGATCTGGAACCTGGCACATTTTCAAGCCTATTGCCTGGCGAACAGATAGAACTGTTTGACGGCGATCCCGGCAATATCGGTTATCTCGATTACCAGCGCCAGCAGCTGCTTAGCATAGCCGCCGGAATGGATGTGCCTTATGAACTGGTCAGCGGCGATTATCGAGGTATCAATGACCGGGTTTGGCGGGCGATTATGAATCAATACCGCCGCGAAGTGGAGCAGACTCAGGATTTATTTACGATCCAGCAGGTTTGCCTGATCATGTGGGAAACCGTTGTTGATATCGCTATTCGATCCGGAGCTATTTCCGCACCTGGCTATGAAACAAAACGCCGCGATTATTTAAGCGCGGATCATCGTGCTCCAGCCTGGGCTTACATCAACCCGCTGCAAGACGCCAATGCAATGGCCAAGCTGAAAAATGAAGGTTTCGAATCACGCAGCAGCTTGATAGCCGAACGCGGCTGGGATGCGGAAGACGTTGACCAGCAACGCGCAGACGATGCCGCGCGTGAAAAGAAACTCGGTTTAATTTAATTAAGGAATAAAAATCATGGCAACAAATAATATATCTCTAGGCGTCACAATCGGCGCAGCCCTATCCGGCAGCTTTGGCAGTGCCTTCCGAACAGCCAACGAACGCGCAAACAGTCTGGGCCGTAGCTTACAGCAGGTAAGACTTGGGCGTACCGCTGCTCAAGACGTAAGCCGATTAAATCAAGAGCTGGCAACATTAAGAACACGTCAGGCCGCGGCCGGAACAGGCGATCAGGCGCTTAACAGGCAAATTGCGGAAACCGAAAGGCAGCTTAACCGGGCCAGATTGTCGGCAGAGCGCTATGGCGTTAATCTCCACAACTTAACAGGTGAAAATAACCGGCTGGCGAACTCTGAAAGGGTTTTAGGAGCTTCTTTAGCCAGAAACAACATATTGCGGCGAGACGCAGAAACCCGAAGCCGAATAGGCAGTTCAATGATGGGCACTGTAGGCGTGGCGGCCGGAGCCGCCTTTGCTTTGTCCAGACCACTCAAAGAATCGATTGATTTTGAATCAGCAATGGCCGATGTACGCAAAGCCAGTGACCTTACAAACAACGAGCTTACAAAGTTAGGCAATACGATCATTAAACAATCAACCATCATGCCGATGTCAGCAACCGGCATTGCGAGCATAACAGAAATGGGTTTAAAAGCCGGGATTGCAAAAAATGAAATCCTGGATTTTCAGAAGGCGACTATCAAAATGGGCGTGGCCTTCGATATGACCGGGCAGGACGCAGGGGAGACAATGACAGCCTGGCGATCTGGTATGAGTCTGACGCAAAAACAGGCAAACGCATTGGCTGATGCAATCAACTTCCTTGATGCAAACACACAAGGTACAGCGTCAACACAGAGCATATCGGAGGTTGTTAAGAGAATAGGCGCACTGGCTAAATCATCCGGCCTAAATGAAATCAAAGCCGCAGCCCTGGGCACAGCATTTTTAAGCCCTGGAACCGCTCCAGATGTGGCCGCAACGGGCATGAAAAACTTTTTAAACGCCTTGAACAAAGGGCGATCAGCAAACAAGCGAGAAACTCATGCATTTGAAGACATTGGCTTTACGCCGGAAAGAGTAGCCGTCAACATGCAGAAAGACGCGGAAAAAACCATTATGGGTATTCTTAAGGCCTTGAGTAAATCGCCGGCCGTCAGCAGAAACGCTTTAGTCGGCGATCTGTTCGGAGAAGAAGCCAAGATGGCCATTATGCCGCTTATCGCCAATCTGGACAATGCAAAAACAGCCTTTGACGCGGTTAGTGATGCGAGCAAATACGCGGGATCAATGACAAAGGAATATGGAGTTAGGTCCAAAACAACCGCTAACGATGTTCAGCTGCTAGGTAATCAATTTAGTGCCTTAGCCATTAAAATTGGCGACACCCTAAAGCCTTCTCTGGATGAATCGAGTCGAGGCTTTGGCGGCATGGTGATGGCGACTACAGACTGGATTGATAAAAACCAGACCATGACCAGAAACATTATCGGCGCTGCATTCGGTTTAGCCGGCTTAAAAATCGGCCTGCTTGCCGGAGGATATGCCTTAACCGTTGTGTCTAGTGGTTTTACAATGGCCGGCAGCGCTATGGCATTCTTTACCAGTGGTTTAATCGGTACTCGAATCGGACTGGCGGCACTCAGTGTTCAGGCCTTTGCAGTCGGAGCAGCACAGAAAGCGATGGCGGCCTGGACTGGCGTAGTCACCGCAGCACAGTGGGCCTGGAACGTGGCGTTATCGGCTAACCCCATCGGCTTAGTGGTTATCGGCATAACCGCTTTCGGGGCATTGGCGTACACGGTTTATAAAAACTGGGAGCCGATCATGACCTATTTAAGGGAAAGCTTTGCCTGGCTGGGCACAGCCGTTGATAAGGTTATGGGCTATGCCGGGACGGTGGGCAATGCGTTTTCATCATTCGGAAAATTCATGACTACGCCTATTGTCGGCACCGGGGCCGGAACCAAAGGCGGCTTGAGCAGTTTCGGCGGCACAGGCGCAGGAACCAAAGGCAGCTTAAGCAGTTTTGCCGGCATAACACCCAACGCCAGCTTGCCTAAAATGGCGACAGCCAGCGGACCGCAAGTGAGCAACAACCATCAAAGTAATGTGTTTAACATTACTCAAAAGCCGGGGCAAAGTTCAGAAGAATTCGCTGATCATGTGATCCGGAAGCTAACAGCAAAACAAAACGCCGACAAGCGGGGTGCGCTCCATGACTAGGATACTTTTTATCGCCAAATGCTTTTTAAAAATGCCTTGGCTCGCGATTCAATATGCCTGGACATACCTGAGTGATGCCGGGGTGTTGGTCTGGGCCGTATGGGATTTTTTCAAGTTTTCATTCCTCGGGCTTGTTGACTATGCAGCTGCGTACATCAGCAAAATGAAAAAGGCCAACGGCAATTAACCTTAATCAATATGACTTACAGGAAAGACAATGGATATTACACAATTTGAACCCGGCGAAACCTACACCGGACGACTGCCCGGTTGCATCAATAGCGACTTGACAATGACTGTACTAAGCCGCAGTAAAGAGTTCGAGGAATTTATAACGGTCGATCTTGGGAACGACAATGTAAAGGAAATCAAAGTCAGTATTTATGGCAGAACAGAGTTCATCCGGCCCTGGATTGATCACCGCACGAAACCGGTATTTTATGCAAGGTTGCCTAATCGCGACTCGGAAAGAGAACATTTCCCCGTCATGGTGACTAATCGTTCCAGGGATGATGGTTATCGCCCTGCCAAAATAAAATATCGTTAATGTTTTGAATTAGCGTGATCGGAAAGGGTAGCGCTTAAAGCGCTATCCTTCTTTAATTCAATAACGCTATTGACAGCTCATCATTAAAAGCCTTATTCTTTAGCCGTCGTCCACATTGACGGCACGAGATTGGCCTCTCGGAATTAAACGGCGCAAGCCGCTATCAATGCGGTTTTTTTATGCGCGAAATATCTCAGCACCTCATTTTATGTCGGGCTGGGTGGAGCAATCCGAAAGGATTGGCCGGTTCGTTTATCCGGTAGGCCAACTTCACTTAGCCCGGCACCCAAAGTATCTGTTGCCGGTTTAAAACCTTACACAACGGATATCATCATCATGAAAAACCAAAATTCCAAAGCTCAATCCAAGCAAAAAACACAAGAAAACTTGTTTGAAAATATTTGCAACATGCTGACTGAACAGATTTTAAAAGACAAATCTGTTAAAAACGATGAGCATCTAAAGCACCCCTCTGCAAGCGTAAAATCGAACCCCGGCGAGTCTTCACAACTCAAACCCAAGCCAGAAACAGAAAAAGAAGCGTTCTTTAGAATTTACAGCATTATTCTTGAGCAAATTAAAAAAGATAACCAGCCTCAAGAAGATCAGGCGACGGTTAAAGCCGATTGCCTGGCTAAAACAGGCCAAGCATAACAACCCAGTCTTAACTTAATAAAGCCGGGGTTATGCCATATGTATCATCCTGGCCGGGAGATTTCCATGAATTCAAATAATTCAAAAACAAAGCCCGAGCTGAAATTCACTAACCTGAAAACAGCAAACGCAGCTATGGGCGCAGAACCCCGTATTGTCACCGTTCCCGCTTGTACTAACCATTACGGCCTTTTAACGACCACTGTTAAATTGCATTGGTTATGCCCGGTTTGCGGAGAACCTCGCGGCGATACTTTCAGATCGTTGAGTGATGACGGCGCATTGCCGGTTCGTTTTGATAGCTGGAACAATCCTTGCGGCCATTTCGATTTATATAGCGATGTCCGCCAAGAAGCCGACCGCAACGGTTTGAACGAAACTTGCCAAAATTCCGACACCGCCACGCCACACAAAGAAAACGATTTTAAACAAAACCCACACCGGCAACACTTGCCAGAACTTAAGCGCCGATACCGGACGGTAAAAGGTTCGTTTGAGATGTTGACCGTCTTTGAAACTCCAAACGCAAAAAGCGCGGCGGCTATGGTCGAAGATGCCCAATTATTGCTTGAGGCGGCAAAGAAGCTGCAAGCCTCACTTTTAGCAATGGAGGGCGGACAATGAGCTTTCAAATCAATCAACCACGCCGGAGGTCTCTAACTGAGATCATCGAGCAACAGAATCAGGATCGAGGCCTGGAACCCTTGAAACTGGAACCGGAATTATTGCTTAAGCGAGTTGCTGATGGCGGACATTCCGGGCAATTCCTGGCTGATGCCTTCCTTAGCGCCTATCGAACCGGCAAACCATTTCCGCATAGCCTGGGCGAACTTATCAAGCTGGATGCTGAAGGCTTTCGGCTCTTTCATGAAATCTTGCATATCCGGTTTATTCCGGGCTGGAGCGATGATGTGCTTTATGAAATTGAACAGCAGGTAATTCACCTATTGGCTAAAGAAAGGATACGTCATGAGCATCAATCCAGAAGAACTTGAAAAGCTTGAAAAGCTGGTTACCGAGAAACGGAAAAAAGATGCTGAAGCGATTAAGGCTAAGGAGTCTGCCAAACACCTTAAGCTCGTTCGTTCACAGCCATCCGGCTATCTGCTTCATGCGGTGACCGATAATGCAGCCCAAGCGCCTTTGGATGCAAAGACGGCGGCGATAGTAGCCTTGCTGGCCCATGTTAAGAAAGTTAACCTGGTCAAGATTTGCGAATCACTTGGCTGGGCTGGAGGCGCTGATGATTATCCAAAGCAAAAACATATCAAGGTAGCCATTATTCACACTTTGATTGAAACGGCCAAAAGGCATAACTGGCATATTATTCATGATGCCGGATTCTTTTATATTTTTAATGGGGCTTATTGGGTGCCTCTGCTGGACTCGGAGGTCAAGCAGATGCTGAAGGACGCGGCTATCAAAATGAGCTATACCGAGATTGAATGCCGGGATTCTGTTTTTGTGGACAAGCTTTTTCAACAGTCGGTGCAAGACGGCTTTTTTATTGAGCGCAGCTTTACCCGGCAATCCATTATCAACCTTAAAAACGGTTCACTGGTATTAAATGAAGATGGGGTAACGCTAAAGCCGTTTGATTACCGGGACTTTCTTACTCATCAGCTGGACTTCTCACACGACCCAACGGCTATCAATAACACTTTCCTTGATTATCTTGAGCAGGTTTTGCCGGACGCTGACACCCGGCGAACCCTGCAACAGGTTGCCGGCTACTTGTTTGTTAAAGGCTTGAAGATGGAAAAAACCTTTTTCTTGTTCGGGACCGGCGCGAACGGTAAGTCAGTGTTCTTTGAAGTGCTGAACGGCGTGATCGGTTCGGACAATATCAGCAATTATTCGCTGGAATCTTTGACAGACGCCAAGGGCTATCACCGGGCGATGATCAAGGACAAGATTGTCAATTACGGCACCGATATTCGCTTGACTCAAATTGATCCAGGCCACTTTAAGACGCTGGCTTCCGGAGAGCCTATCGAAGTGCGCCTGCCTTATCGTGAGCCGTTCATGATGACCGATTACGCCAAGCTGATATTTAACGTTAACCGCATGGATTCAGCCAATATCGAGCATACCCACGGCTTTTACAGGCGCTTGCTGATTATTCCGTTTAACAAAACCATACCGGACGATCAGCAGGACCGGGACTTGCACAAAAAGATTCTGGCGGACCGTCCTGGTGTGCTGAACTGGATCATTGAGGGAGCCGAACAGGTAATCAAGAATCGCGATATTTTTATCTCTGCTGAATGCGAAACATTCAAACAACAGTTTTTAAAAGAAACCGATAGCGTGGCTATGTTTGAGGAAACCATCAAGGAAGGGATGACCGGCACCATTTACTTTGAAACGGTCAGCGATTCTTATCGGGACTATAAAGCCTTTTGCCTGGATGCCGGGCATAAAGCGTTAGGTCGAACTAATTTCTCCAAGCGGATGCAATCTATCGGTTTTGAAAAGCGGAAAACGAAAACCGGAGAGGTTTTAGAAAAACACTATCACGAAAAAAGGTTGTAAATGAAACTGCACAACTCCACCAAATGGCTGTAAGCCGCGCCATCCGTATCCTGTAGCGGTGGAGTTGTGGTGGAGTTGTGGTGGAGTTTTAAAAGCCACAACTCCACCAAATGGCTGTAAGCCGCGCCATCCGTATCCTGTAGCGGTGGAGTTGTGGTGGAGTTGTGGTGGAGTTTTAAAAGCCACAACTCCACCTGTTAAACCTAGTAATCACGCGGCATGTAGGCGATTGGTGGAGTTGTGCAGTATTAAACACAACGTTTTTCTGATTTGTATTTTTCTATTAACAAAAACATTAATTTGTGCGCATAAGAGCACATAAATAAAATAAATGCACCTATGCGCAAATATATTATTTAATGCGCATAGGTGCATGTTATAATTGCACCTCGTTTTGAAATTGGAATAAATTAAATGGCACGAATTAATATTTCTATATCTGATGAGCTTAAAGCACGAATGGATAATCATCCAAGAGTTAACTGGTCTCAGACAGCATCAGAATTATTTTTAAATAAAATTAATGAAATTGAATCAAGTATAGAGGTTAAAAATATGACAGACGCAATCGTAAGGTTAAAAGCATCAAAAGCAAAATTCACGGATGAAACCAAAGAACAAGGTTATGGATATGGCCTGGAATGGGCAATGGAAACAGCTGATTACGAGGAGCTATTAAGGATTCAAAAGGCAGTAGAAGAACAAGGAGCACCAGACAATCTACGAGACCTGGAGCGACTTATTACTAATGATATGTATAACATTTACATTCTTTCACCACAGATCGGAATTGATGACCCTGCTTTTATAGATGGTTTTATTGAAGCTGCTTTAGAAGTGCTTAAAAAAGCTGATGAGTAATAAAAAATAATTGGGTAACACTTGGTTCAAGATTGCCAACGAAAGCATCAAGGCATACTAAGTATTTCAAGCTCCCCTCATGCGGGGGAGCTCCACCAGTTTGAGATGATAGTAATTCGCCCGATGACGTGGGGCCCCTGGACTTATGAACCACTGCACGGGTAGAAGAACTCGCGGTTTTTTTGAATTTCTGGACTCTAATGCTCTCAACTAATACTTGCTATATTGTTTGTAAGTTATTGATTTTAAAAGGCTTATGTCAGTAATGGCATGTGGCACGGTGTAGCTAGTTGCGTTACGGAGGGCCCCCTGGCTAATTGAAAACCCAAGGCGAGTCAAAGTGGCCGCGCTTTTTCTGAGTTTTTGGGGTTTTCTATGGCGACAGCTGCAACTTCCAGAGCCCCTGATTTATAAGGCCTCGCACGTTTTCACCTGTCGCTTGATGTAAACTTATCCACAGGCACTATTGAGGGCCTCTTAAATAACACACCAAAACGATAAAAACCAAACAAAATGAAGACCGGATAACACCGGCTTTTTGTGCTTAAAGTTCCTGCAATTGTTGCGGTTTATTATGGCCTTTTATTTTTTACTGTCACGTGAGTGTCACGTGAGGACTTTATAGGCAATAAAAAAGCCTTCGATTTCTCGTAAGGCCTTGATATGACTGGTGGGGCGTCAGGGACTCGAACCCTGGACCTATGGATTAAGAGTCCACTGCTCTACCAACTGAGCTAACACCCCGAATATTTATGGCGGAGAGAGAGGGGTTCGAACCCTCGATACGTTGCCGTATACACACTTTCCAGGCGTGCGCCTTCGACCACTCGGCCATCTCTCCTGCTTATCCTCTCACACAAATTATGAGAACCAAGAAGGATAATACAGATTGCGTTTTGTTGCAATGACTTTTAGCCTGCGCCTTCTTCTGTCAGTGCTTCCAGTTCATCCCAACGGGCATAAACCTGTTCCAGCTTTGCTTCTATTGCTTTTAATTCATCCAGCGTTTTGGCTATAGCCAGTGGATCTTTTTTGTAAAAATCGGATGAACTGATTTGCTTGGTTAATGCCGATTGTTTAGCTTCCAGCTCATCAATTATATCAGGCAGCTTTTTCAGCTCCTGCTGGTCTTTAAAGCTTAGTTTTTTCTTTTTAGAAGCGGCCGGCTTTTCCTGCTTCAAAACGCTTTCCGGCTTTTTTGCCATGGCAGCAGGCTTTGTCCTGCTTTGTTTGGCATGATTTATCCAATCCGTGTAACCGCCTACAAACTCCTCGACGTTGCCTGAGCCATCGAGAACAAATACGCTGGTCACTACGTTATCAAGAAAAGCCCGGTCATGGCTTACCAGCAATAAGGTGCCGTCATAATTCACCAGTTTTTCTTCCAGTAATTCCAGGGTTTCCAGATCCAGATCGTTAGTCGGCTCATCCATAACGATAAGATTTGCAGGCTTGGTAAATAATCGCGCCAGCAGCAGCCGGTTTTTTTCGCCGCCCGATAAACTTTTTACAGGTGAACGGGCTCTTGCAGGAGCGAAAAGAAAGTCGCCGAGGTAGGACATCACATGGCGTTTATTACCGGCTATCTCGACAAAATCATTGCCATCGGCAACGGTATCAGTAACCGTCATATCAGGATCGAGCTGGTCGCGCAACTGATCGAAATAGGCGATTTCCAGCCGTGTGCCTTGTTCCACTGTGCCGCTTTCCGGTTCCAGCTGCTTAAGCAACAGTTTTAATAAGGTTGACTTTCCTGCACCATTGGCACCGATCAAGCCAATTTTGTCGCCGCGCTGAATCAGCGTCGAAAAATGATTGATAATCTGTCTGCCGCCATAACTGAAGCCAATATCGTTAACGTCGATGACCTTTTTGCCCGAGGCATCGCCTCGTTCCAGAGCTAGCCGCGCCGTACCTTGCTGACTGCGTCGTTGCGCTCGTTCGTTGCGCAATTTTTCCAAGGCTCTAACACGTCCTTCATTACGGGTGCGCCTGGCTTTTATGCCCTGCCTGATCCAGACTTCTTCATCCGCCAGTTTCTTGTCAAATTCAGCATTTTGATTGGCTTCGTCTTCAAGAGCTGCGGCTTTACGAATTAAATAATCGTCGTAATTACCCGCCCATGACACTAGGTTACCGCGATCCAGATCAATGATTCGGGTCGCCAGTTTTTGCAGGAATGCCCGGTCATGGGTGACAAATAAAACAGCGCCCTGAAAGTTCAGCAATTGCTCTTCCAACCAGGTGATGCTTTCGAAATCCAGATGGTTGGTAGGCTCATCCAGCAGCAGTACTTCCGGTTCGATTACCAGAGCTCTTGCCAGGGCTACGCGCCGTTTCCAGCCGCCCGACAATCCGCTGATTTTTAATTCACCCGGCAAATCCAGTTTGCTTAATGTGGTTTCGACCCGCTGTTGAAAATGCCAGCCATTATGCGCTTCAAGCTTATGCTGCAAATCGCCCAGCTCGTTTAACGCCTTGTCGTCATCATAATCCATGGATAAAGACAGCGCATGATAGCGGGTGATCCATTCGCCCAGTTCGCCCAGGCCGCTCGCTACGGCATCATAAACTGTCGCATCATCAGGCAAATCGGGTGATTGCTCCAGCCATGCAAGTCTTAGTTCAGGTTGACGCCAAATATCGCCGTGATCGGCAAGCACACCGCCGGCAATAATTTTCATCAAGGTTGATTTACCTTCGCCATTGCGGCCTAGGAGACCAACTCTTTCGCCGGCGTCGAGCTGAAAGTCGGCGTTTTTTAATAAAGCATGAGTTCCGTAAGCAATGGAGATATTGGTTAAGCGTAATAAAGGCATTTCAGGATTTTTAAAAGTAGTTAATTAAGTACATTATATAGAAGAATGAGTTTGATTTTTTCATAATGTAAGGATTGCTATACCGCCAACTGCGGCTAAAGCGGATGCTATCCAGGTCAATCTAACTTTTTGTGGTACAGATTAAACTCTGACCGCTTAACTTTCCAGGCTTGATTTATTCTGCAAATAGCGCCTTAATAAATCCAGAGACAGCAAGGCAGCCTGGTTTTGTTTACGTTTGATAGGCCCTGCAACCGAATGATGGGACTTATAACAGACATTTTCAGTTAGCAGCACGTTATAGAGGACGATCGACTCATTCTTGTCATGAAACTGCCTGTCATCGCCGGCGTAAAGCTGAACCAGAACAAGAGCAGCGCCGCTGCTCTTTTGCATATCGACTGCAATTGCTTGTGCTGTTGACATCAAATTCTCCGTATTGGCTTCGGCAATCAGTTTTTGTTCCAATCCGGTTTCGGGTTGTTCGTAGACGGCTTTCAGCAGCCATTTGCAGCCTATGCACTTGGCGGCCAGCAAGCCCTGACTGGCTGTTTCTACTACGGCTAAAGTCAGCTTTCTTTGCTTCATCCGTTTATCGACTTCAAAAACCAGATCGCCCGATGTTTCATTTAATCCATCAATAGCAAACACATACTCGCCCAACTGTTCGGAAAACCGCGCAACCAGGTTTGCCATTGCCGTATCCGGATAGCCAAAGGGAAACAAAAGCTTGGTTTGCACTTCGTCTGCCCCGGCACGAAAGCCCAACTGCACTTGCGCGGGTATGGCGATGGGATTGATGAGTTCCTGGATAGCAGATTCTCCTAATCCTATGGTTTTAATGGTGATCAAATGGCTGGGATGTAGTAAAAAGCGCGCGGACAGTTGGGGCAGGATGCGTTCCTGAAATAGATGCTTCATTTCCAACGGCACACCGGGCAAAAAGACAAACCGGCAGCGGCCGGCCTGCATAGTGAATCCCGGCGCCGTTCCCCATTCATTATCTATGCGTTCAGAGCCTTGAGGCAGCATGGCCTGTTTGCGGTTTGATTCGGGCATTGTCCTGTTTCTTCGTGCAAAATAATGACTGATTTGCGCAAAAGCAATACCATCAAATTCCAGCGGCAGATTAAAAGCGCAAGCTACGGCTTCGGCGGTCAGGTCATCGCTGGTGGGTCCCAAGCCGCCGGTACAAATACAACAGTCGGCACGCTGTGATATCTCCTGTAGCAAAATGACAAGATCATCCAGCTTATCGCCGACAGAAGTATGCCGCGTTACCGTAAAACCGCAAGCCACCGCTTTTTGTGACAGCCAGGCGGCATTGGTATCGGCTATTTGTCCCGTTAAAATTTCTTCGCCTTGAGATAATATTTCAAATGTCGGATTCATTTTAAAAACTCGGTAATCAGTATGCCATGCCAAAAGGGCAGGGTGATTAAACTTAAGGCTGTGGTTACTGTGACGGTCATGGCGTACAGCGCACTATCAAGCTTATACCGGTCGCAAAAGACTACGCCCAGAACCATGCTCGGCATTGTTAAATCAAGCACGGCGGCCGCTTTATATTTGCCTTCCATCGGTAAATAACTCACCAGAAAGATTGCGAACAAAGGCATTAAAAACAGTTTTATCAGAATGACGGGGATCACATAAGGCACATTTCGGGCACTGACTGATTTCCAGTTTAGCGTCAGCCCCAATGAGACCAGCATCAACGGTACGACAGCGGCCGATAATTTTTGTAAGGCGCCGGCAAGCCATACGGGGGCGGCAATTCCATTAAGGTTTAAAATGACCGCCATTGCCGCCGACCAAAAGGGAGGGGCATTAAGAAACGACAGCGCTGACTTGGGCTTTTCTGACATCTCTTCGCCATAATGCCGCACAATCATAATGCCGAAAGTAAACAGGAAAGGTGACAAGGAAAACAGGTCGATTTGTATAGCTACCGAGCGCGCCCAGCTGCCAAAAGCCTGCTCTAGAACGGGCAAGCCCAGATAAGTGACATTCGGAAACGCGGCAGCCAGAATGATGGCCCCCAGACGCTTGTCTTCAAATCTGAAAAGAGCGCCGACCATCCAGATGCAGAGTATGGCGAATAAAATACAGCCAATGCCGAGTGCCATATACTGAAAAGATTGAACACCTATGTCCGCAGTCCAAAGTACCTCCAAAACCATGGCCGGCAGTAGTAAATAGTAGACAAAAGTGGTTAGCACCAGCCGGGTTTTCTCTGCGGTTAGCCCGGCTGGACTTAGCATCCGCCAACCCAAGCCGCAAGCCACTAACAGAGTCATTTGAATCAGTGTTGAGTTCATAATCTGGAAGTATTGTGAAATTACTGAATTTTAACATTCACCGTCAATACAAGTTCCGGTAACATATACGGCGATGAGCTATAAATGCAGCTTTGCATCGTCATGAACCTGAATGTTAAGGGTTGCTGATAATAGCATTTTCTGCCAGTATGGCTCAGTTCATTATTCGAGGGCTATTGTATGAGTATATCTTCAAGGTTTTGCCGCATAGGTTTTATAGTTTTATTAATGGGGTTTGCTGTTGCCGGGGCGAATGCGGGGGAGGTCGAGTTAATCTCTCCCTGGCAAGCTTCAGCAATGTATACAGAGAAAAAGGCGGTCATTGTCGATGTGCGTGAAGACAGTGAATGGAATGAGGGGCATATTCCGGGTGCGATTCATATTCCATTAGGCCAGTTAAATGAACGTTTACCAGAGCTCAAACTATACAAGGATAGCACCGTGATTACCCAATGCAAAAGCGGCGGCCGTTCTGCAAAAGCCCTGGATATACTAAAATCGGCAGGGTTTTCCAAGGTCTACAGCATGGAGGGTGGAATAATGGCTTGGGATGAAGCGGGATTAAAAACAAAATAACCTGTTCAGAGCCGGAAATATCAAGATTTATCCCATTAATTTTTTATTAAGCTTATGTCATTCATATCAACGAAACCTATCCCTGTCCGCGAACGCCTGATTATGGCGCTGGACGTTCCGAGTATTCCCGAAGCGCAGGCTTTAGTGGAAGAGCTTGGCGATTCAGTGATATTTTATAAAGTCGGCATGGAACTGTTTATGTCGGGGGACTATTTTGGCTTCATTGAATGGCTGAAGCAACGCAATAAAAAAGTATTTGTTGACCTGAAGTTTTTTGATGTTCCGGCTACTGTCGGCAGGGCTATCAGAGCCTTGAGCAGTAAAAATGTGGATTTTGCGACCATCCACGGCAACGATGCCATTATGGAGGCGGCGGCCAAAGAAAAAGGTGACCTTAAAGTATTGGCAGTGACTGCCTTGACCAGTCTGGATAGAGGTGATCTTGACGATCTTGGTTTTGAGTGCGACGTGCGTGATCTGGTTTTATCGCGCGCCAAACGAGCTTTGCAAATTGGTTGCGACGGCATAGTGTCATCGGGGCTGGAAGCGTCCATGCTCAGAGAAAACCTGGATCACAAGCTGTTAGTTATTACGCCCGGCATCAGGCCTGTTGACAACCGCGAAGATGACGATCAGAAACGTGTGGTCAGCGTAGAAATGGCTTTCGAAAATGGCGCTGATTATATTGTCGTTGGCCGGCCTATTCGTGATGCTGACAATCGTAAGGCAATGGCTGAAAAGATTCAGGCACAAATTCTATCCCAATTTGCACCTGCTAAAACAGACACAAGACAGGATTATAAAGCTTGCGCCTTACAAATATAATATCCATTGTAATTTCATGTCCAAGGTAATGTTGGCGGCTTATGCCATTTGATCCCGCTTTTAATACCTCTTATCTGGTTGCTTTTATAATGGGTTTGTTCAGCAGCATGCACTGTATAGGCATGTGCGGCTCCATTATCGGAACTTTGACTTTAAGTCTCGGCCCGGATATACGCAATAATAAGAAGCTGCTGCTGCCTTTTGTTTTTAATTATAACTTTGGCCGTATTACCAGTTATACAATTGCGGGCGCACTAGCAGGCATTATTGAGGCTTTATTGACCATGCATCTGGGCGAGACTCATGGGCACAGAATGCTGCAATTACTGTCAGCAGTGATTATGGCAAGCGCCGGACTTTATATAGCAGGCTGGTTTCCCCGTTTTGCTTATATTGAAAAAGCCGGAATGCATGTCTGGAAAAAAATAGAACCTTTTGGACGAAAATTGATCCCGGTAAAGAACCGGACCCAGGCTTATCTGTTCGGCATGGTTTGGGGCTGGTTGCCTTGCGGGCTCGTCTATACGGTCTTGGCGCTCGCAGCGACCGCCGGCGATGTCAGCAAGAGTGCATTGACCATGCTGGCTTTCGGATTAGGAACTTTACCCGCGGTCATGGGAGTGGGTATAATGACCCATGTATTAACAAGGTTATCCCGAATGCAGCGTTTCAAACAGGCTATCGGCCTGTTTATGATAATTCTGGCACTGTTAGCAGCGCTGCCATGGCTTAATCCGATGGCCTTCACAACACAACACATAGCAATACATTAAAAGAGGCTACTATGGGGCATTTTAAGTCGATCATTAGTCAATCTCCCGCATTGGATTCTTTAATTCGCAGCGCAAGAATGGTTTCAGCTACCGATGTAACGGTATTGCTTAAGGGTGAAACCGGAACCGGTAAGGAAGTATTCGCCAACGCTATTCAAAAAGAGAGCGCTCGCGCCGGGAAGGCTTTTATAACCTTGAACTGTGCCGCATTACCCGAAAGCCTCATTGAGTCGGAATTGTTTGGCCATAGAAAAGGTTCTTTTACAGGTGCCAACGCCAACAAGCAAGGGCTTTTTCAAGCGGCTGACGGCGGCACCCTGTTTCTCGATGAAATAAACTCATTGCCCGTCTCAATCCAGGCAAAATTATTGCGCTTTCTGGAGTCCGGAGAATGCCTGGCTGTAGGCGACATCAAGCCCTATAACGTTGATGTCCGCATTATTGCTGCGACTAACACTGACCTGAACAAACAGGTGGCGGCAGGTGAGTTCAGGCAGGATTTGTACTATCGGCTCAACGTTGTGCCTTTGGAGCTTCCGCCATTATCACAACGAACTGAAGACATAGAGCATCTTATTACGCACTTTCTGGCTATGATGGCCAAGGCGCACTCGATAACCCCCCCCCATTTCAGTAAACGCGCAATAAAGGTTCTTAAAGATTACTCATGGCCGGGTAATATCCGTGAATTACGTAATTTGTGCGAAAGGCTCAGCATTTTACTGGCGGGCAGAACCATTGAGCCGGAAAACCTCCCGTATGAGTTTGTTTCTCACAGCGCCGCGCCAAAGACAGCCGATTTCACTTTGCCTGAAAGAGGTATTCAGCTTGACTCTTTAGAAGCCAACCTGATCCATCAGGCTCTCAATCGTACTAACGGCAATCGCAGCAAATCTGCCAAACTACTGGGCGTTTCCAGGGATACCTTGCTTTACCGCATGCAAAAACATGGTTTTACCGCTTACTAAACGATAAGTATGGTTTCAGAGATGTAGAGCTATACCGTATTCCAATTGCCGGATAATAAAGCTGAAAATCAGTTTTACTACCCGGCTCTGTCTATCTATAAAGCTGGTTTCCTGACGGAAAATCGCCTTCACGTTGTTCCGCTTAAAAAGCCTGAAATCGTGCCTGTCTCATGACTTGCTTTAAATCTTTAACTGTCTGGGCCAAACCTGAAAATAAGGCTTGAGCGATAATCCAATGACCAATGTTGAGCTCGACAATCTCGGGTATGGCGCATATTGCTTCAACATTATAAAGATTCAGACCATGCCCCGCATTGACCTGTAATCCTGCTATATGCGCCAAATGGGCCGCTCTTCTGATGCACGCCAGTTCTTCGGCTTGCTGCGCCGGATTTTTTGCTTCTGCATAACGCCCAGTATGCAATTCAACAACCGGCGCACCGGCTTTTACGGCGGCATCGATCTGCGCCTCATCAGGATCAATAAATAACGATACCTCGACGCCTCCACCTGCTAGCTTACCACAAACCGATCGCATCCTGTTCAGGTTGCCGGCCACATCCAGACCCCCTTCAGTTGTCAATTCAGCGCGCTTTTCGGGCACCAGGCAACAGGCGTAAGGCCGGACCTTTACCGCAATATCGATCATCTCGTCAGTGACCGCCATTTCCAGATTCAAGCGGGTATGCAGCATATCTTTTAATAGAAAAATGTCTCTATCCTGAATATGCCGGCGATCTTCACGCAAATGCGCGGTAATTCCATCGGCCCCTGCCTGTTCTGCAACAAGTGCGGCCTGAACAGGCTCCGGATAAAGCGTATCTCTGGCTTGTCTTAATGTCGCTATATGGTCGATATTGACGCCTAACAGTATGGGGGTTTTATTCATTTTTATAATCTTTGATGATGTTTTTAATAAACGCTCGGCTTTTGAGCGGCTTACCCTGCAAATGACCTGTGATAGCGGTCCTCATCAGTATTTTCGCTTCGACTAGCACTTGGGCATCAGTAAAATCCCTTAGCTTTAGCGCCTGTAACGTCTTGCCTGAAAATTGACCGTCCAGGGCTTCAATAAGCCCTTGTTCCACACTAAAGTGATATTTTTTTAATGGATTTATTTTTTGATTATGAAAATCATATTCAAGTTGTAGCCCGTAACCCACAGCATCCATCAGATCAAGCTCAAAAGTACGTAATGCGGTTTCTATCTTTGAAGTATCTGAAAGACAGGATAAGCATTTCCGGTAATGAGCGAATACATCCGGATGAGGATCGTATTGATGCAAAAAGCGGCAAACCAGTTCGTTAATATAAAAGCCGCAATAAATTGCGATTCCCTGCAATTGAACGAATGGCGGTATGATTTCGACATCAGTCAACGTTTTTAACTCTGTCTTGCCCAAATACGACATTGTCAGAGGGATAAAAGGCTGCAGAAGACCAGCAGTTTTAGACCTGGCTTTTCTTACTCCTTTTGCCACCAGGGAAACTCTGCCGAAGTCCCGAGTTAAGGCATCAATAATAAGACTGGTTTCTTTGAATTTGCGCTGTTGCAGGATAAAGGCAGGTTGCAAATAAACAGCGGTTTCAGTCATTAAATCCAAGGCTTAGCATGGCTCGTTCATTATCTGACCAGCCTTTTTTTACTTTTACCCAAAGTTGTATATAAACCTTTTGGCCGATCAGTTTTTCTATATCGAAGCGCGCATCGGTACCGACTTTTTTCAGCATTTCCCCCTGTTTGCCGATAACGATATTTTTTTGGGTCAATCGTTCTACCCAAATGATGGCGTATATTTTAGTAATATTGGGCTTTTCTTCATAGCGTTCCACTTCTACCGTCAGCGCATAAGGCAATTCATCTCCCAGGCGGCGGGTCAGTTTTTCCCTGACAATTTCGGCGGCTAAAAAGCGCTCGGGCCTGTCGGTAATCTGGTCTTCCGGATAGATTAAATCGCTTTCAGGCAGCAGAGTCATAATCAAGCTTTCCAGCTGATCCAGATTAGTGCCTTTCAACGCTGAGATGGGGACAAGATGCTCAAATGGAAAACGATGCCGGGCCTCGGCAAAAAACGCCAATATGGCATCCTTGTCTTTCACCTTATCGACCTTGTTCACCGCCAAAATAACCGGCAAACCGGCCTGCTCGAGTTTTTTGAAGATGACTTCGTCATACTCATGCCATGATAAACCGTCAATCAACCAGACTATCACGTCAACCCCAAGCAGTGTAGTCTCTGCCGTCCGGTTTAAATAGCGATTCAAGGCTCTTTTTCCGCTGCTGTGCATCCCGGGCGTATCCATATAAATGGCTTGCCCGGCTTCAGTGGTATTGATGCCTAAAATCCGGTGCCGGGTCGTTTGCGGCTTGCGTGAGGTGATGCTGATTTTTTGCTTCAGCAAATGATTCATCAGCGTTGATTTGCCGACATTTGGGCGCCCTATCAGCGCTATGAAACCGCAATTCATTGCTTTTCCTTATTTAATAATTCGAGCATAAGTTCCGCAGCAGCCTGTTCGGCTCTTTTTCTGGAAATGCCGGTGCCGATACAGGCATTTTTAACCAGGGAAATGCTGCATTTGACCTTGAATGTTTGTTCATGCGCAAGACCGGACATAGTCAGTAACGTGTATTCAGGCAATTCGAGCTTTTTGGACTGCATCAGTTCCTGCAATTGAGTTTTGGGGTCTTTCTGCCAGTTATCCAGAGATAAATTGCCCAGTTTTTCGGCAAATAACTGCACAATCCATTGCCGGCAAGCGTCTATTCCCTGATCCTGGAGCAATGCTCCCATAATGGCTTCCAGGGCGTCGGACAAAATGGAATCACGGCGGAATCCGCCGCTTTTCAATTCCCCTGAGCCCAGTAATAAATAATCTCCCAAATGATGCTTCCTGGCCAGCTCTGCCAGCGAACCCTGATTTACCAGATTTGCTCTCAGCCGGCTTAGAACGCCTTCACTGGCATCGGGGAACAGGTCATATAATTCCTGGGCGATGACAAAACCAAGAATTGAGTCGCCCAGGAACTCCAGCCGCTCATTATTGTTGGAACTTGCGCTTCTGTGAGTTAAAGCCATTGTAAAAAGCAGTGGATTGTTAAAGGTCAATCCCAGCTTTTTACATAAAACTTCGGGGTTCTTTATCACTCCTGGCCGACCTCAACAACATCATTAAAATTAACCAAAACGCTCAGATTGCCGGCAATTTTTTTAACAACCTCATACTCAACAACTATTTTCAAATAACGGCCGCTTTTAGTAATTTTGATATCATCTTGAGTGACATTATCAACGTAATTCATGTTGAAACGTTTATTCAGCGTTTCTCTGATTTCCTGCTCGCTTTTTGTTTCAATGTCAGGCGATTCTTCAATTTCAGTCAGAACATTCGTTACTTTGCTGTGATCAAGATATATTGGTCCTAATTTAAGAATCAATAAAGCAAAAAACGCAATAAGGGCGAGAGTGAATACAAGTGAAATAAAAGTTAAACCTTGTTGACGTTCAGGTGCTGAATTCATTCCAATTCTCCAGGCTATTCAGGGAACGCATAGATCTTTGCGATGTGTTTTGCATTGGCTTTATTTCAATACCGTGCCGATACGGGCAAAATCGACGCCTTTATTTTGCCAATCCCAGCTCATCCAGATAAAGAAAGCCTTGCCGACCAGGTTGGCTTCGGGCACCGGCCCCCAATAACGGCTATCGTTGCTGTTATCGCGATTATCGCCCATTGCGAAATAATGGCCTTCCGGCACCACATAAACAAACTCGACCGTAGGTGCGCCGTTTCTGATTAAAATGCTGTGTTCGACGCCCGTCAAATCTTCCAGCAGCTCTTCAGCGCCGGTCATATCCTCACCCTGACCCAAACCTTGATAGCGGCCCAATGACACCTGTTTAACCGGCATATCATTAACAGTCAGTCGTTTATTTTGATAAACAATTCTGTCGCCCGGAAGGCCGATAACACGTTTAATATAATCCACAGAAGGATCTTTGGGATAACGGAAAACAAAGATATCCCCGCGTTTTGGCTCGTTCAATTCAAGCACTTTTTTATTGATAACGGGCAGGCGTATGCCGTAGGTAAATTTATTGACCAGTATAAAATCGCCAACCAGCAACGTCGGCATCATCGACCCTGAAGGAATGCGAAAAGGTTCTGCTATAAATGAACGGATCAGCAAAACAATTAACACAATGGGAAAAAAAGAGCGTGCATACTCGACGAGCACGGGCTCATTTTTTTCATCAAAGTCAACGCCTCGGGATTTGAGGATTAACAGATAGCCGCCCCAAATAATGCCCGTAACGACCGTGGCGCACAGCAGAAAAAATGAAAAATCATAGTCCATAATTTATATCTTGATAGTGTAGGGCAATCCCTTGTGGTTGCCCTGTTGCATAAGAAATTAAAAGTGCTGGGTTATTCTTTGTTGAGCTGCAAAACGGCTAGAAATGCTTCCTGCGGAATTTCGATATTCCCGACCTGTTTCATCCGTTTCTTGCCTGCTTTTTGTTTTTCCAGTAATTTTTTCTTGCGGCTAATGTCGCCGCCATAACATTTTGCGATGACATTTTTCCGCATGGCTTTAACAGTGGATCTGGCGATAATTTTAGAGCCTATAGCGGCCTGTATCGCAACTTCGTACATTTGCCGGGGGATAAGATCTTTCATTTTTTCGACCAGGTCGCGCCCGCGATTATTGCTTAAATCCCGGTGCACGATGATCGACAAGGCGTCAACTTTTTCGCCATTAATCAGGACATCCAGTTTCACCAGATCGGCTTCCTGAAAACGCAAAAACTCGTAGTCAAACGAGGCAAAGCCCCGGCTTACCGATTTTAAGCGGTCAAAGAAATCCAGCACCACTTCACTTAACGGCAGCTCATAATGCAAGGAAACCTGTCTGCCAACGTACTGCATATCTTTCTGAATGCCGCGTTTTTCGATACACAGCGTGATAACGCTGCCTAGATAAGTCTGTGGCACCAGGATATTAGCCCGGATAATGGGCTCCCTGATTTCTTTAACAGTGCCGCCTTCCGGCAGCTTGGCCGGATTATCAACCATCAGAACCTGGTCATTTTGAGTAATCACTTCATAAATAACGGTGGGCGCTGTGGTAATCAAATCAACGTCGTATTCTCTTTCCAGGCGTTCCTGCACGATCTCCATATGCAACATGCCTAAGAAGCCGCAGCGGAAACCAAAGCCTAAAGCCTGGGATGTTTCCGGCTCAAACTGCAAAGCCGCATCATTGAGGTTTAACTTGTTAAGGGCTTCACGCAAGTCTTCGTAATTATCGGAACTGACCGGATATAAGCCCGCAAAAACACGCGGTTGAACCCGTTGGAATCCGGTCAGTTGTTCGGCTGCCGGTTTATCTGTCCAGGTAATGGTGTCGCCAACCGGCGCTCCGAAAATGTCTTTAATGCCGGCAACCACATAGCCGACTTCGCCGGTATTCAAAAGCTCTTTTTCAAGACGTTTTGGCGTAAAAACGCCGACTGCGTCGGCGATAAAGGATTTGCCGGTGGACATGATAGTAATCTTCTGCTTTCTGCGAATACTGCCATGAATAACTCTGACTAACGATACTACGCCCAGATAGCTGTCAAACCAGGAGTCGATAATAAGCGCCTGCAAAGGGCCTTCTGTATTGCCTTCCGGCGGTGGCACCTTAATAACCAGTTGTTCCAGGACATCCTGAACTCCCAGGCCGGTTTTAGCGCTGATCATCAGAGCTTCATCCGCAGGAATGCCGATAACATCTTCGATTTCAGCCTGTACGCGTTCGGGTTCGGCAGAAGGCAAATCGATTTTATTCAGCACCGGCACCACTTCCAGTCCTTGCTCTATCGCCGTGTAACAGTTCGCTACGCTTTGCGCTTCAACACCCTGCGCCGCATCAACCACTAATAATGCGCCTTCACAAGCGGCTAGCGACCTTGAAACCTCGTAGGAAAAATCAACGTGCCCCGGGGTATCAATGAAATTAAGCTGATAGATTTCTCCATCTTTAGCCTTAAAGTCCAGCGTAACGCTCTGTGCTTTAATGGTAATGCCGCGCTCTTTTTCGATATCCATGGAGTCGAGAACCTGCGCTGACATTTCCCGCGCGCTTAAGCCCCCGCATATTTGAATAAAACGATCGGCAAGTGTTGATTTGCCATGATCGATATGCGCTATGATGGAGAAGTTTCTGATATGTTTTAAATCCACGGTGTAAATTCGGCTATGAGGTTATTTAAGGCGTTATGCTAATCAGCCCTGCTTCGGCGATAATCGCAGTTACACGATCGGCATACTTTGAGACAGCTTCGCATTATAACAGATTTGCTGACAGCCAAACCCCGGTTTCATGATAAAAACATTTGACCGGTTACCTGATTTCAAAAGAAATTAACTCTTCGTCAACCGGCAGATCAGTCATTTCAACATTATCCACTCTGGCGGTGATAGGACCTTTGTGGCACCATCTGATTAATTCCTGAATAGCTGTGTTATCGGCTTCGGCAATGATTTCAACCCGGCCATCGGGAAGGTTTCTGGTATGGCCGTTGACAGCTAACTGTTTTGCCTTTTTTTGCGTGAACAAGCGAAAGTAAACGCCTTGCACACGGCCGGACACCAGAATTTTAACTCTGCGCTTCATTTTTCTGAATCCTCCAGCAATAGTGGATTTTCGGGTTGCGGGCGAAATCCTCCGGAATAGTGGCCGCAGTAATCTCTTGTATGTTTAATTCTGATAAAGCCGGGCTGTCGATTTTAAAACGCCTGAAGTTGGTGGAGAAATATAAAACGCCGCCGGACGCCAGCAGCGCAGCAGCATTGCGGATGAGCTCCACATGATCTTTCTGTATGTCAAACACGTCATCCATCCGCTTTGAATTGGAAAAAGTGGGAGGGTCGAGAAAAATCAAACCATACTGTCTGCGATAAGGGAGTCCGGCTTCATGCTCCAGCCATTCCAGGCAGTCTGCCTGGATAAACTCATTTTCACCCTGATTTTTATTCAGAGCCATGTTGTTTTTGGCCCAGTTGATATAGGTGTTGGACATATCGACGGTCGTGGTTGACCTGGCTCCGCCGACAGCGGCGTGCACCGTTGCGCTGCCGGTATAGGCAAACAGATTCAAAAAGCGTTTGCCTTCCGCTTGCTGCTGGATTAACAGCCGGATCGGACGGTGATCCAGGAATAAGCCTGTGTCCAGGTAATCTTCAAAGTTCACCAGCAGTTTACAGCCGCCTTCTTCAATAACATGGAAATGGCCCTGGCCCCCGTGTCTTTCGTACTGATCGGTACTTTTTTGCTTGCGGCGTATTTTCAAGAACACCTGATCAGGGTTAATTTCGAATATTCCGGGTATTTCGGCCAAAAGCCCCGCCAGTCTCTGATCCGCTTTGTGCTGATCGATGCTTTCTGGCGGTTCATATTCCTGAACATTGATCCAGGTTCGATCTCCTTGATAAATGTCAATCGCAACGGCGTATTCAGGTAGATCGGCATCGTAGACGCGATAGCAGGTGATATTATTCTGCTTGGCCCATTTTGAGAGCTTTTTCAGGTTCTTTTTAAGCCGGTTGGCGAAACTTGGCGCTCCGAGCTCATGCCCCTTGCCTACATCCGTGCAGGCAAAGCGTGCGGCTCCAGATTCAAACTCCTTGTCGGCATCCTTGCCGGAAAGCATCTCAGTGTCAGACTGTCCGGCTATACTGGCTTGCGTGACTTGCGAAATTCTTTCCTCCAGAGATTTGGCTTTGGGGATGAAGAAATTGCTTTCTTCGATGTTCAGTCGCAATAGTTTACATTCAAGCGCACCGTTGAACAGCGTAATCGGCTTTTGTGATCGTATGCCAAGGCGAAAGCCCAGTTCCGGATTGCTGATAATCATCGCCGCCTTCCAGCCGATAAAGTGAGCTTTTAAAGTCTCGCCAAATTTTTTGTACAACTCGGCAGTCTCCTGCTCATCGCCCAAGCGTTCACCATAAGGAGGATTGCAAATCAACAATCCCGGCTTCCAGTTTTCAGCGGGCGAGGCAGCTTTAATATCACGACGCTCGACATGAATTTTATTTTGCAGGCCGGCATTGGCTATATGCTGTAATGCCGTATTGACGGTGTGGCGATTTTGATCGAAGCCTACGATAACGGGGAGCTTTGCCAAGCCTGCCGTTTTACGTTGTATGGCTTCATCTCTTAATCTTTTCCAGCAGGCAGCGTCGTGCTTTTTCCAGCCGATAAAGCCAAAATAGTCGCGCAACAGGCCCGGAGCGTAGTCTGCGGCGATCATGGCGCCTTCCAATAGCAGGGTTCCGGAGCCGCACATCGGGTCAATTAAGGAGCCGTTTTGTATGGCGATTTCCGGCCAGCCGCTGCGAAGCAGCATGGCGGCGGCCAGATTTTCTTTGATGGGCGCTTTAATATTAATATCCCGATAACCACGGCGATGCAGGCTTTCACCGGATAAATCCAGACTGAGCTGAGCCGTTTCTCCCTGTAAATAAACATTAATACGAATATCGGGTTGTTCGGTATTAATGCCGGGCCGTCTTTGAAATTTTGCCCTCATCTGATCGACAATGGCATCTTTGACTTTTAGCGCGCCAAAGTGTGTGTTATTGATTGCCTGTGAGTTTTTCGCACTGAACGAGACGGCAAAACTGTCTTCAGGATTAAGGTGTTCGAACCAGTCGATTTTTTGTACACCGTTATAAAGGTCTTCCTGGGTTTTGACGGCAAAAGAACTTAATACCAGAAAAATCCTGTTCGCAGTTCTGGACCACAAACAAGCCCTGTAAGCGGTTTCAAGATCGCCATGAAAAGAGACGCCTGCCATTGTCGCTTTAATATTTTTGATGCCGAAAGACTGAAGTTCCTCGGTAAGAATGGTTTCCATCGCTTTAGGCGTGGTAGCGAACAATTGATAAGTAGGCATAGGTTTTCAGGCGAGCTATAGGTTACAAGGAGACAGGAAAGGGTTGAAAAGCCGCCTTCCCGTGGAGGGAAGGGGTTATTTGTTTGATTTTTATCCTCATCCCAGCAGTTACGCCGCTTTTGTCCTTATCCCCCTTATCCCCCTTAGGGCTATCCCGACAGATAAAGCGATTTTTTAAGTTTCCGTCTTGTGCTTTAAGTAGTTACATATCAACAACGTTAACTTCGTTCCTGCCGGGAAGGTTGCAGAAAGCTTAAAGGATGAGCCTGTTATTGAATTTTGATCAGTTCTACATCAAAAATCAGGGTTGCGTTCGGGCCGATTGAACGGCCGGCGCCTTGCTCGCCATAAGCCAGTTTTGATGGAATGTAAAAGCGGTATTTTGCGCCTTCGGTCATCAATTGTACGCCTTCAGTCCAGCCTGGAATGACTCGATTTAAAGGAAAGGTTGCAGGTTCGCCCCGGCTGTAGGAACTGTCAAACTCTTTACCATCAAGGGTGGTGCCCTTGTAATGCACAGTTACGTTAGAAGTTGCAGAAGGTGAAACCTTGCCTGTTCCAGGCGTTAAAACCTCGTATTGCAAACCGCTGGGGGTTGTTATGATATTGGGTTTTTTAGCATTTTCGGCAAGAAAAGCGGCTCCGGCAGCTTGATTTTCTTCAGGTGAGGTGGCGTTTGCCATTGAAAACATAGTGATTCCTATAAAAATAGCGATGATAATTGAAGAAATTTTAAGTTGAATTTTTCCCACGACTTCCTCTTTATTTTTGTGAAGTAAAAACATAGTGTATCAAAAAAATCAATTTTTGTTTTCCTGATGGCAAGATCAAACAGGATAATATACGGATGCTTAAAATTGATTAGTTGTTGTTTTTATGCTAGTTTACAAAAAGCAGTCAAAACCTAATTCGTTGTAAGAGAAATGCATAATTCGTATCCTGGCCTGGCTCCAGGGTACGAGTTGCCGAGGATGCTCCCGTGGATGACGTGCGGAAAAGTCCGGTTTTTTTTCATTGGAACGGTATTAGCCATCGCTTCACGTACTTTTAGGATAAGGCCATGAACAATCATCAACGCAAAGATTATCCCTTGCTTGCAAGGAAACTGGTAGCAGTAATTTTCGTGGTATTTTTCAACATGGCAGCGGTTATTAACTCTCCTGCCCAAGCTGCTGATAGCGCGCCACCGAGCAATAATGATATCGATTGTTTGCTCAATTGGGCGCAAACATTCTATCCCAGCCTGTTTTCACCACAGGTATCAGGCTTGCAGTTTTCTGCGCCCTATACCTATCGCTATTATCCAGGCAGCAATACTTATGTGGGCGTTTCCTCCGCCGATAACCATGTCTATTATCTGGGACCGGATGGCGTTTTGCAGGATGAAGGTGATTTATCCGTCTGGCTGGCAGCGTCAGGGTGTGGCCCGAGACCGTACCCGGTCATCTTTATTCATGGCCTGGCGTCTTCGGCAGATACCTGGATAGCTTACAGGAATTATCTGGTAAATAGTGGGCATTGGATATTCGGAGGAGTTCCTGCTTACAGTCAGGCTACTAAAACAGTCAATATCAGCTGTCCGTCAAATCCAGGCCAGACTGTTTCTTGTACGGGCGGCACCGGCGACTTTTATACGTTAAATTTTTCTGATAGTCAGGGTTTATCTTTTGATGAGCAGGGTGGCGAATTGGCTGCAATTATTAAAGCAGTTCTGGATGCAAATCCCGGGAAAAAAAAGGTTATTCTCATCAGCCATAGCGCAGGGACTCTTGCTGCGAGAGGGTATCTGCAGGGATTGGCGCGAGAGTTAAATTCCGCAACAACAATTCCGTATCGGGATGATGTTATAAAATTCATCACCGTTGGGGCACCCCATCAGGGAAGTTTTTGGGCCGCAGAATGTCGCAATAATGCCGATGTTTGCAATTTTGTATCTCCGTCCATTGACCCAAACAGTATTGCAATCGAGGATTTAATATCCAATAGCCCGGCTCTAAATACGCTTAATGATTTAATTACCCATCCACTTCCGTCAAATATTTTCTATGTTTCAATAATTGGCACGGGTCAATCCACTTTGAATAGCTTGAGTTTGACTGATTTTAAAGATGGGGATGGCATCGTAACGACCATTTCCCAGGATCTATCGACGATAACCGGGAATCTTCCTTTTCAACAAAAGTCTGTAAGAATTGATATTCCTTTCCGTGAATGCGGTAATACAATAGATGTGCCTCCAATCGGGAACATAGGCGAAACTCACACCTGTGAAACAACTGATATTGGCGTAGGGGCGGAAATTTTAAGAGATTTACAATAGCTAGAGCTAGCATATATTGAGCTTATGAACCTCAACAGGAACGTTAAGGAACTGTTGAGGTTCATATTAATGACCGATTATCTTGCAAATTAATATGACAACCCTACTTTTTACTTCATTTTATAGTAAGCCAGAGATCACCGTTTAAGCCATGAAAAAAACTGACAAGGTGCTATAAATAAATTATCGCCGCTACCTTGTTATCAATATCCTGGGCTATCTTGACATCATAGTGCACCTTGCCCTCATGCTCCTGTTTTTCTTTTTGGGTTTTGAGTTTCTGTCCCTCGTCAATATTTTCAGCTCTTTGATGTGGATGACAGGCTGGCGCGTAAACCGGCTCGAGAAGCACGACCTGGCTATTATCCTGATGCTCACGAAGTCATTATACATACGCTGTTTGTCGTACCGATACTTGGAAGGCATGTCGGATTTCAGTATTACCTCTTTGGCGCTATCCCGTTTTCCCTGTTCAATAACAGGTTTGAAGCAGATCGATTATTCTGGTTTCTATCTGCCTTTGCATCATTTTTCTTATCCTCAATACTATTACGCATGATATGCCGCAGAACCTGGCGTTGTCCGCTGGTTTTATATACATGATCAATAACATGAATATAGTCATATTGTTTACGGCGGTAGGTCTTATCAGCTACTATTTCCGGCTTGCTTCCATGACATTGGAGCAACAGTTGGAGACTCTTGCAAATACCGATTCTCTTACCGGACTTTATAACAGGCGCAGAATGCACGAATGCTCGAACTGCAGAAATCTATGTCGTTGCGAAACAGCTCGTATTTCACGCTGATTTTTTGTTGATATCGATCACTTCAAAAAGTTTAATGACACTTATGGGCACAGCTGTGGAGATTATATTCTTTGTGAGGTAGCCTTTTTCATGAGGAACCATTTGCGGGGATGCGCTTGCACGTTGGGGTGGGGAAGAGTTCCTTATCATGCTGCCTAATATGGACATCCAAGGAGCGCGAAACATAGCCGAAAAAATACGCAAGGCGACTGCCGAGCAACGTTTTCATATGGCGGGTCAGGAATTTTCTGTCACTATGACTTTTGGCCTCTCTCAACATAAAGAAAACGACTCGATTGATGATAGCCTTAATCGAGCTGATGAGGCGCTTTACCAGGGCAGAAAGCCGGACGCAATCTGGCCATGGGATGATTGGCCTGAATGTCGGCTTTTTTGACAATGTGTTAAGGGTGTGCCTTATCCTCGCTAAATTTTGTCCAGCGCAACCGATTGGCATTGGCAACAACAGTCACGGAAGACATCGCCATAGCTGCACCCGCAATCATCGGGTTTAATAGAACGCCAAATACAGGATAAAACAACCCTGCCGCGACGGGGATGCTGATGGTGTTATAGAAAAATGCACCGAGCAGATTTTGTTTGATATTGATAACCGTCGCCTTGGATAATTCGATGACTTCGGGAACTTTTAATAGCGAGCCTTGCAAAATAACAACATCCGCGCTTTCAATCGCAACATCGGTGCCTGTGCCGATAGCCAGGCCGACATTAGCTTGAGCCAGCGCCGGTGCGTCATTGATGCCATCGCCAACCATGCCCACAATCTCGCCCTGTTGCTGCAAATCCTTGACCACAGCGGCTTTATCCTGCGGTAATACCTGTGCCCTGACTTCAGCAATGCCTGCCTGCCTGCCAATGGCGTCGGCCGTTATTTGATTGTCTCCAGTCACCATGATAATGCGTAAACCCTGGTTTTTCATGGCCTGTATAGCTTGTGCCGAGTCTTTTTTTATAGGGTCGGAGACCGCAATAATACCGGCAATTTTATCTTCTACGGCTAGCAGCATCGGCGTCTGACCCAATGCCGATAATTCCTCCAGCCTACTGTTATGAGAGTCAAATTTAATGCCTTTTTCAGCCATCAGCGCTTTATTGCCAAAAGCAATAGCCTGATCATTAATCCGGGCGGTAACGCCATGTCCTGCAACTGCATTAAACTTTCCGGCTTTTTCCAGTTTGATTTGCCTGTTTTCCGCCGTCTTTAAAATAGCCGCCGCCAGCGGATGCTCGGAGCCCGATTCAATGCTTGCGGCTAATCGCAATACCTGCTCCTCGGTATAATCCTCAACGGCGTCGATCGTTGAAACAACCGGTTTGCCTTCGGTTACCGTGCCGGTTTTATCGAGGATGACGCAGCTTAGCTTGCCTGCGGATTGTAAGGCGTCGCCTTTACGAATCAGGATGCCCGACTGGGCGGCTCTGCCGACGGCGACCATTACAGAAATGGGGGTTGCCAAACCTAAGGCGCAAGGGCAGGCGATGACCAGAACAGTCATTGAAGTGACAAATGCATAACCCAAGGACGGGTCGGGCCCGAATGTCAGCCAGATAAAAAAAGTCAGCAGTGAAATGACGACGACAGCAGGTACAAAAACACTGGAAATCTTATCGGCTAACCGGGCGATTTCCGGTTTGCTGCCTTGTGCCTGGCGCACACTTTTTATAATTTGGGCTAATGCCGTATCACGGCCTATGCGGTTTGCCTGAAACAGAAAACTGCCGGTCTGATTGATCGTACCTGCCACCACCTGGGAACCCGTTATTTTTTCTACCGGTATGGGCTCCCCGGTCAGCATGGACTCATCCACTGCAGAATGTCCTTCCAGTAACACGCCGTCAACCGCGATTTTTTCACCGGGTCTGACTCGCAGTGTTTCTCCCAGGCCCACCTCTTCGATAGGAACATCCATTTCTTCGCCGTTTCTGAGCACGCGGGCGGTGCGCGGCTGTAGCCCGATCAACTGACGAATGGCGCTGGACGTTTTGCCCCTGGCCAGTGTTTCCAGTCCGGTGCCGAGATTGATAAACGCGAGAATAACGACGGCCGCTTCAAAATAGGCATGTTTCGCTAATGTCGGCAGCGCGCCGGAATAATCGATGACTATGCAGGAGTAGAGCCAGGCTGATCCGGTGCCCAAGGCAATTAATGTGTCCATATTGGCTTGGCCCAGACGCAATGATTTGACCGCGCCGCTGTAAAAATGCCAGCCTGAATATACCAGTATACTCAAGGTGATGAGAGCGATTTCCGGCCAGAGCCATTTTCCTGCCGCTGAACCGATTTCCGGCAGCCAGCTGAAATGCTCGGCCAACATCAGCAAGGCCCCAAAAACACCGGCGACAGACGCTTTTTTCATCAGCTTGCGGTAGCGTTGCAACTCTTGCTCTTCCTGTTCGGCAGGGTCTTCCAGCCCTTCCATTACCGCAGCATCATATCCGGCGTCCTTGACTGCCTGTTTTAAAACATCAGGATCGGCATGGCCTTTTACCAGCGCAGAATGATCGGCAAAATTAACGCTGACCGAAGTGACGCCGTCAACCTTAGCCAATGCCCCTTCAACAGCGCTCACGCAACCCGCGCAACGCATTCCCAAAATCGATAACCGCAGCCCTTCAGAAGTCTCTGCTGTCTTCATAAGATCACCGTGTAATAGATTAGTCGGTTACAGTAAAGCCCGCCTCGGCAATGGCATCTTCAATGATATCCAAACTCGTTTTTTCCGCATCAAATTCAACAATGACTTCGTTATCTTTATGAGACGCTTTAACGGACGAAACACCATTGATGGCTTTAAGCTTATTGGTTACGCTCGTTTCACAACCGCCACATTTCATGCCGGTAACTGTTATCACGATAGACTGATTCATTTCTTTCTCCTTATTAATTGAGTAAATTCGGCTACCCATTCAAACAATAAGATTTAATTTCCGTCTAATTGAAGGGTAAGCGCTCAAGTTGTACATGGTTCAGTTCTGTTTGTCACGAACGGCTTAACTATAAACTGTCCCGAAGCTTTCAATCCGATCTTATACCACATTCGGCTCAAGCCGGTAATCATGATGCAATGCTTCCAGCATTTGAATATATCGATTCGCAACTCCTAAGTATTCATTGAACAGCAGCGTTCGTTCTTGGTACGATAATAACCCAAATTACCCATAATAGTCATTTATGCAATTAAACACTATCACTAACCAGACCATTGCCCTTGCCGGTATCGCTCAGGCAGCAGCCCTCGTGCAACAACTGGCCACAACAGGGACAGGCGATTCGATCGCGATGGAAGCCAGTATCGGCAGCGTTTTGAAAATTGATTCTGATAGTGTTATTGATATTTATGGCGGCCTGGCCGAAATAAAACTGGGATTAAAGCAGCTTAAAGAGCAAATGACCGGCTATAAGATTGTCAATCCCGAACAGGCGCGTTATTGCGCTTCGCTGGTTTTCCTGGAAAATCAGTTGTCAAGCCGTAAGGATATGCTTAAATCCATACAAACGGGTATCATTAAGGCTCAAGCGCAGAGTGAACATTTCGGTCTTTTGCATGAAAATGTACTGGCAAATCTGAGTGAAATTTATCAGAGCACCATCAGCACGCTGCAACCCAGAATCATGGTTAATGGCGAACAGTCATACTTATCCAGACCTGATATCGCCAATAAAATACGCGCCTGTTTACTGGCCGGAATACGCTCAGCCATATTATGGAAACAATGCGGCGGGACTCGCTGGAAGTTTCTGTTTTTTCGCAAGAAAATTCAAGCCGAATTACAAAGCTTGCTGAAACAGGTTTAGCTGCTGACATGCAAGATCTGGTAACGGTTCAAAATCTTTATCGTTATTATGGCGAGCACTGTGCAGTTAATGATGTCAGCTTTACTTTAGCTAAAGGTCAGGTTTTGGGCTTCCTGGGCCCGAACGGCGCAGGAAAAACCACGACTATGCAAATGTTGTGCGGTAATCTCGCCCCCAGTTCGGGGGAAATCAAAATTAACGGTTTTGATTTAATGGATCAGCCCGATAAGGCCAAACGCAGCCTTGGCTATTTGCCCGATACGCCGCCGCTTTACAAGAGCTTAAACGTACAGGAGTTTTTGCATTATTGCGCGCAACTGCACGGCGTGGCTAAAAATTCCATCAGTTATGCTATCGATAAAGCTAAAGAACGCTGTGGTTTGACTGAAGTTTCCCACCGGCTGATCGCCAACCTGTCCAAAGGTTTCCAGCAGCGCGTCGGTATCGCTCAAGCCATTTTACATAATCCTGAAGTCATTATTCTGGATGAACCCACCGTCGGGCTCGATCCAATACAGGTCAGGGAAATCCGCACCTTGATACGTGAACTGGGGCAGGATCACGGCGTCATTCTGTCCACGCATATTCTTGGCGAGGTACAGGAATCCTGCTCGCATGTGCAGATTATTCACCAGGGGCAGTTGATATTAAGCGAAAGCATCTTCGGACTCAATCAGTCCATGAATACAGGCATCCTTCAGGTCACTACCAGACTGGCGCCGGATGCAACGGTTCTGCTGGCCATCCCCGGCGTTATTTCGATAGAGACTATAAGCCAAAACCAAATCAGAATTCATCACTTTATTGCAGAGAGTCCGGGTAAACAAATTGCCGAGACCATTATTGCCGCAGGATGGGAATTGCAGGAATTAACGCCGGTAAAAAGATCGATGGAAGATCTTTTTATTGCTCTGACCCGGGGCAGCGATTCATGAGCATGATTTTAACCATAGCAACGCGTGAGTTCAAAAGCCTGTTCTTATCGCCACTGGCCTGGACTGTATTAGCGATCCTGCAATGCATTCTGGCCTATCTGTTTCTAACTCAGGTTGAAACCTTTACCGTGATTCAGTCAAAATTAGCGGCTATTGAAAATGCGCCGGGGTTGACCGATATTGTCGCGACGCCTTTATTCGGTAATGCGGGTATTATTTTATTGCTGGTGACTCCGTTATTAACCATGCGTCTTATCTGCGAGGAACGCAGAAACAAGACACTGGCTCTTTTACTGTCTGCGCCTGTGTCTAATATCGATATTATCATCGGCAAATATCTGGGCATTCTGGGTTTGCTGTTTCTGATGATTTTTCTGATTACTTTGATGCCTTTGTCTTTATTAGTCGGCGGTGAGCTGGATTTAGGCAAATTATTTTCCAACCTGCTGGCGTTGTCGTTGCTGGGTATCGCTTTTGCCGCTACGGGTCTGTGTATGTCCTGTATAGCAGATCATCCTACGGTTGCGGCCATAGGAACCTTCGGTATTTTATTGCTGCTATGGATACTGGACTGGTCAACCAGCATAAAGGACCAGCGCAGCGAACTGTTTGAATATCTGTCCATTTTAAGACATTTCCAGAATCTGCAAAGCGGTCTGATCAGCTTAACCGACGTCGCCTATTTTTTGCTGTTTACTGCTACTTTCCTCATACTCAGCATCCGCAGCCTGGATAACGACCGCTTGCAAAAATGAAGCTGTCGCCACGTATTCATCAACAACTACGCCTGAAAAATGCGCTGGCAACATTATTTCTATTGTGTCTGCTCGGCTCGCTGGCGTGGTTAAGCACGCGCTATTCCGCACAAATAGATCTTACCAGCAATAACAGCAATACCTTATCCCCCGCATCGCAAAAGCTGCTGGATTCATTGCCTGATAAAGTACTTATCACAGCTTTTATTAAAAAAGGCCAGCCGATAAGAATGCAGATTGCTCAGTTGGTCGATCGTTATGGCCGGTATAAATCAAATCTGAGCCTGGTATTTATAGATCCTGACTCCCAGCCTGAAAAAACCCGTGAGTTAAATATAGGCGCGGAAGGCATTATTCTTGTTGAGTATCAGGGACGCACGGAAAAACTGGCTTTTATTGATGAATTCTCCCTGACCAATGCCCTGTTGCAGCTTGCCAATGCCGATGAACGCTGGGTAACGTTTTTGAGCGGTCACGGTGAACGCTCGCCTGAGGCGCAAGCCAATTTTGATCTAAGTCAGTTTGGCAAGGAATTATTCCGCCGCAAAATCAAAGCGCAAACCATCAATTTGGCAACGATGTCTTCTATTCCCGATAATTCTGTTTTGTTGGTAATAAGCGCCCCGGCTGTACCCCTGTTGACGGGTGAGTTGGAAATTATTAAACGCTATATTCAGCGCGGCGGTAATCTGTTGCTATTAACCGACCCCGGCAATCAGAACCTGGCGGTTGTGCTGCAATTCCTGGGTATTATGCAACGGCAAGGCACTATTGTTGACGCTGGTTCCAGGCTTTATGGCATCGATGATCCCAGCTTCGTACTGGTCAGCGAATATTCTCAGCATCCGGTTACCAGAGGTTTCCATACCATAACCCTTTATCCTGCCGCTGCGGCCCTTGAAATTGACCATGTAGCGGGCTTTAAAACTGAACCATTGCTCAGCAGCGGGATACAGTCATGGACCGAAACCGGCGCAATAGAAGGCAAAATACAATTTGATGCCGATAGCCATGAGAAAAAAGGTCCGTTAACTTTTGCATTTGCCTTGACCGGAACAGTTGATAACAAAGCTCAACAACGCATCATTGTAGCCGGTGACGGCGACTTTCTGGCTAATGCCTATATCGGCAATGTCGGCAATGTGGACATCGGTTTAAGAATGGTCAACTGGCTGATCCATGATGACCGGCTGATCGATATTCCGGCAAAAATTGCATACGATAAAAGCCTTCAACTCACTCAAACCGCCGTTGCTGTTATTGGTTTTGGATTTTTGATCATCATACCGTTGCTGCTGGTTACCGCGGGACTGTTGATCTGGCGGAAACGTAAGCAAAGTTAAAAGCCAACCGTTTATTCCTTAACAAACCGGCGAGTAAATTCAATGGCTGTCAAGGCGTCGCTAAAAAGGTAGCCCTGGTAACCTTTGCAGTTGTTATTACGCAAAAATTGCATTTGTTCAGTGGTTTCGACGCCTTCTGCGATAACTGATAATCCCAAATGTCTGGACATGATAAGAATGGCTTCAACAATGGCGGCATTACCGGAGTCGGTATTGAGGTCGCGGACAAAGCTTTTATCAATTTTGAGCTGATTAAGCGGAAGCCTTTTCAGATAAACGGGTGAGCAATAACTCGTACCGAAATTGCCAATAGAAATTTCAATACCCAGATTTTGCAAAATCTGCAATTTTTCTACGGTTTCGCCAATATTCTCATCAATGTTCTCAACGATAGTGCTTTCAGTAATTTCCAGTGTCAAACGCGGTTTAACGATTTGATATTCGGCCAGGGTGGCGGCAATTTTCTGAGAAAAGTTATATTGACGGAATTGCTTGGAGCTGATGTTGATCGCCAAGCGTGGTATGTCAGGCCATTTAACGGATTGCGCACAAGCTTCTCTGATTACCCAATCGCCGATTAGCAGAATCAGGCCGGTTTCCTCTGCGACATGGATAAAGTCTGTGGAAGAAATAACGCCTTTTTGCGGGTGCAGCCAGCGCAATAACGCTTCCGCACCAATAAGCTGGTTGTTGAGATCAAATTGCGGTTGATAGTGCAAGGAAAATTGCTGCTGAGTCAATGCTTCACGTAACTCTTCTTCGAGCATTAAGCGCTGATTGGCGTGGCGTTGCATGTCCTCGTTATAAAAACTAATCGTATTGCGGCCTCGATTTTTGGCATGATACATGGCGGTATCGGCTTGCTTTAAAAGTTCGCCGGAAGTGAGATTGGAATGCGGCATTAAGGTAATACCGATGCTGGGCGTGATATGGTGGATATGCTCTTTTAGTTGATAGGGCGACTGAAGATTTGTCTGCACTCGCTCCGCTGTCGTTAAGGCGTGATCCAGCATTTTATCCTGAGAAATCTCCCTGCAACTTAGCAATAATACGAATTCATCACCGCCCAGCCGGGCGACGGTATCTTCATCCCGGATACACTGTTTCAACCGATTGGCGACTTGTATGAGAAGCTCGTCTCCGATGTCATGGCCCAGAGAATCATTCAATACTTTAAAATGATCCAGATCCAGATATAAAAGCGCGCCATAAGTGTTATGGCGGGTATCACTGGATAAGGCTTTTTCCAGATTAGCCATAAAATAACGTCGATTAGGCAAATTAGTGAGTGCGTCAAAAAAAGCCAAATGAGTAATTTTTTCTTCTGAAAGTTTTCTTTCGATGGCTATGCTCGCCAGTTGAGCGAGTTCATTGATTTGAGTCAACATTTCAGCATCGGGATAATGAGGCGTCCGATGGTAAACGACAAATACGCCCAGTACCTTTTGTATTGAAGAGAAAATAGGTTCGGACCAGCATGCCGCAAGCCCCGCCTGCTTTGCCAGCGTAACAAGGCTCTCGGAATAAGGGTGCTGAAAAATATCCTCAATGATCACACGCTGTCCTTTATAAGCGGCAGTGCCGCAACAATCCATATTATCTGAGACAGGTATGCCGTCTGTAGCCTTTTTATACATCTCAGGCAGACTGGGCGCTGCGCCTGAATATAGATGCTTTCCTTCTTCATCCACAAGCAGAATTGAGCATAAGCTGTCCGGGTAGTTTCGTTCGGCAGTATGCACGATCAGTTCGAGAATGTCGGGCAACAACGCCGGACTGGCGATGGCTTGCAATACTTTATTATGATCATTGCGCTGCCGGATGATGATCTTGCGCCTGGCGATTTCGTTTTCCAATTCCTGAGTTCGGATTTTAACTACGCCTTCCGTTTGCATAGTCCGACCCGTTAACATAAGCAGCCCTAAGCCAGTCAGACCGGTTAGCAAAAAGCAGCCTAATATCAACCACCAGGTATTCCAGGAAATTTGCGCTTGATAAAACTGTGGCGCTGCGCGATAGGTTACATTCCAGATGCGATTAGCAAACGGTAGCTGTGCGGTTTTTTCCAATGCCGGGAAACCCAGCTCCAGTATTGATCCGTCGTCTGTTTCATTAAGCAGCTCGACACCCCCATCGGTAATTTTTAGCAGAACCTGAAGATTATCGAACTGGCGTTTAACCTTATTGACTTCATTGCCGGTCAGTAAGACGCTCGCAACAAAGCCCCGCAAATTTTGGCGGCGCTGCTTCAGCGTATTCACAGCCTTATGAGGCTCATAAATGGGCGAATAAATCACAGTACCTGGACGGTTTTGAGGGTCTTGCGCCAGATGGGTTATGCCAGCCGCTATCGTTAACCCGGAGTCCCGCGCCAATTGAATGGCCTGGTAAGCCATTGGGTTAATGCTGACATCAAAACCAAAAGCGCGCTCATTACCTTGAAAAGGCTCAACGTAGGCAACAGGGAAATATTCACTGCGGGACTGAACCGGTTTATCGTGCACCCGGATAGTAAAGCCAGGCCCTAAAAGCTGTTCATAAAAGGATCGATTATTCATAGTAATGCGGGGTATCCATTCCAACGCTAATAAAGATTTATGGCCTGCAAATATGCTTTGGGTAAATAATTTGAAATCTTTGTGGGAAACATGAGTCGAGCTGTCGAAAAATGCTTTCAAAGTTTGATTAATTTCGATCTGGCGGCGTATTTTATTTTGCAGAACGTTATGCAGTAAGTTAGTGCGATCCTCAAAAACGACACTTAGCCGCGCCTGTTCCTGGCTTTTGCCTAGTTGAAACAGGGCTGCCACCAATAGTAAAAGTATAAGCAATGGCAAGGCGACCGAGTTGACCCGCAGCCGCCATTGACTTCGGGGTGCGCCGATAAAGCACAGCAAGAAAGGCGTAAAAATCAGCACGCCTATAACATCGCCAACCCACCATGTCATCCAACTGAAAGCCAAATTGTTTAAACTGATTAAACCTTCCAGATAAAGCGTTGTTATGCCGATTGAGGCGGTAATGAGGCAGCAAAGCGGCCCGCCTAAAGCAAAAAAACGTAAAATACTGGCATCTTCAATCAGGGGGTTGTTTACGCCGATGTACCGTTTAATCAGCCATGCCCCTAATGCCGCTTGCGCTGTGGCGGCTACACTGACAATACCGCCTATCATTAGCGAAGTAGGAATATTTTGCAGATTGGCGGTATCTAAAAACGCATAGAACTGTATAAAAAAAGCGCCCAGCCAAATTCCGGGTATTACTCTATTGCCATAGGTGATAATACCCGCCAGTGCTATGCCTGCTGCCGGCCAGATAGAGCTGGCGTGGCTGGGAGGAACAGCTAGCAGAGTGCCGACGTAACCGCCCAAAAAATAGCTCAGAGCCAGAAAAAAATTAAGTTTTAGCATGATTTGGGGGTAGTTGGGGAACGGTATAAAGTAGAAATTGACAAAGAGGTAATTAAAATCAATTATTTTTTTCTAATGGTCACTTAAACTACCTCTTGAATCCATCCAGTAACTACGGCGCCGAGCTAAAAATACCCTCATTAAAGATAATAATGATTATATGTTTTTAATGACATTATAATTGTTAAAAAGGTACTCCTTAGTCCCAATGGAAACATAATAAACTTTTTAGGTAAGCAGTAGCAAATAAAGCGCAGGCAAACCATGCTCATGAACTATTTTATTCTCACTTCTCTCCGGTATTTAAAATCTACCTAGGTTTTAATCAACTGCCCGCTTTACAATAGCGGTATTCCACATCATTTAATCGACACATGATCCAAGTACGCACTATTTTATTAATACTACTCATCGCTGTATTGAGTACTATTGCTGTTTTTGTTGCACCCCGCTTGCAGCAGAAAGCGGGTGTTGCAGCACCTGAGACTGTCTATAACCGCTCAGGCGATAACAGCAGCATTGAAAAGCCCTGTTCCAATGCAAATCCTGACTGGCGACCAGCGCAAGTTATTGAAGGGGTTACGATTAATGCAGACCCGTCCTGCGAGCCCGATAATCCCTATGATATTGCAACGGCAGTTAAAGGCACGAATAATGTGTCAATGGCGACATTGATGCAGACTAGTCTGGCTCAGGATGCGTTAACTTTAACCGACGATCTGGATAAAGACGGCGATCCTGATGTTGTGCACATTAAGCTGGAAGTTGCCGAACTCAACGGCGCAAGCCCCGATGGGGAATTTTTAATTAATACCTTTGATATTGCGCCCGGGATTCAGCCGGGGCTTTGGGTCTATGCGCCGAAATCACGAGGCATGGCGCTTAAAAACTTTAATTCAACGGTAGCTAATCCCTTGTTGCGCGCTCCTTCGCCGGTAATTCGCGTTGAGCAAGGCGACAAGGTTTATATCACCTTGGAAAACACGCATTATTTACCCCATACCATTCATCTTCATGGTGTGGATCATCCCTGGCTCACCGCTAAAGGCGAAGATAACGACGGTATGGAAGAGCATGCGGTTTTTCCTGGAAAAAGCCATACCTATGAAATACAGCCAAGACATGCCGGGACCATGCTTTATCACTGCCATGTGCAAACCGCACAGCATTTTATGATGGGATTGAGCGGCCTGTTCATTGTCGAAGAAAATCAGCCTGATAACTGGCTGCAAACCTTCAATATCGGCGCCGGGAAAGTGCGTCACCCATCGGTTGCAGTAAAAAAATCCTACAGCCAGGAATATGATTTACATTATCAGTCCGTCGATAAAAAATTGGCGCAAATCATCCAGAATGCGAATGACCCCAGGTTAATTGCGCAACGAATGAGCCGCGACTACAACATGACCGAATCGTATGAAAATTACTTTATGCTGAATGGTCATTCCTTTCCCTATACTCTGCGCGATGCAATGATTATCGCCGATGAGAATGAAGACATTAAATTGCATGTCGCCAATTTACAACGTTCTTCAGTCGCCCTGCATATCCACGGGCATAAAGCAACCGTCACGGCCCTGGATGGTGTTGAACAACCTGCAGGAACGCAAGTGACCAGGGATGTTTTTGACGTCGCTCCGGCGCAACGGACTGATTTGCTGCTGCAAACAAAAAATAACGGCTTGAACAGTTATGGTCCGGGGTTATGGATGTTTCATGACCATGTTCCAGCGGGGACGACTTCAGACGGTATGGAGCCGGGCGGTAATATGGCAATACTTGCGTACAAGTCGTTGCTTGACGAGCAAGGGATGCCCAAAATGCACGATGAATTATTCGATCAGGTATTTAATAAAGATTACTATGCCAAAAAGCAGGCGGTATGGAACGCCGGTGATTTTGCGCCGTTGCTTGGCGATGCCGGATTACTCGCGCCCGATTATTTGCAGATCGTCATTTTTGGCCTGGCTACGGGTTCAATCATCGGCCTGCTGGTTTTTAGCGTACTCGCCTATAAACGGAAGAAAAGCCTATGAAAGTATTGATAATATTTGTAATAGGTGTAACGATGATGGGCATAATTGGATCGGCTTCAGCAATGGATCACGGCGATATGTTAATGGATGAAAAAGGCATGATCATGAATGCCAATAGCGATAATCTGCCCCGCGACTGCCCTAAAATTTCAGAAAACGTGGATATAACCATTCATGCCGGCCACAAACACGCGCTGAAATTCACCGGAAAAATGTTCGCTTTTGACCAGCAGGAGTGGAACGTCAAACCCTGCGCCAAAGTTAATATCACCTTCATCAATGATGACCAGATACGCCATCAATTGATGATTCATGGCTTACCGGGCTATTTATATCCCGATGGCATGTTTCATTTGGAACTCTACGGCGAGGGTCAAATGCAGGCGTCCCTGATCGTGCCCAGTCAGAAAAAAACCTATCTGGTTCATTGTGAATTGCCGCAGCATATGGAAAAAGGCATGAAAGCACAGCTAAAAGTTGACGGCGGCGATGGGGATTTGCCGAGCATTCCCGGCATCAGCGAGCCTGTCAGAGCCGATCTTTATGGAGTCGATTGGAATCAGCTCAGTATTGCTATATTGCTGCTCTGTGTGCTGGCCGGTTGCGCCATTCCTTACTTTGTTATTATTTATGCGCAAGGCGGTAAAAACAAGATTCAAAAAATATTTGAAAAATTAAAGCCCAAGAGGAAGCAGGATTACAATAAATAGTTTTTCAGCTGAATGGCTTTGTATAAGGCGCCACACAAATTATGCGGGTTTGAAATATGAAAAGCCGGGAGTTAGGTCAACCCGTTATTGCGTTGTGCAAGATAAATAAATAATCAGGAGATAGATTCATGTTTTCAGAATTGGACCGGCCTTATAGAAAGAACTTAGTGTCACACGGACTCATTTATATGGGGGGGGAGGAGCATGACATTATTATTAAAAATCTTTCAATAAATGGCGCGCTTGTTGAGTTGCACAGCAAGAACGAGGATATGGATATCAGATATATCTTTAATACCTTGTTGGCTTCAACCATATTGGATATCTATCTTCCTGAAATGCGTCTGGCCGGTGAAGTTGAGGTGACAAGAGTTGATATGGATGGCGATCATATTTTAATTGCGCTGGAATTTAAAAATATGACTTATGACGTTGACCAGGATTTAAACAAGCGGAAAGTCTATAGAAAAATTATGCCCGGGGTTGGAAAAATTTTATTGAATGATGAATATCGCGAATTTACTGCGGTTAATGTTTCAGTAGAAGGTTTAATGATATGTCTTTCCGAAATATTAACCGTTGAAACAGGAACGATAACCCGGATTGAATTTAAGCGGCTGGAGTTGGAAGGTGAGGTAAAAGTGATATGGAGCGATATTATCTCTGATAATCGAACATTGCTGGGGTTGCAGTATGCCCATATGGAAAATATGGCGATTAAGGGGATACCCCGCTTTGCCCGGCAACAAATTGCATGACTTCCTGCCACCAGGATGATTCCGGAATCAGCGGCAGACTATTGTGGCCAGCCCCTTTAAATGTCCAGAGCCGTTTGCGATAGAGCCGTGAGTTGAAGAGATTCAGGCTGTATTTATTGGGAATAATTTGATCATCTTCAGCTAGTAGAATGGCTGTGCTTCCTGAATAATTCTGCAAATTTTTAACGTTATCGAATTCGTCGCGGATCAACCATTTAGCCAGAAAAAACCAGTAATGGTGTTGGGCGATATTGGACAGGCTATCAAACGGCGCGATTAACACAATGCCTTTCACCGGAATCTGCACGGTCTGCACAATACCACTGACAACACCGCTTCCGAGCGATTCTCCCCAAAGAAAAACAGGAGCGCCAAAGTTGCTCAGGGCCTGTTTTACGGTTTGAACGCCATTCGCAATTAATGCCGACTCAGACGGCGCGCCATTTCTGGCGCCATAGCCCGGATATTCTGCCAGAATTACCCGATAGCCCAATTTTTCCAATGCTTGCAAATAATAAATCCGGTTTATTGCTGAACCGGCATTGCCATGAAAAACGATAATCGTGCCTTTGCTGGCGGTTTTAATTGATCCGGATATTAATCCCAGATAATTATCTGTCGATGGCCAGAGCTTCAGGTTTAACTGTTCGGCCTGTTCCTGTTGCCAGATGAGTGAATGCCTTTCAGGCAAATAGATCATTTTCCTCTGCAATAGGAATATGACAAACAGGAGCAGTAAATAAGGCAGCAATATCGAAAGCATTCTGTTGAAGGTCACGAGTAAATGCCGGTCAGGAACCTGCGTATTTTTGCTTGTCTCTGCTTGACCAGTAATCAACCGCCAGTTGCTGCGCCTGTTGCTGGCTGTCCGCTTTACCTAATAGTTTAAGTGCGACCGCAGCCGTGCCGATGATTGACGCTTCGCCGAACTCATCTTCAATTTTTCCCTGCCAGACTAATGCCAGTCTCCGGGGATCAAGCTCTTCGGGTTTGATGTGCCGGCGCGCGAATAAAGCCGGCCAGTTTTCGTCTAATAGCTCGCCATTGTGGACGCTTTGCACCAGGCATTCCATATCAGGATTGCGCTCGGTTTCACCGCCTTCGCCTTTTAATACCGCTGCATGGGGCTGCTGTAATAAAGCGGCGGCTTGTTGATGAACCGGTCGATAACCGGGATGGAAAATGCCCTGGATACTGTATTCCGCATTAAAAGGATTCAGTAAGCGCACCAGTGTGTGTACAGGGGAACGTAAGCCCAATATCGGACGCAGTTCTATAATTTCATGCAGTTTCGGGCAAAAATGCTCCAGCGACAAATAACTGAAACGTTGCTTTTCCAACTGCTGTTTGGCTTGTTCGACAGAGCCTGCATATTCCAGTCCCAGATATTTCAACATATCCCGGGTATAGAGTCTGCCTGCGCTATGACCGCCCGCGCCATGCATAAAAATACGAATGCCGTGTTCTGCCAATAACAGGGCCGACAGCAGAAACCAGGGCAGGTGACGACGTTTTCCGGCATAAGAAGACCAATCCAGATCAACTATCTTTTTATCATCAATAAGATTGGAGGCTTCTCTGGCTGCCAGAACGAAACCGGCCAGTTCTTCAGGCGTTTCCTCCTTAACCCGCATTAACATTAAAAATGCGCCTAACTGAACAGGCAGCACTTCGTCAGCCAGAACCATCTTCATGGCCTGATAGGCTTCATCTTGCGTGAGCGGCCGTGAGCCTTTTTTGCCTTTGCCGAGAATACGAATGTACTGTGCGAACGGATGTTCGGGATGAGGTGTTTGTTCGTGATGAGTGAAAGTCATAAGGTAAATTTAAAATAATGATCGATTAGCAAAGCCCCAAAGAGACCTGTTATATAAATGATCGAATAAACAAATGTCTTCATGGCAGTTTTATTGTCTTTTTTATGCATCATCAATACCGCATAATAAATAAAGCCAATATCTAAAAGCACTGCCGCCGCCAGATAAATCAAACCGCTCATGCCGGTTAAATAAGGCAGCAGCGTCACACACATCAACAGGATGGTATAGAGCAATATTTGCAAACGGGTAAACTCCGGGCCATGAGTAACCGGCAGCATCGGAATGTTCACTTTGGCGTATTCTTCACGTCTGGCGATCGCCAATGCCCAGAAATGCGGCGGCGTCCAAACAAAAATGATGAGCGTCAGCAGTAATGCATAAGGATGTATTTCTCCGGTCATTGCGCACCAGCCTAACAGCGGCGGCGTAGCGCCGAAAACGCCGCCGATCACAATATTTTGCGGAGTCGCTCTTTTCAGGTAGAGCGTATAAATAATGGCGTAACCGAATAAAGATAGAAAAGTCAGAATAGCGGTTAACGTATTGACCAGAAAAACCAGCAAAAGCATCGAGCCGACGCCTAACACGATTGAGAAAGTAATGACGTTTCCCGTGCTTAATTCACCTGTGGGCAGGGGACGTTTTTCAGTGCGGTGCATAAGCGCATCCGCTTTCCGGTCAATAAAATGATTCATTGCCGCCGCTGATGATGCAGCCAGAGCAATGCCTGTCGTACCGTAAACTAAAGGCTCTACAGGAGGCATCCCAGGCACGGCCAGTAACATACCGACGACTGCGGTAAAAAGCATTTCCGCAACAACATTGGGTTTACACAGTGTGTAGTAGTTTTTCCAGGACGGCACAGAGGATTTGCTAGGCATTATTTAATAAGTTCCAACTTTTATTTTATTGTATAGAATACCGTGAACTATTAATTATTGAAATAGTCCGACGCGCTTACAATCATTAAAGAGGGAGTTATGAATAAACGATTAGTATGTACATTTTTACTATGCCTGCCAGCATTTGGCAGTAGCGCAGAAACAAAAGCATTTGAACACGTTTTATCGAATGGCCTGAAAGTTCTGGTTAAGGAAGACCATCGATCACCGGTTGTAGTGTCTCAAGTCTGGTACAAGGTGGGATCCAGTTATGAGCCCGGCGGTGTTACCGGTATTTCACACATGCTGGAACACATGATGTTCAAAGGCACAGACAAACATCCCGCAGGTGAGTTTTCGCGCATCATTGCGGAAAATGGCGGTGATGAAAATGCCTTTACCGGCCAGGATTATACGGCCTATTTTCAAACCATGGAGGCTTCAAGGCTGGCCGTCAGTTTTGAACTGGAAGCCGATAGAATGCGCAACTTGCACCTCTTGCCCGAAGAATTAAAGAAGGAACTGCAGGTAGTGACTGAAGAACGCAGAATGCGGACTGACGATAATCCACAAGCCAAAATGCATGAACATTTTATAAGTACGGCTTATACCAATAGTCCTTATAAACATCCTGTTATAGGCTGGCCGGCGGATATCGCCAATTATACCGTTGAAGATCTGCAAGCCTGGTATCAACGCTGGTATGCACCGAATAATGCGACTCTGGTTGTCGTCGGCGATGTTCAGCCCAAAGCTGTTTTTGACCTGGCGGAAAAATATTTTGGCGCACTCAAACCCAGCGATATTAAGCCTTTAAAACCGCAAACTGAAATCGAACAGCTGGGTGTGCGGAAAATGACAGTTAAAGTGCCGGCGAAACTGCCCTCTATTTTAATGGGTTATAAAGTGCCTGTGCTGAAAACGGCTGCGAATGAATGGGAAGCCTATGCGCTGGAAGTATTGGCGGGTGTACTGGACGGCGGCAGCAGCGCCCGGTTAACTTCTGGGTTGGTGCGGGGTAAGCAGATAGCTGTTTCTGCCGGCGCCGGTTATGGGCTGACTTCAAGAATGTCCAATTTGTTTGAGCTGGAAGCGACGCCGGCAGAAGGAAAAACGGTATCTGATCTGGAAGCCGCATTAAAGAATGAGGTCAAGAAGCTGCAACAGAACTTGATCAGCAGTGAAGAATTACAGCGTATTAAAGCACAGGTTTTAGCGACCGATATCTACCAGAAGGATTCCAATTTTTATCAGGCAATGGAGTTGGGAATACTGGAAACCGTCGGTTTGGGTTGGCAAAAAGCGGATGAATATGTCGCTAAAATCAATCAGGTGACAGCGGAACAGGTACGAGATGTAGCGCGCAAATATTTGCTTGAAGATCATTTGAGTATCGCTTACCTGGAGCCGCAAACTATCAATACTACTGCTGAAAAAAAGGGAGTTAAGTAATGCATATCCGTTTCTTTAAACATATCGGTTGGGTTAGCGGTAGCGTAACTCAACACTTCAAGACTAAAAGTGCCGGTTTGCAAACCCGCCGCAAGACTGTTTATGTGTTAGGCTTTTCTTTATTAATATTCAGCCAATTTACCAGCGCTGCCGCAAAAATTGAACACTGGCAAACGCCGCAAGGCAGCCGGGTTTATTATGTGCATACCGAAGGTCTGCCCATGGTGGATATACAGGTTGTTTTTGATGCCGGCAGTGCACGTGACGGCCAGCAGTTCGGCTTGGCGGCCTTGACGGCCGATTTACTGGATACCGGAGCCGGAAAGTGGAATGCCGATGAAATTGCGCAACGCTTTGAAAGTGTTGGCGCGCAATTCGGCGCAAGCAGTTCAATTGATATGGCTACTGTTTCATTACGTACATTGACCGATAAACCCTTATTCGATAAAGCTCTCGAAACAATGCAGGTTATATTGACCAAGCCGACTTTTAACGAAGCTGACTTTCAACGGGAAAAAAATCGCACTTTGGCAGCTTTAAAGCAGCAGGAAGAATCGCCTGCCGAATTGGCCAGCATCGCCTTTTATAATGCCTTGTACGAAAAGCACCCTTATGCCCATTCTTCCACAGGCATGATTAAAACAGTATCCGGTTTCAAGGTTGGAGATCTGCGGAACTTTTATCAGAAATATTATGTTGCCGCCAATGCGATCATAGTCATTGTCGGTGATCTGTCCAAATCACAAGCCGAACAAACCGCAGAGAAGCTGGTCTCAGAATTGCCTGTCGGTAAAAAGCCGGAAGATCTGCCGGATGTGGCTATGCCGCTGAAATCGGCACAGCAGCACATCGAGTTTCCGTCAACACAAACCCATGTTTTGGTAGGAATACCGGGCACTTACCGCAAAGACCCGGATTATTTTAATCTGTATGTCGGCAATCATATATTGGGCGGTAGCGGCCTAGTTTCCAAGCTTTTTAATGAGGTAAGAGAAAAACGGGGATTGGCTTACAGCGCATCCAGCGCCTTTATTCCCATGTTAAAACCGGGCCCGTTTCTGGTCAGCTTACAAACCCGTAACGATCAAACTGCGCAGGCTGTGCAAGTGCTCAATCAAACTTTGAGTGAATTTATTGCCAAGGGCCCTGCCGAAGCTGAACTTGCCGCTGCGAAGAAAAATATTACCGGCGGCTTTGCCATGCGTTTTGACACCAATAAAAAACTGGCCAGTTATGTGGCTATGATCGGTTTTTATAACATGCCTCTGGACTATCTGGATACTTTTCAGCAAAAAGTCGAGCAAGTGACGGCGGCGTCAATAACGGATGCATTTAAACGCCGCGTTAATCCGCAATTGCTGCAAACCATAACCGTCGGCAAGTCAGCAGAGAAAAGTGCAAAATAAACTTAAGATAATCGGAGGAAACTGGCGCAGTCGATGTGTAACTTTTATCGATGCGCCGGGATTAAGGCCGACGCCTGCAAGAGTGCGCGAAACATTATTTAATTGGCTGCGCAATGACATCATCGGCAGTCGTTGCCTGGATTTATATGCCGGCAGCGGCGCTTTGGGCTTTGAAGCGGCTTCCAGAGGCGCCAAATCAGTCGTTCAGGTTGAAAATAACAGCCTGGCCTACAGGGCATTAAAGGAGAATGCGGTTACGTTGGCCGCCGACCAGATTAAAATCGTTCAATCGGACGCGTTTCGCTATCTGGCCGGTGTTGCCGAGCCTTTTGATGTGGTGTTCCTCGATCCGCCTTTTGCGAAAGCCATGGCCGTCCAGACCTGTCAGTGGCTGGAAGAAAAAAGCTGGTTAAGCAAATATGCAAAAATTTACGTTGAAGCGGAAAGTAAACTGAAGCTCGATGGCATGCCTCCTAACTGGCGGTTATTGAAAAGCAAGGTCGCCGGAGAGGTTGGGTATCATTTGTTTGAGCGGCCGGTCTGATTTACAGCAATATAGGCCGGAACAAGCCAGGTCGAGCGACAGGATAACTCTACCCTAAGACTTCCTTATAAAGCGTTTAATCCAATCTGTATAAGCTTGTTCTATACGGATGCTGTAATGCTTCAAGCGAATTTTTGCACTGACTGGATCGAGCAGCAACCCAGGCTCTTGGTTAGGTAAATTTTCTAATGGACATTGCATTTGATTTAGGATGTGATAAATTCAGCTATATGAATGAAATAGATTTCATTTCACATTTTTTAAACGTTTAGACAACAAAACGATGACGCAATGTTTTGCGTCTATTAGGATGCCTAATTTTAGTAAAGAAATGCTCTAGGCATCGCTGCGGATGCCTGTGATAGGGGAGGGCATACGGCTTTCAGATACACGGGATTCAGGAGAAAAGATGCATGGATATAATTTCGATGATTTGATCCAGCATCAGATTT
>JAQURG010000021.1 GCA_028715725.1 Methylococcales bacterium
TACGGGTCCGCTATGAAAAAATGAACCGGAGTTATCCAGGTCTATTGATGCTGGCTGCCGCTGTCATCGTTTTTCGTAAGATCAAACGGCAAAACCAGCCTAATATTATTTACGGATAAGCTCTAAGTAAACATTCATTTTTAATCTGATATAGTATTTATTAGCCCAAGTTAGAAAGCATATTATGGTGTTTTTAAGAGCATTTCAAGACTCGAGTATTCCTTTGCAACACTCTTATTTCATATATTATTCAAATGCGGATCAGGTAGGGATGTTTTCTTGCTGACTTGGATACCCTTCAGGTAGCGATTGACTTGAATGCATAGAAAGATACTGTTAATATAATTTCAGGAAAGTGATGTGTTTTAAAGCATAACTTCTGAAATTTCCCCTATAATTGTTCTGTAATAAATTTAAAAGGTCTTGGTGTGTTTAAAAATATTCTTGTAATTTGTATCGGGAATATTTGCAGAAGCCCGATGGCAGAAGGATTATTAAAAATCGCACTCGCCGACTCAAATAAAGGTGATTGCATTGTCAGTTCAGCTGGACTTGGCGCATTAGTAGGCCAGCCTCCAGATACCAAAGCTTGTCAACTTATGATGCAAAAGGGCATCGATATCTCAGGTTATAGAGCTTGTCAAATCAATAAAGAAATGATTCGTAAAGCTGATCTCATTCTGGTCATGGAGTCAGCTCATAAAACCACAATTGAAGCAGGGGAACCAAGTGCTAAAGGAAAGGTTTTTCGGATGGGGGAATGGGGAAAGTTTGATGTTCCCGACCCTTATAAACAAGAAATGTCTGCGTTTGAAAAATCGCTTAATTTAATCGAACAAGGCGTAAATTTATGGATGAAAAAGCTGTAATGTTCACTAAACTACAATGGCAAATTAATCAATTGCTATTGCCAAGAAATTTACAAATGATATTGAGTTGGAAACTATAAATTTATGCGGATCAAGAAATTAGTCAATTTAATTGCAGTAACTCAGCTTGCAGCTTGTACTGTCATTCCTGGTCAGCATATCTGGCAGTATGCCACTCAGTCGAGCGTAGATATGCCGGTTAAGGAAGACAATACCACCGTTTTGAAAAAACTGAACATTCAATCTATTACCGCTCAATTAATCGTTGATTTGGAAAAAGATTTTAATAACTATAGCTTAAGTCCCAACAATGTCGCTAATCTGTATTACGATTATCGCATCGGTTCTAAAGCAAAAAGACAATCACCGGCTAAAACTGTAAGTAGCGAATATCTTGTAGGCCCCAGGGATATTCTTAACATAACTGTCTGGGAACACCCTGAATTAACCATTCCTGCAGGTGAATTTCGTACGGCAGAAACCTCCGGTACTGTTGTCGGTGAAGACGGTAATATTTTTTATCCTTATGCGGGTATTATTAAAGCGGCCGGCAGAACAGTCGAAGATATACGCGCTGAATTAACCAAAAAACTGTCAGTTTATATTGAGCAGGTTCAATTGGATGTACGTATTACTACTTATAGAAGCCAACGGGTTTATGTCGTCGGTGAAGTCACCACTCCAGGTATCCAGCAGGTCAAGGATATTCCTTTAACCGTATTGGAAGCGATCAACAGTGCTGGAGGCTTAAGTCATGAAGCGGATGCACGCAATATTACATTGACTCGTGGCGGTAAAACTTACAACGTCAACTTGCTGGCTCTCTACGAGGGCGGTGACCTCAGCCAAAATGCTACACTCCAACACGGCGACGTGCTGAATGTGCCTGATAGAGAATTCAATAAGATTTTTGTTTTGGGAGAAACGACCAGTAGTACTATTGGGGGTGGTGTCTCAGTAGCTGCCGGAGGGACTCTTTCTACAAGATCACGCAGTCTATATATGAGTAAAGGCCGCATGACGCTGACTGAAGCGCTCAGTGACGCAGGTGGCATCAGCCAAGATTTAGCCGATGCTGCTCGAATCTTTGTTTTTAGAGGTGGCCTTGGAAAACCAAAAATTTATCATTTGGATGCCAAATCACCGGATGCTCTATTATTAGCCGATCGTTTTGCCCTCCAGCCTCGTGACCTGATCTTTGTTGATCGTGCAGAAGGTATACGTTGGAATCAAATTATTAATGAGGTTCAACCCACTATCAACTTGATCAATTCAGTTATACAGGGAACTAATGGAATTATCGGAACACCTATCAGAGGTCAATAATATTTAATCTTAAAGCCATCGCCAATACAGATTTGCTTGTGCCAGAGTTAAGCTCTTCACCACAATGCAATTCTGTTACATCTATGATCGAAAGTCCTTGGAATAATAGCAGTATGGCTAAGATCTCATTTATATGAACCCAGGTTAGTCCTTGCAAGTTTCTAACAATTGAAAATCAACGCTACAAAACTTGTAATGTAATTACTTGAATTTGTTTCACTTTAACCCCTTTTCAAATAATGCCGAATACATTTCTCGATAATAAAAATGCCTCCGTTAATTACATGCGTAATCAAGAGGAGGATAAATTAGATTTTATTGAAATATTATCAATGCTGAGTGAGAACAAGTGGTTGATTGTTCTTACCACTGTTGTAGTTTTGATAATCGGTACCGCCACGGCTTTTATTATTGCTCCTGTTTATCAAGTAGATGTAATGCTTCAGGTCGAACAGAAAACCTTATCTCCGCAACCACTGTTTCCTGGAGAGGAAAAAGGTAGCATTTCGGCATTGACGGAAATTCAACTAATAAAATCAAGGATGATATTAGGGACGGCCGTTAAAAATCTTAATTTAGAGATTGTCGCTGAACCCGTCTATTTTCCTGTTATTGGAGAGGCTATTGCCAGATATTTTGAGAAAAGCCATGGAAAGAATGAAGTTTCCAGCGCTTTATTAGGATTAAATCAATATGCCCTGGGGGGTGAAGCAATTCATATTGACACCTTCACAGTGCCTTCAAATCTTCTAGGTGAAGAGTTTATATTAATTGCCGGTAAACAAGGGCGTTACCGTTTAATGTATGATGATAAAGATAAAGGCGAACTCGTACTCGTGATGGAGGGTGAAGTCGGTAAGATGTCCACCAAACAGCTAGGGGATGCATCTGAACCTATGACCTTGTTCGTGTCTCTGTTAAGGGCTCGACCCGATACCCAGTTCAGGATCCAGCGGTTATCATTAACTGAAGCTATCAAGGTTTTATCAGAGTATCTTGTAGTGGGTGAAAAAGATAAAGACACTGGTATTATTGGGGTTACATTACAATCTACAAATCCTGTAAAAGCTCAAAAGACCTTGAATGAAATCGCTAATATTTATATCCGGCAAAATATCGAGCAAAAGTCTGCAGAAGCACAAAAAACCCTGGAGTTCCTGGAAAAACAGCTCCCCCTGCTTAAAGAACAAGTTGAAGCTTCCACATCAGCATTAAACAGCTACAGGACGTTCAAAGGTTCTGTTGATTTAGATAAAGAGACACAAGATGTTTTAACCGGGGTAGTGGAATTAAAAACACAACTTACTTTATTGCAACAAAATCGTGACGAATTAAGGACAAAATTTACCCAATGGCATCCGTCCGTGATCACAGTCGAAAAACAAATTGCAAGGCTGCAGGAACAAATTAATTCCCATCATAAACAAATTGAAGTTCTGCCGGAAACGCAACAAGTTATTCTAGGATTGTCTGCTGATGTAAAAGTCAATACTGAGCTTTATAACACTTTGATCAATAATGCCCAGACTTTACGCGTCACAAAAGCCGGCACAGTAGGTAATGTAAGGGTGGTGGATTATGCAGAGCTGCCTGGTTTCCCTATCAAACCGAGTAAGACGCTGTTTGTAATATTGTCATTTTTCGGTGGCATAATCTTAGGTATTGGTTTAGCTTTTGTTCGAAAAATGTTGTACCGTGGAGTAGAGAATCCTGATTTAATTGAGCAGCAACTCAATGTTCCTGTTTATGCAACTATTCCACACAGCAAACAGCAGGCAAAACTTTCCAATAAGCTTAGAAAAAGCTCAGCTACTGAACCTTCAATTCTGGCTCTGGAACAAAAGGATGACCTTGCCATAGAAAGTTTACGGAGCTTGCGCACTACTTTGCATTTTGCTTTTCTGGAAGCGCAAAACAATATCATCATGATTACCGGACCGAGCCCAAGTATTGGTAAATCCTTTGTTTCGATTAATCTTGCTACTGTTCTTGCGGATGCGGGAAAAAAGATATTATTAATTGATGGGGATTTACGCAAAGGCATTATTAACACAACTTTGGGCATTAGCAGAGAACAGGGCTTATCCGAGCTTATATCAAATAGCATATCGCTGGATGCTGCGGTTCATAAAATACCAATGGCTAATTTTGATTTTATTGCTACAGGAGCCATTCCGCCTAATCCCTCGGAATTGTTATTGCATGAAAGATTCAGTACTTTATTGACAAATATCAGCAAGCTTTATGATCATGTCATTATTGATTCACCACCTTTATTAGCAGTAACCGATGCAGCTATTATAGGCCGCATGGCTAGCGTGACATTAATGGTTGTTAAAGCCGGACAACATCCCATGCGAGAGCTGGAACAAAGCGCTAAACGCCTTATTCAGGCCGGAGTGCAATTAAAAGGAGTTGTGTTTAATGATGTGCCTGAAACTTCCAGCATTTACGGATATGGAGGATATGGTAGATATGTTTATCAATACAGTTATCAAAAATCCAGCTAATGCAGTTAGTTGAAAATAACTGATCTGAATCTCTCTTTTTTCAGGTTAAGTTTGAACCAATACAGTTCAATGGCTCTAACCTAAAGCTAACCGGGACGCAGCCCGGAAAGCAGGTTTTTTGCCCACCAGCTGAAAGGTAGGTAAAAGTATCGACTACCTACGGCTCAGGGACTCGTCAACGCAGATTGAAGTAGATTCGCCATCATCTGTCCGCTTGTATTAGTAACATAATCGACGGCCACCGGAATAAATTGATTAACCCTACTCGGCGACAGATTTAACTGCTGGAAAGAAGATGCCGGCGACAACATACTGTTGATGGTGCTGCTCGTACCTCCCGGCATCGAAGTAGCTCCGGATAATGACTGACTGACTTGCGGAGCCGCAGCCAGCATTTCGGATATGCCGGGAACCGGATTGAGATAAACCGGCAAAGGCTTGCGGCGCCATTTTGGCTTTTGCAGCCTGAAAAATTGCCTCTGCGCCCCCAAGCGCTTGTTGCGGAGTCACTCCTAATTGACCAACCAGAACATTGGTCAAACTGGGTTGGCTTACCGGTACTCCAGTCGCGGCGGTCTTGCCGGCCTCAATGACAGCTCTTCCTGTTTCCGCAGTCCGAGCTACAGTAGCCAGCCGCTATCCATGGAGCCTCTAGCTCTTCCACCGCCGGTGCCTGCACAGCCGATAGAAACAATCGAAATCAGCAATGGCACAATTTTCATACAGTTTAAACTTTTCATGGCAATAACTCCTCAAATTTGGATCAACACATTCGGCGAGTTTTTATCCACCATTAGTTCAAAAACGTTTTGAGCCGTAACTCCTAGCCGAATTTAGAATCTAAAATTTAATTGATTGCAAGCGGATAAATCAAGCACCCATCTTTAAAGATAGGGACCGACGTCTATCAATAGATGACTGTTGCTTATGAAGAAGACCTACTTATCAGTTACGCGGCCAATAAGCCCTTTTTGAAAAAAAACCAGGGTAAGTCTTTTCCAATATTAAATGAGTCTGAAGAAGGCGGGATCTCTAATGGAAAATGAGTCTGACGCATGGATTGATCTTGATCATGAACAAGGGGACGACAGCAACGACCATGAACAATCAAAGAATGGGATCCACCAATACCTAGATGGCATTGATTGGCTCAGTTATTCCCTGATTCAGACAGCCAAGCCTGAATTCTGTCAGCGGCCTGCCGGGTTAAACGGGCAAAACCGTTGACTGCACCGGATGCATCCGGGGTTGCGGTGAGTTGTTCCAGATAAAATTCCTGTGATTTGGTTTTTTTATTAGGGCCATAAGCTTCTATAGAGAAACGCAAGACTGCACGAGCCCGGCCGGGCGCATCAAACTGCTGCTCAAAATCACGTAGCCAGATGACTAAAGAGTGATTACGGAATTTTCCGCTGGAAATTAGCAGTTGCTCGAACAATTCGGGAGGTGGGGCCAGCCAGAGATCAAGGGTATAGAAACCCACGCGAGTTGAAGATGAATAAAGCAGCCGATAACGAATTCGATCATCCCACAGCCATGTGGGTGCATCTACATTAATTGTCGGCTTATTATCCAGATTGCCCTTATCAATCGAAGTTGAAGCGGGTACACCAAAATCATGCAGTACAGGATGTCTGGGCACGATACTGCAACCTGTGCCGGACAATAGCATGGCAAACACTAGCCAACCGGTTAATAAATAGTTCATTTAGGTTCCTCATAGCCCGGCTCACCGGGTCCCGAATCGTATTTATCAGGTCCTAGCAGCAATGATTGCGGATTATTGTTCAGCATCGTAGCGGTTCTTTTTACCTGTTGTGCTGACTCATGCAATTCAGTAAGCAATTTGTTAAATCTCGGCAGTGTTTTCTGCATCAATAAATTACCGGTTGTCTCGCCGGTATCGACAAGGCTGCCGGCTTTTAAGCTGAGGTTTTGCACCTCTTTCGAGAGCCCCTGTAAATCAATGGTCAATGCATTGATACGGCTTAAGGTTTTGCGAGTGTCGGTTGTTAATGCAGGGATACCGGTCATTACTTCGTCCACGCTATCTTGCAACTCATGAAGTTTGCCGGTCAAGGTTTTCAGATTGCCTAGAATATCGCCGATATTTTCAGTATTTTCATCATTTAACAATGAGCTTAGCCGCGCCATTAAATGTTCGGCTTTATGTAATAGATCTTCCCCTGAATCCATCAGTCTATCGGTCAATGACGGCATCAGTGGAATACGAAACAAAGGATTGTTTCCAGGCGGTAGAACAGCAGGTAGTCTGCCGGAATCCTCTAATTGAATCTCGGTTAAACCCGTTACTCCTTTTAACCGCAATGTCGCATAGACACCCCGGGTAAATATGATGTCTTTATCGACTTCAATAGGAATCAAAATAAAACCGGAGTTCTTCGGATCAAACATAATATTAATGACTTTGCCTACGGCAATACCCCGATAAAAGACGGTTGATTCAGGGTTGAGGCCGGAAACCGATTCCCGGGTGGAAATCACATAGACATTACGCTCGCGCTCAAAATGTCCTATCCAGTAAATAGTGATCATCACCGCCGCTACAAAAATAATCAGGAAAAGGCCTGTAATCAGTGCGTGTTTATCTTTACCCATGAGCAGCCTCTTGATGTTGAAATACCCGCTTCGCCCGTTTATTGTAAAAAAATTGTTCAATAAAGGGATGCTTGCAATTCAGTACAGACTCCAGCGTACCAAAGGCAATCAGTTGATTATCCGCAAGTACTGCTACCTGGGTGCATAAATCCCTCAGAATGTCCAAATCATGGGTAACCATAAACACGGTAAAATTAAGAGCCCGATGAAGTTCAGACAGCAGATTAACAAAATCCTCGCTGGAAATAGGGTCCAGCCCGGAAGTTGGTTCATCCAGCAATAACAGGCCCGGCTCAAGAACCATCGTCCGCGCCAGAGCGACGCGCTTGATCATACCGCCCGATAGATCTGCCGGTTTTAACCATGCATCATTGTCGGATAAGCCGACCATAGACAACTTCATGAACACTATCCGCTTGATCAATTCTTCATCATTAAAGCCGATTTCCCGCAGTGGGAAAGCGATATTATCAAAAACATTTAACACGCTGAATAGAGCGCCTTTCTGAAACAGGACACCCCATTTGTTGCGCAATCCCTGGTTATGCTTGGCAATAATATTTTTTAAGGATTGCCCCATAACGAACACATCGCCCTGACTGGGCGTTTGCAAACCTATAATTTCCCGCAAAAGGGTCGTTTTACCGCAACCTGATGCACCTACGACGCCCAATATTTGGCCTTGTTCCAGACTAAGATTAATATCTTTATGAACAACTTTATCGCCGAAACTTGTAAAGACATGTTCGAAACGTATCACGGGGGATTGTGTCATGGCATACCTACCCCTCTAAACAGGATAGCGAACATCGCATCAACCATTATTACCACAGTAATTGAGGCGACTACGGAATTTGTTGTTTCATTACCCAGACTTTCAGTATTCGGTTTAATTCTAAACCCGAAATGACAGGCAATCAGCGCAATCATCAGGCCGAATACCGCACTTTTACCCAAGCCTATAAAGACATTCAGCAACGGCACCACGTCCGGCAGCTTTTGAAAGAACTGCTGATAGCTGATATCCAATGTATTTTGCGCCGAAAACATCCCCCCTAACAGGGCGGACGCGCTAGTCCATGTGCTTAAAAGGGGCATAATGATGGCCAGTGCCGTCACTTTCGGCAAAATCAGGCGCAATGAATGGGAAATGCCCATCGCGGATAACGCATCCAGTTCCTCAGTGACACGCATAATGCCGATTTGGGCCGTCATTGCAGAACCGGAGCGGCCGGCGACCAGAATCGCTGCCAATAACGGGCCCAGTTCACGAATAATGCTTAAACCCAGAATGTCAATAATATAAACTTCCGCCCCGAAAGTCTTTAATTGCAATGCCGACAGATAACTGAGTACGATGCCGATCAAAAAGCCTACCAGAGCAGTGATGCCCAAAGCCCTGACGCCTGCTTCGTAAATTGTGATGGAAATCTCCGCCCTGGGGATTTTACGCGGATGGCCCAGTAAATAACCTGAATCCAGAATCAGTTGACCCGCCAAGGCTACCAGGTCCAGCAACTGTAACCAAAAGCCCCGGATCAGGTTCTGCAATGCTTGATAGAGTAAACTGAAATTGGAAGCCGATGGAGCAGAAACTGGCACCTCCTGCTGTTGCCAGCGGTCAAATAAACGCTGGTGTTCGGGTTTGATGTGCAGCTGGGCCGGCATTTGCTCTCCCCAGCATTGCCAGATCATCAAAGCAGATGAACTGTCGAGCAGTTCAACCGAGCCCATATCCCATAGCAAATTTTTATTGGCGGCATTAAGGCGGATCTTCTGTTGCAAATCCGGGTTTGTCGCCAGATTGAGAAGATTCCAGTTGCCGGTCAGTTTGACGTATTGCTGGCCATTATCTTGCTTAAAGACTTCGAGTGAAGGAGGCAATTCTTGAGAAGTCAGGATATCAGTCATCGGGATATGAACTATTGCAACTAGGCCACTCAGTTTATCTTATTATTTCTGACGCCTGAAAGTCTTCACTTGAATACTTTCATTTTCCAGTATGGACTGGATGAGCGTCTCCGCTAAATGCTGTAAACAGGATACAAGCACAGGTTCGTTTTGATGGACAATAATACTGCAAATAGGTTGCCCTGTTTGAATTAATGTCCCCGGTTCTGGTAAGTCCATACACCATTTCGGCCATAAAAAACCGTCAGGAATCAGCACCTCCTCACTAGCATAAACAATTCGATAACCTTTATAGCTGTTTTCAACAAAATTATAAGGTGACAATTTGCCTTGGCTCGCCTTGATATGTCCGGCTATCAAATCGCCGTCATAAAGTTGCATACTGGCAGAAGGTCTGGGGTTGATCTCCAGTACATAACATTTATTATCTGACAGGATAAAATCCAGCGAGTTTAGTCCTTTGAGTGCAAACAATGGAACGATTTTGTCCAGCCAGCTGATTACCAATGCCTTGTGCTCATCCGGCAGTTCGCCGTTATTGACAATGCCTGAGAAAATGAATTCTTCAGTCTCGCTCAAGCCGACAGCCCATTGTGTATTAAAGCCCAGCACCTGCATAACTTGTCCATTGGCCAGAAACAAAACCGAATGTTGCGTGCCCGCCTGATATTTTTGCCAATAAACGTTTGATTCTATAGTATTTTTATTAAACCGATGTATTCCTCTGCCGCCTTGGCCCTGCATCGGCTTAACCAGCCAATTATCAGCAACATCCGGCGCATTAAAAATTACGTCAGGGTGGGCAATATTTAAACTATTTAGTAGCGAAAAAAATTCAGGTTGATTGTGCAGTTTTACAAAGGTATCCGGTGAATTACCCAGCAAAGTCAAGCAGCTGTTCAGGTAGTAGAGGCTTTCGGGATAATATTCAAAGCCGCTGCCGTAAATAATCTGTGAAACGGCATACCGATCAGTAAAATAATGAATAGCGGGCGTCAGGTGTTGCTCGGCTAATGACGATATTTTACGAAATTCTGTTGCGTATCCTTGCGTATCGATATCTGCAAATAAGTCAACAACCAGCGGTTTTAATCCGGCGCTTTTCGCAGCCTGAGCCAGCATTCGCCCCGAACTTGCAACAATAAGAATGTATTGAGAGCTATTCATAATGACGCTGAGGCAAGATAAAAGATGGGCTTATGGGTGGATATTGATAGGTCATCAGCAAGCTTACTATAATGCTGCATGTCATTAAAGCTTGTCCCGGTCGGCAATCTTTTCATTGAGGCCGGAAGCTCTCCGGCAATTTGCGCGCCTTTCAGAGTGTTTAAAGCACGTGTCTCTGGACCGGGTATAATAGACCTTTTAAATTTTGCGGCAGAACGGTTTATGCCTGATGGTGTAGAATATTTTCAAGGTAAAATCATAATCTCGCTTAAGAGCTAAGGCAGCATTGAGACTTTTACCGTCTTTCCTTGTTGGATAAATTATTTTTGAGGTGCCGGAATTCTATGTTACGCAAAATTTTAATCGCCAATCGGGGTGAAATTGCTGTTCGCATCATTCGCGCCTGCGCTGAAATGGGCATTCGTTCAGTGGCTATCTATTCGGAAGCTGACCGTTTTGCCTTGCATGTTAAAAAAGCCGACGAATCCTACTGTATTGGCAGCGAGCCTCTGGCGGGTTATCTGAATGTCTATGGATTGGTCAATCTGGCGGCAACAACAGGATGTGATGCGATTCATCCGGGTTACGGGTTTCTGTCCGAGAATGCGCAATTTGCAAGAGCCTGCAAGGAACGCGGCATTGTTTTTATCGGCCCGGAAGCGGATGTCATCCATCGTATGGGCGATAAAACCGAGGCGAGAAAAGCGATGATAGCGGCGGGTATTCCGGTGACGCCAGGAACTGAGAGTAATCTTGAAAGCGTTGAAGAAGCACTGGGCGTTGCTGAAAAAATTGGCTATCCGGTTATGCTCAAAGCCACATCCGGCGGAGGCGGAAGAGGGATCAGGCGCTGTGAGTCTGCCGATGAACTGCAAAGGAATTACCAGCGTGTTATTTCCGAAGCCACTAAAGCCTTCGGCAGCGCTGATGTATTTCTGGAAAAGTGTATAATTAATCCGCGGCATATCGAAGTACAGATTCTGGCGGATCATCACGGCAATACCATCCATCTTTTTGAGCGCGACTGTTCGATACAACGCCGCAATCAAAAACTGATAGAAATCGCCCCGTCGCCGCAACTGGGAGAAGCGCAGCGTCAATATCTGGGCGGACTCGCGGTGCTTGCCGCCAAGGCGGTCGGTTATACCAATGCCGGTACGGTGGAGTTTTTGCTGGGTGAAAACGACCGATTCTACTTTATGGAAATGAATACCCGTGTGCAAGTGGAGCATACGATTACGGAAACCATTACCGGTGTGGATATTATTGAAGAGCAAATCCGGGTTGCTGCAAATCTGCCTTTGCGATTTAAACAGGAAGAAATAGGCAGGCGCGGTTATGCGATACAGTTCAGGATCAATGCAGAAGACCCGCAAAACAGTTTTTTGCCCAGCTTCGGTAAGATTTCCCGCTATTATGCCCCGGGCGGTCCTGGCGTGCGCACCGACACAGCAATTTATACAGGTTATGACATTCCGCCGTTTTATGATTCAATGGTCGCCAAGGTGATTGTCAGCGCGCAGACCTGGGGCGACGTCATCAAACGGGGCGAACGAGCCTTGCGCGATATGGGATTATTCGGAATTAAAACAACGATTCCTTATTATCTGGAAATCCTGGGACATCCCGAGTTTTGCTCCGGCACATTTAATACCGGATTCGTCGAAAAATATCCCGAACTCATCAATTATTCAAACAAACCACGGCCTGAAGTGCTGGCAAGCGTTATCGCCGCCGCTATAGCGGCTCATACCGGCTTGTGACACAGGAAAAACCCATGCAAAAAGTTTACGTTACTGATGTTATATTGCGTGATGCGCATCAATCCCTGATTGCAACCCGGCTGCGTATCGAGGACATGCTGCCTGCTTGCCCCATGCTCGATGATATCGGCTATTGGTCGCTGGAATGCTGGGGCGGTGCGACGTTTGATGCCTGTCTGCGATTTTTGAAGGAAGACCCTTGGGAACGCTTGGGCAAATTAAAAGCAGCCTTACCAAATACACCGCTGCAAATGCTGGTGCGGGGGCAAAATCTGCTGGGTTATCGTCATTACTCCGATGATGTGGTGCGGGCGTTCATCCTGAAAGCCGCCCAAAAAGGCGTGGATGTGTTTCGTATTTTTGATGCCTTAAACGATATTCGCAATTTAAAAACCGCAATTCAGGTTACCAAGGAAGCCGGCAAGCATGCCCAGGGCGCTATTTGTTACACGACCAGTCCGGTTCATAACATAACCAGCTTTGTTACGCTCGGTAAGGAAATGGCGGATCTGGGCTGCGACTCGATCGCTATTAAGGACATGGCGGGGTTGTTGACGCCTTACACTGCCAGTGCGCTGGTTAAAGCCCTTAAAGACGAGATTGACTTGCCGCTGCATTTACATTGTCACGCGACTTCGGGTTTGGCTGAAATGTGTCAATTGAAAGCCATAGAAGCCGGTTGCCAGCATATTGACACCGCCTTGTCATCCTGGTCCGGCGGTACCAGTCATCCGCCTACTGAAAGCATGGTAGCGGCCCTTCATGGAACGGGTTATGACACCGGTCTGGATCTGGATAAACTGCAAGCGGTCAACAGTTATTTTGCCGAGGTCAGGAAAAAATATCGCTGCTTTGAAAGTGAATTTACCGGTATTGACACCCAGGTGCATATTTTCCAGGTGCCGGGCGGCATGATTTCCAATCTGGCCAACCAACTGCGAGAAAGAAATGCGCTGGACCGCATCGGCGAAGTCTATAAGGAAATCCCTGAAGTTCGTAAAGATCTGGGTTATCCCCCTTTGGTTACGCCCACTTCGCAGATAGTCGGCACCCAGGCCGTGCTGAATGTATTGACCGGCAAGCGCTATGAAACCATTACCAATGAAGTCAAACGCTACCTGCAAGGCGGCTATGGAAAAGCGCCGGCGCCGGTTGATAGCAAATTGCAAAACAGGGCGACCGGCAAAGAAGAGCTGATAGACTGCCGTCCCGCTGATCTTCTTAAGCCCGAGTTTGAAAATTTGCGGCAGGAAATTGGCCATCTGGCGCGAAATGACGAAGATGTGCTCAGTTATGCGCTCTTTCCGGAAGTCGGCAAGCAGTTTCTGGAGCAGCGTTCCTCAGGAAATCTGGTACCCGAATCGCTGGAACTCGAATCAGAAAGAGAGGGGGGCGTTAAAAAGGCGCCGACAGAATTTAATGTCGCGCTGCATGGTGAATCCTATCATGTTAAAGTGACCGGCGCAGGGCTAAAAAACCAGATGCTGCGACATTTTTATTTTACCGTTGATGGCGTCCCGGAAGATATTGTTGTTGAAACTCTGGATGAGATTGTTCTGGATGGCGGCGCTCAGGGTGCGGTTAAAAGCACTATTGCCAGCAAACGCCCGCGCCCTTCATCGCCTGGCGATGTGGTAGCCGGTATGCCTTGTAATATTCTTGATGTGTTGGTCAGGGAAGGTCAGCAGGTGCGGGCGGGCCAAGGCGTATTAGTGACCGAAGCAATGAAAATGGAAACTGAAATTACCGCGCCGATAGCAGGGATAGTCAAAGCGCTATACGTTGTCAAAGGCGATGCTGTGAATCCCGATGAAGTATTGGTTGAGATTGTTGCGAATGCCTGAGAATGACCGCATGGAACCCATTTTCGCAGACGATGCAGCCATTGAGCATGCAGCCAATTTATTGCGGAAGGGCCGTCTGGTTGCGTTCCCAACCGAGACCGTCTATGGTTTGGGGGCTGACGCTTTCAATCCTGATGCAGTCCGGCGTATTTTTCAGGCTAAAGGACGGCCTGCCGATCATCCGCTGATCGTTCATATTCCGAGCATTGACAGTCTTAATGACTGGGCGCTGACAGTACCCGATGCTGCACAACAGTTGGCGGAGCGTTTCTGGCCTGGCCCTCTCGCGCTGATATTGAACAAAAGACCCGAAGTGCCGCTGGAAGTTACCGGCGGACAAAATACTGTCGGGTTGAGAATGCCTGATCATCCGGTCGCCTTGCGCTTATTGCAGGCTTTCGATGGCGGAGTTGCGGCCCCCTCCGCTAACCGTTTTTGCCGGATTAGCCCGACTCAGGCTGCGCATGTGGCAGAAGAGCTTGGCGATGCTGTCGATTTGATTCTTGATGGCGGCGCTTGTCAGGTAGGCGTGGAATCAACCATAATCGACTTGAGCGGAGACCGGCCCAGATTATTGCGACCGGGTCATATTACCCGGTCGGAAATTGAAGCCGTATTACAGGCAGAGCTGACGATTATTACTCCGCAAGTAACTCCATCCGAATTGCGCGCGCCCGGTATGATGGCAGTGCATTATGCTCCGGTAACGATGGCGCTGCTTTGCCCCACAGATCATTTGCAGAGAATGGTTCAGGAATTAATATTGCATAATAAAAGAATCAGCATACTGGCGTTAAATGCAACTGATAGCGTTCTTGCAGAAAAGAGGATAATTCGAGTTATTCGTATGCCTGGTCAGGCGGATGATTATGCACAGGCTTTATATGCATCATTGCGCGAGCTGGACAGTCTGCATCTGGATATGATTCTGGTGGAGCAACCGCCCGATACCGAGGCATGGCGCACGGTGAATGATCGCCTTGGAAAAGCGACTTCGGCCTATTTGCCGAAATGAGCAGCGCTGAAAGGCTGATGTTTAGCCATTAACTCACTAATCTGTCTGTCATGAATGCGGCTTAAGGAAATCAGCGCTACTATTGAGCCCAATAATGCAAGAGCCATATCGGATTGTGTGTCCCAAATATAACCCTGGGTACCTAAAAATGATTCAGCAGCTTCCTTGCTAACCATCGCAACACCCCATTCAATAAGCTCATAAAAGGCGCTGATCGCCAGGCAGATGCTGACAATGAAAAAATTAAGCCAATTAATGTTTTTCAAGACCTTATTCCTGATTATGATTTCCCTTGCGATGATGGCCGGGACAAAGCCTTGAGCAAAATGGCCGAGCTTATCGTAATTATTTCGTTCAAGATTAAATACGTCCTTAAACCAGTTAAACAACGGAACTTCCGCGTAAGTGTAATGCCCTCCTATCATTAAAATCAGACTGAAAACCAGGATCAACGAGTAAGTCAGGCTGGTTAACTGAAAAGACCGGCGAGTCGCCATCATAACAATAAAGCCGATTATTGCAGGCGCTGTTTCCAGTAACCAGGTCAGGTAATCCTTGGGATTTATAACTGACCAGAGTAGCGTCGAAAAGAAAATAATTAACCACGTCTTGTTCATAAATGCGCCTTGTCAATTTATTGTTGGTGCCATGAAAGCTGTCTAATATTTTTTTGTAGCAGCATAGGTAGAGCGTTGTTTAAGCCTTCCATCAGGCCCTGTTTATCGACTATAACCTGATGTAGATTACGGATAAATGACTTTGGGCTTGAAGTATGCGGCAGGGTATTTGGGGTCGAACTCATCAGCTTGAGTTTGATTGGCCAATTTTTCGTCAGTAAAGACCACTATAGGGGTAAAGTTTGAGGCTGGGTATTTTGGGTCGTATTCATTTTGTGCCTGCTCTTTAGGCACAGCATCTTTATCGATGTAAATAACGCTAGGCTCGAAATTTGCGGCAGGATATTGACTATCGGCAGCAGCCGATACGATAAGAGGATTCAACAAAATAACAGCCGTTGATAACCCTAAAACAATTATTTTTTTCATATTTTAATAGCCTCTAATAGTTAGAAAGCCGGCCTGGTCCTGTTTTTAATCAGGCCGGTCAATTTGAAGTATCAAATATTTTGAATGATTCCGCAACCGCTTTTAGCTGATGTATGCGCCCTCTTACAGAGCATATTCTATACCGGACAGAGGGAAATCGTTCGGCACAGCCCCTTCAGCGTTGATCAAGCCACAACTCCGACAATTCCCTCAGGAAACTGCATGGTCATGCAATGCAAACTGCCATATTGATGCACCAGCGGCCTGCAGGGTATTGGAATGATATCATGCTGTGGAAAGCATTCTGCCAGTCGTTGCAAAGCGACTTCATCCATAGTATCGTCATAAGCCGGCACCAATACAGCATGATTAATGATGAGGAAATTGGCATAATTGGCCGGTAATTGCTGCCCTTCTTCGTCATAAATCGGTTGTGGCAGCGGTAACGCGACTAAATGATAAGTATCGCCCGCTTGTGTCCTTAAATCCTGGAGTTGGCTTTCCATGAATTTCAAGCTGGGATAATGCAGGTCATCTTCATCGTTGCAACTGGTATAAGCAATGGTATTGGCTGAGCAAAAGCGGGCCAGTGTATCGATGTGCGCATCGGTGTCATCGCCGGACAGGTTTTCCTGGTCCAGCCAGAATACCCGTTTTGCGCCCAGGTGCAGCAACAGTTGCTGTTCTATTTCCTGCTGTGATAATCCCTTGTTTCTATTAGGGTTTAGCAAGCATTGTTTGGTAGTCAAGATCGTATCAATGCCGTCGCTTTCGACACTGCCGCCTTCCAGGATAAAATCAATGTCCTTGTAGGCTTTACCTTTAAAGGGTTTGGCGTTTAACAGCTTGTGATTAAGCGCATTGTCGTTTTGATGCTGGTATTTTTCTCCCCAGCCGTTGAAAAGGAAGTTCAGGTGTGAAATAACTCCGTCCTGCTCTACGCTTAGAAAAACTGTATCTCTGACCCAGATGTCATTAACGGTGGCATGGATAAAGTCAATATGGTCGTGATTACTGATCAGGCTTTGAATATGTTGCTGATGGCTATCATCGCGGCAGACGATAATGAGTTTTTGATATTGAGTGATGGTATCGGCAATAACGCTGTAGGTTTGTTCTACAGATTCAAGTCGGTCACTGAAATCGCCTGTTTTATGAGGCCATGCGATTAACACGGCGGATTGTTTTTCCCATTCGGCTGGAAATCGAGTCATTGCTTTTGGCTTCCTGTGGTTGTACCTTCCTGCTGTATGCCGGAAGTGGATTGAGATAACATCTCCTTGGCATGTGCAAGTGTATTGGCTGTGATAGTAACGCCGCCTAACATTCTGGCGATTTCTTCAATGCGTTCTTCATCATTCAATAACCTGACACTGGAAGACGTTATATCGGTTTTACTGTTCTTTTCAACGTAGAGATGGTGATGGGCTTGCGCGGCAACTTGCGGCAAGTGAGTGACGCACATAACCTGGCGATTGCGGCTCAAGCTGCGTAATTTTTGCCCGACAATTTCAGCAACGCCGCCGCCTATGCCCGAATCCACTTCATCAAAAATAAGGGTGGGCGTGGTTTTATCGTTGGAAGTTATCACTTGAATCGCCAGGCTGATACGCGATAATTCTCCGCCAGAAGCAACTTTAGCCAGCGGTTTGGGTGGAAGCCCCGGATTAGCGCTGACTTGAAATTCGATTCTATCCTTGCCGTTCAGTTTCGGAGCATCGGTATCCAAAGCGGTAATATCAACTAAAAATTCACCTTGCGGCATACCCAGTTCTTTTATCATGGCCGAAATCTGCTTTTGCAGTTTCTGGCCGGTTTGCCGGCGGTATTGAGACAATTGCGCCGTTAGTTGATGGTATTGGGCAAGCAGCTGTGCGGTGTCGGTTTTTAACTGCTCGATGCGCTCTCCGCTGTGGGTTAGCCCATCGAGTTCAGCTTCAAGCTTGCCTGCCAGTTCAGGCAGTTCATCGGGTGTGACGTGATGTTTGCGGCTAAGGCTCTGAATAATGCCAATCTGGGTTTCCAATGCTTCCATTCGTAGAGGATCGGCTTCCAGCGATTCCAGAAAACGGCGTAATTGAATGGCCGCTTCTTCTGTTTGAATTTGCGCTTCCGACAACAGATTGCAGATGTCGGTTAATTCCGGCGCGAACCGGGCAATATAAGTCAATTCGCTGACGCTATGGCTAAGCATCTGATTAACCGACTGAGTGTCTCCCTCATAAAGCAGATCAACCTGGGCTTGGCCGGTGGATAAAATCTGCCCCAGATTCGCCAGTTTGCTGTGTTCTTCCGAGAGTGCTGAATAACTGAAGCTGGAGAGGTCTAATTGTTGCAATTCTTCGATCTGATAGCGCAGCAATTCTTCGCGTTCGGTTTGGTCGGCACTGGCTTTAATCAGGCTTGCCAGTTCTTTATGGGCAAGCAGCCATTGTTTGTAACAGGCGTTCACCTGATCCGCAAGATTCTGGTTCTTGCCGTAAGAGTCGAGTAAACGGCGCTGTTCGTCGCTATTGAGCAAAGTCAGGTGCGCATGTTGACCATGGATTTCAACCAGTTTTTCACTCAATTCCTGCAAGAACTGTAACGTCACGGGGCGGTTATTGATATAGGCTTTTGAGCGCCCATCCTGATTAACAATACGCCGTATTAAACAGTTTTGCTCATCATCCAGTTCATTTTCTTTCAGCCATTGTTGTGCCGCAGGTGCATCGGCCAAATCAAATTCAAGATTCACTTCAGCGCGCTTGCATTCAGGCCGAACATAGCCGGAATCGGCTCTATCCCCCAGCGCAAGACCTAGCGCGGTTAATAAAATAGACTTACCCGCGCCGGTTTCTCCGGTAAGGACCGACATGCCTTTATGCAGGTCGACATCAAGCGATTTGACCACTGCCAAGTCAATAATATTAAGATTTAATAGCATAGAAATTAACTGTGATTGATGCTGCTCCAGTTTAGTTTATTCCTGAGGATCTGGAAGAAGTCATGACCTTCAGGATGCAGAATTCTAATCGGTATAGGGTCTTTTTTAATCAGGATCTTATCGCTGATCAATACGTCAGGAATTTCAATATGATCACAGGTCACCAGCGCATTGATTTGTTTGGTTTGGCAAAAACTGATTTCGACCTCAGCCGAATCATGAATAACTATCGGACGATTTGATAAAGTATGGGGATTTAACGGCACCAATACCAGAGCGTTTAAAGATGGATACAAAATCGGTCCCCCGGCCGATAACGAATAAGCGGTTGATCCCGTTGGCGTGGAAATAATCAAGCCGTCAGAGCGTTGCGAGTTTAAAAAAATATTATCAATTTTTGTCACGATTTCAATCATGCTGGGCGTCACCCAGCGATGGATAGCCACTTCATTGACGGCGGTTTCTTCATGAATAACCTGGCTGTCACGGATGATTTTGGCGCGCAATAAATAACGTTTCTCCTCAGTGTAATGGCCCTGAAGGATGCGGTGCAATTTTGCAGGTAATTCATTAGGCGATATATCGACAAGAAAACCCACTCGCCCCAGGTTGATGCCGATCAGAGGAATCGCATCTTCGACAATGGCCCGGGCGGCAGCCAGAAAAGTTCCATCCCCCCCCACAGCGATAACCAGATCACAATGCTGTCCCAATGTTTCTATGGAATACGAGTCAGCGGAATAATTTTTAATAAACTTTACACTATCTTCGGCAACATAAACAGTATATTGATGTTGCGTTAAATAGTCATAAAGCCCGATTAAAGTTTCAGCAATGCCGGGGTCACTGGGTTTACCTATGATGCCTATCGTCTTAAAGAGAGTCTGCATTGATGAATAACAACCGGAAAAGCGTTCGATTATACAAAAAAATATCAGGCAGCCTATGAGTTTTACTTATTTATCGCAATTTTGGTTCTGTTGCGCTGATTCCCTTCAAGCGCAGTCGCAAAGTTTAAGGCGTCCCGAACACAGCGCTTTTCAACATCATGACTTTCAGGTTGCGATAGCTGATTGGATAAATCAGAGTAGACCAAAAAAGAGCTGTTCTTTTCAAATCGATGTCCTTCAAAGTCGATCATCCAGAATATTTCTGGTTGAGACAGGGATTATGATAAAAGGAGCTTTTCCGCTAACCCAACAAAAACAGCTCTTCTTCTTTTTACCATGACTTCAACGGCAACCGAAAGGTGACTATTTGGCGCAACGGTGCCGGTGTTGCGGTTCCGGTCAAGCATCAGGACTGACAGAAGAGCCAAAACCGCCGGCTTAAATCTTTACAGTTTTTTTACCTTATTTCCAATTAGACTGTACGCCAACGTTTTAACAATGGCATGTGAATCAATAAGGTGATTTTATGAGTAGTGTATATCTGGTATTAATACTGGTTTTTTTTGCCATTACTATCGCACTGGTTTATGCCTGTGAAAACTTAAGGGGGCAGTCATGAGCTGGGTTTATCTGTTAAGCGGCGTGCTGGCGGTGGCGATTTTCGTTTATCTGATCGCCGTGTTGTTTTATCCGGAGAAATTCTGATGACCAGCAACAGTTATTTTCAAATTCTATTTTATGTAGTTACTTTAACCGCATTCGCTAAACCGCTTGGCTGGTATATGGCCAGAGTCTATGAGAATGAGCCGGCAGGTTTGAATCGCTTATTGGCGCCGGTCGAAACTTTGCTGTATCGCTTAAGCGGCGTGGATCCGACAGAGGAGATGCGCTGGACGGATTACGCCATCGGTTTGCTGATATTTAACCTGCTGGGTATTCTTGCGGTTTTCGCATTGCAACGCCTGCAAGCCTCTCTGCCCTTTAACTTTGAAAACCTGCCTGGTATCAGTGCTGGCTCGGCCTTCAACACCGCCGTCAGTTTTGCCACCAATACCAACTGGCAAGGCTACAGCGGTGAAGCCACAATGAGTTATCTGACCCAGATGCTGGGGCTGACTATGCAAAACTTTGTTTCCGCCGCAACCGGCATGGCGGTATTGGTCGCATTAATTCGCGGCTTTACACGAAGGAATATGGATAGCATAGGTAATTTCTGGGTTGATCTGACCCGTAGCGTGCTTTATATCCTGCTGCCGCTGTCGCTGATTCTGGCTTTGCTGTTGACAGGGCAGGGCGTGGTGCAGACATTTAATCCTTACCAGACAATATCGCTAGTCGAATCCGTCAGTTATGAGCAGCCGAAACTGGGCGCAGACGGTCAGGCATTGCAGGATGCCGACGGCAAGCCGGTTATGGAGTCGGTCGAAGTCAAAGAACAGGTCATGGCAGTAGGCCCCGCGGCTTCGCAGATAGCCATCAAGCAACTCGGCACTAACGGCGGCGGCTTTTTCAATGTCAATTCGGCGCATCCCTTGGAAAATCCGACACCGTTAAGCAATTTTCTGGAAATGCTGGCTATCTTGCTTATTCCCGGTGCGCTGTGCTACACCTTCGGCATGATGGTAGGCGACACTAGGCAAGGCTGGGCGATTTTGGCCGCGATGACTCTGGTTTTTGTCGGGCTGGTTTTTGTTGCGGTACCGGCAGAACAAAATGGTAACCCTGCTCTGGCTTCACTGAATGTGAATCAGTCGGCAACCGCTGGCCAGCCCGGCGGCAACATGGAAGGCAAGGAGACTCGCTTCGGGATTACCAACTCAGCTCTATGGGCGGTCGCCACCACGGCCGCTTCCAACGGTTCAGTCAATGCGATGCATGATTCCTTTACTCCTATCGGCGGTATGGTGCCGATGTGGCTGATGCAATTGGGTGAAGTTATCTTCGGCGGCGTCGGTTCAGGGCTATACGGCATGATCATGTTTGCGATCGTCGCCGTGTTTGTGTCCGGTTTAATGATAGGCCGCACACCCGAATATCTGGGCAAAAAAATCGAAGCCTACGAGATGAAAATGGCCGCGATCACGATTCTGGTTCCACCGATCATCGTATTAGGCGGTACTGCGATCGCCATCATGGTGGATGTCGGCAAGGCGTCTATCTTCAACCCGGGCGCGCACGGTTTCAGCGAAGTGTTGTATGCATTCTCATCGGCGGGAAACAATAACGGCAGCGCTTTTGGCGGACTCTCGGCAAATACGCCCTTCTATAATGCGATGTTGGGGCTGGCTATGCTGTTTTCACGCTACTGGCTGGCCGTGCCGGTACTGGCTATCGCCGGTTCCCTGGCAGCAAAGAAGATTGTGCCGGCCGGCCCTGGCACCTTACCGACGCATACTCCGCTGTTTATTGTGTTATTGATCGGTACCGTACTCATGGTCGGTGCTCTGACGTTTGTTCCTGCCCTGGCTCTGGGGCCTGTGGTGGAACACCTCCAGATGATCGGCGCTAAGGAGCGTTAGCTAATAACCTTGACAAGATGCAGTTATCGCAGGAGCGGCTTTAGCCGCGAAGAGCGCGGCTAAAGCCGCTCCCACAAAAATGTAAATGCTCAAGTTATTTTATTTTCATTCCTAAATAAACGAACCAAAGATCTAAAGGTGGGCACGCTTTATTTGCACTCCGAAAACCAGTGAATGGGAGAACTTTATGAGTAAAAAATCTGTTTCGATGTCTTTGTTCGACCGCCAAATCCTTGGCACAGCCCTAATAAATTCATTCCGGAAGCTTGCTCCGCAGCAGCAATGGAAAAATCCGGTAATGTTCGTCGTTTATACGAGTAGCCTCCTAACGACATTGCTTTGGATACAGGCACTTAGCGGTGATGGGAAAAATGCATCCGGTTTTATTTTAGCAGTGACCTTATGGTTATGGGGCACAGTATTGTTTGCCAATTTTGCCGAGGCGGTCGCCGAAGGCCGCAGCAAGGCGCAGGCAGCGTTTTTGCGCAGTGCCAAGCGCGATATTGCGGCGAAAAAACTGGATGAGCCGCGTTATGGTGCGAACACTTTCAAAGTTGCCGGCTCCAGTTTGCGGCGCGGTGATATGGTTTTGGTAGAGGCCGGCGATTTTATTCCGGGTGATGGTGAAGTCATTGAAGGTGTTGCCTCAGTGGACGAAAGCGCGATTACTGGGGAAAGTGCGCCGGTGATCCGTGAATCGGGTGGCGATTTCAGTTCGGTGACCGGCGGTACGCGTGTGTTATCGGACTGGCTAATCGTGCGTATTACCGCCAATCCGGGCGAAGCTTTTCTGGACCGTATGATTTTGATGGTGGAAAGCGCCAAGCGGCAGAAAACACCCAACGAAATTGCCTTGACTATCCTGCTGGTCGCGTTGACCTTGATCTTTCTGATAGCGACCGTTACTTTGCTGCCGTATTCTTTATACGCAGTGGCAACCTCAGGCGCTGGGCAACCAATTTCGATTACCGTACTGGTGGCGTTGCTGGTCTGCCTGATTCCGACAACTATCGGCGGATTATTGTCGGCTATTGGGGTGGCGGGTATTGGACGGATGATGCAGAAAAATGTCATTGCCACATCCGGCCGGGCAGTGGAAGCGGCCGGCGACATCGACGTACTGCTGCTTGACAAGACCGGCACGATTACCTTGGGTAATCGGCAGGCATCCGCTTTTATAGCCGCTAAAGGCATAACTGATAAAGACTTTGCCGATGCCGCTCAATTAGCGTCACTGGCTGACGAGACGCCGGAAGGGCGCAGCATTGTAATTCTGGCAAAAGAGAAATACGGATTTAGAGAGCGGGATGTGCACTCATTGGGAGCTACTTTCATTCATTTCAGCGCTCAGACCCGGATGAGCGGCGTTAATATTGAAGGACGGCAGATTCGTAAAGGGGCTGCCGATGCCATTCGTGCTTATGTTGAAGAGTTAGGCGGCAAGTTTCCACCAGAATTTCGGAAACTGGTCGATGACGTGGCGCGCCGCGGCAGCACCCCGCTGGTAGTTGCCGAATGCGCCGATGTATTGGGCATCATCGAACTCAAGGATATCGTCAAAGGCGGTATCAAAGAACGATTTGCCGAATTACGTCAGATGGGCATCAAGACCATTATGATTACCGGCGATAATCGTTTGACGGCTGCGGCTATTGCTGCGGAGGCCGGGGTCGATGATTTTCTGGCCGAGGCAACACCGGAAATGAAGCTGAAATTAATCAGGCAATACCAGGCTGATGGGCGTTTGGTCGCGATGACCGGTGACGGCACTAATGACGCGCCTGCGCTGGCTCAGGCCGATGTTGCGGTGGCGATGAACAGCGGTACTCAGGCGGCCAAGGAAGCAGGCAATATGGTTGACCTTGACTCGAATCCTACCAAGTTGATCGAGATCGTCGAAACCGGCAAACAGATGCTGATGACTCGCGGCGCCCTGACTACATTTAGTATCGCCAATGATGTTGCGAAATATTTCGCAATTATTCCGGCCGCGTTCGCGGCGACTTATCCGGTGCTTGACGTATTGAATGTGATGAACCTGGCAACGCCGGAAAGTGCGATTTTGTCGGCAGTCATTTTCAATGCGCTGATTATCGTAGTGCTGATTCCGCTGGCCTTAAAAGGCGTCAGGTACCGGCCGGTCGGCGCTGCAACACTGCTGCAAAACAATTTGCTGATTTACGGCGCAGGTGGATTGGCCGTTCCGTTTATCGGCATCAAGGCGATTGACCTGTTTCTGGTCACGCTGGGTCTGGTTTAAAGGAGTTGGCAATGATTAAGCATTTGAAACCGGCGATTATTTTATTTGTTCTATTAAGTGTATTAACGGGCGTCATTTATCCGGCCGTGGTGACGGGACTGGCGCAGCTTCTGTTTCCTTATCAGGCTAACGGTAGTCTGATAACAGGCAAAAACGGCAAGCTGATTGATTCCAGGTTGATTGGACAACCTTTTAGAAGCCCCGGTTATTTTTGGGGACGGCCTTCCGCGACAGGACCCTTCCCATATAATGCCGGCGCTTCCAGCGGCTCAAACCTGGGGCCGACTAACCCGGCTCTGGTAGATGCCGTTAAAGCCCGTATTGAGGCATTAAAAGCAGCCGATCCTGACAACAAGGCTCCGGTTCCGGTGGATCTGATTACAGCCTCGGGAAGTGGATTAGATCCGCATATCAGTCCTGCAGCGGCGGATTATCAAATCAAACGTGTGGCCAAGGTGCGTAAAGTGAATCCGGGCAAGCTTCAGGAATTAGTGAATGCACATACCGAGGCGCGGCAATGGGGCTTTTTAGGAGAACCGCGAGTCAGCGTCCTGACATTAAATCTGGCGTTGGATGCCGTACAGGTCACTACCGAGGATGCCAGTTATACTGACTATACCCTGCCTCCCAGCAAGGTATATATCAAACTCTGCCAAAAAGAGGCATTGCTTCTGCATCCGGGAGTGATTGAGAAAGAACGAATGTTGCATATAAACAGAGATTTTCTGGTGGAATATGAGATACAGGCTCACGGCGCTAACGGTGAGGAATGGCTCGTGCTGTGCGCCTTGTCAACCGGAAAAATCGTCCGTGAGCAGAAGCTCATTGGTAATGCATCCTGATAAATTCTTAATGAAGGAAATACTTGGATTGGATAGTGGGTAAGTCAGATAAGTGTAGCGTATCTTCTCTGGCTACCGGGCTGAATAGTAATAGACGCATGGCTTATCTATCGCAGTGTGTCCAAATTAATATCAATGGCCTCGTTTTTTAGCTGGTCAGTCATTACACGAAGCCCTCAGACAGAAAATCAACCATGAATATTGAACGTCCTAATCCTGATGAATTGCTGGCTCGCGTCGAGCGGGAACAAACCCGTGCGAGTCGGGGAGGCCTGAAAATATTTTTTGGTGCAGCGGCAGGGGTAGGGAAGACTTATGCCATGTTACTGGCAGCCAGAGAAAAGCATTCCGAAAATATGGATATTGTTGTCGGTTTGGTGGAAACGCACGGGCGCAAGGATACGGAATCCTTACTGGAAGGACTGGAAGTTTTACCTCTTAAACAAATTGAATATCGAGGAACGGCCCTGCATGAATTCGATCTGGACGCTGCCCTCAAGCGCAAGCCCTCGATCATTGTGGTTGATGAACTGGCGCATACCAATGCCCAAGGCTGCCGGCATCCCAAGCGTTGGCAGGACATCGAAGAGCTTCTTGATGCGGGCATCGATGTGTATACGTCGCTCAATGTTCAGCATCTGGAAAGTCTCAATGACGATATAGTTCAGATTTCGGGCATACGGGTTTGGGAAACGGTGCCGGATACAGTGTTTGAAGAAGCCAATGAAATCGAATTGGTGGACCTGCCGCCTGATGAACTGCTCAATAGGCTTAAAGACGGTAAAGTTTATATGCCGCAACAAGCTCAGGAAGCGATTAAGCATTTTTTTCGAAAGGGCAATCTGATTGCATTGCGGGAATTGGCGCTGCGGCAAACCGCCACTCGGGTAGATGCCCAGATGCTGGATTATCGGGAGAATCATTTTATCCGCGAAGTCTGGCAGGTCAGTGAGCGTATTCTGGTCTGTATAGGTCCCAATGCTCTGGCCGAGCGGCTCGTTCGCGCCGGCAAGCGTCTGGCTACGAGCCTGCGCGCCAATTGGATTGTGCTGTATGTCGAAACGCCTGAGCTGCAACGCTTGCCGGCGGAAAAACGTGATGGCGTATTGCGCATTCTGCGTCTTGCCGAAAAGCTGGGCGCCGAAACTGTGACCATGAGCGCGACCGAAATGAGCTCTGCGATTGTTAAATTTTCCAAGGAAAGAAACGTTACCAAAATCGTTATCGGGAAACCAACGCGCCGTGGATGGAAGCGTTTTCTGCTGGGTTCGGTAGTCGATATGCTGATTAGCGATGCGCACAATATTAATATCTATCTGCTGGGCAGTCCCCGGTCTGAAGAAGAAAATGTCGATAAATCGGAGACTTCCCTATACCGGAAAAGCCCGCTGCCTGGGCTTAGCTGGAAACTGCCATCGAGAAAAAAAGATACATCGGGCTATATTTGGGCCGTGGCCGTGATAATCGCCAGTACCGGGCTTGCCTATCTGATGTTCGGCAAATTTGAGCTGGCCAACCTGATCATGGTCTTTTTGCTGGGCGTGGTTTTTATTGCAACGCGCTTCGGCCGCGGTCCTTCCATTTTTGCTTCTTTTCTTGGCGTTGCCATATTTGATCTATTGTTCGTAACGCCTTATTTCAGTTTTTCGGTGTCCGATAGTCAATATTTGCTGACGCTCATGGCGATGCTGACCGTGGCAATGTTAATCAGCAACCTGACGGCTAATGTGCGTTCCCAAGCCAAGGTGGCGGGATACCGCGAGCGGCGCGCGACAGTTCTTTATGCGATAAGCAGGGATCTTACGGCAAGCCAGAGTGAGGATGAAATTGTACGTGCAGCGGTACATCATCTCTATTCGGAGTTCGGCAGCAGAAACGTTATCCTCTTTCCTGACGCTAACGGCCGCATTATTTATCCTGCAGACCAGGCTTTGCCTGAATCCTTACAGGGCGCCGATCTGAGTATTGCGCAGTGGGTTATGGATCATAACGAGATAGCCGGACAGGGAACCGATACCTTGACAGGGGCCGAAGCTATTTATTTTCCTCTGAGCAACAAGGAAACCGTGCTAGGCGTTTTGGTATTGCTGCCTGTCAACTTGCGTCGGATATTTCTGCCGGAACAACAGAAATTGCTGGAAACATTTCTGAGCCAAATAGCTCAGGCGATTACCCGTGTGAGATTGACCGAGCACGCTAAAAAAGCTCAAGTGGAGATGGAGGCCGAGCGTTTGCGCAATTCGCTGCTTAGTTCCATTTCACATGACTTGCGTACGCCGCTTGCGACGATTGTAGGTTCAGCCAGTACTTTAGTGGAAGAAAGCAATACACTCAAGGCAGAAGACAAGCTTGAATTGAGCCGCGCTATTTACGATGAGGCGCAGCGGATGTCGAATCTGGTCAATAATATTCTTGATATGGCGCGGCTTGATGCGGGTGCTATTGAGCTGAACAAACAGTGGATTCCGCTTGAAGAAATTGTCGGGGTTGTATTAACACGATTGAAAAAACGCCTCGAAGGCCGTCCGGTAACTGTTAAATTACCGTCCGGCACCCCTATGATTTATGTCGATGCGGTTATGATCGAACAGGTTTTGATCAATCTGCTGGAAAATGTTCTGCGTTATACGCCCGATGGGGGGCTGGTAGAAATCATGGCGGAAGTATCTTCTTTTGCGGTAGAAATTTCGGTAGCCGATCAGGGACCTGGTATCCCTGAGGGCTACGAAAACAAACTGTTTGAAAAATTTTATCGGGTTCGCCACGAGGCGGCGCAAAGCGGAGTGGGTTTGGGGCTGGCGATTTGCAAAGCGATTATTGAAGCGCATGGAGGAAGTATTCAGGCGCAAAACCGGCCGACAGGAGGCGCTATATTTTCTTTCATCATTCCCCAGGACCATATGCCGCCAACAATGGGAGAGGAAGAATGAGTGATGTTATAAATGCTCAGTCTTGTGTTAAATCTGGGATGATTCAAAAGCCATCTTCAGTTTTTTGCTTTAAAAAAGAAGAGCCAAGGGAGAAGGCATCCCTATCCCATAGGATGGGGAGCAATAGTTAGCCATGACTCAAGCAAGCCCTATTATCGTGATTATTGAGGATGATCCTGCAATACGTCTGTTTTTACGAGCCGGTCTTAGCGCTCATGGCTTTCACGTATTCGAAGCGAATGGAGGCCGGCAAGGCATAATTGAGGCGGGCATACGTAAACCTGACCTCATCATCCTTGATTTGGGCTTGCCCGACATGGATGGTGTTGAGGTGGTCAAAGCCATTCGGAAATGGTCGTTCATGCCCATCATTATTTTATCCGCACGCAGCACCGAGCAGAATAAAATCGATGCACTGGACGCCGGAGCCGATGATTATTTGACCAAGCCATTCGGTTTAGGTGAATTGCTTGCCCGTATCCGGGTGGCCATACGTCATTCGGTAAGCAGCCCGGAGCAGAAACAAAGCGGTATTTTTACTACTGGAGCGTTGAAAGTCGATTTACTGAAGCGTCAGGTTTTTATTAGCGATAGGGAAGTTCATCTTACCCCGATTCAGTACCGGCTATTGTCCGTGCTGATTAAAAATGCCGGCAAGGTATTGACGCATCAATACTTGCTCAAGGAAGTCTGGGGCCCGCCCTATAGTGATAATTCACATTATCTGAGGATATATATGAGCCAGCTTAGACAGAAGCTGGAAACCGACCCGACCCAGCCGCAATATTTATTAACGGAATCGGGTATAGGCTACCGGCTTAAAGTCTAGTGTCACTTTTCAAAGTCGATGTCAGCAAATTATATAACCCAATGTCAGCACTTTGCGAAAATGCCCAGTTCAAAGTCGTACGATCAAAGGCTGCGTAACATGCAGAGTCTGGTATGAAAATTCCAGCGTTTCGGAAAATGGTATATATTAGGAATTACCTACATTTCAACTACGGGTGATGACGGTAGCGCGTGATTTGCTGAAAGAACGCCTGGATGCGCATGGGTGAAGCCGTCCAGCGGATCATCAACCTGCTGCGTGATTGGCTGCATATCCGTATCGACCTTTCTCCATCCTCTAAAAAACAGTCCAGATTCATATAGATTTTGAAGATTTCAAAAGCATATTCTGCAATTGATTTTCATCGCCATTTGCTTTTTCAACAGGGCGAGCTTCTCGTACAGGCAGAGGAAATTTCAGCTTCTGCAACATCGGCGAGTTTCTGACATCCGCCGTTTCAATGGTCTCAAATTCGAACACCAGTCAGCTCGTCCGCAATTACATAGAATGACAAGTCTGGGCATGCCTGCCCGTAAAAATATAACTAACGTTAAAAATGGAGAGCTTTGGCCAAATTTTGATTTATTCAAAAATGTAATTTTACACTTACAAACTGCTATGTTAGGCTTGAGATGGCGGCCGATTCAGCAACCGGCTGTCAGCCGCAAGTAGCGAATCCCTGGGAAGTACCGGATTGGTTCTAGGCTGACTGCAACACCGGCGGGTCTGCTTTTGATAGATGCGGTCATACTCACTGTTCGAGAGTAAGTTTCCCAGTACAATATCATCGAGGGAGAGATCATTATGAACTTGAATACCTTTAAGCGGCAATCATACAAGGCCAGGATCAGTCACTTCATTCAGGGTTTTTCTGATCGTCATCACGACATCGCTAGTCTGTATTCGCAAGACAGGTTGCCAGGATAAGCAACAAGTGTCAGGTAAACGGCTATTTGACGATAGATAGAAGTTCTCATCCATTGCAACTCAGCGGCTAATCCATACACGGAAAAAGGACATGAAAAGCACCGGTTTTGAACGTGTGACAGCATTTATCCTATTGGCTGCGGGTTTGGTGGTAGCGGTTATCGGCCTTCTTACTTTGTTCGGCTGGATGCTGGACATACCTGTCCTCACCCTATGGAAAACGGGCGTCTATCCCATGGCTCCAATTACAGCGATGCTCTTTGTACTGTATGGTGCGGCCCTCTGCCTCGGCATCCGGAGGCCGCATGGGCGTTTAGGCATCACGCTTGTCACTGTCATTGGTGTGCTGGGCTTCATAACCGCCTTACTGTTGTTAGCGTTACGCCTTCAGACTGTGTATTTATCAGCTGAACAGCTCGGGCTGCGTATTTCCGGCATGTTTGACAACATACCCATGGGATATATCGCTCCCATCACGGCCTTCTGTCTCCTGTTGTCCTATGGGTCGCTTCTCGTTTCGCTTCCCTATGGCGCTCAACGATCCTGGCGAAGCTGGCTCTTGTTCGGCTTCGGCGGGTTGATTTCAATGGTGAGCTTCGTTATCCTGCTAGCCTATATTTTCGGCATCCCGATCTCACTGGTCTCCGGCAAAACGGTAGTTCCCATCGCCCTCAGCACAAGCTTCAGCTTGCTGATCATGGGACTGGCCCAACTGGTGCTAGCCGCTCGTTGCTTCTATCGATCCAAGGTGTCGCTTGATGCGCCTGGCGTAAAACCCCTTTACTACTCTCTGGTGTTCCTTGTTTTAGTCGCCGGAATTTTTGCAGCCGCATACTACTTCTACCAAGAAACTGAACTGAAATTCCACCAGGCAGTTAAGTCGCAACTTATTACAATCTCGGAGTTGAAAACGGACGAGTTGATCCAATGGCGCAAGGAGCGTATATGGGATGGCATCCTCTCCCGGAATACCGCAATCACTACCGCTGTGCGACAGCTGCTGGAAACGCCGCGCAACTTATCCGCGCAACGCGAGATACAGGATTTGCTCGGCAAGTATCAGCTCAACAACAAATACGATGGGGCTTTTCTTCTCGATGCGAAAGGCGTCACCCTGATGTCGGCGCCCTATAAGAAAGAATCTACTGCTGCCGTTCTTGTGGAGCGCGCAACTGAGTCTTTGCGAATGGGTCAGGTGATGCTACAGGATTTTTACCGGGACGAGCATGATCAACGCGTGTATCTGGCCTTAATTGTGCCTGTTCTCGATAACCAGGACGGCAATCGGCCTCTGGGCGTACTTGTGCTGCGCATTGATCCGGCAAAATATCTGTATCCGCACATCCAGCGCTGGCCGGCGCCCAGCGATACCGCCGAAATATTGCTTGTCCGCCGGGAAGGCAACGACGTCCTTTTTCTAAATGATCTTCGATTCATGGAAAATACAGCCCTCACCCTGCGTTTTCCACTAAAGGGTAATGCCAGGATGCCCGCTGTGAAAGCTGTACTGGGACAGCGTGGGATTGTAAACGGCCTTGACTATCGGGGAGAGCAGGTGATTGCTGTGGTGTGTGCGATTCCGGACTCGCCGTGGTATCTCGTGGCCCACATGGACACCTCGGAGGTCTATGCACCTCTGCGTGAACGAATGCAGCTGACTCTCTTGGTAGTAAGCGTCATGGTGGGCTGTGGCGGCATCGTATTCATTCTCCTGTGGCGCCAGCAGAAAATGGCGTTTTACCAAAAGCAGTTCAAGTTAATCTCGAAGCTACAGGAAAGTCATGAGCGGTTTGAGTTTGCCCTGCAAAAAATGCATGCGGGCGCATTGGATATCAACCTGAACGATAATCTTACACAACGAACAAGAGAGCATGATCGTATCTTTGGCTATGAATCGCCATTGCCGAAGTGGACCTATGGAATGTTCCTCGAACATGTAGTCCCCGAGGATCGCCCTGAGGTGGATCGACGGTTCAGGGAATCTATCGAGAAACGCTCCGACTGGAACTTTGAGTGCCGCATAATTCGCAACAGTGACCGCCAGGTTCGCTGGATATGGGCGGTCGGCGGGCATATTTACAGCGGCGGCGGGATAGAACGAATGGCCGGAATTGTGCAAGACATTACCGAGCGCAAACAAGGCGAAGAAAAGCTTCATCTTGCCGCCAGCGTGTTCACCCATGCCCGCGAAGGAATCATGATTACGGCGGCTGACGGCACTATCATTGACGTCAATGACGCTTTTTGCGACATCGCCGGCTATAGCCGGGACGAAATCCTGGGCCGGAACCCGCGTATCCTGAAATCCGGCCGTCAGGACAAAAAGTTCTACGCCAATATGTGGCGCGATCTGATCGAACAAGGCTATTGGCATGGCGAAATCTGGAACCGGCGCAAGAACGGCGAATTATATGCCGTAATGCCAACTATCAGCGCTGTGCGCGATGAACAGGGCAATACCGGGCAGTATGTGGCGCTGTATACCGATATCACCCGGTTTAAGGAGCACGAACAAAAGCTGGAGCGTAGCGCCCACTTTGATTTACTAACCAATCTGCCCAACCGTGTCCTGCTGGCAGACCGGCTGCATCAGGGTATGGCCCAGGCCCGGCGGCGAGGGCAGCGGTTGGCGGTGGCCTTTCTCGATCTCGATGGCTTCAAGACCATCAACGACAACTACGGACATGAAGCCGGTGACCAGTTGCTGATCGCCCTGGCCGCGCACATGAAGCAGGCGCTGCGCGAAGGCGACACCCTCGCCCGATTAGGCGGCGACGAGTTCGTCGCCGTGCTGGTAGACAGCGGCGACGTCGAGGCCAGCAAACCGATACTGACTCGTTTGCTCACCGCTGCCGCCGAGCCAGTACAGCTTGGCGGACTTACCCTCCAGGTCTCGGCCAGTCTCGGCGTCACTTTCTACCCACAGGCGGAGGACATCGATGCGGATCAACTGCTACGTCAGGCGGACCAGTCTATGTATCAGGCCAAGCAGGCGGGCAAGAACCGTTACCACCTCTTCGATGCCGAGCAGGACGGCCGCGTCCGCAGCCGCTACGAAAATCTGGAGCGTATCCGCGACGCCCTGGATGCAGGCGAGTTCGTGTTGTATTACCAGCCCAAGGTGAACATGCGCACAGGCACATTCATCGGCGCTGAAGCCCTGGTGCGCTGGCAGCATCCGGAAAAAGGTGTGCTGCTGCCGGACCAGTTTTTACCGGCTCTGGAAGACCATCTACTGGGCATCGAACTAGGGGAATGGGTAATCGATACGGCACTGCTCCAGATGGAGACTTGGCAAGCGGCCGGGCTGACTATCCCGGTCAGTATCAATATTGGCGCCCGCCACTTACAGCAGGTGGACTTCGTTGAGCATCTGCGCGCTCTATTCGCGGCGCATCCGAACATCAGGCCGGGCGATGTAGAACTGGAAATACTGGAAACCAGTGCGCTGGAAAACCTGTTCAAAGTATCGCGAGTCATCGACGCTTGCCGGAAGATGGGGGTTAGTTTTGCCCTGGACGACTTCGGCACCGGGTATTCCTCGTTGTCTTATCTGAAACACTTGCCGGTCACTCAACTCAAAATCGACCAGAGCTTCGTGACCGACATGATAGACAACCCGGATGATCTGTCCATCGTGGAAGGAGTAATTGGCTTGGGCACAGCCTTCCGCCTCGTGGTTATTGCCGAAGGTGTGGAGACTATCGAACATAGCACGGTCCTGTTGCAACTTGGCTGTGATCTGGCCCAGGGCTACGGTATTGCCCACCCCATGCCGGCACATCAGTTGCCCGGCTGGGAAGCAACCTGGAGGCCCCCTCCGATCTGGTCCGCCTCTCCTGCCTTCAACCGCGGTGATTTGCCGCTGATCTTAGCCAATATCGAGCACCGCGCCTGGATTATTGCTATGGAAAAATATCTTAAGGATGAGCGCGAAACCCCACTGCCGCTTGATATCCATCAATGCCGATTCGGTCACTGGTTAAGTACCGATGGTTTGGCCTGCTTTGGTACGCAGCCAAACTTCAAAGTCATCGAGCTATTGCACTGGCAAGTGCATACACTGGCGTCAGAGTTGTATAAACTCCATGCCCAAGGCCACAAGCAAGAAGCGCTAGCGAGACTGGGAGAGCTCCATGACCTGCGGGATTGCTTGCTTGAACAGTTGATGCTGGCGCAACAAAGCCAGCCGTAGATAGTTAAAATCTCTGACAGGCAGTGGCCGAATAACTGTTACTTATCCCGGTGATAATCTCCAGCGGACCTGAGCATTGCCGAGCTGTTTTAATAACTGCTAACCGTTTGGCTTGAGCCAGATGAATCAGGCTCAAGCTGTCTGTGCCAATTTGCTGTGGCGAATGGAATAGCCAAAATAGACAATCAAACCTATAGCCAGCCAAACAATAAAACGTAGCCAGGTGATGGAAGGCAGAAAGGCCATCAGCGCGCCGCAAGATAATATGCCCAATACGGGAAACAAGGGACTAAACGGCGAGCGAAAAGGGCGCTCCATATCCGGTTTGGTAATACGCAATACAATGACTCCCAAACACACCAGTACAAACGCAGCCAGAGTGCCGATATTAACCAGCTCAGCCAAATCGCCCAGCGGTATGAATCCTGCTATCAGCGACATAATGATCCCGCAAATTACAATGACGCGGATGGGTGTTTGAGTCCTGGAATTAATCTTGTTAAAAAAAGACGACAGCAAGCCATCACGTGACATGGCGAAAATGATGCGCGTCAATCCATAGTAAAGCACCAGCATGACCGTTGTGAGACCTGCGATAACACCTGTTGCAATCAATGCCGATGCCCAGTTGAATCCAATCAGTGTTAGCGCGTGAGACACCGGTGACGCAACATTAAGGTCTGTATAGGGTACAACACCCGTGAGTAGGCCGGAGACTATGATGTAAATGAGTGTACAAAAAGACAATGAGACAATGATGCCGAAAGGCAGGTCGCGTTGCGGATTTTGGGCTTCTTCGGCCGCGGTAGAGACAGCGTCAAAGCCAACATAAGCAAAGAAAACCAGAGATGCCCCGGCCAGAACGCCGGTCGTTTTACCGTCAGGCAAAGTTTGAAACCAGCCGAACGGCATAAAGGGATGCCAATTGTCAGGGTGGACATTGAAGGCGGCAACACCGATAAATATACTGATCGACAGAAGTTTTACAAATACCATGGCATTGTTGGCTTTGGCGCTATGTTTGACCCCTATTATCAATAACACCATTAATATCAGTATAATAGCTGATGCGGGCAAGTTAATTAATCCGCCAAGCCTGGGTGCTTTGGTTAATACATCGGGTAAAGGAAATCCAATAGCCGTAAGCGCATTATTAAAATAACCAGACCAGCCATTAGCGACCGCCGCCACTGAAATACCATACTCCAGCAGTAAATCCCAGCCTATAATAAAAGCAATCAATTCTCCAAAAGCGGCGTAGCTGTAACCATAAGCACTACCGCACCCCCCGACCGAAGATGATAATTCCGCATAAGATAGCGCTGCAAAAGCACAGGCAAATCCGGCGATAACGAAAGATAGCACGATGGCAGGGCCGGATTGTGTTGCAGCTGCAATCCCGGTCAGTACGAAAATACCGGTGCCTATAATGGCGCCAATTCCAAGAAAGGCCAGATCCCATGCTGACAGGCAACGTTTGAGAACGTGATCCGCTTCTTCATGAGAAAAAATATGTTTGGTGCGAAATATTGGCAGCGACATTATAGGGACTCTTCTTTATGGTTAAATAAGGATGTGCGGATGATGATGGACATAGACCATTCTCGAATTATAGCGCACACAGCAATGGATAATACTCAAAATGAAGCGGGAAGTCTGCCTCCCTCTACAGGCTGACAATTTCAGGATCAGGCGGTTTCGCCTCATAAGAGCAGTCTGTCAGTAAAAAATCCTCAAACAGATACCAGGGAATGAGAAAAAATCTAGACCGTGATCAGCTCTTGCAATATCCTGATTTCGTCCCTGAGTTTTGCGGCCTGCTCAAATTCGAGATTTTTCGCATATTGATACATGGCGTCTTCCAATTGTTTCAGCTTTTTGCCCATCTGCCTGGGCGTCATGGCCTTGTAGTCTGCTGAATATTCCGCCACTTTGCCGAGTTTTTTATCACCGGAAGGAAGGCCTGAGCCGGGAATCGATATCTGAAGAATATCGGTGACTGATTTATAAATCGTAGCTGGCTCAATATGATGTTCAATATTAAACTGATGCTGTTTTTCACGTCGACGATCGGTTTCTTCTATCGCCTGCTGCATTGAGCGAGTAATTCTATCCCCATACAGAATGGCTTTTCCATTAATATTTCTTGCCGCTCGGCCAATCGTCTGCACCAAAGACACCACTGAGCGAAGGAAACCTTCCTTGTCTGCATCAAGAATAGCAACCAGAGACACCTCGGGAATATCAAGACCTTCGCGCAGCAAGTTAATGCCAACCAATACATCAAACTGCCCTAACCTCAAATCCCGTATAATCTCGACTCTTTCCACGGTGTCGACATCAGAATGCAAGTACCGCACTCGAATGCCATGTTCCGACAAATATTCCGTTAAATCCTCCGCCATTCTTTTGGTCAGTGTAGTGACCAGCACGCGTTCTTTCGCTCCGATACGCAAATTGATTTCTGATAATAAATCATCAACCTGAGTTGTGGCCGGGCGCACTTCCACCACAGGATCAAGCAGTCCCGTGGGTCTGACGACTTGTTCGGCGAACACGCCTGAATGCTCTCTTTCGTAAGGGCCCGGCGTAGCTGAAATATAAATCCGCTGCGATGATTTCGCCTCAAATTCAGCGAATGTTAAAGGGCGATTGTCCAGTGCGGACGGTAATCTGAAGCCGTATTCAACCAGCGTTTCCTTGCGCGATCGGTCGCCCTTATACATCGCGCCAATCTGCGGCACAGTGACATGACTTTCATCAATAATGACCAGCGCATCAGCCGGCAAATAATCAAACATCGTCGGCGGCGCCTCCCCCGGCCCTCTGCCCGACAGGAAACGGGAATAATTTTCGATGCCGGAGCAATAACCAACTTCCAGTATCATTTCAATATCAAACAGCGTCCGCTGCTCGAGCCGCTGCGCTTCCACGAGCTTGTTTAATGAATGCAATTGCTTAAGACGCCCCTTAAGCTCGGCCTTGATCGCGTCAACCGCCGACAACAATTGCTCGCGTGGCGTGACATAATGGCTCTTGGGATAAACGGTATAGCGCGCCAGCCGCCGGATGACTTCTCCTGTTAATGGATCGAATAATGACAGCCGCTCCACTTCATCATCGAATAATTCGACCCTTAACGCTTCGCTGTCCGACTCAGCAGGAAAAATATCGATGACTTCGCCGCGCACGCGATAAGTCGCTCTGCGCAATTCCGTATCATTACGCGTATATTGCATTTCCGCCAGACGGCGCAAAATGGTGCGCTGATTGATCAGGTCGCCTTTTACCAGATGCAGCACCATCTGGAAGTATGATTCAGGCTCGCCCAAGCCATAAATTGCCGAAACCGTAGCCACGACAATCGAATCCTCTCTTTCAATTAATGCCTTGGTGGCCGACAAACGCATCTGTTCGATATGCTCATTGATGGCGGCATCTTTATCAATGAAAGTATCGGATGCCGGAACATAGGCTTCCGGCTGATAATAGTCATAATACGAAACAAAATATTCAACACTGTTTTCCGGAAAAAACTCCTTCATTTCGCCATATAACTGCGCCGCCAGGGTTTTATTAGGCGCCATAATCATCGCCGGCCGCTGCACTGCATTAATGACATTAGCGATGGTAAAGGTTTTTCCGGAACCGGTTACACCCAGCAGGGTTTGATGGACTTCGCCGTCGTTCAAGCCCTCAATCAGGGCTTTTATAGCAGTGGGCTGATCGCCGGCCGGTTTAAACTGGCTGTAGATTTTAAATTGTTTTTTCACTTGAATTTCTCACTGGGTTTCAGACTATTCCTGAATGGTCATATCTGTCAGACTCAATCCTGTCAGTATTCATTGCATTCCATTGAGGAATATTGTTACTCAATTCTGCTGGAGAGTTCTGGGAAGAAGACAGTTTAAAAAGTGCACTTTCTCCGGGCCAACTTTTTATTATTCAAGAAGACTGACTTTATCGCCGATGCAAATTTGTCCGCCAACCCCGCTGGTAATCATCCCGATTGCGAAAGTCGGTTTTTCCTGATTGAAGGCTCTGGTCAGCGTTTTAAGGACCGGCAAGTCCCGTTTGCCGGAGTCAGGATTCACCTGTGTAGCAAGACATCTGCCCTTTGGCGCTACAACCTCGAAGATAACCTTGCCTATACGAATCTTTCGGCCTATCCAGCTTTGCTCTTGCCAGGCTTCCAGACCTTCAATCGCAATATTTGAGCGGAAACGAAGCTCACTGAGATCTGCATTGCCAACGGCAGAGGCTACGGCTGCCACGCTTTCGCGGCTATGCAGGGTTATCTGGCCTGCTTCATTATCCTGATAACGGGCCGTGATTCCGTCTCCAACGACTTGAAGCGGGAGCCGTTCCGGATGCGAGGAAAGCGGATTCTCGTCCAGTTGAAGAACATAATTTTCAACTGCTGCCGCTATTCGCTTGCGTCCATTGTCATCCAGCGCCTCATCAACGAGAACAGCATCTTCCAGGTTGATATGCAGATGTAGCGCCTCATGATCGAACCGAAGCTTAAGCCGGGCCAGGCCAGGCGTATTCACTAACGCAATAAACTCATGCTTTTTACTCCAGGCATCACCCAGTACCCCCGAGTTGGCAAAGCGGATGCCGAGCACTCGATCGCCGGCAATTCGTCCCTCATCGAGAACGGTTAAAATTTTGCACGCTTCCGGTGTAAAGCTTTTCACAGGATAACGATATAGCGCGGTAACATTTGGCATTAATACTGTTCAGAAACAAATAAAACACTTTAGAGACATACGCCATGTTCAACTTTTACACGGCAACCAATGTTTCAAGATGCAAGGGGTGGATTACCGAGGCCTGATTCAAAAAGACACCGACCGTATGTGCGAGTAATTTGCGAATAAAGCGATGGGTCAAATGCCGGCTATCTCGTGCCCGAACTTTCTCCATATGAAAGCGCTCGGTCAATTGTCCAATGACGGTTTCAACTCATCGTCCGGCTTTCAACAGTGGGCTGACAGCCGCTTTAGGCCTTGGGTCTTTTTGGAGCGCGAGCCTAAATGGGGGAACCTGGAATGCCAGGGGTTATGGAAATACTGCCGGGCGCTTTTGTCCTGGTCTTTACCGATAAATTCACCGACGATTTCCATCGTAATGATCTCGCCGTCCGTTAATTTGGCTGAAAACCACGCCTGCGCAGCGGCGTTTTCACAAGCTGGCGGAAACTATCTTCCACACAACAATACCCATTAATGATAAAGTCTTTGATAGACATGGCTGTTCTCCAAATGTTACGTGCTTTTCGCTAAAACAACCCTACAGGGGTTCAGTCATGCTTTCCACTCAATTAAAAGCCGAATATCGCGTTTAAGTTATCCTTTATGGAAAAATATGGAAAAAACTGAACTTTAAGTTCCCCGATAATAACCCCTTGTTGAGCCATTATTCTGCTTTTTAATACCCGTCTTTACCTCTTGTTTTTTCCTCTTACTGACTGTAGCTGATCCCTGCTTCTTACTGTTGTTTGCTGTAACTGTGGGCTGTTTTTTGTTTTTACCAGCGGTTTTAGTTCCGTGCATATTATTTTTTTTCGTCGTCACTGATTCTGATTTTTTAGCGATAATCATTGGAGATAACTTTTTAGCTACAACTGTGGAGATAGGTTTTGGAATTTTGGCTACAGGTTCTTGTACGGGTTCCGGGGCGGCCGCGGGAAGTTCCTCTTCCAGTGGGGGTAACCTTTCATAAAGCGCTACCGGCGTTCCATCCAGGTCTTTAAGCGCCTGATTTAAAGCGACCTGATCAAACTCAGGCAGTTCCCCGTTATTGGCTTTTTGAATAAGGGCTAAAGCGGCGGCATATCGTTCATCCTGGGTCTTTTCTTCCCCTTCCAGGTCCGGATGTGCTTCGATATATAAGGTATTGTTCAACCAGCCAACCTTGATGGGCTGCTTGACGATATAAACCGGTGTTCCGACAGGTACGGAATGATATAAAGCTTCAATATCTTCAGGATACATGCGCACACAACCATGTGTAATTTGCATGCCGATACCATAGATTTTATCAACATCGGTACCGTGTATTCGATATTCTCCGGGTAAAGCCAGATGTAACGCATAAGCCCCCAAGGGATTATTAGGGCCAGGCGGTACCACAGCAGGTAAAGGATCGCCATTGGCCGCATGTTCACGCCTGATCGATTCCGGCGGATGCCATGACGGGTCTTTCACTTTTTTGGCGACCCTGGTCTTGCCTAAGGGGGTTTTCCAATCTTGCCTGCCAATTCCATGAGCATACGATTTTACAATGCCGGGTTGATCCGCAGGATAATAATACATGCGATATTCAGCGATATTCAAGGTGATACCCTCATGAGGTGTATCCGGCAAAATTCGTCTATTGGGTAAACGTACCACAGTATCTTTTTTGATGAGCCAGCGGTCAAGCTTGGGATTTAACGTTACTATTTCTGTTTGTCCCAGATTAAAGTGCCTGGCCACATCCAGTAAAGTTTGGTCATGATCTACTGTTATCGACTCAGTATCACCGGCGGATGAGGCGACAACTCTATCGCCGCTATTTTCCGGTAAACTGTAAGTAATGGCATATGCAGCATTATTAACTACAGCTAGCAATAACAATGAAAATGCAAAGAGATTACGGGTTTTCATTACGATGATCTTCTCGGGAACAATAAATTTCAGGAATCAGCACTGATTGAGAACGAACCGCAACTAATGCTTTTTTCAGACGTCCCATTTTATCATGAGCCTTTTAACTAAACCATTTATAACTCCGGACAATTGTAACTGCCTGGGCAAATCATTAATAAAATGTCTTTTTTACAAAAGGATCAGTTTATAGCCAGTTATATTGACGGATTTGTACTACGGCTTTGGGCTATTAATAGAAAAATTCGTGCTTTTATAGACTTAAGCAGCGATAAAAGAGTTCATTCAGGCTGACAAATTGAAGAGATTCCTAATACAACAGAGAAGGTAAAATAAGTTTGTTTTTGAGGTTTTGTTTGATTCATGTGCCTAGGGTATAAGTTCTGCTTGTAGCCAATACTTGGTGGGAGCTATCCGCCACGACTTCTGAAACCGGTTTTTTTAGAATTTTTGTGCTGTACAGTACGTCGCAACCTTGATTGAAATCGCCAAGTAAATCGGCAATCTGCTGAACTTGTTTATCAACCTCTTCCCGGGTTTTGCCATGTACCATGTGTGTGGGAGCGGCGTTAGCCGCGAAGAGCGCGGCTAACGCCGCTCCCACATGTTGATAAATAGCGCCCCTTATGTTATTGATGTCCTCGATTTCATAGGTCGGCTTGGCCGGCAGCGTGCTTTCGTCTTTAACATAGACTTTTACCGATGCTTTGACGTCATCAATCGTCCAGGCCGGATTGGCGAGTTTGGGGGTTTTCTGTAAATATTTAACCAGGCCGCGAATTTATCATCTGATAAGCGGCCGTAAAATGGAGGCATCAAGGTATCAAAACTGCCGGTCATAACAATAGTGCGCAAAACTGTAGGGGTTCAGCCTTTCAACGTTTCGGAATTTAACGCCGGAGCGAGGAATCCGCCATGGTCTGAGCCATGACAACTGGCAATTTTCCTCATACAGTTTACGCGTCTTTTACGCATAGTCTGATGCAGCTTGTGCGCTTAGCTGCAATAGAAGGGCGGCTTAACTGGTCATGACCGATTTGGATAAAAATTTTTTCGTTGCTTTCATTCTTATAGATTCCAGGTAGTGTTGAATCAATATTATCTTGTCTGCTTGAAAAGCTCAAGTTTGATTTCAATTTATCGTTCTTTTTTGGTCAGAACACTTATTTATTGTTCATTTAAGTCAAATGAGCTGCATCCTGTTACTGTCCGGAAAACCCTTTATTTATAGCTGTTTAATCGAAGGTTGAGTGTATGAGTGATTGCTGGAAACGTCAAAATCCGATTCGGCTTTAACATAAAGTCCATCCAATTATGATTTATATTGCGGCTTGATATTAATCTGAACTCAGTGCCGAGTTACTAAAACGGGTGCATTGCCGCCCTTCAATTGTATATACTATGCGTTTTTATCAGAGCATTATGTTCCCTCCTGATTGTTGCAGTTTCCTAGGTAATTTTGCAAACTGAGTCAATATCGGGCCAAAATGACTGAACTGTATTTCTTAATACTAAATTTTGAAGCCAAGCATAACCGTCCCAACAGGATCAAACATGAATAACAGCCTAATTTCAGAGATTACCGGACAGAGTGACATTGATCCGACAGAAACTAAAGAATGGATTGAGTCGCTCCAGGCGGTATTAGAACAGGATGGCAGCGAACGCGCGCACTTTCTGATTGAACAGCTGGTTGCTGTGACCCGGCACTCTGGGTTTGATATTCCTTTTAGCGCCAACACAGCCTATCTCAATACCATCCCTGTTTCCCGTCAAGCCCAGTTTCCGGGTGATGCGACAATAGAGCAAAAAATCCGTTCTTATGTGCGCTGGAATGCCATGATGATGGTGCTCAGGGCTAATAAGCATACTAATGTCGGCGGGCACATCGCCAGTTTTGCTTCCGCTGCGACTCTTTACGATGTCGGTTATAACCATTTTTGGCATGCACCTTCAGATCAGCATGATGGTGATTTGATATTCACGCAAGGCCATTTGACGCCGGGCGATTATGCGCGTGCTTTTTTACACGGCAGGCTGACTCAAGAGCAGATGGATAACTTTCGCCAGGAAGTTAATGGCAATGGTTTGCCCTCTTATCCACACCCGTGGTTGATGCAGGATTTCTGGCAGTTCCCGACAGTTTCAATGGGACTAGGCCCGATTATGGCGATTTATCAGGCGCGTTTTATGCGTTATCTGCAAGATCGCGGATTTGCTGATACTTCAGGCCGTAAGGTATGGAGCTTTATCGGCGACGGTGAAACCGATGAGCCCGAGTCTCTTGGTGCTATTGGCTTGGCCGGCAGGGAAAAGCTGGATAATCTTATTTTTGTCATCAACTGCAATTTGCAGCGCCTGGACGGCCCGGTACGTGGCAACGGCAAAATCATCCAGGAACTGGAAAGTGAATTTCGCGGGGCCGGCTGGAATGTTATTAAGCTGGTTTGGGGGCAGCGCTGGGATGCCTTATTGGCTCGTGATAAGAAAGGCTTGCTGGCGGCGCGCATGATGGCATGTGTTGATGGCGATTATCAAACCTTTAAAGCTAAAGACGGCGCTTATGTACGCGAACATTTCTTTAATACGCCGGAACTAAAAGCGATGGTCGCCGACTGGTCAGATCGTGATATCTGGGAGCTGAACAGGGGCGGCCATGATCCAGCCAAAACCTATGCCGCGTTTCATGCGGCTGTCAATCATAAAGGACAACCTACCGTTATTCTGGCTAAAACCATTAAAGGTTATGGTATGGGGGCTTCAGGAGAAGCGCAGAATATTTCCCATCAGCAGAAAAAAATGAGTGAAATCTCACTGACCCATTTCCGGGATCGCTATGATTTACCGATAACTGATGAGGAATTGCAAAATCTGCCTTATCTGACTTTTGCGGAAGGCTCGAAAGAACTTGCCTATATGCAGCAGCGTCGTGCTGAGCTGGGCGGACATTTGCCCTCCAGAAGAACAAAGTCATACGCACTGGATGTACCTGTTTTAAACGATTTTAAAGCCTTGCTGGAAGCCAGCCCTGAAGGCAGGGAAACTTCCACTACGATGGCGTTTGTGCGGTTACTTAACATCCTTGTTAAAGACAAAAATATCGGCAAACGAATCGTCCCGATTGTGCCTGATGAATCAAGAACTTTCGGCATGGAAGGCATGTTCAGGCAGTTGGGCATCTGGTCGCAGCTCGGGCAATTGTATACTCCGCAAGATGCCGATCAATTGATGTTTTATAAAGAAGACAAACATGGCCAGGTGTTGCAGGAAGGCATCAATGAAGCCGGTGGATTGTGTGATTGGATAGCGGCAGGTACGGCTTATTCAACCCATAATGTGCCGATGATTCCGTTTTTTATTTATTATTCCATGTTTGGTTTTCAGCGTGTCGGGGATTTAATCTGGGCCGCCGCCGATCAACGCACCCGTGGCTTTTTGATGGGCGGCACTGCGGGAAGAACAACGCTGAACGGCGAAGGGCTTCAGCACGAAGATGGCCACAGTCATTTAATAGCGGCCACAGTGCCGAATTGCATTCCCTATGATCCTACCTATAACTATGAGCTGGCGGTGATCATTCAAGACGGTTTACGTCGCATGTACGTCGAACAGGAAGACATTTTTTATTACATCACCCTGATGAATGAAAATTATAACCATCCGGCTATGCCGAAAGGGATAGAGCTGGATATCCTGAAAGGCATGTACAGCTTCCGCCAGAGCGCCAGGAGCAAAGCGCCGAGAGTACAGTTATTGGGCTCTGGAACTATTTTCCGTGAAGTCGAATTTGCTGCTGAATTGTTGCGCAGTGACTGGGGCGTAGAAGCGGATTTATGGAGCTGCCCCAGCTTTACTGTATTGGCCCGGGATGGCCAGTTCTGTGAACGGTGGAATCGGTTGCATCCAACAGAACCTGCAAGACACTCCCATGTTGCCAATTGCCTTGGTAATGCCGCAGGTCCTGTCATTGCCGCGACTGATTATACCCGCGCCTTTGCTGAACAGATTCGCGGCTTTATTGCTGCACCTTATACCGTATTAGGCACCGATGGTTTTGGCCGTTCTGATACTCGTAGCAACTTGCGGGGATTTTTTGAAGTGGACCGCTACCATGTCACTATTGCCGCGCTGAAGAGTTTGGCGGACCTGGGTCAACTTGAACCTGCTAAAGTAGAGGTGGCCATTGCTAAATACGGCATAGCTGCGGATGCAAAAGCCCCCTGGCTCATTTAACGGAAGAATACCCATGACTGTTTTAATTGAAATTAAAGTTCCCGATGTAGGTAATGTTGCTGATATCGACGTCGTTGAAGTGTTGATTCAGCCTGGTGATGTGGTCGCACTGGAGCAAACTGTCGCTACTCTTGAAACGGACAAAGCCAGTATGGATTTGCCGTCCAGCGCGGCGGGTACTGTACAGCAGGTGTATATAAAACCCGGTGATAAGGTATCACAAGGCTCGCTGATTGCGACGGTCCTGGCGGGCGGCGAGCAGCAGACAGGCACTAAAGAACCGGTCCAGCAAGTCGCTATTCCGGAAGCTGCTCCGGTCGAAACACCTGCCGTTGATAAAGTATCGGAACCTGTCAGTCAGCCGGCAAAACCGGCACCCGAACCTGTGGCAGTAGAAACAAAACAAGGCACGGATTCTACGGCTCAAAAAGCTCATGCATCACCTTCTGTTCGCCTTTTTGCCCGTGAGTTGGGCGTTGATGTCAGCAGAATAAAAACAGGCAGCGGTCGCAAGGGGCGCATCTTAAAAGACGATGTTAAAAACTTTGTCAAAAATGTAATGACTGAAGGGGTCGCTGCGACTGGAGCCGGTATTCCGAGCATACCTGCAGTTGATTTCTCGCCATTTGGCGAGACAGAAGTCCAGAAACTCAGCAAGATTAAACGCCTTACCGGTCAAAACCTGAGTCGTGTCTGGCTGAATTTGCCTTTGGTGACCTACCATGAAGAAGCTGATATAACCGACCTGGAAGCTTTCCGCACATCCCTGAATGCAGAAAAAACAAATGGCGAGTTAAAAATCACCGGACTGATGTTTGTTATTAAAGCGCTGGTTGCCGCCATGCAGCAGTTCCCGAATTTTAATGCTTCCTTATCTGCCGACGGCGAAAACCTGATTCTGAAAAAGTACTTCAATATCGGTATTGCCGTAGATACGCCTAATGGTTTAGTCGTGCCTGTCCTGCGTAATGTCAACAACAAAAGCATCAATGAATTGACTGCTGAACTGGCGGAGAAAAGTGAGAAAGCCCGTTTGGGCAAATTAATGCCGGCTGACATGCAGGGCGGTTGTATGACAATCTCCAGCCTTGGCGGTATTGGCGGTACGGCGTTTACGCCGATAGTCAACGCACCGGAAGTCGCCATACTGGGCGTTACTCGCGCAAGAATGCAGCCTGTCTGGAACGGCAAGGAATTCGAGCCGCGCCTGATGTTGCCGCTTGATTTGACCTACGACCACCGGGTTATAGACGGCGCAGAAGGCGCCCGTTTTATGGCCGCCGTCAAGCAATACTTGAGTGATATTCGCCGTTTGTTACTTTAATTGGAAATAATAAAGATGAATGAAGCAGTTTTACACGCAGAATTATTAGTTCTAGGCGGCGGGCCAGGCGGTTACAGCGCAGCGTTTCGTGCGGCCGATCTGGGTAAACAGGTCGTCTTGGTTGAACGCTATCCGGTGCTGGGCGGTGTTTGCCTTAACGTCGGCTGTATTCCGTCTAAAGCTTTGCTGCATGCCGCGCAAATAATTCATGAAGTGGATGAATTCGAACAACACGGAGTCAGTTACGGCAAGCCGACGCTGGATATGAATAAAATCAGAGCCTGGAAAGAAAGCATTACCAAAACCTTGAATGAAGGACTTGCGGGACTGGTAAAGCAGCGGAAGGTAAACCTGATCCAGGGCGCAGGCAAATTCACTTCACCTGATACAGTGGCCGTGCAAACAGAAGCGGGCATAACCACTATCCGCTTTGATCAGGCTATTATTGCAGCAGGCTCACGTCCCACTACAATACCGATTTTTCCTCACGATGATCCGCGTTTACTGGACTCAACCGATGCGCTGGAATTAAAAGAAATCCCTAAAAAGCTGTTAATCGTCGGCGGCGGCATTATCGGTTTGGAAATGGCCACTGTTTATCATGCTTTCGGGTCAGAAATCAGTGTGGTTGAATTGATGGATCAGGTTATTCCCGGCTGCGATAAAGATCTGGTGACTCCATTATTCAGACGCATTAAAAAGCAGTATAAAAATATATGGCTGGAAACCCGCGTGACGTCAATTGAATCGCACGATGAAGGCCTGAAAGTCTTTTTTGACGGTAAAGAAGCCCCCGAATCGGAAATATATGATGCGGTTCTGGTGGCTGTCGGCCGAAAACCTAACGGCAAATTAATCGGCGCCGACCTGGCCGGAATTAATGTCGATGAACAGGGTTTTATTACTGTTGATAAGCAGCAACGCACTAATCTTGAACATATCTTCGCCATTGGGGACATTGCGGGCAATCCTATGCTCGCCCACAAAGCCGTACATGAAGGTAAAGTGGCAGCCGAAGTTGCAGCTGGTCTGAAAGCCGGATTCGATGCCTTGACTATCCCTTCTGTTGCCTATACCGACCCTGAAGTCGCCTGGATGGGACTGACCGAAAATCAGGCGAAACAACAAGGCATGGAATATGACAAAGCTGTTTTTCCCTGGGCAGCCAGTGGAAGATCTTTAAGCTTGGGGCGCAAGGAAGGTTTAACCAAGATACTTTGTGAAAAAGAAACGGGCAGACTTTTGGGTGCCGGTATGGTTGGACCCAATGCCGGTGAATTAATTGCCGAAGCTGTGCTGGCCTTGGAAATGGGTGCCGATGCGGAAGATATCAGTTTGTCTATACATCCACATCCGACTTTATCAGAAACGTTTGGTTTTGCCGCTGAAATGATTACCGGCACGATTACCGATCTTTATATAAAAAAATAATATCTGAAGGTTTAGGAAACAAGTCTTAAGTTTTTAGATCTGGAACATCATCACTCTATGTGGAGCTAACGGACACCCGGATGAAAAGAAAGATAGCCATTCTCGCTGTACTCGTCTTACTCGTAATTATTAACTTCAGCATTTGGAGTTATATAAACAACCCGCTGCAATTGCAGCCGTGGACCAAAACCACGATGGGAGTTACTTATGACCCCATGCGCAAGCAGGATACGCAAACGGGCAATACCTATCCCAGTGAAGCGGAAATGGATAGCGATCTGGCCCTGCTTGAAAATAAAGTTCATGCCGTTCGAACTTACAGTGTACTAAAAGGCCAGCATAAGATTCCTGAACTTGCCGCCAAACATAATCTGAATACCACAGTTGGTGCGTGGATTGATGGTAATCTGGAAAAGAATCGCCAGGAAATCGAAACGCTTATTGAGGTCGGTCGCCAGAACAATCCTAAAATTGTCCGGCTTATGGTGGGAAACGAAGTATTATTACGTGATGATATTCCTAAAGAAGCCTTGATTGAGTATATTCGCGAAGTGAAAAAACGCAGCTGGCGTCCGGTGAGTACCTCTGAAACATGGGATGTCTGGCTAAAAAATCCTGACCTTGTTGCCGAAGTCGACTTCATAGCGGTGCATATTTTGCCTTATTGGGAAGGTATTGCCGCCGACGATGCAGTCGATTATGTTTTCGACCGTTTTCATGCCGTACAGCAGGCCTATCCAAAAAAGCCCATCATTATTACCGAAGTCGGCTGGCCTTCAGATGGTCAGCCGTTTAAGCATGCGACAGCATCTATATCCAACCAGGCAACATTCCTGCGTGAATTCCTGAATCGGGCCGACGCTGAAAAAATAAATTACTATATTGTTGAAGCCTTTGATCAGCCCTGGAAAAAGTCTATAGAAGGCTCGGCGGGCGCTTATTGGGGTATCTTTAATGCCGACCGGCTACCTAAATATCCGATGGAAGGCGATGTTCTGACGATGCCCGGATGGAAAAACTGGGCTGCCGGCGCGGCTGTTTTCAGCATGGTGTTAATGGGTTTATTTTTATTTACCCGCAGCACATTAAAACTGCCTGGAGTATTGTTTTTTGGCTTGATTGCCAATCTTGCGGCTTCGGTCATTTTTTGGTCTGCATCCATAGGAGCCCAGCAATACCAAACTAAACTGAGTATTTTGTTCTGGGGCCTTATGTTGCTGATGCAGGTCCTGGCGGTTGTTATCCTGTTAATAGAAAGCCTGGAAATTGCAGAAGTGATCTGGCATCGAAAGACGGCGAGATCATTTAAGCCGCTGACTCCTTCCGCTGATTTTAAATATCCCAAAGTTTCGCTTCACTTACCTATCCATAACGAACCGCCAATGATGGTACGCAAGACTTTACAAGCTCTGGCGAAAGTGGATTATCCGAATATTGAAGTTTTGGTCATGGACAATAACACCAAAGATCCGGCGGTCTGGGAGCCCGTGCGCGATGATTGTGAACGGCTTGGACCGATGTTCCGGTTCTTCCATCTGGAAAACTGGCCGGGCTTCAAAGCCGGGGCGATCAATCATGCGCTTGAACAGACTGCCAGCGATGCGGAAATTATTGCGGTTATTGACAGCGATTATGTTTTATCGTCGGACTGGCTCAAATGCATGGTGCCTTATTTCGATAATGAAAATGTCGGCTTTGTACAGTCGCCGCAGGATTATCGGGATCGCGATCAAAGCTGTTTTAAATCCTTTTGTTATTGGGAATATGCCGGCTTTTTTAATATCGGTATGGTGCAGCGCAACGAATATAACGCCATTATTCAGCATGGCACAATGACGATGATTAGAAAGTCTGCTTTACTGGAAGTCGGCAAGTGGGCCGAATGGTGTATTTGCGAGGATAGCGAATTGGGCTTGCGGTTATATGAAGCAGGTTATGACTCGGTTTATGTCAAGGATTCATTCGGCCGCGGGTTGATGCCTGACACGATGTCAGGTTATATGACGCAACGTTTCCGTTGGGTTTATGGCGCGATGCAGATTATTAAAGGGCATTGGCGCAGCTTCCTGCCTACAAAGAAATCACCGCTGACAGCGGCTCAGCGTTATTATTTTATTGCCGGCTGGCTGCCCTGGTTTTCCGATGCGCTCGCGTTGTTGTTTGCCACCGCAAGTTTGATTTTGACAGGAATTATATTGACCGATCCGCTACATAGCGAACTGCCTGCGAATGTCTTTTTATTGCCAACGGTGGGCCTGTTCAGTTTTAAAATTCTGCGCGGTTTATGGCTTTATCAGGCGCGGGTTCCATGTTCGATCTGGCAGTCAATAGGCGCGGCGCTGACAGGATTATCATTAACGCACACTGTTGCCAGAGGTACGGTTCAGGGTTTGTTTACCTCGGGTAAACCTTTCATGCGTACGCCCAAATATGAAAGACAGGGACCTTTATTTACCGGATTAATGACGATCAGACAGGAATTATTCTTGCTGATACTGTTAGGTGCAGGTATTGCGGCAATGAGTTCTATAGATCACTTTGATAATTTAAGCGGTAGATTATGGATAGCTGTACTGTCGGTACAAGCCGTTCCCTATATAGCGGCTTTGATTACACTAATAATCAGTATCGCGCCGAATTACGGCAGAAAATCAAAACTTCTGGCTGAAGAGCTGGATGAATAATCTTGCCGCTGTCAATTTTATTTCTGATAGCTAACTAGCTGTTTCGGCAGTGGCCTAAGTCAGGCCCCTGCTGATGTCCTTATGATCGAAGCAAAACAGATTGTGCGCGAAACCGGAAGCCAGGGCGTCCGGTTCCCGGCAGATCATGCTTATTACCTGTATCCCCCTTTTAACAGGAAAATTCAATGACCCTCATTCGCCAAGACGACTTTATTCAAAGTATTGCTGACGCTCTGCAATACATATCTTATTATCATCCGCTGGATTTTATTCAGGCCTTAAATGCAGCTTATCAAAAAGAGCAAAGCCCGGCTGCCAGGGATGCAATGGCGCAAATATTGATCAATTCCCGGATGTGCGCTGAAGGGCATCGGCCGATATGCCAGGATACGGGCATTGTCACCGTCTTCTTGAAAATTGGTATGGATGTGCAATGGAAGGCCGATATCAGCGTTATCGATATGGTCAATGAAGGGGTTCGACGCGCCTACAGTCATCCCGACAATATTTTGCGTGCTTCGATATTGAAGGATACGGCCGGAAAGCGAATTAATACCGGGGATAATACGCCGGCTGTCGTTCATATGGAAGTCGTTCCGGGCAATATCGTCGAAGTTGATATTGCGGCCAAAGGCGGAGGGTCTGAAGCCAAAGCAAAATTTGCCATGCTCAACCCATCGGACAGCATTGTCGACTGGATTCTAAAAGCCGTGCCGACTATGGGCGCGGGCTGGTGTCCTCCAGGCATATTAGGGATAGGAATAGGCGGCACAGCGGAAAAAGCCATGCTGCTTGCCAAGCAAGCCTGTATGGAGTCTGTTGATATTCAGGAATTAATCGCACGCGGTGCTGATAATGCGCTGGAAGCATTACGCCTGGAACTGTATGACAAAGTGAATGCTTTGGGTATCGGCGCACAAGGCTTGGGCGGATTGACAACAGTATTGGATATTAAAATCAGGGATTATCCGACTCATGCCGCCAATAAACCGGTTGCCATAATTCCGAACTGCGCCGCCACCCGGCATACTCATTTTATTCTGGATGGTTCAGGTGTTGCCGAATTCAAGCCGCCCCGTCTGGAAGACTGGCCAAGCGTTACCTGGGATGCAGGCGCTACTGCACGCAGAGTCAACCTGGATACGGTGACAGCCGTGGAAGTGACGACCTGGAAACCGGGCGAAACCCTGCTGCTGAGCGGCACCTTGCTGACTGGCCGTGATGCGGCGCACAAACGCATGGTAGACCTGTTTGAACGCGGCGAGCCATTGCCTGGCAATATCGATTTCACCAATAAATTTATCTATTACGTAGGTCCGGTCGATCCGGTTCATGATGAAGTAGTGGGGCCGGCAGGACCGACTACCGCCACACGCATGGATAAGTTTACCGAAGCCATGCTGGCCAATACCGGCCTGCTGGGCATGATTGGCAAGGCTGAGCGTGGGCAGGAAGCGATTGCCGCCATCAAGAAACATCAGGCCGTCTATTTAATGGCGGTAGGCGGCGCTGCCTATCTGGTATCAAAGGCCATACTCAAATCCCGCATAGTCGCTTTTGACGATCTCGGCATGGAGGCTATACATGAATTTGTTATTGAGAACATGCCTGTTACCGTTGCCGTGGATGCTCAGGGCCAATCCATACATCAGATAGCGCCAAAAATCTGGCAGAAAAAAATCGGCAGGATTCCGGTTGTTGATGCTGTGTAGATTATTTTTAATCCCGGATACAGCCTTGAAAAAAAATCATACGTCCCCACATAGTCGACATTCACATTAACTATTTAGGAAAAGTATCGTGACCGTTGAAGCAAAAAAAGAAACCCTGGGGTTTGAGACTGAAGTTAAGCACCTGCTGCATTTAATGATTCACTCCTTGTACAGTAACAAGGAAATCTTCTTGCGTGAATTGATTTCGAATGCCTCGGATGCGGCCGATAAACTGCGTTTTGAAGCATTGTCAAACGATAGTTTGTATGAAGGCGACAGTGATCTGAAAATTCGCCTGGAATACAACAAGGAAAAGCGCACAATCACCATTATTGATAATGGTATCGGCATGACCCGCGCCGAAGTCCAGGAGCATATCGGTACGATTGCAAAATCAGGCACCCGGCAATTTTTTGAAGCCTTGACCGGTGAACAAGCTAAAGACAGCGAATTAATCGGCCAATTCGGCGTCGGTTTTTATTCGGCCTTTATTGTGGCTGACAAAGTGACTTTAACTACGCGTAAGGCAGGCGCTGACAAAAGCGAAGGCACACGCTGGGAGTCTGCGGGTGAAGGCGATTACACCATAGAAACAGTAGAAAAGGCAAAACGGGGAACAGAGATCGTTTTGCACCTGAAAGAAGCCGAAAGCGAGTTTTTAGATGGATACCGCATCCGTTCCATAGTCAGAAAATTCTCCGATCATATTTCTTTGCCCATCGTGATGGATAAAGAAGTCATGCCTTCAATGGATGAAGAAGAAGGCGAGGAAGCCAAACCGGTGGCTCAAGTCGAGGAAGAAACCATTAACAGCGCTTCGGCGTTATGGACCAAGGCCCGCCAGGAAATTTCAGAAGAAGATTACAATCAATTTTACAAGCATGTCGGTCATGATTTCCAGGATCCGTTGACTTACGTTCACAGCAAGGTTGAAGGCACTAATGAATATACGTTATTGCTTTATGTGCCGTCACGGGCGCCGTTTGATTTGTGGGACAGAGATGCCAAACACGGCGTAAAACTGTACATTCGCAAAGTCTTTATTACCGATGATGCCGAGCAGTTAATGCCGCGTTATTTGCGTTTCATCAGAGGGGTTATTGATGCGAATTCGTTGCCGTTAAATGTATCGAGAGAAATTCTGCAACAAAGCAAGCAAATCAATGCCATTAAAACGGGCGCGGTTAAAAAAGTGCTGGGGTTGCTGGAAGGTTTAGCCAAAAACGAACCCGAAAAATATGAGAAGTTCTGGTCTGAGTTTGGCACGGTTATCAAGGAAGGTCCGATTGAAGACCATGCTAACAAGGAGCGCGTTGCTAAACTGCTGCGCTTTGCGTCAACCCATACAGATACTGATAAACAAAACGTTTCGCTGGAAGATTATGTCAGCCGCATGAAAGAAGGTCAGGATAAGGTCTTTTATGTCACCGCAGACAGTTTCTCGGCAGCCAAAAACAGCCCGCATCTGGAAATTTTCCGTAAGAAAGGCATTGAAGTCTTATTGTTATCCGACCGTATTGATGAATGGCTGGTGTCTAATCTGGACGAATTTGACGGCAAGCATTTACAGTCTGTTGCGAAAGGCGATCTGGACTTGGGCGCTCTGGAAGCAGAGGAAGACAAAAAAGCCCAGGAAGAAGTTAATCACGACTTTGAAGGGATGCTTAAACATGTTAAGGACGTGTTAGGGGATAAGGTCAGTGAAGTAAGATTAAGCCACCGATTGACCGAATCGCCTGCGTGTCTGGTTGCCGACGTTTACGGCATGAGTCTTAACATGGAAAGAATCATGAAGGATGCGGGCCAAACGATGGGCATGGGTATGGGTAAAAAGCCGATTTTTGAAATCAACCCCACGCATCCTCTGGTAGTCCGCATGAAGAATGAACAGCAAGACGATCGTTTTGAAGATTTGACACACGTTTTGTTTGATCAGGCGATTTTAAGTGAAGGAGGGCAACTGGATGATCCTGCAGCCTTTGTACATAAGTTGAATGGTTTACTGCAGGGCCTGTTAAAGTAACTGTTAATTAAATAAACAAAAAGGCTGGATAAATTCCAGCCTTTTTTATGCCTGCAAGAATCTCCGGCAGTTTGTATAACGCATTCCCCAGCCTCACTATTGCCTGCACGCCCAGTTTTCTGTTAATCCAATTTGCGCTCGCACCTTGATTTTCGGACCGAATATCGTGTTCAAAGCTTCAGGTAAAATGGCGATTGTTAGGATTAACCTCAGTTCGGTTTAAGCCTTCAGAAGAAAAGGCAGCAGATCAGTTTCGCGTAATTGAAGAGCCGGCTTTTTATCTTGATAAGAGTAAGCCGCCAAGCAGGCCACGATAGTGGCGAGATAATTGAGCGATTGTAGCTCGACAAGTTAGGAAACTCTAGCTGCCAATATTTTTGGACATGCTGCCGGTAAAACCACTTAAAAGTCCGGTAACTTTTTTGATGGTAGGCCACCAAAATCGTAACCATCTCGCTAATGCTCATCAGATAGGGCCGGTTACGTTTCTTTTCACCCTGACTCAGAAGGCTCTTTTGCCAAGCGGGACAAAAGTTTGGCAAAAATCGTCTATATCGCAAAATAATTGTGTTAAATTCATCGTCGGCAGGTTCTTGTAGAAAATGTGTTGTTGGAAACATTATTTTTCCTGATTTACAAAAACCTGCCCAACTTTTCTTAACCCGAACTGAGGTAACTAAACATTAATGTGTTAGGAAATTCAGCTTGGCACAAATCGGGTGGCGTCCAGCATAGTGTTGGTTTCATTTTAAGCCCGTTGTACTTTACCGATTTACATCGGATTCTTATTGAGCGAACCGAAACAGGCCAGTTGTTGCCGTTTGGGAGAAGTGCTGTCGATTTCACACGATAGTGTTAACCGATTTTTACACCGAGAAGCCTCTACCGGCCAGGATTTATTCAATGAAGCCAAGTTGACTTTGAAGCTGAAGGGAGGCACGTTGAGAGTGGACGATAGTGTATTGGACAAGCCCTATAGCCAGTACAGGGCGCTGGTCGGTCATTTTTGGCCGGGCAAGCCTCATCGCACTGTTAAAGGCATTAACCTGATCACCCTGTATTACACCGATAGCCACGGCCCACACTCGCCTGTCAACTTCCGGGTTTACGACAAGGCGGAAGGCAAAACCAAAAACGATTATTTTCACGACATGCTGACCGAGGTATTGGCCTGGGGCCTCAAACCGGCCTTGGTGGACCGGAGACAGTTGGTAGGCCTGCGTGAAAAATTTCAAGACGGTGAAAAACCACAGTCTGGAGTTTGTGTTCGCGCTGGAAAGCAACCGTCTGGTTTCACTGGAGAAAGGTGTCTGGATTCAGGTAAAAGCACTGGCCAGCCCTGAAGAGGGTTAATCGTGTGGTTGCGCGAATTCGGCAAGGTGAAGCTGTTCAGGACGTGGCTGAAAGACCAGCCGCGCCATTATGCCGCCTTCTTGGCCGATGAGACCGCGCTCACCGGATTTGACCGCCGTGCCTTGCCGAGCCAGCATGACCGGCATTGGCGGATCGAGCAATATCATCGAGCCATCAAGCAAGGGTGCCCTATTGAACGCTTCCAGGTGCGGGGTGCACAGGCTATCAAAAACCATTTGTTTTCAGTTATCTAGGGCTTTATGCAGTTGCAGAAAATGACCGCCATGGACGTGATCGGAAATGGCTGCCGGCTTCGGTGCGACTTGTTCAATGAGGTCATCGCCGAGTTTATCAAGGGTTTTATCCTTGGCAAAGATCAGCTTAACCCACAATATTCGCCTGCCGTTAATG
>JAQURG010000022.1 GCA_028715725.1 Methylococcales bacterium
TGAGTATATTGAAGTATTTTATCACCGGGAGCGACTGCATTCGGCCAATGGCTATTTGTCACCCGTAGACTACGAATTGCAGCAAAAAGCCGCTTAACCATGTGCCCGGAAAAGTGTTGACACATCAACATTATGTGGCTGCTTTTTATGGCCCTGTTCGCATTATCGCTTTTTTATTACGTTACAACACTTTTGGGATACGCCGTGTGGATCGGGGCCATATTTGGTCTGGTCATTGAGGTTTTAAGTTTTTGGCTTATCCCGTGGGTTGAACGAGTATATTATCGCTACAGTAAATCGGGTTGTGTATTTTTTGCCAGGGAGCTTTTACCGATCTTAATATTTGCAGATCGAAAAAGTCTTAAAGAGGCTCAACGATTCATCAGTGTTTACGCTGATCAGAAACGAATATCCGGTTAATCGTGCGTTGACAGAGCCTACGCAGGGTTCGTTCAAAAATCAGGAGCAAGACGATGCATTCCGTATTTTTAAGTTATTCCCGACAGGATACCGCGGTTGTGGAGCGGGTCGCCGAAAAGATAGAGCAAGCAGGCTATCCCATCTGGATCGACCGCAGCGGGATACACGGGGGCGAGCAATGGCGAAATGCGATTGTCGACGCTATCGAGGCTGCGAACGTTTTTATTATATTTCTATCACCCAATTCAGTTAAATCGACGAATGTACGCAAGGAACTTGATCTGGCGGATACTTCCAAAATCAGCATTATCCCGATTACCATTGCCTCCATCACTATTCCTCAACAGATGAAATACCAGCTTGCCGGCGTTCAGATTATTGATGGTTGGCGTTTGGCCGATGGCGGTTTTTCCCAGATATGCAGGGCATTGAAGGAGTTGCAGGTTCACTGCAACAGACATTCACAGCAACCATCCGATGTCTCTCAGAGGCAGTCCGGGGAGCCTGGCAATATTGACTTGTCCGGGCTAGGAAGCTTGGGGTTCTTGAGCCGGCTTATGTTTTTCCATCGCAAGCATTGATATGTCTGGATAAAGCGATCAGTTAGCGTACTACAGGATAAGGCATGAACGTTAATATTTTGACCCTGATCGGAACATTGCTTAACCCAGCAACTCCCATACCGGTTTGATGTTGTCGGGTAAAGCCGCCAACCTGCCCAGCTCGACCCAGGGATTAGCCGGATTATGAAAATCGGAACCTACGGAACCGGCCAATTGAAAGCGGGAGGCATAATCCGCAGACAGCTTTATCTCGTCTGCGCTAATTCTGCCTGTGACCACTTCTATGCTCTGCCCGCCCGCATCCTTAAAGGCAGCAAGCAGGCGCTTCATCCAGTTGGCGGTCAGATTGTAGCGTAACGGATGCGCCAATACGGCAACGCCGCCCGCCCCGGTAATCCAGTTGACCACCTGCTCCAGATCAGCCCAAGCCGTAGAAACATAAGCAGGTTTGCCTCTTGCCAGATAACGGTCGAAGGCTTCTTGCTGAGTGGACACATGATTTTGCGACAGCAGGAACTCCGCAAAATGAGTGCGGGTAATCATGCCTTTGCCTGCAGCTTTTTTGACGGCATCCAGAGCGCCCGGTATCCGTTTTTTCTCCAGCTTGGCGGCAATTTTTTCAGCGCGTTCCAGACGGATATTTTGCAGATCAAGAGTCGCTTGCGCCAGCGGCGCATAACCCGGATCAATTCCCAATCCCACGATATGGAAACATTTATCCTGCCAGCTCGTGGAAAGCTCAACGCCGGCTATCAACCTGATGCCTTCCAGCTTCGCGCAAGCCTGTGCTTCAGCCAGTCCGGCCGTCGTATCATGATCCGTTAAAGCCAGTGCGGTAACGCCTTGCTGATGAGCGCGCTGTATTAATTCTGTAGGCGATAAGGCGCCGTCAGAAACGGATGAATGGCAATGCAGATCGTAAATTTCAGTCATAAGATGTGAGCGTGTTTAACTGTCCCTCCATCGGGATTTGAGTTTTAACCTTGAATAGTTTACTGATATTCGCCGTAAAGTTTGGCATAGAGACCATTTTGGCTGATTAATGTTTCATGGCGTCCTTGTTCGCAGATTTTACCTTGCTCAAAGACATAGACATGATCGGCCTGTTTAACGGCGCTCAGACGGTGAGCAATAATAATAGTGGTGCGTCCTTTTAAAAAGGAATCCAGCGCAAGATGCAGATTATGCTCCGTTTCGGTATCCAGCGCCGAAGTCGCTTCATCCAGTATCACCACTTTGGGATCGGCGACGATCATGCGGGCAATGGCCATTCTTTGCCGTTGTCCACCGGAAAGTCTCATGCCTTGGCGACCGACGACGGTATCCAATCCGTTTTCAAGATCCTTAACTGCATCCAGTAATTGCGCAATACTCAGCGCATTCCATAATGCGGCATCTGTGGCAGGCCTGCCTAATGTCAGGTTGGCGCGGATAGTATCATTAAAAAGAATGGGGTGTTGCAATACCGTAACGACATTTTCTCTGACGACCTCAAGACCTATGCGTTCAATAGGCGCATTGTCAAAAAGAATTCGGCCTTCATCCGGCGGGTAAAGACCAATCAGGGCTTGTATCAAGGTAGACTTGCCTCCCCCGCTGGCGCCGACCAAAGCAACCTTTTCCCCCGCCTTGATTTTTAATTGTATGCCGTTGAGTATTTTTTCCTCGCCGTAACTGAAATGCAGATTATCGACCCAAATGGCGACGGTTTTTTTGTTCAGAAACGGATTTTCAAGATGAGGATAATGCGGCTCCTGTTTAAGCGCATTCAGACGGTTAATACGCGCCAATGCCGCTTTAGCCGCATAAAAAGCATATTGAATATTCAGAACTTCCTGCACCGGTCCCATCATGAACCACAGGTAGCCGAATACCGCCAGCATCTGGCCGATGCTCAGGTCGGAATAGAACACCATCAACATGGCGCAGGCCCGGAAAATATCGAAACCGAACAGAAACACCATAAAACTCAAGCGCGTCGCGGCGTCACTTTTCCATGCAAAGGCAGTCGAATAGTCCTTGACCGAGCGCGCAGATTCAATCAGTTGCCGGCAATAATAGCGCTCGCGGTTGCTGGCGCGGATTTGATGAATCGCCTCCAGCGTCTCGGTCAAGGACTGTTGAAAAACTTCGTAAGCGGAGTTTTCCCTGGCTTTAAGGTCTTTAACGCGAGAACCGACTACACGGGTAAAATAAATCACCACCGGATTCAGCAGCATGATGAACAAACCCAGCTGCCAGTGCATCCACAGCAAGATCACCGCCGTACCGATGATGGTCAGGCTGGCCACCAGCAGTTTGCTGACTGTAGTGCCAATAAAAGTATCAACGGTATCCAGGTCTTTAACCAGATGAGTCACCACGGTACCGGTACCCAGACTTTCATATTCGGACATGGAAATGGTTTGTAAATGTCCGATCAGGTTTTTGCGAATGCGGAAAATGATGTCTTTGGAAATGCAGGAGAATTGCCTCGCCTGGATAATATTAAAGATGATGGCGATAATCCGCAGCACTAAACTTGCAATCAGAATAACTGCAATATACACAATGGGCAGCTGCCATTCGGCAGGAAACAGCCGATTGATAAAGCCGACCGCAAAACCCGGTTTATTCAATAGCACTTCATCGACCAGCAACGGCATCAATAAGGGCACAGGAACACTTGCAATCGTCGCAAGAATAGCGTTGAAATGGGAGTAAATCAGTTCTTTTTTGTGTTCTAACGCAATCCGGTAGATATTATTCCAACTGTAAGGCGCTGCTTGTTTTGACGGCACGGCAATAGATAAAGGTTATTTTTATAAGCTTTAATTATAACATTCTGTTTTAATAATCCTGAATTACCGGCGCTTTTTACATAGGCGTTAGTTATTTTTACCCGGTAAAGCAATAAGGAACCGGTATCCGAATTACCTGTCCATGCATAACTTCCGGTATAGTACGATTGGCTCATGCCGGTTGCTGCATCGATCACGTGTTATACAATAGATCGCAGGGCGTGAAGCACATTTAGTAAAATTGATTGAAAGCGTTTATAAGCTGTAAAGAAGGCCGGCAGCTAATCTTGCCGGGAGACTATCCATCTTTTTATGAGCAAAAAACCATGATCAACATAGGAAATAACACCGATGAAATAAAGCAGGTGCAGCAGAAATTGCAGGATTATTTTCAAACACATTGGAAATTATTTTTGGTCGAAGGGATTCTCCTCATTTTCCTGGGCTCTGCCGCCATCATACTACCGCACTTTTTTACCGTAGCCATTATCGTCACACTCGGCTGGATTCTTATATTCGGAGGTAGCTTTCTTATCGCCCGGGCCTTGTTCTTTTTTCGTATGCCCGGTTTCGGTTTATGGCTGTTTATGGGGATTTTGCAGATTGTCATCGGCTACTTGTTTCTGGCTCAGCCGCTTGAGGGAATATTGACCTTAACCGTGCTGATAACCCTGTTTTTTGCATTGGAAGGCATCGCTAAAATTTCTTTTGCGCTCATGATGCGTCCAATGGCCCACTGGGGCTTCGTGTTCTTCAGCGGCGTTACGGCTCTGGTTCTGGCGCTGATCGTCTGGATGGGTTGGCCTGGAACAGCGACATGGCTATTAGGCCTGCTATTTGGCGTTAATATGTTCTTCGGCGGCTGGTCAATGGTTAATATCAGCCTGAAATATAAAGAAACTCGCCAGCCGGAATAATGTTGCAAATGCCGCCGGTTCACAACGTTGAGGGAAAAGCAATCTACCTTGGCCAACCAAGAAGCCGGTTGTTATTTTTTCACGGAGAAAACAGCTGATGCAGCTTACCAATATATCCACTACCGGAAAGTTATCTGTAATTCTGGCCATTGCCGGCATTATATTAGTGCTTGGCCATGAACTGGAGCTTCATCTTCCTGATCTGGAACTATGGATCCAGAATCTGGGCCCATTTGCGCCGCTCGCTTTCATTGCATTATTCGTCGTCCTGACCCCTCTTTTAATCTCAGTCGATACGTTGTGTTTTGTAGCCGGTCTGTTATTTTCAATTGGCGCTGCCGAATTTTATATGACTATTGCAACCTATCTGGCGGCGGCGCTTATTTTTTTTCTGGGGCGCTATCTATTCAAGGATAAAGTCATCGCTATTATCGCCGGACATAAACAGTTAGCGGCCCTGGATGCGGCCCTAAACGAAAAGTCTTTCAAGCTGATTTTCTTGCTGCGCCTGACGCCTTTGCCCTTTGCATTGCTCAGTTATGCCCTGGCTGTCACGCGGGTCAGATTCTGGCCTTACCTGTTGGCGACCAGCGGAATTTTAATTTACAACGGCAGTCTGGTGTATATCGGCTATACCACCAAGCATCTGGCCGGTTTGGTCAGCGGGTCGACGAAACAGAGCATGATTTCTTATCCCCTGTTAATGTTAGGTTTGCTGATCTCGTCAGGTGTGCTGATCTATGCGGCAAAACTGGCGGGTAATACAGTAAAGCAGTTGGAATTGGAGAATACCGGGCAGGAAAGCCGGGTGGAAGAATAAGGATAAATACCTTCTTCAGAAGTGGCTTTGAGTGTTATCAGGCGTATGAAAACAGCCGATTTTCAAAATCATTGCGCTTTAAAATATTCCAGGGTCATAAACAGCGCCGCAATCGAGCGTGCCTCGGTGCATTCGCCTGCCGCGAGTAATTCATTGATATCGCATAATTTCCACGGAATAACATCAAGCTCTTCGGGTTCATCGCCGGGTAATTTTTCAGCATATAAATCCTGGGCGATAACAATCTCTGTGGTATGCTCAAGATAAGACGGCGCGATGGAAAAAGAGCTTAAATGATGGAGCTTTCTGGCGCCGAAGCCGACTTCTTCTTTAAGCTCCCGATTGGCGGCATCGAGAAAAGATTCATCGGCATCGATTTTACCTTTAGGCAAGCCGACTTCATAACGGTGTACGCCGGCGGAATATTCCCTGATCAGTAAAACGGTCTCAACATCCAGCATCGGCACAATCAGCACTGCGCCGCCGCCTGAGCCCCGCGCCAGGCGTTCGTAATTGCGCTGTTCGCCATTGCTGAATTGTATCTCCAGCGATTCAATGCGGAATAGCCGGCTTTTAGCAATGGTGGTTTTGTTAAGGATGGTAGGTGTGTCAGCCATTGTGCTATTTTAGCAAATAATTTTTGAGCAACTATAACGCACTCTTATGATTAATTGGAATGAAATTGACACTGTCTTGCTGGACATGGATGGAACATTACTGGATTTGAACTTTGACAATCATTTCTGGAAGGAATTTGTGCCGCTTAAATTTGCAGAAAAACAGGGATTATCCGTCCTTGCTGCAAAACAACAGCTGGAACCGCGCTTCAAAAGCATGGAAGGCAAGCTGGAGTGGTACTGTCTTGATTACTGGAGCGAAGTTTTACAACTGGATATTGCCGGATTGAAAGCGGAGATATCCGGCTTGATTGCGGTATTGCCGCATGTCGCAGAATTTCTGGAAAAACTTCAGCAATCTTCGTTAAAGGTTCTGCTAGTGACCAACGCTCATCGTAACAGTCTGGGGCTGAAGATGGAAAAAACCTGCTTGCAGCCGTTTTTCGACGGCATCATCAGCTCTCATGATCTAGGCCTTCCTAAAGAGCATGCGGGTTTCTGGGATTTATTGCAGCAGCGGCAACCGTTCGATAAACAGAAAACGTTATTGATTGATGACAGCCTGACGGTATTGAATTCAGCCAGACTGTTCGGCATTGCACATCTGGTTTCCGTAACCCGCCCCGACAGCAAACAGCCTAAAAAAAACGTAACCGGTTTCCTTGCTATTGAGGATTTCCGCGAGCTTATGGATGGGTTGTAGCTCTCCTGCTTTTGTCCTGGTTGGGACGCTTGCCTTTATAGTCCGCTTTAGGTTTTGACGGCCTTTTTTCCGGCGTTATAACGTCTGCTAAAAGATCGGCAGTAATCGCCTTAACCGGTATTTTTTGACCGATATAATCTTCAATATCGGGCATCGAATAGGCATATTGTTCACAGATAAAACTGATGGCCTCGCCGCTGGCGCCAAAACGGGCGGTGCGGCCGATTCTATGGACATAATCTTCCACATCCTGGGGTAAATCATAATTGATCACATGGGAAACATCGGGAATATGAAGACCTCTGGCCGCAACATCAGTGGCAATCAGCAAGGTAATCCGGTTTTCCTTAAAATCATTTAACAGCCGCTGGCGCTTATCTTGCGGCACATCACCGCTGAGGGCGGCGGTTTTATAGCCGTTGGCGTTAAGCATATCATCCAGTTGTTCAGCGCAGCGTTTGGTATTGACAAAGATGATGCTGCGTTGCGGTTGGCGATGATTCAAGAGCCCGATCAATAAGGGCATTTTTTGGTCATTAGCCGGACAGAATGCACTCTGCTGTATCGATTTTGAGGTAACCTCTTCAGTTTCGATGCGAACCAGCTCTGGGTTATTCATGTGCTCATAAGCCAGTTCCGTCACTTTATAGGACAAGGTCGCCGAGAACAGCATATTCAAGCGCAAATCCGGCGCCGGCATACGCCGTAATAAATAGCGGATATCTTTTATAAAGCCCAAATGGAACATACGGTCGGCTTCATCCATCACCGTGACCTGAACCTTGTCAAGAGTGAAGGCGTTTTGCCGATAGAAATCGATAACACGGCCGGGCGTGCCGATAATAATATCAACATTGGATTTTATCGTATCCAGCTGTTTTTGATAATCGGTACCGCCGTATATCAGCGCGAACTTTAAACCGAGATGTTTACCCAAAAGCAACGCATCCTTGTGAATCTGAATCGCTAATTCACGTGTCGGCGCAAGAATGAGCGCTCTGGGATTCTTGATCAGCTCGCTTTCGTCATTGATCAGGTGCTGAAAAGTCGCCAGCAAAAAAGCAGCCGTTTTGCCTGTTCCGGTTTGCGCCTGTCCGGCAAGATCCCTGCCCCGCAACAATAAGGGCAAGGCCCTGTCCTGAATTGGCGTGCAATGTTTAAAACCCGCATCGGTTAATCCGTGCAGGATAGAATCGGACAATTCAAGATTGCTGAATCGGGTTTGTGTTAAATGGGTATTGTTCATAGTGCTATAGCATAACGTAAAAATCAAAATGGTTGAAATTGATTGACTAGCAACTCCATCCCTCCTATAGTCTTAATTTTTTAATTATTGGAGAAATAGTGTGAGCGATTCAGTCCTTCATGTAAGTGATAATGAATTTAATGAAACTGTTATTAACGCTAACGGTCCTGTACTGGTTGACTATTGGGCTGAATGGTGCGGACCTTGCAAAATGATTGCCCCTGTCCTGGATGCCATTGCCGAAGAATATGCGGGTAAGTTGACAGTCGTTAAAGTTAACATAGATGAAAATCCCCAAACTCCTCAACACTACGGCGTGCGCGGCATCCCAACGCTCATGCTATTCAAGAACGGCGAAGTGGAGGCGACTAAAGTCGGCGCGCTGACTAAATCGGAACTTGCCAAGTTCATAGATAGCAATATATAATTGTCGAGTTGACTCGGACCTGTCATAAAAGTTGGACGGGTCTGAGTATTTGAGTTATACTTGTCCTGTGCGATGCTCCTGCGCACTCAATCATATCATCCGATAAGCTGCACCCCGAATTCTAAATCCTATCCCGGTCGTTAAGGCGTTATGCCCTGACTACTTTTCTTCGAGTTACCTTTTTTATGAATCTTACCGAGTTAAAACTAAAACAAATCAGTGAAGTTATTGAAATCGCCGAGTCCCTTGGGCTTGAAAACGTTGCCAGATCGCGTAAGCAGGATTTGATTTTTGCTATCCTGAAGAAGCAGGCAAAAGCCGGCGACGATATTTCCGGCGATGGCGTTCTGGAAATTTTACAGGATGGTTTTGGTTTTTTACGAACGCCGGGTTGCTCTTATTTGGCAGGTCCTGACGATATTTATGTATCACCCAGCCAAATCAGACGATTTTCTTTAAAAACAGGCGACACGATTAGCGGAAAGATCAGGCCCCCTAAAGATAATGAGCGTTATTTTGCAATGCTCAAAGTCGATCAGATCAATTTCGAACCTCCCGAAAACACCAAAAACAAAATTACCTTTTCAAATCTGACCCCCCTGTTTGCCAAACAACGGTTTGTTCTTGAACAAGGCAATGGCACCAGCGAAGATTTAACCGGCAGAATAATTGATTTAATCGCCCCTATCGGCAAAGGCCAGCGTGGTTTGATTGTATCTCCGCCAAAAGCGGGCAAGACCATGATACTGCAAAGTCTGGCGCAGGCAATCGCCGATAAGAATCCCGAATGCTACCTGATTGTGTTGTTAATCGATGAACGTCCCGAAGAAGTGACCGAAATGGAGCGCTGCGTACGCGGTGAAGTGATTTCCAGCACCTTTGATGAACCCGCGACCCGGCATGTGCAAGTTGCAGAAATGGTTATCGAAAAGGCGCGCCGTCTGGTCGAACATAAACACGACGTGGTCATTTTGTTAGACTCGATCACCCGGTTAGCACGCGCTTACAATACCGTCGTGCCTTCTTCAGGCAAAATCTTAACCGGTGGCGTTGACGCCAATGCCCTGGAAAAACCGAAACGTTTCTTCGGAGCGGCGCGTAATATAGAAGAAGGCGGCAGCTTGACGATTATTGCGACCGCACTGGTTGATACCGGATCACGAATGGATGAAGTGATCTACGAAGAATTCAAAGGCACCGGCAATATGGAATTGCATGTGGATAGAAAAATTGCCGAAAAACGGATTTACCCCGCGATTAACATCAATCGTTCGGGAACCCGCCGCGAAGAATATCTGGTTGATCCCGATACCCTGCAAAAAACCTGGATACTGCGCAAGATCCTTCAGCCCATGGATGAAACGGCCGCATCTGAATTTCTGATTGGCAAATTAAAAGACTTCAAAACCAACGCCGAATTTTTTGATTCCATGAAGCGTTAAAAAACACAGCATCATTTCCCGGCATGGACTGCCGGAACCCGAATCACAGGGGTGTGATCTGTACTTCAGGACAAGTTGAAATGAACACATGCCCTAACCCGCCGTAAAACCCGACTCTCTATTTGTTGCCAGCCATTTCCATCTACCGCATCCATGCGCACGTTACCCCGATTCTGTCGTCCACCCGGACGCAATTTCATTTTCTATATTTTTGACCCTACAAGTTTTTCAATTTCGGCAGATTAATAATCTGATGAATTTGCCGCTTCATTTCAGCAACTCCAGGTTTAAATAAATATCAAAATAGCGTCTGAATATCTCTCTGTCGCGTTTATTGTTGGGCACGCTATTTAAACCGCATCGATGACCTGAAAAATTCCTTAATTTAATAACAAAAAAGACTTGCAAAAAAACTGCACCTTAAAAAACAAGCACCTGAAAAAGCTTTTTTTGGACGTTTTTTTTCAGCGGAAAAATTTATTGTTTTTTCAAAAAAACACTATATATTGTGTTTCAACAATAAAAAATATCTATATATAGATGTAAGCCCGCATTCGCCCTAAAAAACCTAAGGTGCTGATTTACGGTTTATTTCTACTTCTTCTACCACTTTCAGTCAGGGAATATTATCAATGTCAGCGCAACTTCATGTCATCTTCAATACCGTTACCGAAATTCCTTTTCAGGATGCTTCAATGGATATTTGGGACTCAAAGTATCGCTTGAAAACCAAAGATGGCGTAGCGATTGACGCCACTATTGATGACACCTATCAGCGCGTTGCCAGAGCGCTTTCCCAAGTGGAGAAAGGAACGAATAAACAGGAACAATGTTACAAGGATTTTCTATGGGCTTTGCGTCAGGGCGTTATTCCGGCAGGCAGGATTATTTCCAATGCCGGCGCGCTGGAACATAAACCGTCGACATCGACCATTAATTGCACAGTGTCCGGAACCATCGCCGATTCCATGGACGATATTCTTGGCAAAGTGCACGAGGCAGGCCTTACGCTAAAAGCGGGCTGCGGCATCGGTTATGAGTTTTCCACCCTGAGACCTAAGGATGCCTATGTGTCAGGCGCAGGCGCCTACACATCCGGCCCGCTTTCGTTCATGGATATCTATGACAAGATGTGTTTTACCGTCTCATCTGCGGGCGGAAGGCGCGGCGCGCAAATGGCCACTTTTGATATTGGCCATCCCGATGTCGTGGAGTTCATCCGCGCCAAGCGCGAAAATGGCCGCTTGCGTCAATTTAACCTGTCGCTGTTGATTACGACAGAGTTTATGAACGCAGTCAAAAATGACCAGCCCTGGCCGCTGTCATTTCCTGTGACCGAAAAAGAGGTCAAACTGGATAAGCTGGACTTAAGCGACAGCGCACAAATGATCTGGCGTGAGCTCCCCGTTAAAGACGGCTATGTCGTTAATAACGATGGCCTGATAGCCTGCAAAATTTCTAAAATCATCCCGGCGCGCCGCTTGTGGGATATCATCATGAGTTCCACTTACGACTATGCCGAGCCTGGATTTATCCTGATCGACAAAGTTAACGAGATGAATAATAACTGGTTTTGTGAAAAAATTCGCGCCACGAATCCTTGCGGAGAACAGCCCCTGCCTCCTTATGGCAGCTGCTTGCTGGGCTCCATTAACCTGACCCGTTTCGTTAAAAAACCTTTCACCAGCGACGTGCATTTTGATTGGGAAACTTACCGCAAAGCTATCCGGATTTTTACCCGTATGCTGGATAACGTCGTCGAAATCAATGGCCTGCCCTTGCCTCAACAGCGGGAGGAAATCATCAGCAAACGCCGCCACGGCATGGGCTATCTGGGACTGGGCTCAACCGTCACCATGCTGGGCATGAAATACGGCGATGAATCTTCACTGCAATTTACCGTAGAAGTCACCAAAATTTTAGCCATAGAAGGCTGGAAAGCCGGCTTGTCTCTGGCTAAAGAAAAAGGCCCCGCACCCATTATGGAGCAGATGTTTACTGTCAGCGGTGAAATGCTGCACAAGCGTCCTGAAATGATTGCCGATGGTTATAAAATAGGCGACCAGATTCCAGGCAAAGTATTGCATGCCAAATACAGCCGCTACATGCAGAAACTGGCTAAAGAAGAACCGGCCCTGATTGCCGAACTGGTTGAAACCGGCGCGCGCTTCACGCACCACAGCTCTATTGCGCCGACCGGCACTATTTCCCTGTCGTTGGCCAATAACGCCAGCAACGGCATCGAGCCGAGCTTTGCCCATCATTATTCCCGCAATGTGATCCGTGCAGGCAAAAAATCCAAAGAGAAAATCGATGTCTTTTCTTTTGAGCTACTGGCTTATCGCGAAATGATAAACCCCGGCGCCATGCCCTACAGTGAAGACCCTGAGCAAAAACTGCCGGATTACTTTATTGCGGCTGACGATGTCAGCCCGAAGCAACATGTTGATATTCAGGCCGCAGCGCAAAAATGGATAGATTCTTCAATCTCCAAAACCGCTAATGTGCCTACTGACTTTCCTTATGAAGATTTCAAGTCTATTTATGAATATGCCTATGACAAAGGCCTGAAAGGCTGCACGACCTTCCGATTTAACCCTGAGGTCTTCCAGGGCGTGCTGGTCAAGGAATCCGACCTGGAAAACACCACCTATCAGTTTATGCTGGAAGACGGGCACGTAGTTGAATACAAGGGCAATGAAGAAGTGGAGTACGACGGCGAGATCCATACCGCCGCCAACCTGTTTGATGCGCTGAAAGAGGGGTATTACGGTAAGTTTTGATTGATCAGATGCTGCTCTATTATTCCTCTCCCGTCGAGAGGGAACCAAAATAGAGCGAATCAGCCTAAATAATCTACAGCCTTAATACTAAACAGAGACACAACATGACACATAAAATTGCAAAAAAAATCATCAGCTACAGAGTGCTGGTCAAGGACAATGCCGAACCGGCCAAGCAGGAGCAGCAGCCTTCACTGGAAAGCATGCACGAGAAAGTCGAGCGTCCCGAAGTGCTGCTCGGCTCCACCTATAAAATAAAAACGCCGCAGTCGGAACATGCGCTGTACATTACCATTAACGATATGGTCCTGAACATGGGCACCGCCCACGAAGAGCGCCGCCCTTATGAAATCTTCATCAACTCCAAAAACATGGAGCATTTCCAGTGGGTGCTGGCGCTGACCCGGGTTATCTCGGCGGTATTCCGCAAAGGCGGCGATGCCTGCTTCCTGGTCGAAGAGATGAAAGCGGTATTCGATCCGCGCGGCGGCTATTTCAAAAAAGGCGGCGTCTTCATGCCGTCTCTGGTCGCCGAAATCGGCTACGCCATCGAATCGCATTTAAAACACATCGGCATGATCAAGCCGGATGGGATGACCGACCACCAGAAAAAGTTTCTTGCCGAAAAACGCCGCGAATTTGAAGCTCTGCATGGCAAATCCGATGCGCAATCGTTTCCCGAAAAAGCCGTGCTGTGCAACAAGTGCAGCACCAAAGCCATGGTATTGATGGATGGGTGTATGACTTGCTTGAATTGCGGAGAATCTAAGTGTGGGTGATTCGTAGGGCGGATGCCGATAGGCGATCCGCCATCTCGAAGCCATTATACGGTGATGCTGCTACGCGGCGGAATCACTGACGCGTTCCACCTTACGTATTAAGATATTTCAAATGATCCAATTATAGTACAGTGAAGAACGAAATACCCACGACGGATTATTTTCGTAATGATGTTTTAATGAAGCGCCCCTACATTCAATTGACTTGGTGTCAAGCCGCAATATTAAATCCAGTGCATCGCGAAATCCAGGACGACGGGCGAATCCGGCATTGGATATTTGTGTCTGAGTTGAATAAATATTTACGTGTAGTAACCTTGGAAGACGGTATAACAATACATAACGCCTTTCCTGACAGGAGATTTAAACCATGAAACTGAGCTACGACCAGGCAACAGATTCCTTATATATCCATTTGGCAGATAGACCATCGGTCAATTCCGATGAAGTGGCCGACGGCGTCGTGCTGGATTTTGACGTTAACGGCGCCTTAGTAGGGATTGATGTGCAACATGCCAGCCTTAAGGCTGATATTCATTCCGTGGTCATGTCGCATTTGCCTTTAACGAATTTGCAGGCGGCATAATACCCGTGCTCTGCAACAAGCACAGCACCAAGGCAGGGGTATTGATGGATGGTTGCATGACTTGCTTGAATTGCGGGGAGAGCAAGTGCGGGTGATTCGTAGGGCGGATGCCGATAGGCGATCCGCCATTTCGAAGCCATCATGCGATCGTGCGGTGGAACCACTGACGCGTTCCGCCTTACGTATTTAGGCAAAATTGCCCGAATAACCGGGTAATATCAACCTATCAAGCAGATTTGCCTGATAATCAATAGTCAGGTTTATTAAATGAAATACATAGCAGTTATAATCATCTTTTTTCTTATTAGTGGTTGCGAAAGCACTAGTTTTAGCGGTGTTAAGAGCGCAAGTGGAGAAACACCAGTTAAATATGTAATTTGCTCTCAAGGAGAAACCAATTGTTTTGTGGCCGCTAGATTCAAAAACCTTGATGGATGTCAAAGTCATAAGGATTGGGCAGATATGCTGTGTGACAAAATGTCTACCCCAGGGCAGATGACATGCACACAAGACAATGGTCCAAAAATAGGCGTTGCCTACTGTACTTTTTAATGGAAAACCTAAACCATCATTCAAACGCGACGTGCTAAAGCGCGCCCTTTAATTCAAACATTAGGCCCTTCGCGTGTCCAGTCTCTACAAGTATCTTCCCTCAAAATACGTTGAAGCCCTGGTTCGTGACGGCGCAGTTCTGTTTCGCTCCCTGTCGTACTTCCGTGACTACGAAGACGCTCAAGTACGAGGCGACGAGTTTGAGGGTACAAGGCTCCATCACCCTCAGAATGGGCTTGAGATCACGCTCACTGCAACACAGCAGAAGGTCGTCCTACCTCATTCCTTCGAGTCGTCCGCGAACGAGGACGACATATTCGTCTTCTGCCTCAGCACAGTTCTCAGCGCGGATCTCGCCGCCCAATTTCAGGCGAGCGCGTGTGTCGAAATCTGCAACCCTAGCAGGCTCATCGCAGGCGTTCGCGGCGCCCTGTTGCGACGACCTTCAATCAAAAACAAGATGCTCGTCCATGGCGAGGTCAAGTACTACACACCAGACCAACCACCAATCATCGACTGGGCGCTCCCGGAGAGAATTGCGATGTCAAAACTCAGCGTCTACATTCCGCAGCAAGAGTACCGCATTGCCTTCGCGGCCAATGACGCATTCCGCTTCGAGAACACCCGCCTTCGCCTCGTATCGCCAGGTGCACATAGGATACGGCGAGCAATGTCACATCCGGCCCGCCTTTTTAAACTCGGTAGTCTCGCGAAGCTGTGCAAAGTCCATCACTTCGGCTGAAAGTATATAGCACGTAGATTGATGATACGCGTTCGTTCCTCACTCACTTTGGTGCTATAAAGTACACCGAGCCATGTAGGGTATGCGCCGCATACCTTTTTGGGGTATGCTTTAACGGAGCATTTTGAAAATGGTACGCGATGCGTACCTTACCGATCTGCGAGTTTCATTCCGTATGCCGCGCCGAGTACCGGAGCTTTCGCCGGAACAAATCGGCAGGATAGCCGATTTGCATGCGCAGCACGCAAAGGGCGAGGCACATGGATGTGGCGAGTGATAAGCCCTTAGGGGCGCTGCATGCAGTGCGTTGCCAGAGGGCCAGGGACGGTCCTTCTCAAGCGGGACGGGGTTTGCAACCCCGGCCCTAACGTTTCTTCGATCTTTGATCTCTGCGATTACATTTAACCAACACCAAACGTTTCGGTCGGGGCAACATACCCCGACCTGCTTTGTTGAATGCAGCTCAAGCTCGGGCTTGGGTATCAGGTTTAGAACAAATTGTACGGTAATATGTTTGACCCGTGTCGTTAAGAGTGTTATTTTCGGGTTTGTCGGGGATACAATTGTCCAATCTCATAACTTCGTCTGAATGGAGAAGAGTCATGAACCAACCTACTATATCCTGTGATCTTCACGATTACGTTGAACTCGCCTGCATGCATGGCTATCGGGTAAGGCTGACATTAAAAAACCATGAAATTCTTGAAGGCAAGGCACTTGATACACTTACCACCGCTGAAAAACAGGAATACCTGATTATCGGTATTGGACATGAACAGTCGCGGGTCGAATTAAACCAGCTCAGGAAAATGGAGGTTCTTACGTCCAATGCCAAGTTTAACGAAGTCTCCTTTTAAACCTGTAAAACACAATGTAAATACGTGGAGCCTTGCAAAAATATCCCCCTGGATGGGGGATATTGATAATGGTAGGAACTTCTCTCTCGCAGGAGAGGGAATAATATTGGTAAGAAAAAATATTAGCAGGATAAGTTATGCCATTTATTGGGCTTCATTTTCAATGCCGCTTGAATATCCTGAGTGAAAAAACGTTCCAGCCCCCGACCCAGCCTTTGCGACAATGCCGGCACAGCCTCATCTTTTTGCAAAAACACCACTGGTTCGCGGCCCTTGCGGTATTTAGCCAAAGCTTTCCTGGCGGCCGCGCAGAGATAGCATTCTGTGCCTTCAGGAAGCGTTTTGTTTAAATCGCGCACCATGTGGGGAGTTAATTTATTCATAGCACCCTCCTTATCATTTAGGAGTGTTGGGCAATAATCCTTTGACCATGTAAAAGCCTAACCTCAGGCCTGTTATTCAAAAAACAACGTAATTAAAATATCAATATGCCGAAAAAAGTCAATATTTTTTAAGGTAATTTGGCACGAAATGAGGTTTGATCCGGGAGCTGATCCGCCATTAAAGAAATGCGATGGGTACAAAGCTGTATAGATCGAAACGGGGCGAGATAATACCCCTAATCCGGCATCGCCTGGACGCTTTCGGCCGCTTCCAAGATTATGCTATGCTGCAACTTTGCAATCGTGATTTTCATGGAAACCGCAAAAATAAAATGCAAGAGGCATTCTATTGAAAGCACTATACCGCACTGCCCCAGCCACTTCCACTGAAATACCTCCAGGTATTCCTTTTATCATTGGCAACGAACTTGCCGAGCGCTTCAGCTATTACGGCATGCGGGCGATTCTGGTCGTATTCATGACTCAATATCTGATGGATGCCAGCGGCAGCCCTGATCCTATGACCGAAAACGAGGCCAAGGCGTATTTTCATCTGTTCGTATCCATTACTTATTTCACGCCTTTTTTTGGCGCGTTACTGGCCGACGGCTTATTGGGCAAGTACCGGACAATCATTTTACTGTCGAGCGTTTATTGTTTAGGCCATTTCAGCCTGGCGCTGGATGACACGAGAACCGGCTTGCTGACGGGGCAAGCCCTGATTGCATTGGGCGCAGGCGGTATTAAACCCTGCGTTTCCGCGCATGTCGGCGACCAGTTTGGCGCGAGCAACCAGCATTGGCTCAGCAAGATATTCAGCTGGTTTTATTTATCTGTTAACCTCGGGGCTTTTGCATCCATGCTGCTGATTCCCTGGCTGCTCAAGACGCATGGCGCATCGGCCGCATTTCTGGTGCCCGGCTTGCTGATGCTATTGGCAACGGTAATATTCTGGTCGGGACGATACCGCTTTGTGCATATTCCCGCTGCCGGTATGAGTTTTGTGCGCGAGGCTTTGAGCGGTGAAGGTTTACGATGTCTGGGACGGTTAAGCGGAATTTATTTGTTCATTGCGATGTTTTGGGCCTTGTTTGACCAAACCGGCTCATCCTGGGTCTTACAAGCACAACAAATGGATAGGCTGATATTCGGCATCGAGATTTTGCCGTCACAGATTCAAGCCGCCAATCCATTGCTGATCGTCCTGCTCACACCCTTGTTTTACCGGTATCTGTATCCGGCTCTAGGCAGGGTTTTGCCCTTGAGCTACCTGAACAAGATCGCCATCGGTTTGTTTATCACAGTCCTGTCGTTTGTATTGGTTGCCGTTATTCAGATGCGCCTGGATACCGGATTTCGCCCCAGCATTGGCTGGCAATTGCCGGCTTACCTGCTGTTGACTTCAGCCGAAGTGATGGTGTCGATCACTTGTCTGGAGTTTTCCTATACTCAAGCTCCAAGGACAATGAAATCCTTTGTGATGTCGCTTTATATGGCGTCAGTTGCACTCGGGAATCTGTTCACGAGCGCGGTGAATTTTTTCATCGAAAACCCGGACGGTTCCAGCCGCCTTGCCGGAGCCGGGTATTTCTGGTTTTTTGCCGGATTAATGTTGCTGACGGCGTTGGGATTTATCTGGCATAGCCGACATTACCAGGAAAAGGCTTATCTGCAGGAAGAGAAGTAAGACATGCACTTTACAAATCAAAATAGTTAATCGCGCCCATTAAAGGCGTGCGTGGATTTAAGGATAATTTAACCGGAATTTTATCGAGCAAGGGATAAAAACGGCCCTTGGCTTTAAACGCGCGCATAAACTGATCTTCCTGCAGAGCGGGCAATATTTTAGGACTAATGCCGCCGCCAATAAAAACCCCGCCGGTAGCCAATGCCTTTAATGCCAGATTACCGGTTTCAGCGCCATAAAGTTCAACAAAGAGCCTGACCGCTTCCGAACAAAGAGGGTCTTTGCCGGCAACGCCCAGCCGGGAAATAACGGCATTCCTGTCAATATCGCTATCGGTACCGGGAACATCAGGACAGGGTGGAGCAAAGCCCTGGTCATTGAGAAAATCATACAGATGGCCGAAACCGTCGCCCGACACGATGCGCTCGCAACTGACATGATCGGGGAATAATTTTCTAAGATAAACCAACAACTGATCCTGTTGGGTATTTTGAGCGGCCAAGTCGCTATGGCCGCCTTCGGTAGCCAGAGGATAGTGCTTGCTGCCGTCCCAGTAAAGGATGGCTTCGCCCAGGCCTGTTCCGGCCGCTATAACGGCAATATTGCCTGAGCGGATTTCTGCATTCGGATTCAACTCCACCAGATCGTGTTCGGGCAGATACAACATACCCAGCGCCATGGCTTCGAGATCATTCAGAAGCTTTACTTTAGACGTGCCCAGTTTTATTTTCAGTTCCGCGCCATCGATGAACCAGGGCAAATTAGTGGTTTGGCAGCGTTGGTCGACAACCGGGCCAGCAATGCCGAAACAGGCCGACGTGATAGATATGCCGGCAGGTAAAAAAGCGGCCAGAATATCATCAAATCTTGAAAACTGTTGGCTTGAATAGCTTTGTTCCTGCAAACACGTCAGTGACCCATTGCTATCCCTGGTTGAAATGGATAGCACCGTTTTTGTGCCACCGATATCGCCGGCTAGTCTCACTGTAAGCTCCTGTTAATTATTGTTAAGTAGATGTATTAAAGCATCAAGGATGTTATTGGCAACTTCATGCGGCGGATTGTGATAAAAAGCCAGCCATGCCGAAGACACGCACTCTTCATAGTCCTCTTTACATTCCGGATAAGATTGTAACCAATTAATCCTCACTGCATGCCCAATAATAATGTCTATTAATAAAGTATCGTCAATATATAGCCACAAATTTTTATTAAAAATAGACGCAATGGATTTTAGCGCTTCAACCGTTAATTGCCGATAAATAGGCGCCTGGATTTTATTAAGCAAATGGTTGACGTGCAATTTAAAACTTTGTTCGCCCGCCGTCATTTGCGACAGGATGTTTTCAGCATCCAGACGGTTTTTACTGTTAAGCTTGTCTCCGATCACCAGGCCTTTGCAATGGTGCAGGATATCCCAGACACTGGCAAAAAATGCATTATTTTCTCTGCCGACGCTGCCCTGCTGTTCACGCCACTCATACCAGTCGACAGTTTCTCCACAGCTTTTTGGATCCATGCTTTTCGAGAAACGCGCACGGGTTAATTCACGACGGCCGGCTACAGTCAGGGGACCTTCATAGTGCAGCGTTTCCGCCAAGACCAGTTGATCTTCAGTATTGTTATAGTCTTGCAGGGTTTCCTTTACTTTTCGGGATAATTGATAAGGCGCCAAAGAAAGAATTTCATTAAACGCTTGATCCAGCGTACTGCAACCTGATTCGCGTTTTTGCCTGGCGATAACCAATTGCATGATATGGCCCACACGTACAGTGTGCATATCCGTAAACAACTCCGGATTCGATTTAATTAACATGCCCAGGTAAAGGATCAATTCCTGAATAATGATAGGTTCACTGGCATCATTATCATTGTAGGCGCGAATAATTTGCAAAATAACCGAAGAGTCGGCGGGGCGAGTCAAGGTTGCCCTGCCGCTATAGGCGCGCCCCAATGTCAGGGCATGTTGGCGAACCAGAATTTCGGTTGCCGCCTGTTCCAGGTTAATATCGTATTTGCCCAGTAAACTTGCGCAACGCCTGACGATGTACCAGATATGCTGATCGCCGGCGCGCTGATAAACCTCTTCCAACAAGGCTCGCACACAACCGGCAGCGTCATTTTTCGTAGTTAATCCGGCATCATAATCCAGGCCATGACGGAGGCCCAGCAAACTTAATGCTTCAAGTTGTGCGTAAGGATTGGCATTGGCTTTTAACTGTGCAATCAGTATTTCATCCGTAGCGATTTCCCATTCTGTCAATAAGAATGTATCCAATAATGCCGGCGGCTCGTTATTGATGGGCAACAACTCAAAAGAAGGCCGCTCAGCTTCTTCCCAGGATGCTTTCGAGAATTGAAAATCATGCAGGTAATTAATTTTTTCATGGCTTGACGTTGCTGCAAAATCTAAAAAGGTTCCGAGTCGGATGGAAATGCCCTGAGTGTAACCTTGTTGCAATTCCTTGATAAATTCAATAAGAATCTTGCGATGATGTTTGCCCAGCATATTCGGCTTTATAGCCATAATTACCAAAGGATTACCCGGCCTGTCCCAATGTTTATGGAGGTACGATAATTCCAGGCGCAGGCGATGGATGAGCAAACGGTTATCCATTGCCAGATAAAAACCTTTTTGATTAAGGCACTGCGGTAAAAAAAGCAGACGCTCACCTGACAGTATATACACTTTGGAGGTTGCCAGTGTCCGCAACTGCCTCAATGGCCGGCCAGTCAAGCCAATACGGTCATTTCTGCCTACATGCGTATAGGCCTCGGCCAGTTCGCTGGCTTCTCTTATCTGAACAGGCGCTATTTCCGCGAAGGTTTGCGTGTCAATACCTTCATCTATCAAGTTGCTCTGCACAGCTTCATCCTGCGCCAGCAGTACAATTTGTAGTGTATATTCTTTTTGCTTGTGGATTTTATATCTGCCCAGTGGATCGATGTCGTCTATTTCCAGTAAATCATCCTGAATAAGACTGCCCAGCATAAAAAGGCTTTGCGCCCAAACCAGGGGGATATTTTCATTCGGGACACGTTCCTGGCTGCGCGGACTGGCTTTTTCTGCTGCAATCGACGCTGCAGGCACGATATACAATTCCGGCACTAACTGCTGGCCATTTTGTTCAACGAGTAAATTTTCCAGTTTATGGCGATACTCTACAGCGGCTTCGTTATCGCCTGCGAACAAGTTATTAAGCAATAAATAGGTAAAAAACAGCGGCCACTCACATTCGATGTCCAGGAATTGCTTTAATTCATGGGGATCATAATATTGCCGGTGACTATCTTCTATGACAGTTTGGTGGCCGTCCAGCAGGAAGCGTTTGCAGCCATAACGGCCTTCAAGCTTTTTGCAAATAATCGCTTCAGTTTTTGCCCGAAGAGTTTGATTATCGACTGCAAAAGCAGGGAATCCGGTGATACTGAGAACGGCCGAATCAGCCTCTTTAGAGATAGATTCTCTCGGCAACAGTGATTCGAGGGCAATCCGTGTCCGGGCGATGTCATCACTGATCACATGAACAATCGAAGCCTGTCCGCCCTCTTTGCCAAATAAATTAAAACCGGATAACGCTTCCAGCGCCGCTTTTGCCATGCCGATGGAACTGGCGTTTAACTCGGCAACGCCATCATTAATTTTGTGTCCGCGCTCCCAGATGCCGTAGTCGGGCGTACGATAGGTGCGGCTGATATAGTGCACCAGGTTTTGCACAAAATTGACTTCATCAATCGTGAAAACAATGCGTAAGCCCGATGCCGTCATTTGCGCCAGCATCAGCAGGAATAAAGATGTAGCATCCAGTTGCAAATGTCCCCACTCGTGATCGCCAACGATAACCCCGCCTGATTTGGTATCATATTTGGCATGCAAGGCGTCCATTGGATTCTGGGACTGCTTGAATTTTTCAACTTTTGGAGCTTGCCGCATCATTGCCGCCAAAAGTCCGCGCATCAATTTAACGACGCTTTGCTCCAGGACATAGGTTCGTCCCTGTGTTTCTTCAGCGCGCCGGTAAGCAAGCGCCAAACCCCATGCCGCAAGTATGCTGTAAACATTATCTCTTACCCAGGCATCGGTATAATTGCCATGAATATTAATAGCCGTACTGGCCGGAAGCAAACCACTGACCCAATCTTGCCTGTCAAGAATGATGGTTTGGACCTGCTGGAAATAAGCATCAAGCTTGTCGTTTGGATTTTTCAATTTCATATTCTGTGCAATGCGTCTATTTCCAATGCTGACTTTATATTCAAAGGAAATAAAGCAGATGTTGTGCCACGATTAATAATAACTTCACTTTAGCCCCAAATAGACCGGCTTGTATTTTTTATAGCCGGCTGACATTTTATTTTTCAGAGAAAACAGCCGATTCCGAAGGAGTGGAGTTAAAGCCCGTTAGATCAAGCGTCCGCGATAGGTCTCCTGATATATAGAGATGGCTTTTAACTGTGATAACGCTATGCACCAACTTGATCTGAACTTTCATTTATCGCCCTGAAAAAGCGCTCTATCAAGCAAGTGTTAATGTGATTTTTAAGGCCGCTTAAATGACCGATGCCGCACCACAAAAATCAAATGATTCAAAACATTATCAATTGCCTCAAATTTGTAGATTAAGGGTGCTTTTAATTTCCTGTTCATTTAAACTGGCAATAAATCCAAATAGGAGACAGCCGTAAAACCAGCTGATCCTGATTCATTTGTTGTAATTCTCATTTTAACCAGTGGACTTTTCTAATGAAACAGCTTACGCCGGAAGGCCGGCAAATAATCGATAACATAGCACAACGCCATAATTTTAGTCCTGAGGCGGTATTCAGCATGTTGCAGTCGGTGATCAATGGCAACGGTTCCATGGCGCAGTTTAATCATCCTGAATTTGGCGGTTCCGGTCAATGGATGAAGGGCGGCATGATCATGTTGGGGGATATGTTCAATAACGGTTTAAAATATAGTGTAGGCGAGTTGTGTCAAGAGCTCTCCGATCTGATTGCCAATCAACCGGGCCTCATTCAAAGCGGCAGCTTTCAGTCACAGCATCAAGGCAACCAGCAACAAAACAACTATGGCGGCAATTCTGATACAGGAGGGCAGCAACAAAATAGTTCCGGGCCTAGGGGAACCGTCAGCTTGTTTGTGCCGCCACCTGCCGGTAGTTCCGGAAACTGGTGGCCGGAAGGTCTGCAATTTCCTAATAGCACGGGTTCGCAAAATAATGTGCGTTACGCCTACTTTGCCGCCATTCGGCGGCTGGCTATCGAAGCAGATGGACACGTAATACTTTACGATACACTGGATCATCAGATTGGCGGTTTTTCCCAACAACAGTCGGTAGGCGGTTCTATTACTTTTACCAGTCAATATGGACTGGTCGATGTTAAAACACTACCGGTTATTTCCATCGACAATGTGCCCGTGCAAACACCGGACCAATTTCAGCCCCCATCTTCCTTTCAATCCAGTTCAGTTAATACCCAGGTTACCGAACAGGAAGCAGATATTTTTATTGCTATCGAGAAATTGGCTAATCTGAAAGAAAAAGGCATATTGACGGATGAGGAGTACAGCGCCAAGAAAGCGGAGTTGCTAGCCAGGTTGTAACATAACCACTTTTTAGAGTCATATCCATGAGGGTGGGTTTTAAAGGTAGAAGTTCTCATAAATTCATTTGAATAGACACTTATGGATGAAAATCAATAAAACAGTCAAACTTCACAGTGCAATACTCCTGTTGTTTATGTGCTTAAGTCTTGAGGATGTGGCGGCAGAAACCCGCATCGCTGTTCTGGATTTTGAGCTGAAAGACGTGACCCTGGCTCCGCGCATACCTGCTGAAATATCACGTACGGCCTCAATCAGGCCGATGCTGGAAAATGAGCTTAAGGAATCAGGTTATGAGGTGGTCGCCATCCCTGAAAATGCTCAACAACAAGCAACCGCCGGCGTCGGTTATCTTTTTGATCACCCTGATGCTGCGGCCCAGCTCGGCAATCAATATGGCGCTGATTATGTGCTGGTAGGAAGACTGCACAAGCCCAGCTTTCTGTTTTTTTATCTGATGGCTCATCTGGTTGATGTCAAAAAGAAAGCTCTGGCGGGCGAATATATTTACGAAGTCAAAGGCGGCGAGAAAAAATTGGTTGCACAAGGCGTAGAAGGTATTGCAGAGAAAATCACTAAAACCCTTGGCGCGGCAAAATAAATAGCTCGCAATAATAATCTGCCGCAGATTAAGCTTCTTTTTAATGCGTGAATCTGCTGCAACCGGTTTTCTTCCTGGTCAGATCGGCGGCTGTTTTGCACCTGTCACTTTGACCTGTACAGCATCGCCCACGGTTAAAATGCCGCACTGGTTATGCAATGCGTTTTGCCCAAAGTAGACATTATTTTGCCATTTCCTGATGCGGTTGAGCGTACGGAGCGGTTCTTTACCGGTTTGCGCAGTTTCAGGATCTATCGTGGGTATCGAGCAACGGGAACAAGGCTTGGGCAATCTGAAATTAATGGCGCCAATGCTGATTTCGCGCCAGCTGTCTTCGGCATAGGCCGGGCAGCCGGCAATAACCAGATTGGGCCTGAATCGCGTCATTGGTAAATTTAACTGCATTTCCCGATTTAATGAATCCAGTGAATTTTCTGAAATAATCAGAAAAGGAAAGCCGTCAGAAAATGCCACGTTATCAGTATCGCAGCCATAATCGGGATCAACCTGACGAATCATCTCATCAGGTTGATACACCAGCCGGCAGTCCAGGTTTAAAAAATGGCTCAGCCATTGATCGGCTTCCTGCGATACACTTCGGGCATTGCACTGATCTTGCCATATCGTGCTATTAATAATGTCGCCATCAACCGGCGTTAAAGACAGCGACAAATTTTCCATTCCGGTGGCCGACAGGATTAAATGACACTCGGTTAGCGCAGTTTTAATTAAAGCCATTCCAGGCAACTTGCGCTGACTTAGAAATTGTCCGTCATTGTCTATAAGCATCCATTTTCTGTCGTACTGAAGGCCGGTCTTGGTAACCGGCCAGCTGGTTACACAAATACCGGCCAATGATTTCACCGGATAGAGATATATTGCGCTTAAAGTGCTGTGTATCATTTTGGGTCGGTCCCTAAAACTCCGATAATTTGGGTCTGGAAGATAATTAAAGTTAAAGTTTGAGCGAATTGAACTTCGGTATCAAGAATTAGTTCAACTGTCGGTTTCACGAAAACTAAAAAAAAAAATCCTGAATCCGTTAGAATTGGAAAATATCAATTTTTATTGTTAGGACATGATGCGATCAATCAGACTGGCTGCATGGGCAATAGCTCACCTTTTAATATTTATTCAGTTACCTGGCGTTGAGCCTGTTTATGCAAAAGCTAAAGCTAAACAGGTTATTAATATTGCTTATTTGACACAAGAGCAGAACGTTCCGCCTCCGCTATCCAATCTGGACCCGTTTATTCAAAATAAAGGGATTATTGGAGCAGAACTGGGCATTGACGATAACAATACCACCGGAGCATTTACCGGGCAGCAATTTAATTTGAAAAAATTTATTGTGCCGTTAGCGGGTAATGTTGCCGATACGTTTAACAAAGAGCTTGCCGGTAAATTTCAGTATGTAGTGCTCAACCTGCCTGCTGATCAAGTCAATCAGCTCGCTGATTTACCTGCTACAAAGTCAATGCTGCTATTCGATGTGGCCACAGTGGATGACGCTTTGCGCAATGAGCAGTGCCGCAGCAATGTTTTGCATATTTTGCCCAGCCGGGCCATGCGGGCCGATGCCTTGGCGCAATATATGATGAAAAAACGCTGGACTCAATGGTTTTTGGTCCTCGGACCTGCTCCGGAAGATCATTTATTTGCCGATGCGATCAAGCGGGCGGCCAAGCGTTTCGGCATGAAAATAGTGGCTGAAAAAACCTGGGAACATACCTTTGACGCCAGACGCACAGCGCAATCCGATGTTGCGGTGTTTACCCAGGTTGATGATTATGATGTCCTGGTGGTTGCCGATGAACAAGGTCAGTTTGGCGAATATCTTGACTACCGGACCTGGATTCCAAGACCTGTGATAGGCACTCAAGGGCTAATCGCCACCTCATGGCACAGGACGCATGAACAATGGGGGGCGGTGCAGATTCAAAACCGCTTTAAAGAAAAAGCCGGGCGCTGGATGGAAGAGCAGGATTACGCCGCTTATCTGGCGGCCAGAGCTATCGGCGAGACGGCAGCGCGCACCAAATCGGCTGATGCCAGCCAGGTTAAAAATTATATATTGAGCGATGCATTTGCATTGCAGGGCTATAAAGGCAATCCTTTATCCTTCCGCTCCTGGGATGGCCAGCTTCGGCAGCCTGTTTTGCTGGCAGCGCCGAGGTCGTTGGTCGCTGTCGCTCCGATTGAAGGTTTTCTGCATCCAAAAACCGAACTGGATACTTTAGGTTACGATCAACCTGAAACACAATGTAAATGGGATAAATAATAATGAAAAAAAACGCTTCAAGTTTGTTTTTCTCACTGGTACTGGCAGGGGGGGCGGTCCAGGCGGAAACGGTTTTTGTCACCCTGGAAAAAGATAATGCGCTGGCTGTGGTTGATCCGGTTGAAGGCAAGCTAATCAAGACCGTACCCATTGGCCAGCGCCCCAGAGGCATCGCCATTAGCCCGGACAATAAATTTTTGTATATCGCAACCAGCGATGACAATGTCATAAAGATTATTGATGCCGAAACATTGAAAGAAGTCGGAAAATTGCCTTCCGGCGATGACCCTGAGACCTTTGCATTGAATCCTGAGGGTAATCGGATTTATGTATCGAACGAAGATGACAGCATGGTAACGGCAATTGATATTGCCAGGAAAAAAGCCGTCAAACAGATCAAGGTCGGCGTAGAGCCCGAAGGAATAACCGTTAGCCCGGATAATCACTGGCTTATCAGCACCTCTGAAACCACTAATATGGTGCACTGGATTGATACCAAAACCAACACTATCGTGGAAAACACCCTGGTTGATCCACGTCCGCGCGCAGCCGGTTTTACAGCGGATAGCCAACAATTATGGGTAACTTCAGAGATGGCGGGAACCTTGATGATTCTGGACGCCAAAACCAAGCAAATCGTCAAAACTGTCAAGTTTGAGATTTCAGGCGTCACCGCCGATAAAATTCAGCCGGTAGGCGTGGTTATTGATAAAGACCGGGCCAGAGCTTATGTCGCTCTGGGACCTGCCAATCGTGTGGCGGTGATCAATGCGAAGACGTTTGAAGTTGAAAGATACCTGCTGGTCGGGCAGCGGGTATGGAATCTGGCCTTTTCACCCGATCAAAAGCGGCTCTACACCACTAATGGCATCAGTAACGATATTTCTATCATTGATCTGGAGAGTCAAACCGTGACCAAGTCTGTCGGCGTAGGAAATTATCCCTGGGGCGTTGCAGTAAAGCCATGAAATCTCCCATCGCATTATCCGTTGAAGATTTGAGTTTCTCTTATAGCGAGAAGAAAGCGCTTGACCGGGTCAGTTTCAATATCCGTTCAGGTGAATGTACGCTATTGCTGGGTCCTAACGGTGCCGGCAAAAGCACTTTATTCTCGCTGATTACCCGTTTGTATGATACCCGTAACGGCCGTATCGAATTGTGCGGTTTTGACATCAAGCAGCAAACACGCAGCGCCCTGGCAAAACTGGGTGTGGTTTTTCAACAAACCACCCTGGATATGGATTTGACGGTGATACAAAATTTACGCTATCACACTGCCTTGCACGGCATGGGGCGTAAGTTGGCCAATCAAAGAATTCAACAGGAACTGGAACGCTTGAGCATGTACGAGCGCCGTTTTGAAAAAGTACGCCAACTCAACGGCGGACATCGGCGGCGCGTGGAAATTGCAAGGGCTCTGCTGCATAAACCGGCTTTATTATTACTGGACGAGCCCACAGTAGGCCTGGATGTGCCCAGCAGGCTGGCCATTGTCGAATATGTGCATCAATTAACCATCGAAGAAAATCTGGCGGTGTTATGGGCCAGCCATTTAATTGATGAAATTTATCCGGACGATCATTTGATTGTGCTGCATAAAGGCCGGGTTAAGGCTAACGGTACGGTAGATGAAGTCCTGAAAATCACCCATACGGCATTAATTAAAGACGCATTTTATACTTTGACGCAGGGAGACTATGCATGACTGATCAGCCGGGAGCGAACTTGTATTTATCCAAAGGGCGCAGGACAAAACAGCCCGGCGTGAGATTGCTTCATTACTGGCGGGCGATGTGGGGAATTATCAGCCGTGAATTGTGGCGTTTTGTTACCCAGCGTGAACGCTTTATTTCCGCCCTGGTGCGTCCTTTAGTCTGGCTGTTTGTCTTTGCGGCCGGATTCCGGGCCGCATTGGGACTTGCTATTACTCCGCCGTATGAAACCTATATTCTTTATGAGGTTTACATCACGCCGGGTTTGATCGGCATGATACAGCTGTTTAACGGCATGCAAAGCTCATTATCCATGGTTTATGACCGGGAAATGGGCAGTATGCGGATATTGATGGTGTGCCCTTTACCGCGCTGGTTTTTGCTGCTCAGTAAATTACTGGCCGGGACCGGAGTATCTATTCTGCAGGTGTATGTATTCCTGGCAATCGCCTGGTTGTACGACATTCATGCTCCCTGGCAGGGATATTTGTGGATATTGCCGACTCTGATGCTGTCCGGCTTGATGCTGGGCGCTTTGGGATTATTGTTGTCATCCTTCATAAAACAACTGGAAAATTTTGCCGGGGTCATGAATTTTGTCATTTTCCCAATGTTCTTTATGTCCACGGCCCTGTATCCTCTATGGAAAATGAAAGAATCCAGTGAATTGCTTAGCAGGCTGGCACAATATAATCCGTTTTCGCAAGCTGTTGAATTAATCCGCTTCGCCCTGTATGGACAGTTTAATCAGCACGCGTTTATCTATACTCTGGCTGCTTTTCTGATATTTATGACAGCGGCAATCATTGGCTACAACCCGTCAAAAGGAATGATGACCAGAAAAGGAGGGGGCTGAGTAGCGGCCGGTTGCTTTCTCACAACCCGCTTCATATTGAAGAGAGTGATGTCATGAGGCGGGTCGGTTCAGACCGCTTGCAGTTCAATATTTAAGGCCGTGAGAAAGAGTAAGCAGGCGTAATCTAAAAATGTTTGGGACTTCGTTTGATCTTCAAGTATAGTGTCAAATAAGGCAAAACTGACATGAAGCATTTGAAAAGTTTTTTGTTCGTGGTAAGTTTATCCACCAAGTAAGTACCTGTTAATGATATAGATGCTTATGAGGGGGTATAGCCTGATAAAAATCAAGAAACCTTACTTGATGCATTAGAAGCCATAAAATGTATTGAGCAATGATTCTCAAAATAATAAATAAAACTACACTATCGTGAGGACGAGAAATGAGTAATGAAGAAAACGCTAAACCAGAAGAAAACGTTCAGCAAGAGGGAAACCTCCAACAAGAGGGAAACCTCCAACAAGAGGGAAACCTCCAACAAGAAGAAAATGTTAAGCAAACTGTAGAGTCGCCAAAAAATACTGTCGGTGATCTGGTTTCTTCATTCTTGAGTCTAAAAGAAAAAAATCCAAAAGTATTTTTTGGGGCTATCGGGGGAGTAGCCGTTCTGCTGCTTATATTAATGATGAGTGGCGGCGACGGTTCAAAACCCACCGTTTCAGGGCCGGTTATTAAAGATCTCGCGGTAGGGCAGCGTTATGTATTGAAGAGCGCTAATGCCTATGACCCGGGAGCAACAGTTCGTCTGGTATCAACGCCTGGCGCTATAGCGGCTTATGATGATACTGAAGAAACGGATAGAACCGGAGCTTGTCAGCATATGCCTCAAGGAACGCCTGTTTCCGTCCTGGAGTTTGCCGATGCTTATGGAAAGCAAAAAACTTATGCCAAGGTCAGGATTGAAGAAGGCGAATGTAAAGGCAATGAAGGTTGGGCTTTAGCAATTGATGTTCAATAAAATATTGTTGACAGAACTTTTAAAAAACCTATAATAAACAAATAAATTCTAGTGCGGGAATAGCTCAGTGGTAGAGCACAACCTTGCCAAGGTTGGGGTCGCGAGTTCGAATCTCGTTTCCCGCTCCAATATATTAAAAATAAGCCGCGAACTATCGCGGCTTTTTTATTTCACCATTTATGGCTGCGTAGCAAAATGGTTATGCAGTGGCCTGCAAAGCCATCTACGCCGGTTCGATTCCGGCCGCAGCCTCCATCAATGTATTTAGATAGATTCAAAGAAGTACAGAAACCCGCAAGTAATAAGGCTTAGCGGGTTTTTTATTGTCCAACGATATACAACCAGATACAGTAACATTCGACAATTTATGCAGTAACATTTACAGTAGCAGGTAAATTTTACTGTTACTGCAAGCGGAGTTACTGCAATGGCTAAAGCATTACTGAAAGACGTTACTATCCGTAACACAAAGCCTACCGATAAAGACCAACGCCTAAACGATGGCGATGGTTTATATATTCTCATCAAACCTACCGGCGCAAAGTGGTGGCGCTTTGATTACACCTTTTCAGGTAAGCGCAAAACACTATCGTTAGGCACATATCCAGACACCAGCTTGACCTTAGCCAGAACCAATGCGGAGGAAGCCCGCAATAAAATAGCCCACGGCATAGACCCCAGCGACACCCGAAAGGAAGAAAAGGCAGCGGAAAAATTAGCTCTTGAAAATAAAAGGCGACTTGATGCTGGCTTGACTGTGATTGGCAGCTTTGAATATGTGGCGTGCGAATGGGGCCAGAAAAAAGTAAATGACTGGGACGACAAGAATAACCGCTCTAAACGGATGCTTGAAAGAAACATTTTCCCTTGGCTGGGTAGCAAGGCTATAACTGATATTTTGCCTAAAGATATTCTGGATTGCTTGAGACGTGTTGAAGATCGGGGCACGATTGAAACCGCTCATAGAACGCTGCAAATAACCGGGCAAGTATTCCGCTATGCAGTTGCAACGGGTAGAGTTGATCGGGACATTACACCAGATTTACGCGGCGCATTGCCACCGGCAAAAGGTGAACATTTTGCAGCCATTACAGAACCCAAACAAGTAGCTGAATTAATCAGAGCAATAGACGGTTATCAAGGCTCATTTTCTTCATTATGTGCATTGAAAATTGCACCTTTGGTATTTGTTCGCCCTGGTGAATTAAGAGCGGCAGAGTGGCAGCAATTCGACCTGGAGGCTAAAGAGTGGCGTTACTTTGTATCGAAAACATCTGTGCAGCATATCGTTCCTTTATCTGATCAGGCAGTAACGATACTTCAAGAATTAAAGCCATTAACAGGGCATGGCCGCTATGTATTCCCATCCGAACGCACACCGGGCGGCGATAGGTGCATGAGTGAGAATACATTGAACGCAGCCTTAAAACGACTGGGTTACGGTAAAGAGGTAATGACCGCACACGGCTTTAGAGCAATGGCGCGAACCATTCTTGATGAAGTGCTGGGATTCAGGCCGGACTTTATTGAGCATCAATTAGCCCATGCTGTACGTGACCCCAACGGTAGAGCCTACAACCGGACAGCTCATTTACCAGAACGCCACAAGATGATGCAAAGCTGGGCCGATTATCTGGACGGCTTAAAGAATGGGGCGGTGATTATTCCGTTTAGCAAAAGTGCTTAAAGCTGAGTTACTGCCGAGGCCATGGTCCGGGGCCAATATTAATTTGTTTGATAGCTGATATAAGGAAATGATATGAAAATTAGAATAATTGGGGTGGTTTTTTGTGGGTTGTTAGTTGGTGGTTGCACTAATTTGAAATATCCAAACTGGGAGTATGTGCGCATTGAGGAACAAGTGCCATCGCCAAGCTGCGTATATAAAATACAGGACTCTTGTAGCACAGAGGGTGAGGATTGTTTTGAATGGTACAAGCAAAGGGCGACCAAATTTAATGCCAATACAGTAGTCATCACAGGATCAAAGGATCAGGATAGGTACAACCGTTCGGGCTGGACCGGCAACGCCAAGGGTGGAAGCTATACGACATCGGTGGCTGAATACTACTACTGCATAGGGTCTAAAAATATAACGCCAGTGAAGTAATTCTGTTTTGAGTTGATATAATCCAATTTAACCGGATAGCTCGACGGAGCGATAAGCGGGATTCGTCCCCCGCTTCCGGTTATACCATTCAGGACGACTTATTGCTTTGACGGAGTGAGAATGAATTTAACTTTAGAACAATATTTAGCGTTTACTGAGGCAGCATCACTTATTACAGAATGTTCAAAGAATTTTTCTGATAACAGATATGCACAGGACACATTAATCAAAGCTATTGAAGATGGAAATATTTCAATCGAGTTATTACCGGCAATAAGTCAGTTTTTAAAAACCTTGCTTGATGTAAAACTCCCGCCACCGAATAAAACAGATAATGCGAGTTACAAGAAAAGGGCGGATGGTCTTGCGACGGAAGAAAGCATAGCTCTAATGTGTATGGGCCTTGTCGGACAAGTGACGAGAGAAGAGGCGGCGAAACTAATAGCGCCAAAGATTTATAAATCCGAAGATTACGTTAAGAACAAGCTATCAAAAATGTTCCCCGGCGATTTATGGGAAAAAGGCGACAGCTTATTATTTGAGTACGATTCCAAGTATTAATAATTTATCGTGGCTCAACGAGGCGTGATTCACAGCTAAAAAACCATCAATATAATAGTGAACTTCGTTAATTCAATGAGGTTCACACAATGCCAAAAACAACCCACCAAATACACGAAGTCGCGTTACTGAGGCTTTGGCAGATCATAGGCGACAAAAAAACCAGCACGCCGCCACTGCTACCCATTGGCCGGACTACATTTTTAAATCGGGTAAAAGACGGGACTTATCCGCAGCCGGTAAGACTAGGCGCTAGAACTATAGCGTGGCGAGCAAGCGATATATGGGCGTTGCTTGAAAAGCTGGGAGCTTAAATCATGGACAGATCAGGCACCACCCGGACGACGAATCCGGGCAGTAAGAACGAAATACAGCAAGACCATTATAACACCGGCAATCCGGCTGAACAATTCAGGTTATCCGTAATAGCTACCCTTGGCGAAGGTGTTGACCTTCAATTCATTATTGCTGATGGAAGGATTCACCGCTTCAAAATAGATGGCGAGCTAAACGGCTGGTACATCTTCCACGCTGATGGACGCGCAGCCGGGAGATTCGGAGACTGGAAACAAGGTATTAAGGAGAGCTGGAAAGCATCCGGTAACTTTATACCCTTATCAGAGTTTCAACGGCAGGCATTTAAGGCAAAATGCCTGCAAGAGGCGGCACAGAGGCAAGCCGAGGAAACCGCCAAGCATGAAGCAGCGGCAAAGAAAGCAGCCTATATCTGGAACCATGCCACTTATGCCACCACCCAACACCCGTATTTAATCAGAAAGAAGATTGACCCTCATGGCGCAAAGCTGGGCCGTGGCAATTCGCTAATTATTCCCCAATATAACGCAGTCGGAGAGCTGGTCAACCTGCAATTTATCAGCGAGGACGGCGGCAAACGGTTCTTATCCGGCGGTCAAAAGAAAGGCTGTTTTCTCACCCTGGGAGAAATCACTGAAAAGATTTTAATCGCAGAAGGGTACGCTACCGGCGCAAGCCTGTTTGAAGATTGTGGCCATCATACCGTTATTGCATTTGATAAAGGCAACCTTGAACCAGTCGCCAAGGCAATCAGGCAATTACACCCCAATGCTGAAATCATTATTTGTGGCGATAACGATTTATCAGGCGGAGGCCAGAAAGCAGCTAGAGAAGCAGCGTTAGCTTGTGGCGGCAAATACATCATACCGCCAATAGAAGGTATGGATTGGAACGATTATTTAACTATGGAGGGCGTGTAATGAAAGCCGAATTTAGCAATGCTCAATCTGTTACTTTTGAACCCGAGCCACTACGCGCACCAATGCCCAAAGCTGACACCTACCCGGTCGACGCGCTGGGTGAAGTCTTAGGCAAGGCGGCGCTGGCGTTACATGAATCAGTTAAAGCGCCATTGGCTCTATGTTGCCAGTCTGTTCTTGCAAGCGCGTCACTGGCAGCGCAGGCTCACTTTGATGTCATGTTGCCCTGGGGCCAGAAAAAGCCCTTATCATTATTTTTACTTTCGGTTGCAGAGTCAGGAGAGCGTAAATCAGGCATTGATGATGTAGTCCTTGGCGCGGCAAAGGCACAAGAGCGCATAGATATGGAGAGCTATCAAATGGAGCTGGAAAAGTACGAGGCTGACTTGGTGCGCTGGAAGACTGAAAACGAACAGCAGAACAAGAAATCATCAAGCAAGAGCCAGGCAGCGAGTGATTACACAGCCGAAGCCGCACACAGCAACCCGAAGCCAAAAGCACCCATTATGCCGCTACGGTTCGTCACTGAACCAACGGTCGAGGGCTTATTTAAGCTGTTAGCAGTTGGACAACCCAGCGTAGGCTTGTTTAGTGATGAAGCCGGTCTTTTAATTGGCGGTCATGCCATGAACAGCGATAACGCCTTAAAGACCATGGCGCGGCTGTGTAAGTTTTGGGATGGTGCAAGTTTTGATCGTGTCCGGTCTGGTGATGGTAGCGGGAGCTTATACGGGCGGCGGCTGGCTATGCACCAACAAGCGCAGCCTGATGTAATGGCGAAACTATTAAGTGATCCTATGGCGAACGGTCAAGGCTTTCTTGCCCGTTGTCTGGTGGCATGGCCTGAATCGACGATAGGCAGCAGGTATATAAACCGGTTTGAATGGCCGGGAGATCGTAAAGAGCTGAAGCGTTTATTTGCTGTACTCATGGGATTAATGCAAGCAGAGCCACGAACAGCAAGATCAGAGCAGGAGCTTGACCCGGTAGAGTTGCCACTGGATGAAGATGCAAGCGAATTAGTAATGGCAGCAATGAATCAATTTGAGACGCTGATGCAAACCGGCAATGATTTATCCGAAATCAAGGAGCGAACCGCCAAGGCGGTAGAGAACGCGTGTCGTATCGCTGGCGTATTGGCTGTAATTGATGGCGGCATGGCTACCCGGTCAATCAGTAAAAAGCACCTTGAACAAAGCCTAATACTGATTCAATGGTACTTGAAAGAAGCTCTACGCATACGAGGCGCGGCGGTCGTGCCTCCATCCGTAATAGATGCCGAATTATTGATTAAATGGCTAAAGGAGCATGATTACAGGGCGTTTAGATCGTCACCCGTACTCACCAAAGGGCCGGCTCAATTACGCAATAAGGTGCGATTGGATGCCGCCATAAAAGTGCTTATTGATAACGGCTATATTGTCCCAAATGAGCCGGGAACCATCATTGATGACGTGAGCACAAAGAAATCATGGAGCGTTCACCATGTGGTTTAACCCGGCTGAATTATTAGAAAGCAAAACCGTACCCCTTGCTAATTGTGCTAATTCTGCTAATTACGAGACAGAAAACCACAATGAGACTTCCCAATTAGCAGGATTAGCAGGATTAGCAGAGGTCACTAATCAGAAGTTTGTTAATTGTGTTCAATGCCTGCACTTCAAATGCCATAACTCACATGGCAAGGGCTCAGGTCTTTGTTCTATTGGCGGCGATTATGGCTTATGGAGCGAAACCCCGCACCAATGCACAAAGTTTGTTGCAGCCGTTGAATGGCGCGGCTATACCGAGCCTGATATCAAAAACCCGTTAACGGTAATCGGCTACACCCCGGCCGGTAATCCGGTAATGATCGAGGCCATAGACGAAGCGCACAAGGCTTTTTTGTTAAGAACTAACCCAGCACCAAAGGACACAATATGATTGACGCATTAATTAACGGAAAGCTCATAAAAGCACCGGAGCTTAAAACCAGTCAAAACGGAAAGGCTTATTGTAGCTTCCTGCTATCGGTAGCCGTAGGCGAAGAACAACCGATAGTCGTTAGTGCAATATCTTTTGGTGAAGTAGCTGAAAGAATCGCCAAACTAGGCAAGGGGGACAGTTTGGCGGTAATCGGTAGCTTAAAGCCTACCACTTGGCAGGATAAAGCCACCAATGAAACTAAACACGGATTGAATATCACGGTTAATAATTCGCTGAGTGTTTACGATATTAAGAAGCGTAGGCCACAGGAAAGCGGCAATACTTCAAGCCATAACGAACGACCTTTTAATGACAACCTGAACTTCTAAACCAGAGATAAATATTATGACCAACACACCAGAAAGATCAGAATTTTTACAGGCAATCTATGAATCAGAATTTTTATTAAAGATTTACCGGCGGGCATTGGAAGAAATAGCAACAATCATTGCCGAAAGAGGCGGGCAAGCATGATTAATCAAGCCGATAAACCAGAGCCGCCACTTCGACAATGCCGCCCTTGTTACATTGCCCGGCTTTTGTGGTCTGGTGCGTGAATTGGGGCCGATGCCGTGAGGTTACCGTTAGGAAATACGGCAAGATTAGGGCAAGGGTACCCCAAGATTACCCCAAGGATTAATGCAGATCGCAACAAGGAAACATCAAGGTTACCTCAAGGGTTAACGCAGATTAGTACAAGGTTAGTACAAGGTTTTTAATCATGACCACATCAAGATTACATCAAGGTTTACACAAGGTTTTTATCAGCACTACCCCAAGGATTAATGCAGATTGCAACAAGATTGCAACAAGGTTATAGCAAGGTTTTTATACTAAAATATATTGAGTTTCTTATGAGCATAAACACAGGATTTTAAATGGATGAGATTTTAAAGGCGATAGGCGAACCAGCCGCAACCCTTTTAACTGATGCGTTCGGCGGGGGGATATACTATATCCCTGAGAAATGCGACAAAACAGGCGTATTTAATGAAATCGTTAAAGTGATCGGGCAGGCAGCAGCCGATGTTATGGTGAAGTTGGCAGGGGGTGAGCTGGTGAGTATTCCTCAACAGTTCGCTGAAAAGCTACAGCGGCGCAATGAAGCAATCTTTAACGAGCGAAGAGCCGGCGCCGGCATGCGGGAACTGGCTTTAAAATACCGAATGTCGCAGCGGCATGTTCATTCCTGCATTAAGAAGCACCGGCAATTAATCGGGCAACACTAAGGTTTAGATAAGGTTTAGATAAGGTTTTATCTGGAGCTGCACCGGCTAACCATGCCGGTTTTTTTATGCCTGAAATTTTGCACTAAAGCCGATGGTTAATAGTAAGGTTAGTATAAGGTTTTTCTATCTGATTACCCGCAAGTGTTGCGGCTGGATAGGATAAGAATGAGCTGAAATAATCTACCGGCTTATTTTGAGCATTAAAGCAGAGTCACGCGCCAAATATGCAGTAACTTTTACAGTAACCGATAAGTTAAAAATACAACGAATCCTTATTTAATGCAGCTTACAGGCCATGATTCGACAGAGGCCGCACTCCAATAAATGTAAATAACAGCCGCTTATAAATAGCGGCTTTTTTATGCGCGTCGTTTTTGTCTGCAAAATTACTAAAAATAGCGTATAAAAATACTGATGAAGCGGTTGCAACCACTTGGTTTTGGCTTGGCAGGAGGTCTATACGAGTGGCGCGCCATCCTTGATGAAATGCTAGGGTTTCGCCCTGACTTCATCGAACACCAACTAGCCCATGCGGTTAAAGACCCCAACGGTCGAATTATGGCAATGATATTTAAAAGCTACCGTCCCAGAGTTGCTAGAAAGATGCTAGCTGCGGCATGTGAGGATGATGATAAGAACTTAAAACAATGGTTGTATAGAGCGACATTTGCCAAGACATCAAACAGATACTGGCTCGCATAGTATAACGATGAGCCAGCTTAAGAGTTTGCTCAAAACATAGAGTTTTAAGCTCACAAAATTAGCCGGTAGCCTTGAGGGGTACCGGCTTTTTTGTGGTAAAAAGCGAACGAAATACCTCTTTTTTATTTTTGAATCACTGCAAGCCTTGATAGTGAAGTTTTTTTATACTAAAGCATGGCCGCTTCTACTTCTATATGCCAAGCTGAAAGTAAATAGTCGCCCTAATGACGATAGCCGGCTCATGTGTGCAGTAAATAGGCAATATTTTGGGGGGTTTTTCGCTCTGGCGTCTACAATATATCAGGCCGAATCAATTTCGATGCCGCCATCCAGTCACAAAAAAGGAACAATTTTGACAGCAACCCTTAACGTCAACACCATTCGCCAACGCGCCAGCAAATTTGCCAAAAACTTTGAAGGTGTTACTTCAGAAAAGCAGCGCGACCAGGATTTTATGCGCGAATTTTGCGCAATATTCGGCATTAATCCAAGCCGAATTGACTGGCAATATTCGGTTAAAGAACATAAAAAGGCTCAAACCCAATGGATAGATGGATTATTGCGCGGCGCTCTTCTGATAGAGATGAAAACAGCCGGAAAAGACCTGGATGACGCTTACCGGCAAGCCAGCCGCTATGTCAGCATGATGAATGAAAAAGACTTGCCCGATTATATTCTGGTCAGTGACTTTGCTAACCTGCATTTGTATAACCGCAAAACCGGCGCGCCACGCATTGACATCAAACTTGCCGATTTACCGCAACAGATAACGCCCTTCTTATTTCTGGCTGGTTATGAAGCCATAGCTATCGAACAGCAAGCCCATATCAACAAAGAAGCGGCTGAAACCATGGCAAAGCTGCACGATGCGATTCAAGCCACCGACTACAATGGTAAAGATCTGGAAACCTATCTGGTGCGGTTATTGTTTTGTCTGTTTGCTGAAGATACCGGACTGTTTGACGAAAATGGCATTTTTCTTGATTATCTGGTTAATCATACCAAAGAAGACGGCTCTGATTTACATGGCGGGCTGATGTCGCTGTTTGACACCTTAAACAAGCCGGATGAAAGCTATCTAAAAGAATATCCCGATTATCAGGGGGCAAAACGCCTAAAAAATCTGCCCGAACATCGCTCTAAATTCCCTTACATTAACGGCGAACTCTTTGCAGGGGCTTTGGCCGAATGTTGTTTTGATGAAGCGGCCAGGAAAACCCTGATTGATTGTGCTAAATTGGACTGGAGCAACATCAGCCCTGCCATTTTCGGCTCATTATTTCAAGCAATAATGCACTTTGACGATGAAGCCGCCACCGCTAAAAGCAAAAAACGCCGCGAATACGGCGCACATTACACCAGTGAGGAAAACATTCTTAAAGTCATCAACCCGCTATTTATGGATGGCTTGAGAAATGAATTTGCAAAATGCGGCAATAATAGAAATAAACTCCACACCTTTCACAATCACTTGGCCTCACTTAATTTTTTTGATCCGGCCTGTGGTTGCGGCAATTTTTTGGTGATCGCTTATCGCGAATTGCGTTTGTTGGAATTGGAAGTCATCCAGAAAATCTATGGCAATAACCTGACGGCCCAACTTGATGTTGACACCCTGATACGGTGCAACGTTGATCAATTTCACGGCATCGAAATAGACGGTAGCGCCGCCCAAATCGCCACTGTCGCGCTATGGCTAACCGATCATCAAATGAATTTAAAAGTTCAAAGACTCGGCCTTTATTACAATCGGATTCCGCTCAAGAAAAAAGCCAACATTGTTTGTGGTAACGCCTTACGAATCGACTGGAATGAAGTAATTCCGGCGCAGAAGTGCAACTTTGTGATGGGCAATCCGCCGTTTGTGGGTTACAGCTATCAAACTAAAGAACAAAAAGCCGATTTAGCCTTGGTGTTTAAAGGCATGAATGGCGCGGGCGTGTTGGATTTGGTTGCCGCCTGGCATGTTACATCAGCACGCTATATTCAAGCCAATCCGGTAATTTCAGTGGCGTTTGTGTCTACCAACAGCCTGACTCAAGGCGAGCAGGTAGCGATATTGTGGACTGAGTTACTGAAATATGCAGTAAAAATACGCTTTGCACATCGAACCTTCCGCTGGAGCAACGAAGGTAAAGGCGTAGCCGCCGTGCATTGCGTAATTATGGGTTTCGAGGTGTCCAATGACGAACAACCTTCCTCCCTCCCGTTTTGCCGCCTGTTCGATTATGGTGATGACATCGCAGGCGAGCCGATTGAAATCAAAGCAAAACAGATAAATCCTTATTTAGTGGATGCCCCGACCGTGCTGATTGAAAAGCGGCGAAAACCGTTGTGTGCGGGCGTACCGGAAATGACAAAAGGTAGCCAACCCACCGATGGGGGACACTTACTTTTATCACAGGGAGAAGCGGAGGCTATTCGCCAAACCGACCCAATAGCCGCTAAATACATCCGAACTTTTTTAGGTTCTGAAGAGTTTATCAACAATTTACCGAGGTACTGTTTGTGGCTCAAAAATAGCACTGCGCAAGACCGTAAATCATCACTAGAAATTCTGCGACGCATGCAAGGCGTGAAAGCCATGCGTTTGTCCAGCCCCAAACTACCCACGAAAAAACTGGCAGAAACACCATATTTATTTGGTGAGATTCGTCAAAAAGACGGTTCATATTTAGCAATACCTGAAGTATCTTCGGAGCGTAGAAGTTATATACCAATCGGCTATTTAACGAACGAAGTCGCCAGCAATAAACTTTACATGATTCCAAACGCTAATTTTTATTACTTTGGCATTCTGACTTCAACGATGCACATGACTTGGACACGCGCGGTATGTGGGCGATTGAAAAGCGATTATCAGTACTCTGCGGGTATCGTTTACAATAACTTCCCTTTTCCATTAATTATCAAACCCGAACAACAAGCGAAAATCGAAGCCGCCGCTCAACTTGTTTTAGATGCCCGTATCGCGGAAGAAAGCAACAGTGCTGAACAAGGGCAAAAATGTTCACTTGCCGATCTGTATGCGTCCGGCAATATGCCAGAGGCATTGTTAAAAGCCCATAATACCCTCGACAAAGTAGTCGATGCCGCCTACGGTTACAAAGGAGGCAAAGACGATGCTCCACGGGTAGCCTTTTTGTTTGAACAGTATCAAAAGCTGGTTACCAAGCCACAAACTGAATCAGCCAAAAAAGCTGAAACATCGCCGATAAAACCCGCGACCAAACGTAGCGGACAGGCGAAGAAAGCCACGGCATGAAAACTGGCTGCCTGTTATATCTTCAAGGCGATCTATGTTTCTATTGCAAGTATGGTGAGTCGATAACTGACTTTTAAATGATGCTGAACCCGATGAATCTTTCGACTTACCGAATGACAGTGATAATTTTAATGGCATTGTTGAAGCTATAGACAAAGCTTGCAGCGTGACATGATGGACGACTGGGAAAAAAGCTCCGTGAAATGGAACATGATTGGCAGAATGATGAAAGTGATGCATAAACTTTGTATAGTGGAATTTTAGATTTTTGGTCTTTAGATGGTATTGACGAGTAGAGAGCAAGTGAGCATGAGCGGCTTGTGCTTTTCGAGCGCGGTGTATTAACTAATGTCGAAGAACAGGCTGCGGGTAATACTGGCTTCTTTGTCGAGAAACAAGGACAGCACTGACTTTGTAGCGGTATTTTTGGCGTATATTAAAAAAAATGAAATCAACAAACCCTTTAATAAGGCTTATAGATGTTCTTGCGATAGAGGCCGCCTCATCGAGATTACCTGTAAGCTGATATTCAATTCTGTCTTTCAACTGAAAATGTTAAACGACTGTGTTCCCCCATTAATAAGGTGACTTTTTTGACTGAAAAAATCGATAACAGCATGATCATGAAATGCGTGGCCTATCAAAGTGGCGTCAGTATCGGCGACATAACGATAGAAGACATCAGTGAAGTGCTGAAACAGGAACACACCTTTGTCTGGCTGGGTTTGCGCGAGGCGAATAGCGAACTGCTGGCCAACATCCAGCAGGAATTCGGACTGCATGAGCTGGCTGTCGAGGACGCCTGCACGGCGCATCAACGGCCGAAGATCGAGGAATACGGCGACTCGCTGTTTATTGTATTGCATACTTCTCATCTGACCGAAGAGCGGGTCGAGTTCGGCGAAACTCATATTTTCATGGGACCCCGCTTCCTGGTAACGGTCAGGCACGGCGCTTCGCATAGTCACAGTAAAGTCAGGGAACGTTGCGAAGCGATGCCGCAGAAATTGTCCAAAGGGCCCGGATTTGCCTTGTATTCGATCATGGATTTTATCGTCGATAACTATGTGCCGGTTATCGATGGCTTGCAGAATCGTTTCGATGAACTGGAATCGGCCATCTTTCAATACCGGCCCAGCGTGCAAACTATGGAAGGCCTTTACGAACTGAAACGCGAATTGCTCCAGCTGGAAGGCGCTATTAATCCGGTAATCGATATCTGCAACGGGCTGATGCACTTTCATAACGGGTTTATCCCCGCTGAAGTGCGGGTCTATTTTCGTGACATTGCCGATCATATCAAACGTATCGATCAGGCAATTCAGGGCATGCGTGAGATGTTAATCGCGGCGATGCAGGTACATCTGACCTTTGAAACAGTTCGGCAGAACGAAGTCGTCAAACGCTTGGCTGGCTGGGGAGCCATCCTGGCGATACCTACGATGGTCTTCAGTTGGTACGGTATGAATTTCAGGCACATGCCGGAGCTGGATTGGGAATACAGCTATCCAATTGTAGTGGGCGGTGTTGCATTAGGCAGTCTGCTGCTGTATTTACGCCTGAAAAGGGCGGGTTGGCTATAAGCTCATTCTGCACTTAAACCTTAATGGCTATCGGTAGCTATCAAGATTGAACGTACGCGGCAATATAAATTGCCAACAGAAATATCAGAATTCCACGGTTAAAATTATTACTCTTTCAAGTATATATCCAAAAGTTTTATATCTGATTTTCCGTCGCGCTGCCGGGGTATACTTTTTTCATGCCCCCCGTTTATCAACCATCTTCACCGGATATTGAACAGGCTCTTAAGGAAATATCTGTAGCATTACTGATCATTAATATCAACCAGTTAGCCAACCAAAGCCATCGTCGGCGTCCCGATTGTTATTTTAAAGTGCACTGTCTGCCGGATGCTCTATGCTTATTGGGTAGAATAATCGACGCGCATGAAATTCAGCTGGTCAATTTGATTTTAAATCCACTCAACCCGCATTGCAGAGCAGAATGTTGAATTATTTCATGCACGTCGCCAGGAAATTAATTCATTGAGTTTAGTGTAAAACCTTATATTAAGGACGGACTTATTATGTTTGTAAAGGCTTTGCTAAATCCAACTGTTAAAAATTGGCTGGCTGTCATAGCCACTGCCGTATTGTTTTATATCGCCGGCAAGCTCACCATGTCGTTATCGTTGCCGCCGAGTTATGCGACAGCCATCTGGCCGCCGGCCGGTATTGGTTTGGCAAGCGTTTTATTATGGGGCTATCGGGTTTTACCGGGCATATTTATAGCCGAGTTGCTTATACACTATGAAGTCTATGATATGTCGGCTTTATGGAAGTCTCCGCCCGAGCTGCTGATTTTTATTCTAAACCCCTTCAACAGTGTTATCAGATCATGGCTGGGCTGTGTCCTGGTCAAAAAATATGCGGGTTATCCGAATGCATTGATTTCGGGCCGGTTAATTATTCTTTTTTTTCTATTCGGCGGGCCGGTTGCAACCTTTCTGCCGGCAATTTTCAGTATCTATGGCCTGTTTTTAAATGGCGTCATTATCGAGCAAGATCTGGTTTTTTCTTTTTTAACCTGGTGGCTCGGCGATTGTATGGGAGTCATCGTTTTTTCGCCTTTGTTTTTTATTATCTTTGATCGCGCGCATAGAATATGGCGGCAACGTGTCTTAACTTTAGGGTTGCCGCTGACTGTTATGTTTCTGGTTGTTGCCGTTGGTTATCTGTTTGCGCAGCGGCAAGAGGTTAAACGATTGCATAAAGTTATCAGCAGGCAAACGCATAGTATCGAAGATAATCTGAAAAATGAATTTCAGGGTCAATTGTCTGTATTAAAGCAATTATCGATGACAAAATCCGGCTTGGAATTTTCTTCACAATTTGCTTTTCATCAACATCCTGACCTTTCCCGCCTGGAATGGCTGGATGCTCATAAAGATCAAAATGGCTATCGCTATATCAGCCAATATAAGAGAGTCAATCAAGACTATAAAACTCCGGATTTTAGCTCAGTGGCGGATTTAGCCAATAGAGTGGATTTTGGCTCGACGGATTTAATAATAATAGGCAAAAACGAGTTTGTAATTTTCATGCCTGTTATTGAAAGCGGAGAAGGAAGTTGCCAGTGCATTAAAAGGCTGATTGCCGGGTCCTTTAACATTAAAAAGTTTATTACGGATGCGATAGGAAGGGAACGCATCGAGCACACTATTGTTAGTCTTGTACCTGTTCAAGGCAAGCTTGAGCAAACTCCCGACCCGCTGAAGTTGACTATGTGGAGCATTATTGATCTGGGCGGCCATAAGTGGATATTGCAAGTAGCGCCGGACAGACAATTCCTCGGTGAAAATTATTCCTGGACAGTATGGCAAATACTCGTCGTTGGAGTATTCTTGACGGGCTTCATGAGTATTGGATTACTGATTTTAACGGGCGAAAATGAATCGATTCGGTCTGAAGTTGACAAGCGTACTGAGGAGCTCAAGTTAAGTCACTATAAATTATCAGCAAGCGAGCAACAGTTCAGAAAACTGGTACAAACTCAGCCGGCAATTGTTTGGCGGGCCGATCCGGCAACATGCAAATTTATGTTCGTCAGTGACGAAGCGGAGAGTATTTTAGGATATCCGGTCGAGCAATGGATTGATGAAGTTGATTTCTGGCCGCTGCATATTCATGAAGATGACAGGGAAACCGCATTGGCTTATTGCCAGGAAGAAACCAGGCAACATCGCAACCACGATTTTGAATATCGGATGATGGCTGCTGACGGCCGCTGTATCTGGTTACATGATTATGTCAATTTGACGATTGATAACGGCAAAGTGACAGAAATATTCGGCTTCATGATTGATATCACGAAACAGAAACAGGTAGCCGAACAACTACGCCTGGCGGCAATTACATTTGAAAGTCAGCAGGGAGTGATGATAACTGACAATAAATTCAGGATATTGCAGGTAAATAAGGCCTTCACCGAAATTACCGGCTTTTCCCAGGAAAAAGTTTTAGGAAAAAATCCAAGAATATTGGCGTCAGGCTATCATGATAAGGCGTTTTTTAAAAAATCCTGGACGCAATTAAAGAGAGATGGCCGATTTGAAGGAGAAATCTGGAATCGCCGTGAGAATGGTGAAACTTATCCGGAATGGCAGACCATTACGGCAGTGAAAAATGATAGGAATGAGGTAAGCCATTATGTATCTGTCTTTTCGGATATTACCGAGAAGAAAGAAGCAGAGAGCAGGATTCATAATATGGCCTTTTATGATCCACTCACCCGCTTGCCAAACCGCCGTTTATTGCTGGACAGATTTCACCAGGAGTTAGCAATAGCTAAAAGGCATGGACAATTCGGTGCTGTAATATTCCTGGATCTGGATCATTTTAAATTACTCAACGATTCACAAGGACATCTGATTGGCGATGAATTACTTATTCAGGTTGCCAACCGCCTGATCTCTGTTATTAGAGAAGAGGATACCCCTGCGCGTTTAGGCGGTGATGAATTTGTGGTATTGCTGCATGCAAACTCGGAAAGTCTGGCGACCGTGGCGGATCATTCTCTGATTGTCGCCGAAAAAATAAAAGAAATATTAAACGAGCCGGTTATGCTTAATCAATATCACCATCAAATATCGCTCAGTATGGGTATTACCTTGTTTCCCGACAATAATGAAAGTCCGGAGGTAATTCTGCAACAAGCCGATACCGCGATGTATCGTTCCAAAGCCAATGGGCGGAATACCATCAGTTTTTTTCATCCCAGTATGCAAAAAGCAGCCGATTTCCGCTTGAACCTGGAACAGGATCTCAGAGCGGCTATCGAGCATGGCAGGTTTATGCTCTGCTATCAGCCGCAGGTGAGCAGTAAGGGCGTTGTGCTTAGCGCTGAAGCGCTTATACGCTGGAATCATCAGGATAAAGGCATGCTCTTGCCGATGGATTTTATCGCCGTTGCAGAGGAAAGCAACTTGATACTGGCTATCGGGCGTTGGGTTCTACAGGAAGCCTGTAATCAGATTAAAGCCTGGCAAAATGCAGGGGTTGAACTTCCCTTTATTTCCGTTAATGTCAGCTCTCGCCAATTCAGGCAGCAGGATTTCGTTGAGCAGGTAAAACAGGCTATCGACAGCAACGGAATTGCCGCCCATTTTCTGGGGATTGAATTAACTGAAAGCGTAATGATTGCAGATATTAACGATACCGTCGCCAAAATGAAGGCTTTAAAAGCGCTTGGTATTTCAATTTCAGTCGATGACTTCGGCACTGGTTACTCATCGTTAATGTATTTAAAGCAGTTGCCGATTGATACTTTAAAAATAGATAAGGGTTTCGTCAGAGATATTTTAACGGATGCCAATGATGCGGTCATCGTAGAAACCATTATAAGTATGGCGCAACATATGGATTTGCAGATCATTGCCGAGGGCGTGGAAACGGCAGAGCAACTGGCATTTTTAAAACAACGGGGCTGCTCGGTTTTTCAAGGTTATTATTTTAGCCATCCACTGTGTGCAACTGAGTATGCTGACAAATTTCTGTTGTAAGGATAACGGCTGATATTCACTTTAGAAAAACCTCTAACCGGACCATGCGGCGAGCTCTGTCCGGTTGGTTCGTCATGCCCAGGTTAAGAATAATTTTCGCAATCACTCATCGGACTTGACCAGTTTTTCCGACCGCATTTGTTTTAGATAAAGTACGATATCACGGGCCTCATCGGCGGTAATGATGTTCTCAAAGTTGGGCATTTTAGTGCCTGCACGGTAGGCTGCGGCATTAAGTATAAATTTATCCAGTTCCTCTTCCTTAAAATATTCGGTAATGTTTTTCGGAATGTTAAGTTCGGGGCCGACTTTGCCGCCGGAAAGATTGATGGAGTGACAGCGGATGCAATAACGGCTGAATAAGGCAAAGCCCTTATTAATCCGGGCATCGGCATGAGCCGGAGCGGCGGCGCCAAAATAAGATTTGGCGGACTGTAGTGATAGTGAGACCAGCTGGAAAGGCCAGGGGTAGCGCCATTCATCCAGATTTTTTTTCGGCCAGACCAGATAAAAAGGCGCAGGCGTCATGATTTGTTTACCAAATTTAAAATCGAGCCAGCCTTTACTTTCTGTTGAGGCATTGTCTTTAAAAGCGATGAACCCCTGTTCAGTAAAGGCATCGCTATAGGCCATGGAGACTTTATAACCATCGGCAGAGGTAAAAACGATCACCAGCTCATCTTTTTTAAAGGAGTCGGGTATCCTGATTTTTTCGAGAATTTCAGCTAGCGGATAAGCCTGATATTCCTTGGCGGTTTTATATACGGGGTCATGATTGACTTTTATTGTTTGCGGCTTGGGTAAGTTTGACGAATTAGTCTTGAGCAGATCAAGAGTCGGCCAGTCTGTAGCCCAGCCTGATAGCGGAAAGCTTAATAGCAGGAATATGAGGCTGGCGAATAGTCGATGATTAGTCATTATGGTTACCTACAGAATTTACCAGGGCTGCTAATTGATCGTCAGCGATGGGCTTGGTTAGATAATAATCAAACCCGGCGTTAAGCGCTTCAGTTTTTTTATTATCGTCAACATAAGCACTGATGGCTATGATTTTTAGTGTGTTATGCTGGCTTCTGAGTATTTTTATCATCTCCAGCCCCGTCATCACCGGCATGTTAAGATCTATAAACGCCAGTTCATAGCGCTTTTCACTTATTAATTGCAGGGCTTGCTGGCCATTAACGGCTGAGTCAACCGTGCAGCCCTGCAATTCAAGCAGATTAGCCAGTAATAACAGATTAATTTCATTATCATCGGCAATTAATACTCGGGTCGAAGTTTTTGTTAAAACCTTAATATTTGACGGTTTGGGCGCCTCAGGCTGAGTTTTTTCACCCACGGGCAACGGAATCGAAACTGTAAAAATACTGCCTATGCCGGGTTGGCTGCTGACTAATAAACTGCCGCCCATAGAGTCAACCAGTGTTCGAGTAATGGCTAATCCCAATCCGACGCCCTCCTTGATATAGCGAGTGACGCTAATTTGCACAAAAGGAGAAAAAATTTGTTCGAGGTCATTTTTGGCGATGCCACAGCCGGTATCTTCAACCGAGAAGTTTAAATGTCCGTCCTGATAAGCAAACGAAATAGAGACTAACCCCTGGTCTGTATATTTAATGGCATTGTTAAGCAGATTGACGACGATCTGCCGAATACGATTTTCATCGCCCCGGAGATAATGAGGCACAGAATCTTTGTGAACGATCAAGGCCAGGTGTTTTGCATCCGCCTGAAGTTTAAAAATTTCGGTGATATTGACTAGCAATGATTCAAAATCAAAGTCATTGATATCCAGTTTCGTCTGATTAGACTCAATAGATGAAATATCCAGAAGATCGGTAATGAGTGTTAACAGGTTATCGCCGCATTGCCTGATAATCTCAATCAGCTTTTTATCTTCTACAGAAATCGATGGATTTTTCTGTAATAATTGAGTGAAGCCTAAAATCCCATGTAAGGGCGTGCGTAATTCGTGACTGATATTGGCTAAAAGCTGACTTTTCGCCTTATTCGCAATTTCAGCTGCATTTTTTGCATGTCGTAATGCAGCGGTTCGTTCTTCAACGATAGATTCAGTTCGAAAGTTACGTCCGGTCAGCATTAATAAACCAACGCCCAGCAGGTTGGTAAATAATAACCCGCTGATCAAGACTCCGATTGACCAGGGAAAATGCGAGTTTTCCATAATCGGGTCATAATAAAAACCTAGCAGCCATTGCTGGCTGGCGACTGGAAACAGGTATTGCTGATAGGGATGAATACCCTGAACATCAGCAGTTGAATAGATGATTTTGTTATTCGCGCCTTTATTTTCAATGATGCTGATGGTTAAAAAACAGCCTTGTGTATTCAATTCGTCAAGTGCTTGATGCACCAGTTCAGCAATAGAAATAGAGGTTAAAATAACGCCCAGCAGTTTTTTATCGGTTACAGAAAAAACCGGTGAATAAAGGTTAATTTCATTATTCTCAATTGAGATGTAATTGACTTCATCGGGGGATCTGAGATCATCTTTTACCAGCCTGGTCAAGTTTGGCAGGTTTATCTGCTGCGCGTTGGGGTATTTTATTTCCTGGCTGTTGAGTATTGAAGTGAATTCGATATAGCCGGTTCCGTTTGCGGCATAGCTGATCCACTTTATGAAATTTATTTCTTTAAAGGGAGATAACGCCTCTTTGCTAAATAATGAAAACTCATGATTTTCCACTACCCGTGAGCCAATAAAAAAATTGCGTACTGAATTAATGGCATGGAAATCTCCTTGTATCCGGTTTTTTAAAGCCTGAGATAAAGTAATTGATTGATCCTTGAGTTGCTGCCGGCGCTGGTGATCCTCTATTTTTCGCACATAAAAGAATAACACAGCGACTAACAAGAAGGTGAAGATAAGCGGCAATCCGACAGAACTTCTGCGTTTGCGCCATACTGCTTGAGGCTCGCCGAAAGCCGTCAACATTAATGGCGCAAACAACAGCACTCCCATCGTATCGCCCATCCACCAGCTAATCCAGTTGACAGGAGTTTCGGATAAGGAAATGAGTCCCGCCGAATACAGGGTTATCAGCCCGATGGTCGCCGGCAGCAGACAGCTTATCGGGCCGCCCAGCAGCATAAAAAGCATGATGCTTTTATCGTCGATTAGCGGATTTGGGAAGCCGATAGACTGTCTAATCAAGAAGGCTCCCAAAAAAGCACAAGCCGAAGCGCCAAATCCTGTTGCGATATGGATCGGCAATATTTCCGGATTAAAGCCTAAAGCCCATACACTGAGGCCAAAATTGCCGATGAAGATGCCCGGATATATTCGTTTACCCAATAGCAATGCGGCAGCCAAAGAAATTCCAGCCGGAGGCCATAATACCCCGGCATTGCCTGGAGGCACTTTAAACTGTAGGCCTAATAAACCGAAAATAAAATAAGCGCCTGCGATAAGGCTGATTAAAAGCAGATATTGTAAGCTGCGGATTATCGAAAGCCTGGTAAACATTTCTGGTTAAAGAGTGTTGTGTACGGCTTGTTTTATGCGCAGAATTGAAGACTTGTCCAATTGCTCTGTTCTTTTCTGCTGTAAACATAATGCGCCTCTAAACCCCAGATAATCGGGCTGAAAAGGCAAAAGTCCGGTTATATCTTGCAGTTTGAGAGATCCCGCAAGTCCGCACAATAATTGCCGGGTTTTGGCAAGCCTTACAAATTGCCCGACTTCAGAGGGTTCCATAATTTGCATGAGCGAACCTTTCTGCTTGTCCATGGTATCCAGCATAACGCCTGCAAAACCGGCCTCTTTCAGAGAATTCACGATAGTAAAGTCAGGCTGACTGTCAGCAAACAGCACCGCAATCAAGGCAATGTTTTGCCGGCATAATAGGGATAAGCTATTAATGATTTTCGGCCAGTCCCCATCGGGAAAGAACCCGATTTTTATATAATCGGCCCCGGTTTCGGACATTGCCTGGGCGGCATTAAATATCAGATCCGGCTGCATGGGCAGATCGCCAATGGTCGCGCTGACGGGACAGCGTTGATGAATCTCCGTCACAATCTGTCTGACAAGATCAATATCAAGGGCGCCTAATGCACCCAATGCCGGCTGTTTAAGATCGATGATATCGACGTTCGCGCTCAATGCCAGCAAGGCTTCTGCTACGCTGTTAACACTGGCAAGCATTCCGGTCATGGCGCAACCTCTCCCTTATGTTTGTCAATAACAGCCATCAGCCAATCCCATGCTTCCAATTCTCTGGCGCCAGCAGTTTTTTCGAGTCCGATACGCAGATAATCTATCTCAGATTCTATTTTTTCCAAAGGCAGTCTGTTCAACCGGCTGGTCAGGATGGCCAGTTCCAATACCGAATACTGGGCGCGGTTAAAGCCTGTAAAAGGAGCGTGATTCACGGTGTGAACCGCCTTGCAAAATAATTTCGGCCGGACAGGATCGTCTTCAATTCGTATCAATTCAACTTCGGTATGGGCTAAAGCGCATTGAAGAACCTGACCGTTAATTTTCTCTGCCGCCTTTAATGGCCAGTTCCTGCGGCCGGTTAAACAGCCTGCGAAAATCCGCACATCATCGCAATAGTTAAATACCGCTGTTTTGCTTTGCAGCAGATTATCGAGCGTTATCGAAGGGCGAAACGGCAGAATAATAATGTCATCATCATTAACATGAATGCCCATCGGGGCAATATGGACTAACTTTGAATTATTCTGA
>JAQURG010000023.1 GCA_028715725.1 Methylococcales bacterium
TTCGCGGCGCGGATCGGTAAGATCGGCAAAATAAGGGCGTGGATCAGGCAACATACAGCTTTTTGTCAAAAAACAGACTTTAACAAATTTCAGGGTTCAATGGGTAGATAGCGCGATTGCCCTGCCTCTTCATAGACAGCTCTTGACACAATCCGCGATTAAATAATTCTGTCCGCATCTCTTCAATTCGCCGTGCACCAAGTCCATCGGCGCAAGGCCGGTAACTGACAATTATCAATAATTTCGCAGTTGAACACGAACATCAGAAAATTCAAGAAATCCCGTGTGAATGCACCGCACCAGTGAGCGTTATCCAGAATCAGGATAAAGGGAGAATTGTTGCACAGCTTTTCAAAGAAATCGGAGCCTTCCCGCAACATGGGGCCAGTAGTGATATGAGATACTTTCGGTAGAAGCATGGCAATTTCATCAGAGTCCAGCACATTCAGCAGTTGATAAAGCCAGGTTGGCGCTAGATGGCTAAGATGCTCGATGAGCAATCTTCCATAAGGCTCGCGGCAACGGCGCTCGAGCGCTTCCGGCAATGGCAGAAAAGGTTCGACGGCTCCTCTCATCTGCACGCAACGGGCGCGCAGCACGGACAGACCGGGATGATGAATTTTGGCAAGGAAGGTATCGAGCAAAGCGGATTTGCCTGTGCCCTGTTCGCCCTGCAAAAAAACCAGACGCCGTTCTCCGTTTGTTGCTTGCTGAAACGCTCGCTGCAACTCTGCCAATTCCTGTGTGTATTCATTACAGACAGGGAATGCCTGGACTCGCGGCCGATAATGCAGGATGCTAATCTCAGCCGCCTTAGCAATTCGATGACATTCTAAAACAGTAACCACAGCCAGAAAGCGATACCCTCGCTTGCAAACAGTCGAAATATAATGAGGTGACCTGCTTTCGTCGTGCAAGACATTACGCAGGGAGTTAACCGCGTCATCATCCGCTCACGCCGCAGGTAGCCGTTGATAGCGTCATGGCTGAAAGTGTGATCGTGATCGGCAAAATAGGTCAACGTGTAATTGATCCGGCTGGCCGGCAGAAATTGGCAATAATCAAGACGGGTCATAGAAGGTTTTAATCGCTATTTTTAACCGCTTTATCCATAATCGGTAAAGCCCGTGCCCTAAGCCATACGATGTTTATGCGTAAGTCCTGAGAATGTCAAATAACCTGATTCTATTCCTACAAAAAATCAGGTAGCATGCAAATTTATAAAATGGCGCCAGGCGACATCCGAATATGAATATAATTATAAATTCCACGCTCCGAATTATATTTTTATGCAGCCTGGCCTTGTTGTGCAGCACGGCGACGAGTAATACGCTTGAACAGCAAAGACAAATTTTTTTGCTGGCAGAAAAACTGATTGAACGGAAGGATGAAAATGCGTTTTTAAACCTGAGCGCCACATTGGCAGATTACCCGCTTTACCCTTATTTACAATATCAGTGGCTAAGCAATAACCTGTCGCAAACCGATAAGATTATGGCTTTTATATCAACGTATAAAGACACTCTTTATGCCGATTTATTGCGCTTCAAATGGCTGAATTATCTGGCTGATCATGACCGATGGAACGAAATTATCCAGCACTATCAAGCAAGCAATGATACTGCGCTGGAATGCCGGTTTTATTGGGCCCATTACAAAACAGGCGATCAACTGCTGGCATTGAATGCGGCAAAACGTTTATGGACTACAGGCCGTTTTCAACCTAAAGCATGTGATCCTCTGCTTTCTGCATTCGTGCTATCGCCTGTTCTCACCCCTGAATTAATCTGGCAACGCTTTGAATTAGCATTAAAACAGGAAAATATTCCTTTAGCTGTCTATGTACAGCGTTTAATGGACAAACCGGATCAAGATATTGCTGAAGTCTGGTTGCAGGTTCATAAAAAACCCGAGTTGATTGAAGACAGCAGTTTCTGGACCAGCAATATCATACAACAGGGTCGTATCCTTGCACATGGGATCGACAGAATGGCCAAATCAGACCTGGACCTGGCAATAACCCTTTGGGATAGCAAAAAAGGCACAGTTGCCATAGATACGGAAACGGTTCAAAGACTTGAACGCAGACTCGCACTCGCACTGGCTCGCGTGCGCGATAACAGAGCCTATGACCGGCTGAATCAGTTGCTTAATGTTGACGCAGAAATCAGGGAATGGAAAATCAGAGCCGCTTTGCTGGAACAAAACTGGCAGCATGTGACCGATGCGTTAGCAGGTTTAACACCTGACGAACAAAAAGAACCTCGCTGGCAATATTGGCAAGCTCGATCCTTGACCGAAACCGGTAATGGGGTACAAGGACAAATTATTTATAACCGACTTTCAACAGATAGAAGCTTTTATGGTTTTATGGCGGCAGACGCCATCCATAAACCTTATAGTCTGACTGATACACCTGTTTTTCTGGCCGACAATGAACTCGAAACACTGGCTGGCGAAAGCGATTTCAAAGCCATCCGGGAGCTTAATTTTTTAAACCGGCAAGCGGAGGCGCAACGCCAGTGGTGGTTTGCAGTAAAAAAGTTAACTAAAGACCGTCTTAAGATTGCCGCCAAACTGGCACAGCAGTGGCAATGGGGTCAGGTTGCCATTATTACTTTGGTCAAAGCGGATTATTGGGATGATTTAGCGCTGCGGTTTCCCATCAGTTATTTAAGTCAGGTTCAGAGCAATGCCTATCGGCAAAATCTTGACCCTGCTGTGGTGTTTGGCTTAATTCGCCAGGAAAGCATGCTCGATAAAAATGCCCAGTCAGCAGCAGGAGCCAAAGGACTCATGCAAATCATGCCGGCAACAGGGCGGCAAATAGCCCACTCTCTCGGCGAACCCTGGCAAGTGGATAGTCTGTTTAACCCTGATATTAATATTAAATATGGAACTTTATACTACAGGCAATTGTTAAATCAGTTTGATGGTCAATTTGCTCTTGCAATCGCAGCTTATAATGCAGGGCCTAATCGGGTAAGAAAATGGTTGTTCGACCGAAAAAACATCCCCGCCGATATCTGGATAGAAACAATTCCCTTTAAAGAAACGAGAAAATATGTCACCTCAGTCCTTTCTTACAGCATAATTTATCAGCAACGGATACAGAGCAATGCCTTAAAAATAACGAATTGGCTGTCTGATATACGCCCCAGTTAAAAATTGAGCTGATTTTTTTCGGTGTCTGTAAGATAATATAAAGTTCTATAAGCAGGAATAATGACCAAGGTACACACAAGTATGGAGAAACAGCAAAGTTTTACGCGCGAAGAACTACTGAAGTCCGGGCAAGGGGAGTTATACGGACCCAAAAACGCGCAATTGCCGCTACCCAATATGCTAATGATGGACCGTATCACTCTTATCACGGATAAAGGCGGTCTATATGGCAAAGGTGCAATCGTAGCTGAGCTGGATATAACACCCGATTTGTGGTTTTTTGCCTGTCATTTTCAAGGCGATCCGGTTATGCCCGGTTGCCTGGGACTGGACGCCATGTGGCAACTGGTCGGCTTCTTTTTATGCTGGATGGGCGGCCCAGGCAAAGGACGTGCTTTGGGTGTCGGTGAAGTAAAATTTACAGGACAAGTGCTGCCTACAGCTAAAAAAGTAACATACAGAATCAATATTAAAAGACTGATTATGCGCAAGCTGGTTATGGGCATTGCAGACGCCACCATGGAAGTAGACGGCAAGGTTATATATGAAGCAGCCGACTTACGTGTTGGTTTATTTACTTCTACAGAAGATTTCTAGAGGTTATGGTAATGAAAAGAGTCGTGGTGACCGGTTTAGGCATTGTTTCCAGTATAGGAAATGACCGGGCAGAAGTTGTCGATTCCCTAAAGCAAGGCCGTTCGGGAATCACTTTTGCAAGCGTTTATCAGGATATGGGCTTTCGCAGCCATGTTCATGGACCTGTTAATATAGACCTGGACGCATTCATCGACCGTAAAATCAAACGTTTTATGGGGGATGGGGCTGCGTTTAACTATATTGCCATGCAACAGGCGATTGAAGACTCCGGCCTGGATGAAGCAGACGTATCCAATGTCAGAACCGGGCTGGTTATGGGATCAGGCGGGCCTTCAACTTCCAATATTGTTGAGGCGGCCGATATCTTGCGTGACAAGGGAATCAAAAAAGTCGGCCCCTACATGGTGCCCAGAAGCATGTCCAGCACCAATACCGCATGTCTGGCGACACCTTATAAAATTAAAGGTGTCAATTACTCGATCAGTTCGGCGTGCGCAACCAGCGCCCACTGTATTGGCCATGCTATGGAATTAATCCAGATGGGCAAGCAGGACATCGTTTTTGCTGGCGGCGGTGAAGAAGTGCACTGGACCATGTCGATGTTATTTGATGCTATGGGCGCTTTATCATCCAAATATAATGACACCCCCGCTACTGCATCCAGGCCTTATGATGAAACCCGGGATGGTTTTGTCATCTCCGGCGGCGGCGGTGTTTTAGTGCTTGAAGATATGGAACTTGCAAAAGCCCGTGGCGCCAAAATCTATGCAGAGTTAGTCGGTTATGGCGCAACATCGGATGGTTATGATATGGTTCAGCCATCAGGTGAAGGCGCAGTACGGTGTATGCAGCAGGCCATGGCGACCGTGAACAGCAAAATTGATTATATTAATGCTCATGGCACGAGTACCCCTGTCGGGGATACCAGGGAACTTGAAGCATTACGTAATGTTTTTGGTACGAATAATGTGCCGTTAGTCAGTTCAACAAAGTCATTGACTGGCCATGCATTGGGCGCTGCCGGCGTCAATGAAGCGATTTATTGCTTATTGATGATGGAAGAGAATTTTCTTAGCGCTTCAGCCAATATTACGCAGCTTGATCCAGGCGCAGAAGGCATCCCCATCGTTCGTGAACGTAAAGATAACATTACATTAAACACCATCATGTCGAACAGTTTCGGTTTCGGCGGCACGAATGCAACCTTAATCTTCCAGCGTTACGAGTAATAAGAGTCACAGATGACATAGATTTAATGGGCCGCACGGCAGCCTTATCCGTGAGAATCCTTGTCATTCATGTGTCTATTTTTCTACCCCCTACTTATTCAGAATATCTCTGACCATGTCAGATCCAAAGCAGAAATCCAGAGTTCAATTTAACAAACTACAAAAACGCTTACGGCACGCGGTCGGTGACGCCATTGCCGACTATAACATGATCGAGAATGGCGATAAGGTCATGGTCTGTTTATCAGGGGGCAAGGATTCCTTTACCCTGTTGGATATCCTGATGAATTTGCAAAAAACCGCGCCCGTTGACTTTGAATTGATTGCAGTCAATCTGGATCAAAAACAGCCCGGCTTTCCTGAGCATGTGCTGCCGGCCTATCTTGAATCCTTAGGCGTGCCTTATCATATTATTGAAAAAGACACTTATAGCGTAGTAAAGCGGGTTATTCCCGAAGGCAATACCACCTGCGGTTTGTGTTCACGCTTACGGCGAGGAACATTATATGGTTACGCTGAAGCCAACGGCGTTAGCAAAATAGCTTTAGGGCATCATCGTGATGACATTCTGGAGACTTTTTTTCTGAACATCTTTTATGGCGGAAAACTCAAAGCCATGCCGCCCAAGTTATTGAGTGACGATAAGAAAAATATCGTTATCAGACCTTTGGCTTACACGCGTGAGAAAGATATAGAACGCTTTGCCGCATTCAGGGATTTCCCTATTATTCCGTGTAACCTGTGCGGTTCCCAGGAAAATCTGCAAAGGCAGGCTATGAAAGCCATGTTAAAAAGTTGGGATAAACAGTTTCCCGGACGCCTCGAAACCATATTCACCAGCCTGCAAAACATTGCTCCTTCACAACTGGCTGATTTGCGGTTATTTGATTTTATCGGTCTGACGAGAAGCCAGGCAACCGAAGAAAAAGTTGTCTCATTGAATGCCGGTCTGGATGTATTAGCCATGTAATGCGGGCAAGAGTTTCAGCCTGTCTGCCACTCATCGATAAGTCAGTATGCCTGTGATTTTCGGCTAATTTTAATAACTGTTCGTTTAAACCTATGACATCTATTCAATATATAAATACTCCTGATCAGCTTGCCATATTGTGCGAACAAATAAAAAAAGAGCCCTGGCTGGCCCTCGATACCGAGTTTCTACGCGAAAAAACCTATTATCCGATATTTTGCCTGCTGCAAATTGCGACTCCGGAATGGGTCGCCTGCGTTGATCCGATAGCCTTGCCCAACCTCGATGAACTTTTTGAGGCGATATACAATCCGTCCATCGTTAAAGTATTCCACTCCTGCCGCCAGGATCTGGAAATCTTTTATCAATTGACCGGTAAATTACCCACACGGATTTTCGATACGCAAGCCGCCGCGCCTTTATTAGGTTTTCAGGATAATCCGGGTTACGCCATGCTGGTTTCCAGCTTGTTAAGCATTAATTTAAACAAGGCTCACACCAGGGCGGATTGGAGCAAAAGGCCATTAACCGAAGCGCAAATTGAATATGCCGCCGATGATGTCATTTATTTGTGTCAGATTTATCAAATCATGATCCAGAAGCTGACCGAATTGGGACGGCTTGATTGGCTGAAGCAGGACTTTGCCGAGCTGGAAAATCCGGCGCTTTATTCGGTAGCTCCCGAAAAAGCCTGGTTTAAAATCAGAGGCAAAAATAAACTCACCGGAAAACAGTTGTCCATTATCCAAGCTCTGGCGCAATGGCGGGAAAAAACCGCCCAATCCGAGGATCGCCCCAAAAGCTGGCTGTTACGCGATGAACTGCTTTTTGATTTAGCCAAGCTGCAACCTGAGACTCTTGACCAATTAGCCGGTGTCAGAGGCATCAATGAACGTGCAGTAAACCGTTACGGCAAGGAATTATGCCATTTAATCACCGCCGCCAAAAACCGTGCTCCGCTGCCCTTGAATGAAAAAGACCGGCCCGCTAAAAAGACCCAGCAACAGGAAGCCATACTGGATATTTTAACGGCATTAGTCAGAATACGCGCCGAAGAAAATTCATTGAATCCAAGTATTCTTGCCTCCCGTAAAGACCTGGAAGTCCTGTTGTTCAATGACGATGACGATTGTCCATTGCTCCACGGCTGGCGCTTTACCATGGCTGGCAAGGAACTGGTCGGCTTATTAAAAGGCGAACTGTTATTGGGAATTGAAGCGGAAAAGCTGACTATTATTGAAAAGGATCCGTCAAAATTCGAAGCAATACCTTAGCTTAGATAACACTTGTGGAATTCATAGTTACCACGAAGAGCACGAAGTTAATATATTTTTCTTCGAGTTCTTCGTGGTTAATACTGCTTTACAAACTATATGCGGGTGAAGTATAGCTCCGTATCCTGATTATACTAAAATGCTCCAACATCCAACACAATCATACTTTCAGTTCTTACCTTTTTACGACGAAGCACAAGCCTTATAAAAACCGATTGGCTGGGCATTTGAAGTAAATCATATTTTTAATAAGACAAAATAAAGTGCCTCTATAGAATTTAGCGTAAAAATCGCCCGCCGCTAATATCAATCAGCGCGCCGTTAATATGCGACGCCATATCACTGGCGAGAAAAAGCACCGAACTTGCAACTTCTTCAGCAAATGTATTTCGTCCCAAAGGCGTCTGTTTGCGGTAATTTTCCATCATCTCCGGCGTAGAATGAATCTCATGATGCAGTGTTTCTACGGTTCCCGGCATGACCGAGTTAGTGCGAACTTGCGGCGCCAACTCTTTAGCCAGGGTATGGGTAAAGACCATCAACCCGCCTTTTGAAGCCGCGTAAGATCCAGCGCCGTTAGCGCCTCCGGTTTGCACTGAGAGTGAAAGGATATTAACAATTCGGCCGCTGCCTGTTGCCCTCAGATGCGGAATAGCGCGTCTGGTGACCAGAAAAGCGCTGGTCAGATTAATGTCCAGCGATTTGTTCCAGTTCTCCAGGGTGCAATCTTCAATTTTGGCGCGTTTAACCAGACCTCCGCTGTTATTGACCAGAATATCCAGATGTCCGGCTTCAGCAACCAGTCTATCAACGACGGCGTTGGCTTCAGTCTCGTTAGTAAGATCGGCAGGCAAGAGCTTGGCTTTAATTTTTTGTGCTGTTAATTCGGCCAGAAGACTTTCTGCGCCTTCTTTGCTGGAATAGTAGTGGATGCCGATGAAAGCACCCGCTTTTCCTAATGCAAGGGCCACGGCTCGACCAATGCCAACGCCGGCTCCAGTCACCAGGGCAACCTTGCCCGTTAAATTTAATGTTTGCTCCGGTATCATATTGATACTCCTAAAAATAATTTTTAGCTTTTCATTTGCAATACATTATTCAACCCCTATTGCAATCGGATCGAATATCAGATTATTCAGGTCCTATATCGCTGGCATTGATATTCATCAGCGCTGAAATCCTGTTAAAGTAAACTCCAGGTGCCTTACATCATAAGACTGAACTTGTGATAACAAACCCTAGCTTTGCTGAACCTCTTCCGCATGCCCTTCAAGGTTTTTTATTTTTTTCAATATTTCTTGCGCATGACCCTCGGGTGTTACGCCATACATCACATCCACCAAGACGCCCTCTTTATTGATAATAAACGTGGAGCGTAGAATTGCCATACTTTTAACGCCATTTTTCTCTCTTTCCCGCCATACGCCATAGCTCTTGCAAAGCTCGCCAGTCGCATCAGCAAGCAGTTCCACTTTCAAACCGTATTTTTTAATAAAATCGACATGGCTTTCGCAAGAATCCTTGCTGACGCCGATAACCACCGTGTCGTATTTGCCAAACTCTTCAGCAAGCCGGGTAAAATCATTTGCTTCTATTGTGCAGCCTGGCGTGTCGTCTTTGGGATAAAAATATAAAACTACATTTTTTTCACCGATATAATCCGTTAAGCTAACCAGTTGATTATTTTGATTTCTCGATCTGAACATGGGTGCATATTGTTGTTTTTCTAACACGGAAGTCCCCTTATGAAATTTGCATTAATTAAAATATAACGCCGCACATACAGGCGGTGTATTTGCCATCATAGTGAGATGAGAGAATAAAGTCCAGCCATAGGCAGTCCACTCTAAATGATTCTTGCCCGGAATCCGCTGGCGGTGCCGGCAAAAGCACTCCTAAATGAAATAACTGAGGCTAATTTAACTTGGCCCTTTTGGACTGCCGATGCCAGACAGGTTTTTTCTTCAAAGGCAAAAGTATTGTCTGGAGATGTGCGGAAAGTAGTGCCTTTACTTGATCCGCTGATAAAAAAAATATCCCGCAATCGCTAACAGCAGCCAGCCCGTTACCAGAGGACCGATAACGCCATCATAACTGCTGACCAGATAAAGATACTCGGAGCCGGTATTCGTATTAAATAAATTTTTACTCATTTTTATCTGCCAAACCCAGCTGGTGTGACAACCGATACATAAACCCAGGCTGGCTTTTATCTGTGTTCTAAGTACACCTAAGAATATGCCCACCATTAACAAGGCAAGAAATGCCGGTAGAATATTCGGGTTAAACAGGTTGGCAAATGCTTCGCCCAGCAGTTTAAAGCCGGTGAACAGGTTAGTATCCTGAACAGGTATATTTGTTTTAGTGCTTAAAAAATGCAGTCCGGCATAATAAATTGAGCTAACTAAAATGGCTCCCATAACCGGCAACTTCCTGCCTAAACCGGTCAATAATATCCCTCGAAAAATGGGTTCTTCAATCAGTGAAATGATCAAGGCAAGCAATAAACTGATAGCCATGTTTCTGACCAGCCACCCGATTGTCCAGGTATGTGTCTCATCAATCACATTAACTTTAAGCACGGTCAGAACAATAAATACCGGCATCAAGGTTATAAATCCCAGCCCGAAGCCCTGTATTAACTGATTTAAAAATGCCTGTCTTGAGGCAAAACCCAGCTCTTCCCGGCTGATTTTCAGGTAAGCCATGGCAGGGAAAATACTCAGCACCAAAAAAAGCTGAGTGAACTTGCTGATGACTTTACGAAAGGGAAACTGATCGCATGTGCCTTGTATAATGAAATAACTTACAATGCACGCCAGAAAAATAGCAGCCAGCAAAACCAGCAGCGGCACAAGGCTATATAAAAAACCCCAAACCAGTGCCTTTTGTGTTCCGATTGACTGCCGGCTATTCATCGTTTGTTTTTTTTCCTCTGCCGAAATCGCCCCATAAAGTCTGTACGGCGGCCAAGGCGGCAAGCGATGCCGTTTCGGTTCTCAATATCCGCCTGCCCAGAGAAATTGGAGTAAATCCTGCCGCTTTCGCGATATCCCTTTCCTGGCCGCTAAAGCCGCCTTCAGGGCCGGTCAGCAAGGTGACTCTCATATCTTTCGGCGTTATATCTGACAATGATGTTACTGCATAAGGATCGAGAAACACTTTTAAGCCCCGTTGATCGCCTACCCAGTTTTGTAGATGCTCTATTTCTGTTAATTCAGGCAATACTGTCCGGCCGCTTTGTTCGGCGGCATGCTGGAGTATTTTTTGCCAATGAAGCAAGCGTTGCGGTTTTTTTTCACCTTTAAATTGCACCACGCAGCGTTCGGTTAACAGGGGTGTTATATGGTTAACCCCGAGTTCCACGGCCTTTTGCACTGACAAATCCATTCTGTCTCCGCGAGATATACCCAAACCCAGGGTCACTAACAACGGTGATTCCACGTTACGATCCAGCCATTGATTAACGACAATCAACACGGTTTTCCGGCTGACTTCGGCAACCGTGCACAAATGCTCTCCGCCCGACCCGTTAAATAAAATGATCTCATTATCTTTTTTCAAGCGTAATACGGTTCTGACATAATGCCCATTATCATCATCCAGCTCAATTGTTTTGCCTGAAGCCAAATATACTGATGTATATAATCTGGAAATACGCATATTAATCATTAACCGCCCGCTGTATGCCATCCCAGGCCACTTCAGCGATGAATAAAAGCTCGTCCTCGGTAACAATGTAAGGCGGCATAAAATAAATGACATTGCCTAATGGACGTAGCAATACGCCTTTGGACAATGCGTATTGATAGACTTTAAGCCCGCGGCGTTCCTGCCACGGATACGGCTCTTGCGTCTGTTTGTTCTTGACCATTTCAATCGCCAGTATCATTCCTGTCTGCCGGACTTCAGCGACATGAGGATGCTCATTAAAACGAGCCGCCGCTTTTGCCATTATGCCGGCCAGCCGTTTATTATTCTCGATAATGTTGTGTTGCTGGAAAATCTCTATCGTTGCGACGCCTGCTCTACACGCGAGTCCATTACCGGTGTAACTGTGCGAATGCAGAAATGCAGTCATTTTTTGATAATCGTCATAAAACGCCTGGTAGATTTGATGGGTGGTTAATACCGCTGAAAGCGGCAAATAGCCGCCCGTTAAACCCTTGGACAGACACATAAAATCCGGGCTCATGGCGGCTTGTTCACAGCCGAACAATGTTCCCGTGCGCCCAAAACCGACGGCGATTTCGTCGGCGATCAAATGCACATGGTATTTATCGCAAGCGGCGCGCAGCAATTTTAAATAGATCGGATCGTACATACGCATATTGCCTGCGCATTGAATTAAAGGCTCGATAATGACAGCACAGACAGTTTCCGCGTGTTTTTGTAACGCCTGCTCCATCAGTGCAAAGCGGCGCATGCTATAGTCCGCCCATGACTCGCCTGACTCGCGGTAATAACAGTCAGGGCCAGGCACGGTTATCACATCCATTAATAAGGGTGCGTAAGTTTCCTTATACAAAGCCACATTGCCAACGGCTAAAGCGCCCAGAGTTTCGCCATGATAACTGTTTTCCAGCGTTATAAATCGGGTTTTCTGCGTTTGACCGTGATTGCGCCAATAGTGAAAGCTCATCTTGAGCGCGACTTCCACCGCAGCCGAACCATTATCGGCATAAAAGCAGCGATTCAGTCCTTGGGGTGTGATGTCAACCAGCTTCTCCGCCAATTTGACGGCGGACTCGTGGGTGAAGCCGGCAAAAATCACCTGCTCCAGGGTGTCAAGCTGGTCTTTCAGAGCGGCATTAATGATGGGATTGGCATGGCCAAACAGGTTAACCCACCAGGAACTGATCGCATCCAGATAGCGATTACCGTCAAAATCCTCCAGCCAGACGCCCTGCCCTTTTTTTATCGGAATGATCGGAAAGGTTTCGTGATCCTTCATTTGCGTACAGGGATGCCACAAAACGGACAGATCGCGACTGGAAATGAATTCATTGGTCATAAAATGCCTTGTTATTTGGGTCTCAAGCCCCGCTGGGCTTCATCGCATTCAGCCCATCCGAGCTAATAATGGATTGCCGAGTTTGTCGATACATGGGTCACGAGGCACGAATATGGCGCTTATTAGGCCTTCTTGGCTGTAGATCATCATTGATAGCGATGTAGACTCTGATGTTTTCTGCTTAACTCGATAGTATATAATTTTAGAGGTTCTCTTTAATGATTATATCGCTGATGGTCTTGCATAAGTTCTTTCAAGATAGCCTCAACCTTTGCAAGAACTTTATCGGTTGGGGGTGATTTTTTGTTATCACCCGATTCTTTAATGTCACTCAAATAACAAGTTATACAATCCTCAATATCATCTAACAGCTCACGAATATTTTTTCTGACTTGTTCTTCTACTGTACACAAAAGCCGAGTTCGTGAGATCAACTGCGTAATGTCTTTTTAAAATCATCCCTTATTTTTTCTACTGATGACTTATCAGGATTATTAATCGCGTCAATCCATTCAGTAATACTTGACGCAAACTTATCAACAAAAAGCGGAAGGACTACAGATTTATGCCAATAGCCTTCTTTTATAGACAATGCATAGTCATCTTTGCGGTCTGACTTATCTTGAAAATGTTTGTATATTTGCCATCCAAAAACTATAACTGACAGAAAAAGGGATAGCGACATAATGACTATGCGATTGTCATCAAAAAAGGCTTGCACAGTTATTGGAGAATTCGATATTGCTTTGTCTTTTAATTCGCCTGCCGCATAACTTGCTTTAATAAAAAAATCCATAATTTCTTTAACTCTAAGAAAGCAAGTTTGTTCTTTCTAACAAAGCTCTTTCTATTCCACTATCAATATACTCTTCAATATGGGATGGATTTTTAAATTGGAATTTTGCCAAAAATTTTTCACGAGAGCCTGCTGCGCGAATACTTTTGCCCAATAAGCCCAAAAAAAATGAACTGTTTAAAGAAAAGGCATTATCTGGAACCAGGATAATGACATTACTTGTTGGGTCTTGGTCGATTTTATCCAAATTATTTTTTTCTCTAATTGCTTGGCCTTTTTCTCTTCCAGTGTAAACAGGGCCTCCAAATTTTTTTAAATCTATTTCTATTTCGTTACTCATTGTGAGCACCTCAAAGTGATTCGGTGTTTTCATGTTTCATTGGAAATCTGATACTAATAACTGTTCCGGGGAAAGACAATTTATGTAAGTTTTTTACATATTCAGAATCTGGTTTTTGATTTAAGTCGTTAGTTCGATTAAAAGCGATAACTTTTCGCCCACCTGTCGAATTTTCTTGCATAGTATATTTACCATTGAAATAAATATGCGTGCTTCCAGATAAAATCGCCATTTCAGCCATTGAATTATCTTGTTCAACACATTGTCTGTGTATACGTTGAAAAAATTCGATCAAATCTACCGTCCCCTGCCCACGATCGTGATCTTTATGTAAGTTTTTGCTGCTAATATGACCTTGAAGAGCAACAAGTGTCAACAAATTATCTTTTGTCCATTCTTGACCAAACAAGTTTTTTCCTTGATGCGCCTTTATATAGCCATCAATTTCTTCGTGCGTATAACTTATATCTGGCATTTCCCGAAATGTATCAGCAATGGTTTTACCAAAATTAAATATGGCTATTTCGCACCAATGCCTTGAATTTGAGTTATCTAAATAGCCAGTAATAACTACTTCATCGTAGCCAGAATGGTCTTCAGCATTATTTAAAATTTCGCCTGTGTATTTTGCCAATTCACCTTGAGCTTTTCGAGTCAAACGTTTGTTATGATCTTTCAAGCATAGATTAATATGTTCAACAAAATCTTCAATGGCGCGCTCTTTCCAACCTTTTGAATCTAAAGAAACATTTTGAGCAAGTCTTTTGCTTCGCATCTTAAAAACGCGATGCAATTTTTCTTGCTCACTATCAAGCAACTGATCTTTAATATCCAAGTTTTTAATAATTCCCGTAGCTCGGACATATCTACTTGCTTCTGAATCATCAGGAAGATACCCTTCTAGCTGAAACGCGCCTTTTTTTGTTTTTTTTAATTCCATGATTAAAAAATCCAAAATGGATTCCGCTGCAAGGTCTAATTGAATTACCTTGGAATGATCTACGGTAATTTTTTGAAGTTTACCTAAATCACTAAAGTTGAATTTATATAGAGACTTAAGAAAATCCTCCGGTTGGTGAATAACCGAAAATATTTCAGGTAGTTCAACTCTTTTTATTTGTTTGTTGCCATATTGATTTGGTTTTTTATTTTGTCGATGTTCAAAAAGTTTAAATATTATCGACTTGTAATGTGTGGTTTTTTGCTGATGACGATTTTTACGATTTTGCTGTTGTAAATGTTTTTTTCGTAATTTACGATGTTCCTTTTTTAGTTTTTCAGATCGCTTATTGCTCAAAAGCAATTCGCTTTCAGTTATTTTTCGCATATTACGATCTCTAGATGATCAAATTATCGGAATACTTAAATAATTAACTGAAAAACATCTAATAATAAAAAATAAGACAAGCCTAGTATTTTTGTATATAAATATCGACCTATTTTTAAGTTATCCTGATATTTGCGGGTAAACGCATATTCAAGTCAGTAACCAATTTTTAGAGCAGATTTATTTTTGCACTGCCAAAAATTCATAGATATCTAAACACTTTTGCTCCAGAATAACCCAACCCGTATAAATCAATTTTTATCGAGTTAACCGAGAACTTTATGTTCGACGGTTTAGTTGAGCTACGCCTATCTCACCCTCAGCTATAAATCTCGACATTGTGTTTTTCAACGGTTGAGATTTTCCAGAATTGCCAAAGTCGGTGCGGCTTGATTCATGGTGTAAAAATGCAGCCCGGGCGCGCCACTGTCGAGTAGTCGCTGGCAAAGAGTGCTCACTATATCAAGACCAAATGCTTGTATTGATGCGCGATCGTCGCCAAAGCCTTCCAGGCGTTTTCTCATCCAGCGGGGAATATCGGCGCCACACATTTCCGAAAAGCGGAACAATTGCGTATATTGCGTAATCGGCATAATGCCGGGAACAACAGGGATATTGATGCCATTCCTCTCGCAACTATCCAGAAAATAGAAATACGCCTCGGCATTATAAAAATACTGGGTAATCGCCGCATCGGCGCCGGCCTCTACTTTACGCTTGAAATTTTTAAAATCTTCATTGCCGCTCATTGACTGCGGGTGCACTTCAGGATAAGCGGCAACATGAATCTGAAAGTAATCCCCGGTTTCCTGACGAATAAATTCAACCAGTTCATTGGCATAACGAAATTCTCCCGCTGACATCATGCCGGAGGGAAGATCACCTCTTAAAGCGACAATTTTGGCAATGCCATTGTCCTGATAGTCTTGCAGAATAGCGCGAATATTCTCTTTGGTCGAAGCTACGCAGGATAAGTGCGGTGCAGCGGCTATGCCTTTAGCTTGAATAGCAACCACTGTATCGAAGGTAAGGTCGCGTGTTGAGCCGCCTGCGCCAAAAGTAACGGAAAAAAAATCAGGGTTAAGCTCCGCCAATTTGTTATGCACAATTTGCAAATTTACTACACCCTCTTCCGTTTTAGGTGGATAGAACTCGAAACTGAATAGCTGGGGATGTTTTTTTTGTGATTGCATTTTGGTCTCGCTGACGGGAATCTAAGACTTGTTGGCCCTACGGTTCCCTATGGAAATACCGCTGTGGAAGCTCTGCGTACCGTGCTGCTGTAGTTGAGACGCAAAAGCTGCGTCTCAGCAGACTATATTCCCAAACCGGAGCTTGGGAACGATGCTGGATCAATAACGATAATGATCGGCTTTATAAGGGCCTTCAACGGAAACATTAATGTATTGGGCTTGCGCATCAGTCAAGACCGTCAGGTTCACGCCCAATTGTTTGAGGTGTGATCTGGCGACTTTTTCATCCAGTTTTTTAGGCAGAATATAAACTTTATTTTCGTACTGCGCAGCATTCTTCCATAATTCTATTTGGGCTAAAACCTGGTTGCAGAATGAGTTAGACATCACAAAGCTGGGGTGTCCTGTAGCACAGCCCAGGTTAACCAGTCTGCCTTCAGCCAGAATAATCAGGCGCTTGCCGTCAGGAAAAATAACATGATCAACCTGAGGCTTGATGTTTTCCCATGTGTATTGACGCAATGCAGCAATTTCGATTTCAGCATCAAAGTGGCCGATGTTGCATACGATTGCCTGATCTCTCATGGCCAGCATGTGTTCATGGGTAATAATGCTGAAGTTGCCTGTGGCCGTCACGAAAATATTGGCAAGCGGCGCTGCCTCTTCCATAGTGACAACGCGGTAACCTTCCATCGCCGCTTGCAGCGCACAAATGGGGTCAATTTCAGTTATCCATACGGTAGCGCCCAATCCGCGCAGGGATTGTGCGCAGCCTTTACCGACGTCGCCATAACCGCAAACTACAGCAATTTTACCGGCAATCATAACGTCGGTGGCGCGTTTAATGCCGTCAACTAAAGATTCGCGGCAACCGTAGAGGTTATCGAATTTTGATTTGGTCACCGAGTCATTCACATTAAAAGCAGGAACTTTTAATGTGCCTTTGGCGACGCGTTCATACAAACGCAGCACGCCGGTAGTGGTTTCTTCCGATAACCCTTTGACGTCCGCCATCAATACAGGGTATTTGTCGTGCATCATGTTGGTTAAATCGCCGCCATCATCCAGAATCATATTGGGGCGCCAGCCATCAGGGCCTTCAATAGTCTGAGCGATACACCATTCAGCTTCTTCTTCGGTTTCGCCTTTCCAGGCGAAAACAGGAATGTCTGCCGCCGCCATTGCAGCCGCCGCATGATCCTGGGTAGAAAATATATTGCACGAGGACCAGCGCACTTCTGCACCCAAGGCTGTCAGCGTCTCAATCAATACCGCTGTTTGTATGGTCATGTGCAGACAACCGGCAATACGCGCTCCTTTTAACGGCTGTTCGTGACCATATTCCGCACGCAATGCCATCAAACCGGGCATTTCAGTTTCAGCAATATTGATTTCTTTACGGCCCCATGCTGCCAAAGCGATATCAGCAATTTTATAATCTTGTTGGCTCATTATTTATCCTGTGTTTGTTATTGAATACCAGCGGCATCTTTCAAGGCGTCAACCTTGTCGGTCTTTTCCCAGCTGAATGACGCTTCGGTACGGCCAAAATGGCCATAAGCCGCTGTCGACTGGTAAATCGGCTTTAATAAGCCCAGCATTGCAATCAAGCCTTTAGGTCTGAGGTCAAAGTGCTCTCTGATAATTTTTACAAGTTTATCTTCACTGAGTTTGCTTGTGCCAAAGGTCTCAACAGTGATGGACGTGGGTTCAGCAATACCGATTGCATAAGAAACCTGGATTTCACAGCGCTCAGCCAAACCGGCAGCAACAATATTCTTTGCCACATAGCGAGCCATATACGCCGCAGAACGGTCAACTTTAGACGGATCCTTGCCGGAAAATGCGCCGCCGCCATGTCTTGCCATCCCGCCGTAAGTATCAACGATAATTTTACGCCCGGTTAAGCCGCAATCGCCAACAGGGCCGCCGATAATAAACTGACCGGTAGGATTGATAAAATATTTGGTGTCTTTATGCAGCCATTCTTTAGGCAAAACAGGCAGAATAATTTCATCCATGACCGCTTCATGCAAAACCTTGGCGTTAATTTCGGGCGAATGCTGGGTAGATAGAACAACCGCATCAATAGCTACCGGTTTATGATTCTCATACCGGAAAGTGATCTGGCTTTTGGCATCTGGGCGCAACCATGGCAGAGTTTTATTTTTACGCACCTCCGCCTGACGTTTTACCAGAAGATGAGAATACGTAATGGGAGCCGGCATCAGCACATCAGTTTCATTGCTGGCATAACCAAACATTAAACCCTGGTCGCCTGCGCCTTGTTCATGATCTGACGACTCATCAACGCCCATCGCAATATCAGCAGACTGTTTGCCGATGGCATTTAATACGGCACAGCTTTGGCCGTCAAAGCCAATATCGCCATGATCGTAGCCAATTTCGCAAACCACTTTTCTAACCAGCGCTTCGAGATCAACCCATGCATTAGTGGTAATTTCGCCAGCCAGAACAACCATGCCGGTTTTGACCAATGTTTCACAGGCGACTCGTGATCGGGGATCTTGTTCCAATAAGGCGTCAAGGACTGCATCTGAAATTTGATCCGCAACTTTATCGGGATGCCCTTCTGATACGGATTCTGATGTAAAACTAAAATTATTGCTCACGTTTTCACCTTATTTTAATGATAAAACCAGATATGCAAAAGGCTGCATAAGCAGCCTTCTTTTTAATGGTGGGCCCTGTAGGACTTGAACCTACGACCTGCCGATTATGAGTCGGACGCTCTAACCAACTGAGCTAAGGGCCCTTTGTTTCTTATCTACTCGCCATCCAGAAAGCATCTTAACTGCTCTGATCTGGATGGGTGCCTTAACTTTCTTAAGGCTTTTGCTTCAATTTGCCGGATGCGTTCACGCGTCACATCAAACTGCTTACCCACTTCTTCCAAGGTATGATCGGTATTCATATTGATACCAAAACGCATACGTAGAACTTTTGCTTCTCTGGCGGTTAATCCCGCCAAAACATTTTGCGTCGATTCACGCAAACCGGCAATAGTAGCCGCTTCAACCGGAGAAAGCACCTTGGCATCTTCTATGAAATCTCCCAGATGAGAATCTTCATCATCACCAATCGGAGTTTCCATTGATATAGGCTCTTTTGCGATTTTTAATACTTTACGAACTTTATCTTCCGGCATTTCCATACGCTCAGCCAATTCCTCGGGCGTTGCTTCACGTCCCATTTCCTGCAGAATCTGCCGGGAAATCCGATTTAATTTATTGATCGTTTCGATCATGTGCACCGGAATACGGATGGTTCGGGCCTGATCTGCAATAGATCGCGTAATAGCTTGTCTGATCCACCATGTCGCATAGGTAGAAAATTTATAGCCGCGACGATACTCAAACTTATCCACTGCCTTCATTAAACCAATATTGCCTTCCTGAATCAAGTCCAGGAATTGCAAACCGCGATTAGTATATTTTTTAGCGATCGAGATAACCAGCCTTAGATTAGCTTCAATCATTTCCTTCTTCGCGCGTCTGGCTTTGGCTTCGCCGATAGACATACGTCGATTAATATCTTTTAAGCCGCTAACAGTTAAACCGTATTCTGCCTCGATATCGGACAAAATCTTTTGTGCCTTTTTCAGTTCTTTTTCGTGTGCTTTCAAAGCTTCCGAGTAGCTATCACCCGAATTCAGGTGTTGATCCAGCCACTCTGAACTGGACTCATGCTCGGTAAATGAAACTATAAAATCCTTGCGCGACATTTTTGCTTCCTTTACAAAAATATCGAGAATCAGTTTTTCCTGCTCACGAACAATGGCGACGCCATTCGGAATAATAGCCGTTAATTTTTTTAAATATTGCGGTGTCCATTTAAATTCCATGAACAGATCAGCTAATATTTCAAAGGCATTTTCCGTTTTATCACTGGTATAGCCATGCTTTTTAATTGCTGTCGAAGCTATTTTTAACTGCTTTCTTAGCGCCTCGACTTTTTCCTGAACCTCTTCGAAATTGAGCCCTTTCAGTTCGTCTTCAGCACCGGCGTCTTCAACCATATCATGGGCGGGCAGCGTACTGACTATATCTTCAGAATTGCTTAAATCCGCGAACCCCGAAATCAAATCGGTCAGGCGAATATCGCCTTCCTCATCAAAAATGCTGTCAAATGACTGTAAAAAGTCATCGACAACGACACAAGATCGGGCAATGGCTTTAATAAGCTGCTGCTGCCCTTCTTCAATACGCTTGGCGATTTTCAGCTCATCCGCGCGTGTCAATAACTCCACTGAACCCATCTCTCGCATATACATGCGCACCGGGTCGGTGGTTCTGCCGAACTCACTGTCAACAGAAGCCAGGGCTGCAACTTCTTCGGCGTCTTCGTCATCGGTTGTGACCGCCGCGGAATCGGTTATTAATGAGTCTTCATCAGGCGCAACCTCATAAACCTGAATCCCCATTTCATTGATCATGCCAATGATATCTTCGATTTGTTCAGGGTCAACAATATCACTAGGCAAATGATCATTAACTTCGGCATAAGTCAGGTATCCCTGCACTTTGCCTTTAGCTATCAATTGTTTAAGCTGGGAATGCTGCTGTTCTTGGTTCATCTTTTACTCACTGTGTGCTCCGCTGAGCACGGTCAATCTTAACAGAAGATTATACTATAAGTTTACATCTCATCAAACTATTTGTTTGCCAACATTTTAATCAGGGTCTCCCGCTCGTGAACATTCAACCCCTTGCTCTGGGCCTTAGCCTGCAACCTCGTAATACAAGCTTCCCTTCCTTGCTTAAGCAAGCCATTTAGCGCATCACAAAACTCTGCTTCCACCCCGTCATCCGGAATCATCAAATCCATCAAAGCCAGTTTCTTAATAATGGCTTCATCAGCATGATCTCGATAGACTTCCAATAATACTCCATAATTAGCTGGTTTTTTATCAGCGATGACTTGCAGGATGTTTTTAAATTTTTCGACCCCTTCGAACTCCAGGCAATCCCAATCAACTTTCTTTTGCTCAATTATTTCGATAAATTTGGGATTCTGAAGCAATAAAGCAATCACAAAACTTGGCAATGACGGCCGACCTTGTTTCAGCCGATATTTTTTTTCCTGTTTTTTATAGGAAAGCATAGCGCCTGTATCCAAAATATGCTGTTTAGCCAAGCTGGATAATTTTTCAAACATCATTTCTCTAAACGCGCCGACAGGTAATTGCGTTAAATACGATTCAGCTTCAGTCCTTAAATTGGAGCGACTTTCCATTTCCGACAACTTTAAGTCTTTAGAAAAATGCTCAAAAAAATATTCTGACAAGACCTGAGCTGTTTGCACTCGTTCTACGAGTTTATCAAGCCCTTCTTCACGCACCAATGAATCCGGATCATGATTTTCAGGCAGCAGCATAATTCGAATTTGCCGCCCACTTTTTAAGGATGGAAAAACCGATGCAATCGCTCTCCAGGCCGCCTCACGGCCCGCCCTATCCCCGTCAAAGCAAAATACCAGCTCCGACGAGAACCGAAACAACAAGTCCAGATGCGCTTGCGATGTCGCTGTTCCCAACGTTGCAACGGCATAATGAATTCCAAACTGAGCCAAGGCGATAACATCCATATAACCCTCAACAACCAATATCCGCTGCGGCCTGGAATTCTTTTGCAGAAGCTCGTACAAGCCATAAACTTCCTGACCTTTATGAAATAGTGGTGTTTCCGGAGAATTCAAGTACTTTGGCAATGAGTTATCAGTTACCCGCCCGCCAAATCCTATAATTCTGGCGCGCCTGTTTCGAATGGGAAACATGATTCGACCGCGAAAACGATCATAGAACTGTCCATTCTCCTTGCTGACCAACAATCCGGCTTCGATCAGTAATTTCTGATCAAATCGACTCGCCAAAGCTCTCCAATCGTCAGGAGCATAACCCAGGATGAAATCACCGGCACAATCACCGCTAACACCTCTGGCTTTTAAATACTCAACCGCTTTTTTCCCTTCTTCGCTGGCTCGTAATTGCCTCACATAAAAAGCAGCCACCTGCTCCATCAGCCCATACAGACTGCTTAAATCCTCTTTCTTTTGCTCCGACTGATATTCGACGGATGCTCTGGGTATTTCAAGCCCCGCAAATCCCGCCAGATCTTCAACCGCCTCAATAAAATCAAGATGACTGAAATTCATCAGAAAGCCAATGGCATTACCGCTAACACCACAACCAAAGCAATGGAAAAATTGTTTTGGTTGATTCACGGAAAAGCTGGGTGTTTTTTCAGTATGAAACGGGCAGCGGGCAATATAATTTGCACCCGTTTTTTTTAAAGGAACATGCGAATCGATTAAGTCGACTATATCAACCCGCACCAAAAGCTCATCAATAAACTCGCGAGGAATTCTACCGGACATTATTTACCCGGAAAAATAAGTTATCCAGCTAATGCTGCCTTAATTCTAGCACTAACAACGGACATATCGGCTCGACCCTGCATTTTTGTTTTTAACAGCCCCATGATCTTACCCATGTCTTTCAGGGATTGGGCACCTGACTCAGCCACTGCCTCGCTGACCATCGCATCAATTTCTTCATCATCAAGAGCTTTTGGCATAAAATCCTGAATCACCAGAATTTCTGCTTCTTCAATTGCCGACAAGTCATTCCGGCCTGCTTCAGTAAACTGCCGGATAGATTCGCGGCGTTGCTTGAGCATCTTGTCAAGAATCAGGATAACACGATCATTATCCAGCACGATGCGCTCATCAACCTCAACCTGCTTCAATGCCGCCAGAATTAAACGAATCACTCCCAGCCTGGCTTTATCGCCCGCCTTCATGGAAGCTTTCATATCATCTTTGACACGATCTGTTAATAAATCCATCACACTAAACCTTAGTCTTTACAGCACAGGACGTCCACGACGCAAATTTTTAAGTGCATAACGTTCACGAGCCAATTTTTTCAAATGCCGTTTAACAGCCGCTGCGCCTTTACGCTTACGCTCTGCCGTTGGTTTCTCATAAAACTCGCGACGACGCACTTCAGCCAATACACCCGCCTTCTCACAGGCACGTTTAAAACGGCGAATTGCAATATCAAATGGTTCGTTTTCTTTAATTTTCACTGACGGCATTATATATGATCCAACTATGTTAATATTTTAAAGGTAAGGGTTGTTCGGCCCATTAATAAACAGAACTTCTAATTATACCTTTACTTTTATAATTTTCAAAAATTCAATAAGTACTTTAAGCATTGATAGATATCAAATCACTTAATAAACAGCACCCCTGACTTTAACCTGACTTTTATTTCTTTAACTCAATGTATGTTTTAGGCATAGAAACCTCCTGCGATGAAACCGGCGTTGCCATTTATCATTCCGAACAAGGCTTGCTAAATCATCTTTTATACAGCCAAGTAGAGATGCACAATGAATACGGCGGTGTTGTTCCTGAACTGGCCTCACGCGACCATATCCGTAAATTGGTCCCACTTATCAAGCAATGCCTGCAAGAAAGCCATCTCAAAAACGATGACATTAACGGCATTGCCTATACGGCAGGCCCGGGGCTGATGGGGGCCTTATTAGTCGGCGCAGCAACAGCCCGAAGCCTGGCATGGTCCTGGCAGATTCCCGCTATTGCTGTGCATCACATGGAAGGACACCTGCTGGCTCCCATGCTGGAAGAAAGTCCGCCGAAGTTTCCTTTTATCGCTTTATTAATTTCCGGGGGGCACACATTGCTGATTCAAGTCGAAGGGATCGGCCGCTATCGGCTATTAGGCGAATCACTCGATGACGCAGCGGGAGAAGCGTTTGATAAAACTGCAAAAATGCTGGGGCTGGGCTATCCCGGTGGACCCAAACTGTCTTTGCTCGCTGAACGCGGCTGCCCGGATATTAAATTTCCACGCCCCATGACCGACCGCCCGGGATTAGACTTCAGCTTTAGCGGCTTAAAAACCTTCGCACTCAATACCATCCATGCTTCCGAAAAAACCGTGCAAGACAAGGCAGACATTGCCGCCTCTTTTCAAAGTGCGGTTGCGGATACGCTCAGCATTAAATGCAAGCGGGCTTTGCAACAAACCGGTTTAAAATCATTGGTAGTTGCCGGCGGTGTCAGCGCCAACCGTAAAATTCGCGCATCTTTAACCGAAATGGCGGATAAAGAAAATGTGCAAATCTATTTTCCCAGACCCCAGTTCTGCACAGACAACGGCGCCATGATTGCCTATGCCGGCTGTCAAAGATTACTGGCGGGACAACAGCAAGGTCTGGAAATTTTCGCCCGCCCTCGCTGGCCGATTAGTGAGTTATCTCCAATACAAAATTAAAATTCGTTTTCACTTTTGCCTGCTTTATATTCTTCTCCAGTCCACAGGCGCTGGATATTGCTTTTATGCCGCCACAACAACAACACCGTCATAAATGCAGAAGCGGCAGTTATAGAGGCATCACCAACGATAAACCAGGCAAAAACCGGAGATAAAATGGAGGCGCATAATGCGGATAAAGAAGAAATTTTGCCGATCTTGTACACCAGAATCCAACTCCCTATGAAAGCAAAGCCAAGCGGCCATGAGAACCCAAGCAAAACCCCAATCGATGTCGCAACCCCCTTGCCACCTTCAAAGTTAAAAAATACCGGATAAAGATGCCCGATAAACGCAGCAATACCGGTAATAGCTAGTAATTCATCGGGCGCACCCAATAAATTGGCACTATAAACAGGAACCAAACCCTTAAGCAGATCACCCAGCAGGGTAATAGCAGCGGGTTTTTTGCCTCCGATACGCATTACATTGGTTGCTCCCGGATTACCCGAACCCTGTTCGCGAGGATCTGGCAACCCCATCAATCGGCAAATAAGAATTGCGCTGGAAATTGAGCCTATTAAATAGGCGGCCGGTACGAACAACCATTCAATCATTGTTTATCTTTCCCCATTCAGAACTTGTAAGCCAAGCATATTTCCCTGATACTTAGCGCTTTTAAAAAACGCGTATCATAACCGGAAAACAACTATGGATATCATCTTTTTAGGCGGGCTTGAAATTGAAACCATTATCGGTATCTACGATTGGGAGAGAGTAACCAAACAAACTGTTGTTCTTGACATTGAAATGGCTTTTGATATAGAAAAAGCAGCGGAGACCGATGACATTCAATTTACGCTTGATTACAAGACCGTTTCCAAACGTATTATAGAATTTGTCGAGTCCAATCAGTTTTTTCTGGTTGAGAAATTAATTGCCGAAATTGCCAACATTATCCGTAATGAATTTAATGTGCCCTGGGTAAAAATAACCCTGAATAAGAAAGGCGCTATACGAGGCGCCGCTGACGTCGGCATTATTATTGAGCGAGGGGAGAAATAGAAATATGCCGAAAGGTTATATCAGCATAGGCAGCAATATCGACAAGGATAAAAATATCCCTGGCAGCCTTCAGGCGCTTAAACAGCTTTTTGGCGAACTGACTGTATCCAGTATTTATGAGTCTGAGCCGGTAGGTTTCTCAGGCGATACTTTTTATAATCTTGTCGTTGGATTTGACTCTGACCTGGAAGTGAGAGAGGTTGCCCGACAGCTACGGCAAATAGAGCTGGATAACGGCCGTACACGCGATTGTCAAAAGTTTTCTTCCCGAACTCTTGATCTGGATTTGATTCTTTACAGCGATCTCATCGTCAATGATGGCCGCTTGCAAATCCCACGCGATGAAATAGAACGCTACGCTTTTGTACTGGAACCCTTAGCCGAAATAGCCCCGACTTTAAAACATCCGGTCACTGATAAAAGTTATGCCGAACTCTGGGAAAAATTCGACAAAACCGATCTCAAACAAAAACGCGTAACACCGGATTGGGCTCGTTAAACCGGAGCGAAAAAAATTAATAATATAAGGTACGTCCGCCATCAACGGTGATTATTTGCCCGGTAATATAATTAGCATCCCTGATCAAAAATAAAACCGCCTTGGCAATATCGGTCGGCTCCCCGTTACGCTGTAAAGCGACCCGTTGCAGGATCTCCCGCTTGCTTTTTTCAGAAGGCTCATTATCCGGCCAAAGAATAGCACCGGGGGCGACCCCGTTCACTCTGACGGCAGGTCCTAATTCCTTGGCTAAAATCCTGGTCATAACGACTAATCCGGCTTTGGCGATACTGTACACCGGATAGCCCGGCAGGCCTCGCTCAGCATGAATATCGGCAATATTAACAATGCACCCGCTATTGCTGGTTAATTTTTCCGCCAATAGCTGTATAAGAAAGAATGGCGCCTTCAGATTACTACCCAGCAATTCATCCCATTGCTGCTCGGTAACGCTGACCAAGGGCGTCGGATAAAAAGTTGATGCATTATTAACCAGCACATCGATGCCTCCCCATGCCAGTTTAGCGGCGTCGGCAAGCGCTTCCAGCTCTGCCTTGACAAGCAAATCAGCGCATATTACTTGTGCAGAATCAGCGCGTAATGCATTAAGCTCATCACAAAGCTGCAATACTGCTTTATACGAAGACCGATAATGCAAAAGAATATTACAACCCTTGCTATGCAGCAATTTTGCACAAGCCGCGCCTATGCGTTTCGCCGCTCCTGTTATCAATATATTTTTTTGCATAATATGCGCTTCTGCTTAATTTAAGGACTTGACACTATAATCAAGTATTTTTGACGATTCAATGATAAGTGGTCTATTCTAACAAGACCTTAATTTGCATGCAGTTTTATGAAAAAGATATTTTTAATTGCTATTTTTGTGTTACTGGCTTCCTGTAGCGGTCCATCAAAAACCTTAACAAAATTACCTTCCGATGCCGTTATTCTGGCTTTTGGAGACAGCCTGACCTATGGTACAGGCGCGTCTGCCGGGCATGACTACCCCCATATTCTCGCGGGGCTGACTGCACGAAAAGTCATCAATGAGGGTGTTCCAGGGGAAATCAGCAGCGCCGGCCTTAAGCGCTTGCCGGCATTACTGGATGAATACCAGCCGGACTTACTGATCCTGATACATGGCGGCAATGATATGTTAAGGCATATTCCTAATGAGCACACTGCTGACAATCTTGGAAAAATGATTGCAGAAGCCAGCGACCGCCATATACAGGTTGTGATGCTTGGAGTGCCGAAATTTAATTTATTGTCATTAAGCAGTGCGGATTTTTATCAGGCTCTGGCAGAATCCCGCCATGTTATAGTGGATCTTAATACACTGCCTGATATCCTCAGCGACAATCGCTTAAAGGCAGACATAATCCATCCTAATGATGCGGGCTATGAGCTTATGGCGAATAACATCTTCAATTTATTGAAACGGGCCGGAGCTTTATAGCTTCTAATATTTCCACGGTTGAATTTTGTCTTATTATTCGGGAAAATCAGCACAGAAACACAACATCGACCGAGGGTCAATGATCCGTGCTATTATCCAATGGGAAAGATTTTCTGGCCGATATTCTCGCTCCGCGTCCCAGAGAGCAATCGAAATTTTCAGATTATTAATCATCGTGCTGTTCGATTCTGTTCAATTCAGCCTCCAGCTCAATATCGTCAGGTTTATGCACAAATAAACGTGAGCACAATAGACCCATCTCAAACAACATCCACATCGGCACGGCTAACAGGGTTTGTGAAATGGCATCAGGCGGCGTCAAAAACGCACCGATGACAAACGCAGCAACAATCACATAAGGGCGTTTTTCAGCAAGAGCCGCCGGGGTTATTAATCCTGTCCATACCATTACGATAGTAAATATAGGCACCTCAAAACAGACGCCAAACGCAAAAAACAGCGTTAAAACAAAATCCAGGTACTTGGTAATATCAGTCATCACCGCGACTCCAGCAGGCGCTGCTGCTGTCAGGAAGCCAAATACCAGCGGAAAAACAACAAAATAAGCAAAGATCACGCCCAGGTAGAATAGCAGTGTACTGGCAACCAGTAACGGTAAAATCATTCTACGTTCACGCTTATAAAGTCCGGGCGCTACAAAAGCCCAAAACTGATAAAGAATAACAGGGACAGAAATAAAAACAGCGACAACCAGCGCCAGCTTGAATGGCGTAAAAAAGGGCGATGCCACATCAATAGCAATCATCGTGCTATTTTTCGGCATATGCTTCATTAACGGCCCGGCCAGGATGCTATAGATTTGGTTAGCGTAAGAGGCCAAACCTAAAAATATGACTAATACGCATAAAATGACCTTCAACAGGCGAGTACGCAATTCAATCAGATGACTGATAAAAGGCAGTTCAGCCTCTTCGCTATTATTTTTGCTCATGGGGTAATTTGACGTCTACCGGAGCCTCTTCCGGCAACGCTGAAAGCGAGGTTTTAATAGAATCTGCAGCTTCCGCTGTTTCTGCGATCGCCGCATGGAATTCATGCAGATCCGCTTGTTCTTTCATAATCTGACGGATCTCTTCTGCCTGCAGTTCCTGTTTAATTTCTGCCTTGACGGAAGCAACCATAGAACGTGTTTTACCTATCCAGAACCCCGCCAGTCTCGCTACTTTAGGCAATCGCTCAGGGCCAATTACCAGTAAACTGACCAAACCGATCATGACAAGCTCGGAAAATCCTATATCAAACATATCAGGCTTTTTCGTTTTTCTTGGAAGTCACTTCGCCATCAATTGCTTGATCATCATTTTCGGCGGTTTTTTTATCTTCTTCACCATCCTTAACGGCGGCGCGGAAGCTTTTAATGGCTCCGCCCAAATCTGCACCTACATTACGCAGTTTTTTTGTTCCAAAAAGTACAATAACGATGACTAATATGACTAATAATTCTTTAATGCCGATGCCCATTTCTTACTCCAGTGATATATAAAAACTATCTGATGTTAATAAACAACTACAAATCGATCGGCCTAACTAATCTGAATGTAATTATGCCACTTTATCAGCGTTGGTATCTTAGGATGATTTTTATATAATAAAAACGATATAACTAGATAGATATATCTTTAAAATTGATAGCCGCAGTAGTTTTTATTGCGGCCATCAATTATTGATTACGTTGTGCTTTTTCATCAAGACCGGACAAGCCGAAACGACGCTGCAATTCCTGCAATACATCATCCGGCCCCAATCCCTGGGCAGCCAATAACACCATGCAATGAAACCATAAATCAGCAGTCTCATAAATAATCTGTTTTTTATCGCCATCTTTGGCAGCAATGACCGTTTCCGTCGCTTCTTCACCTATCTTTTTCAGTATGGCATCCAACCCTTTTGCATAAAGGCTGGCCACATAAGATTTATCGGCTGATTCCAGTTTGCGCTGTTCCAGAATTTGAGCTAATTGTTGTAATATTTCAGCCATTTTTTTTATACATGGTTTTGGGATCTTTCAGCACCGGCTCTACAGCTTGCCATTGTCCATCGGCCAAACGGCGATAAAAGCAGCTTTCACGGCCGGTATGACAGGCAATGCCGCCTTCTTGTTCAATTTTAAGCAAAATGACATCCTCATCACAATCCAGAAATAAATCAACCACTTTCTGCCTGTGCCCGGACTCTTCACCTTTGCGCCATAATCGTTTACGTGATCTTGACCAGTAAACTGCATAACCTTCTGTGACTGTTAAACCTAGGGATTCACGATTCATCCAGGCAAACATCAACATCTTGCCGGTGTCAGCCTGCTGCGCGATAACGGGCACAAGGCCATCTTCATTCCAGCGTATATCATCCAGCCACGAAACGCTCATAAACGCATCTCTATGCCGCGTGACGCCATATGTTCCTTGGCTTGTTGTATCGTATATTCGGCAAAATGAAAAATACTGGCCGCCAGCACAGCATCCGCTTTGCCTTCAATGACGCCATCCGCCAAATGATCCAGACCCCCTACTCCGCCAGATGCAATGACGGGAACGGTCACGGCTTCGCTAATGGCACGGGTTAGCGGTAAATCAAAACCTTCCCGTGTGCCGTCTCTGTCCATACTGGTTAACAGAATTTCTCCCGCGCCATAATCGACCATTTTTTTTGCCCAGCCGATAGCCTCAATGCCTGTCGCTTTGCGTCCACCGTGTGTAAAAATTTCCCAACGGTCGGCTTCGTTAGGTTGGCTGACTTTTTTTGCATCCATCGCTACCACAATACATTGCGAACCAAAACGCTGGGCAGCCTCGCGGACAAACTCCGGATTTGACACCGCTGCACTGTTAATACCGACCTTATCCGCCCCCGCATTAAGCATACGGCGAATGTCATCCAGCGTTCTGATGCCGCCTCCAACCGTCAATGGAATAAACACTTCACTGGCCACCTGTTCAACAACATGAACAATCGTGTCACGATTATCATGCGTGGCGGTAATATCCAGAAAAGTAATTTCGTCCGCACCCTCACGATCATAGCGTCTTGCGATTTCTACGGGATCTCCGGCGTCACGAATATCGACAAATTTAACGCCTTTTACAACGCGGCCATTGTCGACATCAAGACAGGGAATAATACGTTTGGCTAAACTCATGACAGACAAAACGATTCTGCTAGTTTTTCGGCTTCGGCAAAATCCAGCGTGCCTTCATAAATAGCGCGCCCGGTAATTGCTCCTATAATGCCTTCATGAGCCATAGAACCCAAGGCTTTAATATCATCGATATTGGTAATACCGCCTGATGCAATGACAGGGATTGTAATCGCTCGCGCCAACCGGGCAGTCGCTTCCACGTTCACGCCCTGCATCATGCCGTCTCTGGAAATATCCGTGTAAATAATGGCTTCCACCCCGTCAGCTTCAAAGTGCCGTGCCAGATCAATCACATCATGTTTGGATAATTTCGACCAGCCATCAATGGCGACCTTACCATCCTTCGCATCCAGGCCGACAATGATATGACGCGGATATTCCAAGGCCATATTGCTGACAAAATGTGGCTCATTAACCGCCTTGGTGCCGATAATTACATATTCCACACCGGCATCCAGATAGGCCTGAATAGTCTCCTCATCGCGAATACCGCCGCCTATCTGCACAGGAACATGAGGGTAAGCTGCGACAATGGCTTTAATAATATCGGCATTGACCGGTTTCCCGGCAAATGCGCCATCCAGATCGACCAAATGAATTCTTTTTGCGCCGGCGGCAACCCATTTACCGGCGACCGCCACAGGATCATCAGAAAAGACCGTATTATCGTCCATGCGTCCCTGACGCAAGCGCACGCATTTTCCTTCTTTCAAATCGATAGCGGGTATTAACAACATAACAATTGAATCCTTAAAAAACTTGTATAGCTTTAAACTTGACCATCCCAATGCAAAAAGTTATTCAGCAGTTGCAAACCGACTGCCTGACTTTTTTCAGGGTGAAATTGTACGGCAAAAATATTATCCTGGGCCAAAGCACAGGAAAAAGCTTCGGGATATTCCGTAGTCGCCGCTACCACAGACCTGTCATCGGGGATTGCATAATAACTATGCACAAAATAGAAACGACTGTCTTGAGGAATATTGCGCCATAACGGATGAGGCATTTGCCGCACCTGATTCCAGCCCATGTGCGGAACTTTCAGATGATTGCCATGATGATCCGTTAATGGCTCTGAAAAGTGCACAACATGCCCGGAGATAATACCCAGTCCTTGAGTGCTGCCGTTTTCTTCACTATCCGTCAGTAATGCCTGCATGCCTAAGCAGATACCCAGCAGTGGTTTTGTTTTAGCAACTTTCCGGATAACAGCGGATAAACCCGATTGATTGAGCGCCTGCATGCAATCTCGGATCGCCCCGACGCCGGGAAATACTACGCGATCGGCTTGCAAAATCACATCGGGATCAGCAACGATCTGCACATCTACTTCAGGGGCGGCGTGTTGCAGGGCTTTTGCAATTGAATGCAAATTGCCCATGCCATAATCAATAACGGCGACAGAAGACATAAAACAAATTCAAGTTTAAAAATTCAAGACTAAAGACTGCCTTTGGTGGATGGCATTATACCCGTCATTCGAGTATCGGCGGTAATCGCCATGCGAATAGCCCGACCCAGGGCTTTAAAAATGGTTTCGGCGACATGATGCGCATTTGCGCCTTTCAAGCTGTCGATATGCAAAGTCACTCCGGCATGATTGACAAAGCCTTGAAAAAACTCTCTGAATAAATCCACGTCAAAACTGCCGATCATGGCTTTCGGGTATTTAACATCATAAAACAAGCCGGGGCGGCCGGAAAAATCAATGACGACTCGTGACAAGGCTTCATCCAGAGGTATATAGGAATGCCCATAACGATAAATGCCTTTTTTATCGCCAATGGCTTTAGCAAATGCCTGACCTAAAGTAATACCGATATCTTCAACCGTGTGATGGGCGTCGATATGCAAATCGCCTTTGGCGTTAATATCCATATCAATCAAACCATGCCGGGCAATTTGATCAAGCATGTGGTCCAGAAATGGCACGCCCGTTACAAACACGGCTTCGCCCGTTCCATCCAGATTGATTTTAATTTTAATTTGGGTTTCGAGCGTATTGCGCTCGACTTCGGCAGTTCTGTGAGTCATGGTTGTTAATTATAATGGGTGGGCAATGTTTTTCTGACCATTGGCTGATAAAATGTTGGCTATATATTAATCCGCCAAAAAAGCATCATCTATGAGTTGAGCGAACTCCCAAGGGCAATCGCTTGGAAAAACGTCCAAATCTAATCCGGTTTCTTTGGATGCCCTAATTTTAGCCTTCTGATAGGCATGTAATAATAGTGCTTGCAATTGAGGTTTTAAACCGGGATTGTCGTTTAATACATCAAAAAACTCAAGACGCTGTTCTTGTATAGTCAATTGCCAGCTGCGACCGCGCCGGGTAGGCTGATATTGCCATTTTAAAAGATGAACCAGTAATACAGCAAGACAGCTTTCGAGTTCACGCTTTTCGCTTCTACCCATTGTTTCTATTTCCTCAATTAGGTTGACCACGTCCAACTCATTAAACCGCCCTGCCTTCAGCAATTCGGCTTGTTCACATGTCCAGCTGTAAAAGTCTTTTTGATAATCAGTCATTATCAAACCTTATTGTATTAGAGTAAGCATAAAACTGGCCGCACTCCAGTTCGTTTCATGAAACAATTAACTGATCATAACGGTCATGTGGACAAATCCAGAACCACACGAGACCTTCTGATGGCTGACCAGAAAACACTGATCTTTTTCAAGCGCAAAGAAGGATGTCGCGGATTAGTTCGAAGTAGTTCAAAATTCTTGTCGGCCAAAGCATGAATTTCATCAGGGAGTTGACGATAATGAAACCAAAACTCGGGCGTAGCAAAATGGTTCAAAGTGGACTTGCGCGGCCAGCGAGAAATTCATCTTCAGCTTGTTTACCAACAGCATCCAGACGACCCGCTAAAATATCAGCCTCAATTTTTTTATCCCACTGATCAGCCACAAACTCCTCAAACCATTCTGAGAATTGCATAAGTTCATTGGCAGACAGTTGTGAAACAGCCATTTCAAGCTCTTGAACATTGCTCATAATCTTGCTCCTGAAGATAATATCAATATTTTTATAGATAAAACCGTGGGCAGAAAAGCGTTGCCCACTCTACTTGACTAAAGCAGGCCCGGCTCGTGTTCGCGCTGTACTCTACATGGCGGCTATCGTTGGTACTCAACATAATCCGCATATCAAAGCGCTATACCAACGCCTGCAAGAACGCGGTAAAACCAAAATGTCTGCCCTCGGTGCTGCCATGCGTAAGCTGGTTCATTTGTGCTTTGGTGTACTCAAAACACGCCAACCTTATCAGGCTAATTTTGCCATTTAAGGTTGACTTTTAAGACGGTATCTACAGCTGATTTTTCTTTTAGGTTTTGAATTGTTTCGCCATATTTATTGGATTTAATATCAACTTCTCTAATTCATCAATTAAGTTTTCAGGTATTTTAGTCATTCCGTATGTTTCTCCTTTAAACCATTCATTAAATTCGGGTGAGTCAATCAATACAGGTAAGCCAAAATAGCATCCAATTACTGATTTTGAATAAGAAACAGTATTTTTGTATTTGTAGCGATCAAGCCAAAGTGCATTACCAGCTTTTTTGAATACTTCAGTAGATATGAACTTATACCCCAACTTATAGATTGTCATACCTTTTTCTTTTGAAACTTCAATAACATAAATAGCATTTCCCCGAGCCGCATCTTCAGCCTCTTTTTTCTTGCTTGTGTAAGAATGTGGTATATTATTAAAATCCTGTATAGCTCTAACTAATGAGCCTCTTTCTTCATAAACATGTTTCACAGCGTAAGCAGTCACGATTAACTCCCCTGTCTTTTAGGTATCATATTATTGAATTTATCTGATTCCCTTACTTTTTCGGCATATAAATCATCAAAAATATTTCCTTTTTTTGGTAGATCATTTTCAATATAAATTTCCTCGAACTCCTTATTTAGTGATGCAAATATTTCATAATCCCAATTGCTAGGCATTAAATTAATATACCAATTCGCTTGTCTAAAATGGAGTTTGTCAGTCGGTCCTTTTACCTCAACAAATTTCCATTGGCTACTTGTTTTGTTAACAACCAAAAAGTCTGGAGGACAAAATGATAGAGAGTAATATTTGGGGTAAACCCCATTCAAAGCCACTGCCTCTCTGCATTGCTCTGACTTATAGATGTATTTTTTATAATCCTCTTGGGGTAAAAATTCTCTTAATAATTTTCCTAATCTTTTTGAATCTTCAAAAATATCTTCTTTTTCACCTACACCACATGAAGCAAAGTGCTCTAACCGAATGACATCGTAACCTTGTTTTTTATAAAAGTAAGCTGCTTCTTTTTCATATTTATTCCATGAGCCTGGAAAATATTTCGGAATCTGAATATCTTCAGATAAATTTGATCTTGAAACAATTATCAGATCGCAATTTATCATCCCTTGCGTCACCCTTTTTATACATTTAGAGATATTTAAATCATTTCCATTCATTTTACTTAATAAGCGTCTACTCATATAATTCCCTAAAAACCAAAAAGTTATCAACTATAGTCTTTCAGAAATTAATTTTCCAACTTTTCCAGTTAAAGCCCTTTAAAATCATGATCGTTATGCACAAGGTCTGGAAATTATTTATCTGAAAGCGTATAGATAATCATAGCTTACCGGATGGCCATTTCTAAATGCCAATAAAACCATGCACACAAGATTTTCTTATAGGGATCACTCCCAAAATAGGTATGATAGGCGATTGGCACAGACTGGGTTGGAGCGAAAGCGGAAGCCTATCATTCGCGGCTCATCATCTTTTAATCTAAAATAGTCGCTTTGTTAAATCATCACGACTGATTAAAAAGTGTTTAGCAACATCATTCAAAATAGCCGAAAACGTCCCCACCTTTAAGGGACCATGTTGTGGAATGGTAATATGATGTTCACCATCTTGTTGTGTCGTTAAGCGAATATGACTACCCGTTTGACGACTAATTTCATAACCTAACTCAGCCAATTTATTGGCGAGTTCCAGACCTGAACAATTGCGTGGCAACTTCATGCGGCTATAACTTCTTCCCTGACAAAATGCAAACGTATTATTTTAGGTTTATTTGAAGGTTCAAAATGACAGTCCACTGCATCGCGTATTTTTTGGTGCAAATCATTCATATCATCGGCTTCGGTAAATATAGAAGCGTCCAAAGCTCTTGCTATAAAGCCACCTTCTGGCGCATCTTCGATTAAAAATATAATTTCATTCACGCTTCTCTCCTTAATTTATTAAGGGGCAACCACAAGGGATTGCCCCACAATCTTAACCCTTAGCCGCTCTCTTGCGTTCATTTTCAGTCAACAACTTCTTGCGCAAACGGATAGATTTTGGCGTAACTTCAACCAGCTCATCTTCGCCGATAAATTCCAGTGCCTGTTCCAAAGTCATTTTTTGAATCGACGTCAAAGTCAGATTTTCATCTGTGCCCGCTGCGCGAATATTGGTTAGCTGTTTGGCTTTAGTGGGGTTTACAACCAGATCATTGGCCCGTGAATGGATGCCTACCAGCATGCCTTCATAAACCTCGTCGGCATGAACCAGAAATAATTCGCCGCGTTCCTGCAAGGCAAACAGCGCATAGGCCAGAGCTTTGCCTTGCACCATGGAAACCAGTACGCCTCTTTTACGTACGCCCAGTTCGCCTTTCTTCATGGGGCCGTAATGATCAAAAACATGGTATAACAAACCGGAACCGGACGTCGCAGTCATGAATTCAGTCTGAAAGCCAATCAGGCCGCGTGACGGCATCATATATTCCAGGCGAATACGGCCTTTGCCGTCGGGAACCATGTTAAGTAAATCGCCTTTGCGCTCACCCAGTTTTTCCATGATAGAACCCTGATGGGTTTCTTCGACTTCAATAGTGACCATTTCAAACGGTTCGCATTTTTCGCCGTCAATTTCCTTGATGATAACTTCCGGCCGGGAAACACCCAGCTCATAGCCTTCGCGGCGCATGGTTTCAATCAATACCGATAAATGCAACTCGCCACGGCCTGATACCTTGAATTTATCAGGATCAGTGGTGTCTTCCACTTTCAACGCGACATTATGTTGTAATTCTTTTTCCAGGCGGTCACGAATCTGCCGTGAAGTGAGGAACTTGCCTTCCTTGCCTGCAAATGGTGAATTATTGACCTGGAAAGTCATGGTCACAGTGGGCTCATCAACCGTTAACGGCGTCATAGCTTCGACAGCGTCAGGATGACAAAGAGTGTCTGATATTTCTAGTTTTTCAACGCCTGTAAAGGCGATAATATCGCCAGCTCGGGCTTCCTGAACTTCAACCCGATCCAGGCCGTGAAAACCGAAAACTTGCAGCATTCGTCCTCTACGCTCAACTCCTTCCCTGTTAACGATAACCAGCGGCATATTCGGTTTTATCATGCCGCGCTGAATTCGGCCAACGCCGATGACGCCGACGTAAGTGTTGTAATCCAGGCTGGAAACCTGCATTTTAAAAGGACCGTCCATATCAACTGCTGGAGGGCTGACTTTTTCGACGATTGTCTCAAACAATGGCGTCATGTCACCTTCGGTTATGGTATGTTCCAGACCGGCATAGCCATTAATAGCCGAGGCATAAACGATAGGAAAATCCAGTTGCTCATCGGTTGCGCCGAGGCGATCGAATAAATCGAAGGTCTGATCAACAACCCAGTCAGGACGCGCGCCCGGACGGTCGATTTTATTGATGACGACAATCGGTTTTAAACCTAAAGCAAAGGCTTTTTGAGTAACAAAACGGGTTTGCGGCATCGGGCCGTCCACTGCGTCAACAAGCAAGAGAACTGAATCAACCATCGATAAAACGCGCTCTACTTCACCGCCAAAGTCGGCATGGCCTGGGGTATCAACAATATTGATATGATAGCCGTTCCAATCGAGAGCCGTATTTTTAGCCAGAATGGTAATGCCACGCTCTTTTTCAAGATCGTTGGAGTCCATAATCCGCTCGGTTACTTTACTATGCGCCGCGAAAGTTCCAGACTGCTGTAGCAACTTATCAACCAGCGTCGTCTTGCCGTGGTCAACGTGAGCAATAATGGCAATGTTTCTTAATTTTTCGATCACTTTTTGTGTACTCTAAGGTTTTTAATAAAATAAGGTGAGTGCATTTAACGCACCCTTTGAAGCATGATGAGATTTATGAATGCCCTGCGGGGGCAGGTTTTAGCGGCAAAGAAATAATGGCAACGCCATCTATTATAATTGATTTTGCCGGCAAAACCCGGCTTAATGCGGTATAAGTTAAGATTAACTTTGCACCCAGGGCAAGCCACAGAAGCGCCAGCCGCCAAGTTTGCCTCGATGATTATTTTGATCCAGAGGCCCTTCAAAACCGTCAATAATATTGATAAGCTTTTGATAGCCCACCTCTTCAAGTGCTTTTGCCGCATCCAGTGAACGCTGCCCACTTCGGCACAGCAATAAAACCGGTGCATTTCTATCAGGCGCCCGTCTTTTAACTTCATCAATAAAGTTTGAGTTAACTTGCCAGTCAGGCGCCTCTTTCCAGGCAATATGAACAGCACCTACAGGATGCCCGACGAACGCATGTTCAACCTTTGTGCGTACATCGACCAATACGGCATTACTATTCTGCTGCAATAAATCCCATGCCTGTTGAGGCTGTAAATTTTCTATCATGTTAACCCATCATTTTCGTTTCTGGCCGATAAACTGAGCCTCATCCCTTAAACCTTGCGATAGTTCGCCGATCAAGGCATTTTCTCTATAGTAAACTACTCTCAATGGCGAAAACATTTTCAACAGCTCATTTTCAGCCAGCAGATAATCCGGATTATGGGGAGGCTTAAGGCTTGTTTTTTCTCGCGTAAAAGTCTGATAAAAAAGCAATCCATCCGGTTTAAGTGCCCCTATTATCGCATCACTTAGAGAACGGTCAAGAAATCGACTCACAATGATGACGTCATAGCTGCATTCGTTAAAACTATAAGGAGTGATTTTCTGCTGGCAAGCGTTAATCTTCAATCCTTCCTGGACCGCATAAGCCTTTAATTTATTAATAGCAACGGAAGAAATATCCCACGCGGTTACCAGCAGGCCCCGTTCAGCCAGAAAAACTGCATTACTTCCCAGGCCGCAAGCCACATCCAGCACAGTTCCTTGCTGCGGCAATAAAAAGTCATTTTCAGACAGAACCTGTGCAGCTAAATATAACTCTTGACTTAACTCGCTATAAATCCGGTCCCATTTTTCAATCAAGGCATTCATTATTCTGTTCCAGGCATGCTCACGCGATGCTCCAGCCAGGTCTGTAAAAAGTCCATGAACCTTCTGACCTTGGTTGATAAATATTTTCTATGCGGATAAACCGCATGGATATCCAGAGGGGGTAAAGGATAATCTCCGAGTACAATCTTTAGCGTTCCATTTTCGATATCCTTGCCCACCACATAAGTCGGCAACATAACCAATCCCAAGCCATTAATGGCGGCTATACGTATCGGGTGTGCAGCATTTGCCTGCATTCGCCCGGAAACAGTGACTACCTTATACCCGGCCTCAGTTTTAAACTTCCATTTATTTCGCGGCGCTATTGCCCAATTAACTAAACAGCTGTGATCGGCCAGGTCTTCCGGTGTCTCTGGAGTTCCATATTGCGTTAAATATTCTGGAGAACCGCAAACAACCAGCGATGAACTGGCTAATTTTCGTGCAACCATACTGGTATCGTCCAAAGCTCCCAAAAAGATAGCGACATCGATGCCCTCATCAATCAAATCCCCCGGACTTCCCTGTAAAACCATATCAATCGTTAAATCGGGGTATATTTTTAAAAACTCCGCCACAGCACGCGCGATATGGGTAGCACCAATAACCGGCGGAGCGCTGATTTTTAAAACTCCCCGAGGTTCGGTCTGCAAATGCGTGACTGCGGACTCCATTTCTTCAACATCAAGAAGGACTTGCTGACAACGTTCAAGGTAAGATACACCTACATCGGTTAAGCTTAAACTGCGTGTAGTACGATTGATTAGTCGCGTCCCCAGACTGCCTTCAAGCTGCATTATATGCTTGGTTGCCATTGCTCTGGAAATCCCCAGCTCACGAGCGCCGCCAGCGAAACTTCCGGCTTTGGCGACGCGAACGAAGACAGTCATACTCGTTAATTTATCCACTTATTCCTCTTAAAAATTTCATACAAGATAAAAGCTCAGGCACAATTCGTCTCTTTTCTCTCTCCTATTCGCCCTCATACCTAACAAAAGTCTTGACAAGCCAATAGTTTCTAATAAAGAAACAATTAATTTATTGTTTAGTATATTGTATCCTGTAAATATCTACATATACTAAGAGACATGCAATAACGCAACAAACTTTGTAAAACAGCAACAAAGAATTTAACATTTTCAGGGTCTAATCAATGAACAACTTTAACAAAGACATAATAATTGCCTTTCTGTTTATCGCTGGGATCTCAAGCTTTATTTCCGGACAATTTATTATTTCCACCGTATTATTTGCCAGTGCTGCTATTTATAGCAACATTGTAATGAGAGCAAAACTGAACAGCTAAAAGCTAAAAAGTTAACTACCTCCTGGTGTTATACCTCCAAGCAGAACCTCCTCATAATGATCTGCTTGCTTTTACCTCCTTATGCAGCAACGCATCAGGAGGTTTTTTTTGCCTGTTAATTTCAGAAGCCCGATGCAAGATGTTCAATTTATAGCCGCTCACTTCCAGGTAGGGATACGACTCGCGCCTCTACAATTCCATAACAGATCGCCAATTTCACACTGCGGCATAAAACCGGAAACAGCGCGCTTCAAAACGCTTCTAACTTGCTCGAAATCATCATCTCTGGTTGCCTGTTCCAATATCACCAGCATTTTTTCCAGCTCAATCCAGGGAATAACTTGCTCCTCTGCACGCATAATTCTAGCATGGCTGGTTTCTGAAACATTATCGCCAATCAAGAGCTCTTCATAAAGCTTCTCTCCAGGTCTTAATCCGGTAAAACTAATACCTATCTCACCTGCTGGATGATCTTCATCCTTTACTTCCAGTCCACTCAAATGGATCATCCTCTTCGCCAAATCCAGAATTCGAATAGGTTCGCCCATGTCCAGCACGAAAACGTCGCCGCCGTGGCCAAGCGCACCGGCCTGAATGACTAACTGCGACGCTTCCGGTATCGTCATAAAGTACCGAATAATTCTTGCATCGGTCACCGTTACCGGACCGCCTCTGGCTATCTGCTCCCTGAACAACGGCACTACCGAGCCTGATGAATCTAAGACATTACCAAACCGCACCATGGTAAAACGTGTCTGATGCTTGTGACCTGCCTCCAAACTAAGCGCTTGCAAAATCAGTTCTGCAAAACGCTTGGTCGCGCCCATTGTATTGGTGGGTCTTACCGCCTTATCGGTTGAAATTAATACAAATAGTTCAACTTCGGCTTTTATGGCCGCCTGTGCCGCATGCAAAGTTCCAAAAACATTGTTCCATATAGCTTCACCCGGGTTTTTTTCTACCATCGGCACATGTTTGTAGGCTGCGGTATGATAAATTGTTTGTACCTTAAAAGTTCTGGATACTTTTTCAATGCGGTCAGCGTTGGTGACAGAGCCCAATACGGCAATAATTTCTATTTCTCCGGATTTTTTTGTCTTGGTTAAGAGATGATTTAATTCTTTCTCTATGGCATACAGAGCAAATTCGCTTAACTCAAAAAGAATCAGCGAAACTGGCTGTAACTGGATGATCTGCCGGCATAACTCAGAGCCTATAGAGCCTCCGGCTCCAGTCACCATAACTACTTTGCCGCTGATTGTCGCCCGAAGCAAGGTTTGGTCGGGCGCTACCGGGTCGCGGCCCAGCAAATCGGCAATATCAACTTCCTGAAGCGCATCTATGGTGACTTTGCCCTGGGCAATATCAGACAACCCCGGCATCGACATCACATGGATGGCGTAAGGTTCTAATAACCGGATGAGCTCGCTGATACGGGCCCGTTTAGCCGAGGGAATAGCCAGTAAAACATCTGAAACCTGATGCCGTTCTATTAAATAACTCAAGGAAGTCAGCGGATAAATCCGCAATCCGTTGACCTTTCTTTTATGCAGTAATTTATCATCATCGATAAAAGCGACCGGCCTGAACTCCCGCCCATGCGCTAGCGCAGAAGCCAACTGCACACCGGCGCTACCTGCGCCATAAATCACCACATTTTTTTTTCGGAAATCTGCAGTGTTTCTATTACCTCCCACACGATAATAAGCCTCTCCCAGCCACCAACGTGCGAAAAAACGGCTACTCCCAACCAGCAGCATCACAATTAGCCAGTTCAAGGGAGAGACTGTCCGGGGAATAATTTTAATACCTGACTGATACAGGACAAACGCAAAAATCAGCGCATACAGCGTAGTTGCCTGAATAATTGTCCATAACGCTCTAATCTCGATATAACGAATAATTGCACGGTACAATCCCAATCGAATAAAAATAGGCACGGCGATAAAAGGTGCTGCCGCAAATAAATACCACTCGTCACCTTTAGGAACATACAGTTCACCCCAGCGCAAAGAGAAAGCCGCCCAAAGTGAAAGTATGGTAAAAACTACATCAGCACTGATGAGAATTAATGCCTTCTTTCGCCGCGAAAGTTCTATAAACCAGGTCCGTGCTTGAGCTTGCATTATTCCAATTCCTTCGCACCCGACCTGAAATAAATAGCCAGCAATACCAATGGCAAATAAGCCAGCGCCATTCCTAACAGACCATTCAGGTCCGCCAATCCTACACACAGTGCTAAAGGTATTAGCCAAAACACATTGATAGCCGTAATTATCAAGGTTACGGCCCTATGTGAGCCATAATAGCGTGCCGCATATTGATAAGCATGACTGCGATGGGCCTCGTAAACTTTTTCGCCCCGCAAAAACCGGCGCAATAATGTCCAGGTCGCATCCACAATAAACACGGCCAGCAAAATTAACCAGCTCCAGAAAAATTTTGGCTCCATCCAGGCTGCCTGAAGGGAAAATAGCCCTAATACGATGCCTAGAAAACCACTACCGGTATCGCCCATAAAAATCCTGGCAGGCGGGAAATTCCAGATCAGGAAACCGGCAACCGCCATAGCCAGCAATACCGGAGCATACCATTCCCCAATGGATTGGGATTTAACCAGATACAAGAGAGCTCCGCCCAGACAAACTGTAATCGCTTCCAGACTGGCCAAACCATCAATTCCATCCATAAAATTATAGAGATTCAATAACCAGACCAGATAGAACATACCGAAAATTTGCCTGAACCAACCCGGATCAAAGGAATATCCAAATAACTCTAACGGGGGCATTCCTCCCAGCCAGTAAATCCCCCATGCTGCCCCGATGGAATGAGCCAGCAGACGCCATCTCGCCGGAATATGACCCTGGTCATCCAGAAACCCGATCAAAGCTACCCATGCTCCGGCTCCGAATAGAGCCCACATTGCCTCTGTAGCCAATAATCCGGATACGGTGAGAACAGGAAGCCCTGCCAGAAAAACAATGACAATCGCCAAACCTCCGCCACGCGGCGTGGGCAGTTTATGAGAACTGCGTGCATTAGGAATATCTACCCACCTGGCAGCCAACGCATAACGGCGCAATAACCCTGTCAGTAAAGATGTGGTCATTAAGACTAACAGGAAAATACAGCTTAACTTCAGCACTTGCGGGTCGTCATAAAGTGTTGCGCAGTTTTGTTTAAAGCATCGTCCATGCTTACGGGCGGCACCCAGCCTAACAAATTAGGCGCCTTGGAAATATCAGCTTGCAGCGACCCACACAATCTTTGTGCGATTGCCTGTTTTCCCAAAAGACTCGCTCCAAACATTAACACTCGCGCCGGCACAGGCATCAGCCATGTCTTTTTGCCCAGGGCTTTCGCCATACGCTGCAATAATTGAGTCGTAGATAAATCTTCTCCATCACTCACTAAAAAAGTCTGATTAGCTGCTGCCGGATGATGAATGCAAGTGATGATTAAATCAATCAGATTATCCAGGGCAACCAGACTGCGCTGATTATGAAGCGCACCCAGAGGTAAAGGGACAGATTTATCCAGCCAACGCATCATGCTCTGGAAATTAGCCTTCACTCCCGGCCCATAAACCAGAGGCGGGCGAATAATCACCACTTCCATAGCTGTATCACAGGCTAACTGGCGCAAAACATCTTCTGCTTCACGTTTGGATATGCCATAAGGATCAACCGGAGCCGGCTGATCCGTTTCGGTATAAGCCTGCCCCAAACGCGTAGCTTCACCGTTTACCTTGAGCGAACTGATAAAAATAAATCGCCGTACGCCTGCCTGTTCCGCCTGGCGGGCAAGATTTGAGGTGCCTTCGACATTGACTCTGCGATACTCTTCCAAGGCATTTCTATCAGAATCGTTCATAATATGTACACGGGCCGCCAGGTGAATGACGACATCAACGCTCTCCAGCGCTTTTTGCCAATCTGTCGTTGAATCAATACCCTTAATAACAAACTGGCTAATAGCCTCTGGAAGATCAATCGATGCCAATGACCGAACCGCTCCATTGACATTGACCCCCCTGGCAACCAGTTCAGCCCCAAGCGCTCTCCCCACAAAACCATTAATGCCGGTAATTAATACCTTAGCCATTACTAAAGCTCTTTTTTCCGAATGTTAATTTTTGCATCAATACTAAAGACTCTTCGAGTACTTCGACAATGAATAGGCGATCGGTCAGTAAACACTCAAGCCATAGCAGCTGCTTTATAAAATAACTAATATTTAACGCCTTCATGATAAATGAAATTTATGATTTTTTATTTGCTACGGCTTTACTTAAATTATGGGATTTTACCTAATTCGCAATTTCACGAAAAAGCCCAGCGTACGCTTGGCCTAGCGCCACCCCTGAGAACAGTTTTTCGTAGCGGAGGCGTGCAGCGGCCCCCATGTGAGCAGCGAGCCTTTCATCCAGCAGAAGGGTATTCATAGCTAAAGCTAAATCTTTCGGAGATTCGGGCTCAACGACAAAGCCGGTTTCTTCGTGCTTATTAATATATGAAGTCCCGGTTCCGATTTCACAAGAAATCAATGGCCGAGCAAATAAGGCCGCTTCCACCAATACCATACCAAATGCTTCGGATCGCAAATGCGAAGGCAATACCAAAGCCCGACAACGCTTTAATAACGCAACCTTTTCTTCATCAGTTACCTGCCCGGCAAATACCACATTATCTGCACCCATTTCCGTCCCTAAAGCTTGCAGTCTCGCACCTTCCGGCCCGGAACCGGCAATGACTACTTTAGCACCCAAGCCCTTCGCAGCCTGTACTAAAAAATGTATGCCTTTGTAATAGCGCAATACTCCGACAAATAAAAAATACGGCTCGTCTACCTCTATTCCTATACGATCAAATATCGCCTCATCGCCTACCCTTGGATACGAACTCTCCTCAATTCCCAGCGGAATTAAACGGACCTTATCACGAATATCAGGATGAGACAGTATCGGACTGGTTCGTGCATAGGCCGGCGAATTGGCTACAATAACACGCATCTTCCGCAAGGTGTGCCACATCATGGGTGCATAGGCCGCTCCCAGCCAACGCTGGCGCACTACATCTGAAACGTATGTCAGTACCGCCGGTGTATCCGGACGGGTAACCGTGTCCAATACATCAGAGAATGGCCATGGAAAAAGGTAGTGCAATACGTCGACTTCTCGAGCCAAATCGGCAAAGGCTTTGAATGCCGCAACGCCGCCGATATCACACGAAGCCGGAGCGATCCAGGAACGGCTGCGCACAATCCGCGCTTCAGGCCGCAGTAAAATATTCGGATCAGGTTGCGGAGACAGAGTGAAGATTGTGTTAGCGACACCCTGCATGCCTGTTGCAAGCGCGATCTGACGAATTGCCTCCTGTAAACCTCCGGGAGGATCCGGGAAGTAAGTTCGATAGATATGCATTACCGAAAGATTCAATTTAACCATCCCTTTTAGCATCTAAAACCCGCCAGCAATGCAGACCCACTCCTACAGCGACACAAAGACCCAGTACGGCCTCAGTCAATACGGTCATCCACGCCGCCGCCATAGCTCCATAAATTGGAATAAACAATATATTTCCTGCCACATTGGTTAATGCAGTAATAGTGGCCGAAACCGCAAACCATCGTTCCAGGCCCAATGCCAATGCGGCCTGATTGAGTATACCATTGGGCAAAATAAAAATCAGTGAACAGCCCAGAATTGCCAACAGTGTGCCGGTACCTTGATAGACTTGACCATACGCCAGGCTAACAATAGCATCACTGCCAAACCACAGCAACGAAGCAAGTATGCAGCCAACCAATGTAGCGTAGACCATAGGAGGCATCAGCATTTTCTTCACCATCCGTACCGGCATGTCGCTGCCCTGCCGAAAATGGCGAAATAGGATCAACCCTACTGGCGATGCCAGCAGAATTAAAGCCTCGATTAATCTATAGGCCACTCCGTAGTGGCCGAGTTCTGTTTTCGGCGCATTCAAAAACTCAAGCAACACCATATCTGACCTGAAATACACAGCTGTGGCTATATCCAGCCATACCAGCGGCAGTACCGCCCGGTAAACAACAGATGGAACTGCAAATTGCGGCCGTACCCGTAAAAAAAACGCCACAAAAACGCCAAAAGCAGCAGTGCCTACAAATTGGGCCATCAACACATGCCAAGGCATATTAGCCCCAAGAAATAACACGGCAGTCGCCATGCACACCGCCGAGAGAGTACGGTTACCTATTTGCCAGGAGGCGTCACGCACCAGGCGACCATCTCCGCGCAGAACTGCAAGCCCGTACTGATTCAATACCGCTGCTCCGAAACACCATACCGTTATAACCGAAGTTATTATATTTTTTGGAAAAAGCACCGCAGCAAGGACAGAAAGAGCAAGAATGGTAATAATTGCATGCCCATAAGCCAGTCCAGGCAAGACCGGTCCTATTTGCGCAAGCGACGCGCTACCCCGCGCGCCTTCACGCTGAAGCAACTTGCTGAATCCGCCGTCTATCAAAATAGCTATCAAAGCTCCAAGCGAAAGAGCCACTGCATAAATACCAAACAAGTCAGGCCCCAAGGTTCGCGCAATCAGTATACTTAGGCTAAAAGAGGCAAGGCCTATATAGGCAATCGCCAGCCATTGAGCGCTTAAAAAGCGAAAAATCATCAATAAACTGTTAAATAAAAAGAATCATCCAGAATTCCATTTTTACGAAGACGGTCAATGAGGAAAGTTAAAAGAAATAAATCGGCCGCACACGAGTAAAGCTGCATTCATAATTAATTAGAGGGAACTTATGTAATATTATATCTTCACAAGGCCACCCATACCTACCCTTATAATCTTCGAATCAAGGACGCCATTATACACAAAAAAGTTGCTCGGACTCGTCAGAGACATTGCTCATATAAAGGCTTGCCGGCACCACCTGTCCTATATAATTTAAGAGTCTGCTATCGGTATTATTATATAGCTAGTTTTTTGCAAACATAAGTTTGCAGGCTATATTTGATTGAACGCGCTTTCAAAACCTTCCCCAAGCCATTTATTTTTCCGTCGAAAATCCATTAAACAGTATGAATATGCAAAATGCCATGATCTTTATTGTGTTAATTACTTTATTAAGTGCCTGTATGCCTGCGTCTTATCCTCCAGATAGAAAAATTATGCCGGCACAACTCAATGGAAATTATTTTTTGGCCGAAGATGGTACATACCTACCTCTACGCCATTGGCTGCCTGATAACGAAACACGAGCTGTACTCATAGCACTGCACGGATTTAATGATTACAGTTATTTTTTTCAAAAACCGGGTGAGTATTTAAGCAAACAAGGAATTGCCTGTTTCGCATATGACCAACGGGGCTTTGGCGCGAATTCGCGACGCGGCCTATGGGCGGGTGAAGCCGCGTATACCGACGACCTGCTGGTATTGGCGCGCCTGTTAAAAAAACGCTATCCGGACCGGCCTCTTTATTTGCTGGGTGAAAGCATGGGCGGAGCTGTCATTATTTCCGCTCTAAGTAAAACCAATATGCCAACTATTAAAGGCTTAATTCTTGTCGCTCCAGCACTTTGGGCGCGCTCGACTATGCCCTGGTATCAAAAAAGTCTGCTGTGGATAATGGCGCATAGCTTGCCCAGATTAACCTTAACGGGAAAAGGATTAGGCATCCTGCCTTCCGACAATATCGAAATGCTTCGGGCCTTAGGAAGAGATCCCTTGGTCATAAAGGAGACACGTGTGGAATCTCTTTATGGGCTTACTGATTTAATGGATTCTGCATTCAATAACGCGTCATTGTTAAACGGCAATATTTTCATGCTTTATGGTGAGAAAGACGAGGTCATCCCAAAAAAACCCACCTATACCTTTTTAAAGGAATTTCTTGCCAAGGATGTAACAGAAAAAAAAGTAGCTTTTTATCAGCAAGGTTATCATATGTTATTGCGCGACTTGCAAGCATCAATCGCCTTGAAAGATATTGCTTCATGGATCAACAACAGTCTTGAAAAATTACCTTCCGGCGCCGATATTCGGGCGCAAAAGCTATTAGCAAAAGCGACTTCTGTTGCCTCGGCTCACGAGTATTAAACTCCTGGCCATTTACTTCGCCGGAATCAACCTCGTCAATTCCGGTGAAATGTTTTATTTGCTATCTATCCTGGACAGCATAGTTGCTGCTGTTGGCTTGTTTGCACTATACAGGGAGTATGCGTTCAAGACCATTTGATGAGGACGCCCCAGTTTTTCTTTGGTAAAGTCTATGGCAAATTTTTCTTTCAATTGCTTGCCGTCCCAGCCATAGGCTTTTAAAAACTGCTCATTATCGGCGCCTTTTTTATCCCAGTTAGCCAATAATGATGATGTGTAATAAAGACGTTCACCATCCCAACTGGATGAAACCATATTCACTTGTGAGCCAATTTTTTGCTCAAACACTTGTTTGGGATTAAACGGATCGGATATATCAAAGGCACGAGTTTTGCCATCCATGAAAGTATTAACCCAGAGCATTTTGTCATCGCTTTGTATAGAAATATCGACAGGTAATGGGATCTTGCTGGGCTCACCGACATCGGCAACTTCTTTGGCTTGCCATGCTCCATCTTTATCTTCATAAATTAACCAGATTTTTGAGGTGAGCGCCGTACTGGTAAAGCAGTAATTGTGATTTTCACCCCACGCACATCGGATTTCCAGTGGCGCACCGGGCACATCAAAGACTTTCTTTGCCTGCTTGGTATGCAAATTCCACTGCACAACGGTATTGCCAAAACGCTTCATGGCTTCGGGGTCGGCCAGCATTTTGCCAAAATCCATCATGTAGTTGGACCAGCCTGTGAATGAGGAGGTCAACATCAGGTTGCGCCTGGGCAGAACGCGCAAATCATAGCCGTAGCCGTCAGCATATTTTCCTGTTTTGATTGCGCCTTCAAGATTACTGTCGGTAGGCGTCCAATGCGTAGCGATGTAATCGCCCTCATTAGTGTATTCAACAACACCTGTACGGCCGCCATGATCCTTGTTATTTGAAAGTCCGGTAATGATCATGCGGCCGGGCAAGGCATAAGTGCTATGAGGGCCGACAACGCCACCGCTTTTTGCGACAAAATCAGTAATGGTCTTGGTCAATTTGGGCTTGGCGGGATCGGTATGGACATCGAAAATAAACAGCTTGTTGGTGTCCAGCGATCCGGCCCATAAATACTGGCGATCATCGGTATAACCTGAATGATGCGCTTCATTGCGGCCGCCGACGGAAAGGCTGCTGACGACTTTGCCGTAATTAGACGATTTGGGATTAACGTCGACCGTGACCAGTTTATCCTGTTCGTCGCCTATACCCTCAACACCTAATGTCCACACATAAACAAAATCTTCTTGTCCGACAATTTTAGCCATGTAGGGGGATTGGCAAGTTTCATCGGCTAACGCGGATGTCATGCCAATACCGGCAGAAGCGGTCATCACTGCGGCAAAAGCGCAAACGGTTATTAGGCGGCTTGGCTGCTTATTTTTTTTGTTAATTGCTTTCAACCTTATATCCTCTTTTAAATTTAAAATGATTTTTTCGCGAGCACTTTAAATACGCTCGCGCCGGTGCAGCGCCAAGAGTTTTTCAGCTTTCGGCAGTAGTGGGATCAATTATGGTTTTAACACGGGAAATCCGATTAGCTGGAAATCCGCCCTGTTCAGCATGCGCTTTTACGATTGCCTCATCGGGTGCGATATAGACACAATAAATTTTATCGTCAGTTACGTAGCTTTCTAACCATTGTATTTTAGGCCCCATATCACTAAGAATACCGCATGATTTTTGCGATATGCCTTGCAGATCAGCAGCTGTTAATGAGCCTGCACCCGGTATCTCGCGTTCAATAATATATTTTGGCATGGTAAGTCTCCTGGTTAATGTTAATAGACGACTGGTCGTCTCAAAAAAAATAGTATCATCAAGATTTAAAAAAATCACCTAATAAATTCTCGCAGCACTGTTTAAGCGGGGTCGAAGATTGCTCGATCTTCATTCTTAACAGAGCGCCCTGCCACAAATCAACTAAAAGATCAGCCATTTCTTCCGCTGATTTGTCGATTCTTACCGTTCCTTCCTGTTGCGCCTTGAGCAGTCCTGCCTGTAATAAATTCCGATAACGATGAACTGCCAATTGCAGGGATTTTTGACAAACTTCACTCGTATCGCCGATTTCGCCCATTAAATTGCCTAATAAACACCCTCCTTTAAATTCTGCTTTTTCCAGTTCTATAATCAGTTCATTAAAATAATTCTGCAAGGCGCTTAAGGCATCATTGTCTGTTTTTTGCAGATGGCCGCTTAGTTGGTCAATGAAGGGATTGATATAGTGCTGAATAACTTCGACGGCAAAATTCTCTTTACTTCCGAAATAATTATAGAAAGAGCCTTTCGGGATTTGCACTGCATCCAGAATTTCCTTGAGCCCGGTGCCGTGGTAGCCCTGCTGCATGAGTAATGTAACACCCTGGCTTAAAAGGCTTTCCTTATTGATTTGTTTTTGCGTAAGTTTAGTCATCAAGAGATAATACGACCGGTTGTCTTAATCAGTCAAATGGTATGTTTTTAATTAGTTTTTTAGACTATTGTAGAAGTTACGCATTGACGGCAGCGAATATTGTGGGTTAAGCTGATCTTTGCCAAGGATAAAACGGTTCTGTCGCATTAACCATCGAGCAGCAAATTCGGTTATTCGAAGCACCTTTCAATAAAAGGTGTAACTCGATAGGTTCAATACCAAAAGAATGCGCTTTCCGATAGACCTAATTTTGGTGTGTAG
>JAQURG010000024.1 GCA_028715725.1 Methylococcales bacterium
GGCTATCAGGACCCGCTACACCTGTAAAGGAAGAAACTATTTAGCATTGCTCCATTTGGACTGCGCTCTTGTGCTCACCCGGAGAATAGAGGCTAGCGCCTAGCAGGTTATGTGCCGGATATCCTCTATGATAGACCTTTCGCAGATCGCAGAGCAGGACTGGAATGAAGCACATCGTCGTGCTGTAGTTGTGCGTCCGTTGCTTGACTTCAAGTATTGTCCACGTAAAAGAGCCCATGAAGCTACCATTGAGTTGGGCTTATCCGAATGACAGGTATATCGGCTGATCCAGCGGCTACGCGAATTCGGCGGCGAACTCACTGCATTACTGCCGAGTGGCTCCAATGGTGGGCGGGGTAAACAGCGGCTGGCCGCCCCTCACGAAAATTTACTCCATCGCCTGATAGACGAAGTTTTTGTTACGCATCAGAAACGGTCAGCTGCCGATCTAATACGTGCAATCCGTAGCTAGTCCTTGAAAGCTGAATTAGAGCCGCCCTCTGAGGGTACTATCCGCCGCCGCATGAAGGCTCTGTCCCTGGCCGAACATTGTCAACGAGGTGAGCAACACCCTGAAAGCAAGCAGATTTACGGCGTCATGCCTATCTCGGATATTCCCCTTGACTGGCTACAAATTGATCATACGCCAGTCGATCTGATCATCGTGGTGATGTGTCAATACTTTTCCGGACACAAAGTTAAGCAGATTTAAGCTGCATTTCGTAGTCCACTGAGGATAAATAGTTATTGCTAGAAGGAAGTCGTTCACAGTTGTAAAGCGCTTCAATGTATTCGAATATATCCTGCTTAGCCTCGGCTCTGCTTTGATAGTGCTGATGATGGACTAGTTCTGTTTTCAGGGTATGAAAGAAGCTTTCTGAGACGGCATTATCCCAGCAAAATCAATCACTACCGCCAAGTACAGCCAGCCTTCCAGGGTATAACTGTAGGTGATATCGCCAACATAGATCTGATGCGGTTGCGACACCGTGAATTGCCGATCCAAGTGATTTGGCGCAATGGGTAATTTATGATTGGAATTTGTGGTCGCTTGGAATTTGTGGTCGCTATGAATTTTCGCTTGGTCTTACAGGCTAAACTGGCAGCCCCCATTAACCGGCCAATGCGACGGCGACTGACAGGTCGATCCAATCCTATTAAGGCTTTCTTGAGGCGACGCGTTCCCTAGTTCTTTCGACCCTTTTGGAATTCGGCCTTAATAATTTCAATCAACCCAGCGTCGTCTTTTTCAATAACGGTCTGAGAGCGATCCAGCCAAGCCTAGTAAGCGCTACGAGAAACGCCCATGAACCGGCACATTGTTTTAACCGAAGCCTCAGTTACATGCTGTTTGATCCAGGCGACCTTCAGCGTTGTTCCCTGGCAAAGTACGCCGCTGCTTTTTTTTAGAAGATCACGCTCCTCTGTTAAGCGGGCGTTTTCTTTCTTCAGTCGCTTTAACTCTTCGTAAAGGTGTTCATCGGTTCGCACGGCTTTGTTTTGTGCCCTTCGCTGGCACTATTTATTGATCCAGGTATGTAACATATTGGGTTAATCCCTAAATCTCCCGCTGTCTGGGCAAGCGCCAGGTCTGAGTCTAACGCCAGCTTCACGGAGGATTCTCTAAATTCCGCACTCTATATTTTTACTTTTTGTTTTTCTTGATTCATTTTCGACACCTTTCCTGTAGTTCAGGTTATTTTAGAGTATGTGTCCGGTTTAGTGTAGCCACTTCACAATTCACCAGTCCCCACTTGCTAGGACAAGACACTCAAGTTGCAGCACAAGGCTCCTATTAAGTCCCCTGCAATGAGCCCCGTGATCGGGGAACGCCGGAAGCCAACCGACAGGTCGATGCAAGGCAATTACACCAATCCCAGCACGGGTCAGATTGGGCCGAACGCTCAGCATCATTTTAAACTGAGTATCCCAGCATACCCTCGTGAATAATGAAATTAATAACCACATTAAGGCCATCTCGGGTCTTCAAATTGGTAAACACAAACGGCCGTTCTCCCCGCATTTTTCGAGCATCGCGATCCATGACTTCCAGCGATGCGCCGACATAAGGCGCCAGATCGATCTTGTTGATAACCAGCAAATCCGACCGGGTAATGCCGGGGCCGCCTTTACGCGGGATTTTGTCGCCGGCCGAAACGTCGATCACATAAATCGTCAGGTCGGCCAGCTCCGGACTGAAGGTCGCGCTGAGATTATCGCCGCCGCTTTCGACCATTATGAAATCGAGATTGTCAAAGCGCTCGCTTAACTCATCGACAGCGGCCAGATTCATCGACGCGTCTTCCCGAATCGCGGTATGCGGACAGCCGCCGGTTTCGACGCCTAAAATTCGTTCCTCCGGCAGCGCTTGGCTGCGAATCAAAAACTGCTGATCTTCCCGGGTATAAATGTCATTGGTCACCACGCCGATTTCAAAATTGTCGCGCATTTGCTTGCATAGCGCATCCACCAAAGCCGTTTTACCGGAACCGACCGGGCCGCCGATACCTACTCTTAATATTTGTTTAGCACTCATACACTCTCTCAAGAACGAAATAATCGGGAATACTGCATTTCATGCCGGCTGCTGGCTAAAGCCAGGCCGAACGCGCTGCCGCCGATGTCATGATCGGCAATACTCAATGCTTCGTTAACTAAAGCCGGAATTTTACCGGCCAACTCGGTCAATAACCGCTGCCCGGCCACTTGTCCCAATGGCACCAGTTTGACCGCGCATAACACTTGGTTTTCCAACCAGCTCCATAAATAACCGGTCGCTGTTTCGCGTTTCGGTACCCCCCACTTGACTGCGGCAAAAGCGAATATTGTAGCCAGCGTGGCTTCCGGCTTGCGTATCCAGGGCTGCATCCCGGTTATGTCCATCGAATGCAGCAGGCGCGCCAGCGCTTGACCGGTATGCCGGTCTTCGGCCCTTAATTCGGAAGTCTCCCGGCATGCCGTCAGCGTTCTGCTCCAATATTCGACGCTTTCGATATTGGCGTATTCCCAGGCGTCGTAAAGCCGCGCCAGAATCGGTAAATCAATGCGGGTCAAACAAGTCTGCATCAAGCCGTTAAGCCATTCATCGGTATCGCTTGCATTGCTTAGCCACCCATCATCGACCGCCCGTTCCAAACCTTGGGAATAACAGTACATGCCTATCGGCAGGCCGGGGCTGACCAGTTGCAGCAAACGCAATAAGGCCAGATCAGTGACCATGGCCGTGGTACGCGCCTGGCTCCGGTTCGAAAGGCAACACTTCATGCGTTACCGTCAGGCCCAGTCTTTCGAGCATATGATCCAGCACATGATCGGTCAGGAAGCGAAGCTCGCCCGGCAGAATCTGCAACGCGACATGGCGGTTGCCCAAGTGATAACAAGCCGTGGCGAATTGTAATGCGTCGTCGGTGCGCACCACCGATAGCGGCTCCGCCGCCGCATCGACCAGCACCCGGTAATGATCGGGACCGGTCAACACCGAGCCTTTGCGCAACACTTGACCGCGCGGCAGAAACAGCCCGATCTTGGCGCCGCCATCGGTTTTAAGCAGCAAGCGGCTTTTCCGGCGAGATTCATACGGCAACGTGACCACGTCGTCAGCAGTAGTCTCCAAAGGAGCCAGTTCAGTCAATTTCAGCATAATCAAAACAAAAAATAACGTTGGGCAAAAGGCAGCACATCGGCCGGCTCGCAGGTCAGCAGCAGGCCGTCGGCGCGCACCGAATAGGTTTGAGGGTTAACCTCGATATGCGGTTGGTAGTGGTTATGGATCAAATCCTTCTTGCCGATTGTGCGGGTGTTTGCTACTACGCCGATTCGCTTGTTCAGCTTCAGGAGCGCGGCCATGTCGGCCTCGGCCGCGACTTTCGGCAAAAATACTATCGAGTTGGCCGCGGCGGCCCTGCCGAAGGCGCCGAACATGGGCCGGTAATGCACCGGCTGCGGCGTCGGAATCGAGGCATTGGGATCGCCCATGGGCGCCGCGGCAATGAATCCGCCTTTAATGATCAGGCTGGGTTTGGCCGCGAAAAAGGCCGGCCGCCACAGCATCAGATCGGCCAGCTTGCCAACTTCGACGGAGCCGACTTCATGCGCGATGCCGTGGCTGATGGCGGGATTGATCGTGTATTTGGCGATGTAGCGCTTGATGCGGAAATTGTCGTTACGGGACGAATCCTCCGCCAGGCTGCCGCGCTGCGCCTTCATTTTATGCGCGGTCTGCCAAGTGCGGATGATGACTTCGCCGACCCGGCCCATGGCCTGTGAATCGGACGCGATCATCGAGAAGGCGCCCAGGTCATGCAGGATATCCTCGGCGGCGATAGTTTCGCGGCGAATGCGGGATTCGGCGAAAGCTACATCCTCGGCGATGCCTGGATCCAGGTGATGGCACACCATCAGCATGTCCAGATGCTCGTCCACGGTGTTGACCGTGTAAGGCCGGGTCGGATTCGTCGACGACGGCAGCACGTTGGCCTCGCCGCAGGCCTTGATGATATCGGGGGCATGGCCGCCGCCGGCGCCTTCGGTGTGATAGGTATGGATGGTGCGGCCTTTGAAGGCGGCGAAGGTGTCCTCGACAAAACCGGATTCGTTCAGGGTATCGGTATGAATGGCGACCTGCACGTCAAAGCGCTCGGCCACGGACAGGCAGCAATCGATAGCCGCCGGCGTCGTGCCCCAGTCTTCATGCAGCTTCAGGCCCATGGCCCCGGCGCGCACCTGTTCCTCCAACGCCGCCGGCAGACTGGCGTTGCCCTTGCCGAACAGGCCGAAGTTCATCGGGAACCCATCCAGCGATTGCAACATGTTGTGAATATTCCAGGCGCCGGGCGTGCAGGTCGTCGCATTCGTGCCCGTTGCAGGACCGGTGCCGCCGCCCAGCATCGTCGTGATGCCCGACATCAGGGCATCGTCGATTTGCTGCGGGCAGATGAAATGGATATGCGCGTCGATGCCGCCGGCCGTCAGAATCTGACTTTCTCCGGCGACAATTTCAGTGCCGGGACCGATGACGATATCGACGCCCTGTTGCGTATCGGGATTACCTGCCTTGCCGATGCCGGCGATGCGTCCGTTTTTGACGCCGACATCAGCCTTGACGATGCCCCAGTAATCGACGATCAAGGCATTGGTAATGACCAGATCCATTGCCACGGATGCATCGGCCTGGCTTTGCCCCATGCCGTCGCGGATGACCTTGCCGCCGCCGAACTTGACTTCATCGCCGTACACCGTGCGGTCTTCCTCCACTTCTAGAAACAGGCCGCTGTCGCCCAGGCGCACGCGGTCGCCGGTGGTCGGCCCGAACATATCGGCATAAGCCTGTCTGCTGATTCTACTCATTGTTTGTCCTCCAGTTCGCCCATCACGGCCTGGCGAAAACCGTAAACCCGGCGCAAGCCGGCAATGGCCACCAGCTGCACTTCGCGCTGCTGGCCGGGTTCAAAGCGCACCGCCGTGCCGGCCGGAATATCCAGCCGGTAGCCGCGCGTCGCGGCGCGGTCAAAATGCAAGGCAGGATTGGTCTCGAAAAAATGATAATGCGAGCCGACCTGAATCGGCCGGTCGCCGCTGTTGGCGACCGTCGCGCGGATCGTCTCGCGGCCTGAGTTCAGTTCGATGTCGCCATCGGAGGGGATGATTTCTCCGGGTATCATGATGATGCTCCTACGTTGCTATTCAATTGGATTATGTACCGTAACCAGCTTGGTGCCATCCGGGAATGTGGCTTCAACCTGCACATCCGGCAGCATTTCTGCGACACCTTCCATCACATCGTCGCGGTAAAGCAGGGTGCGGCCGAATTCCATCAATTCGGCGACCGTACGGCCGTCGCGCGCACCTTCCATGATCGCTGCACTGATAAAAGCCACCGCTTCCGGATAATTAAGCTTCAGGCCTCGGGCTTTGCGGAGCTCGGCCAGCAAGCCTGCGGTAAATATCAGCAGTTTGTCTTTTTCGCGTGGGGTTAATTGCATAATTTATCTTCCTTTTGTCAATCAGGTTATCCAGTCAAAAAATACCTCTGCGGTTAATGAAGCGCACAGCGCGCCCTACATTGATGAACATCGATCAAGTCAAGTCGCCCAAATACGTGGGGCGCATGCATCACGCTGAACCACATCAGGCCGTAATATCCGCCAAACATGCTGGAAAAAATCGCGTAAACGGTCTGCGCGGGAATCCAGAGCCCGGCAGATCAGCATATCGTCTATCAAGGTCACACCGCACCCTGCACTTTCGCCGATGAACTGCTGCACCGCTCCCAATTGCAAAACAGTGGCAGGGCAGGCGAACAGCGTCCCGCAAGCTGAATGCCCATTCAAACCCCAGTTGGCGGCAAAAGCTTGTGCGTCTATCATTAACCGTTCCCGATAAAACAACTCCCCGGCGCGGAAGATGTGCCAGTTCATGCCGACTTCACCCAGAGTAAAACCTTCATTAGCGGCCGGTCGTCCCAAGGCGAATATTTCCCAACCGATAAACCGAGCGCCGGCTGCCAGTTCCAGGCGCAATTCGGACGCGACCCGCGCACTTTCATAAATAATAGTTTCCTGCGGCAACCATTCCAATGCGGCATTTGCAGCGACCGTCAACGCGACCTGCTGCTGTGCCAGTTTGCCGTCGCTACTGTAAAACTTGCCGGCGGCGGGCGTAGTCACCAAAGCGGCGCTATCTGCAGCGGCATTAATATCCATTGTTAAACAGTCTCCCGCCACTACGCCGCTCGGCGGATGCAGCACATACACATGACACACTTCGCCTTCAGGATAAAAAGGCCGCTGGACTGTTAACGGGCCGACATGGCGGCGATGTGCCAATACCGTTCTGCCGTATTTGTGGATAAAATCCAATTCCAGTTTGGCTTGCCAGCCTTGGGATTGCACGGTATTTTGACTAGCAATTGCAACGTTTTTTAAGTCTTCAAGCAAGGCATCAGGTTTCAATGGGGGTTACCATTATTATTCATAATTTTCTCATTCCCATGCTCCAGCGTGGGAATGAGGCTAACTTGGCGAGGTGTCATAACTTCAGTTCTTTTATAACATCCTCAAGCGAAAAGGTTGGCTCGTCTTTACGCTCGGAAATCATCGCCAATCTTTAAGGTCTTTCATGCGTTCCAGATAATCTTCGATGGGCAGTATTACAGACATTTAGGATTGGCATCGCTCAGGTATTTTGATGGGTATGGCCATGGTTTTAGCGCTTCTATTTACCGAGAAAATCAGGTGATACCAAGCACGCTTTTATATGTAAATTGTGTTTTCCTACGTTCAACACATCCTACAATGCTTCTATAAAAAATCAAACGGTTAAATATCGCTTGACCATATCCTCGGCCAATTCATTCATCGTCCCGGTAGCCACGCCCCTGCCCCTATCCATGATACAGAATCGGTCGGCCACCTTGCGGGCAAAGGACAGCTTTTGTTCTACCAATAGTACCGTCACGCCTAATTCATGATTGATTTTGGCAATCGCTTCATGCACTTCACCCAAGGCATCGGGATTGGGTTTTGGCAGTGGAATAGGCGTTCCGCGTGAGCGGTTGAGGCGGATGATGACATCGCCGATTTCGCTGACGATATTCGGCTGTATACCTTCAGTCGGTTCGTCCAGAATCAGCAGACGTGGATTTAATACGAGCGCCCGGCCGATAGCCAGTTGCTGTTGCTGACCGCCGGACAAGTCGCCGCCGCGCCGGTTAAGCATTTGCTTTAAAACTGGAAATATTTCGAAAATATGATCGGGTATCTTTTTGATACCGTGCTTGCGCGCGGCCCGCAAGCCGGTTTTAAGATTTTCTTCCACCGTCAGCAACGGAAAGATTTCCCGCCCTTGCGGCACATAGCCGATGCCGAGTTCCGCACGTTTTTCCGGTTTACCTTTAGCCAGAGATTGCCCGTCCATTTCTATCGTGCCGTCCCTGACCGGTATCAATCCCATAATGGCTTTCAATAATGTGGTTTTACCGACGCCGTTACGTCCCATCAGGCATAAACAGGAACCTTCCGGGACATCAATCTGTATATCCCACAAGGTATGGCTTTCGCCGTAATATTGCTGCAACGCATTAATTTTTAACATCAGCCCCCCAAATAAACCTGAATAACCCGCGGGTCGTTTTGTACTTCATCCATCGTGCCTTCCGTCAGTACCGAGCCTTCATGCAGCACAGTCACCTTGCGGGCAATGGAGCGCACAAATTCCATATCGTGTTCAACCACAACGATCGACCGCTGGCCTTGCAGCGACACCAACAATTCGGCTGTTCGTTCAACTTCCTGATGCGTCATGCCCGCTATCGGCTCATCAACCAACATCACTTTGGGTTCCTGCATCAGCAACATGCCGATTTCCAGCCATTGCTTTTGGCCGTGTGACAGAATGCCGGCACGTAATCGGTGGCTGGTGCTCAATCCGATAGTTTCGATAATCTCGTTAATACGGTCACGTTGTTCGCCGTTCAGGTGATTGAACAAGGTCGGCCAGGTCCGTTTATCCGTTTTTAACGCCAATTCCAGATTTTTGAAAACCGTCAAGGCATCGAACACGCTGGGTTTTTGAAATTTCCGGCAAATACCCGCCTGCGCGATAGCGGGCTCGTCCATTTGCAATAAATCGATCGTTTGCCCGAAAAATACCGAGCCGGTGTCAGGGCGGGTTTTGCCGGTTATCACGTCCATCAGCGTGGTTTTTCCGGCGCCGTTGGGCCCGATCAGGCAACGCAATTCGCCGGCATCGATATACAGCGACAGGTTGTTCAGGGCTTTAAAGCCGTCAAAACTCACACTGACATCTTCAAGATATAATATCGGACCGTGACGGGTATCGACCCCGCCTTTTATAAGCAGGCTTCCCGCGCCGGCTTTAGCGTCTTCGCCGAACAAGTTAACTGTATACCCATTCATGCACTTTGCTCCTGTGAGCGGCGTTTCAATAAGCCGACGATACCGTCAGGCAATAACAGCGTCACCACGATAAAAACAGCTCCCAGCGTAAATAGCCAGATTTCCGGCATCAGTCCGGTCAGGACTGTTTTGCCGTAATTCACCAGCACCCCCCCGATGATCGCGCCATATAACGTACCGCGGCCGCCCATCGCAACCCAGATGACAATCTCCAGTGAATTCAGTGGTGAAAACTCGCTGGGATTGATAATGCCGACTTGGGGAACATATAAGCCGCCCGCGATTCCGGCCAGCATCGCGGCGAAAACGAATATCCACAGTTTAAACATTTCGACGCGGTAACCCAGGAAACGCACTCGCGATTCCTGATCACGGATGGCTGTCACCACCCGCCCCAACTTGGTATTGACCAGCCAGCGGCACAGCAAAAAAGCGCCTATCAGAGTAATGCCGGACATCATCAACAGCAAGGTGCGCACGGCTTCGGACTGGATATTAAAGCCGAGTATCTCTTTAAAATCGGTCAAGCCGTTATTGCCGCCAAAACCCATTTCATTGCGGAAAAAAGCCAGCAACAGCGCATAGGTCAGTGCCTGGGTGATGATCGACAAATATACGCCCGTTACTCTTGAGCGAAATGCCAGCCAACCGAAGACAAAAGCGAGCGCGCCGGGAGCCAGCAGCACCATCAGCAGCGCAAACCAGAACTGGTCAAAGCCCAACCAATACCACGGAAGTTCTTTCCAGTTCAGGAACACCATAAAATCGGGTAGTAACGGATCGCCATAAACGCCGCGCGCTCCGATCTGGCGCATCAAATACATGCCCATTGCATAACCGCCCAGCGCGAAAAATGCGCCATGACCCAGCGCCAGGATACCGCAATAGCCCCATACCAGATCCAGCGACATGGCCAGTAGTGCAAATGTCAGGTATTTGCCGAGTACAGATACGGTATAAGCCGAAAAATGCAGCGGCGAATCAGCGGGCAATACCAGGTTGCAGAACGGAATAATGAAGGTGACCGCCGCCAGCACGATCAGCACCGATGTGCTGGTTTTATCTTGGCCTAATGCTATAAATTTCATATAAAAACCTTTTATGAATGTTTTGTTAACCACGAAAATATTCACAGGGATACCCAGCTGTAGCTCGCTACCTAAAGGATGTAGCCTATTGATTACGTATTTTTCGTAGATGAAAAAAACTGCATGACCTTTTTAGCTTTATCGTATAGACCGAATTTAAGAATCCGCTGCCCTGCCCTTTTGCGGAAATAATCCGCGCGGGCGTTTCTGGATAAATAAAATGATAAACACCAACACCAGAATTTTTGCCAAAACCGCTCCGGCAAAAGGTTCCAGAAATTTGTTGGCAATACCCAGTGAAAAACCTGCTACCAGCGTGCCTAACAAATTACCCACACCGCCAAAGACAACGACCATAAAGGAATCGACAATATAGGCTTGGCCCAGATTCGGTCCGACATTGGTAATCTGGCTTAACGCCACGCCTGCAACACCGGCAATGCCCGAACCCAACCCGAATGTCATTGCATCCACTTTAGCAGTGGGAATACCCATCGCCTTGGCCATATTGCGATTTTGCGCCACTGCCCGCACTTCCAGCCCCAACCGGGTGTGTTTGAGAATTTGCAGCAGCATCACGAACACCAACAGGCAGAACACCAAAATAAAGAAGCGATTCCAGGTCAGCGATAAAAAGTCATTGATCTGCCATGAACCGCTCATCCATTCCGGCGTCGCAACGCTGCGATTCAGCGGGGAAAAAATAGAGCGCACGCTTTGCTGGAGTATCAGGCTGACGCCGAAAGTCGCCAACAAGGTTTCCAGCGGCCTGCCGTAAAGAAAGCGGATAATGCCCCGCTCTATTGCGATACCTACCAATGCGGAAATGACAAACGCAGCCGGAATCGCCAGCAACACGGATAGACCCAAATGATTGGGCATCAGCTGCTGGATGACGTAGGTGGTATAAGCGCCCAGCATCATCAGTTCGCCATGCGCCATATTGATCACGCCCATTACACCGAACGTTATGGCCAGGCCGATAGCCGCCAAAACTAGCACGGCGCCCAGACTCAAGCCGAAAAATACTGTTTCTATTGTGCTGTAAAACTGCAAGCGGGTATTGATTTTGATCAAGGCCGCTTTGGCGACATTTCTTATATCGGCATCCGTTTCCAGATAATTGCCGCTATCATCTTTTTCAAGCATGACATTCAAGCGGTTGACTACATCGAGACTATTGTGCTCTTTGAGCGCGTCAATGGCCTCCATACGCACTGTCTTGTCACTGCTGCTCATATCCCGCATCAAAAAAACCACCTTGATGGCTTGCCGGACAGCTTCATCTTTCTCTATGCCGGCTCTTGCCTTTAACAACGCCAAGGCATTTTCATCGTCCTCATTACTCATTGCCTTGACAGCCGCAAGCCGGATAGCCGGGTCGTCGGCGCTCAGTTCCAATTGGCCGATGATTTTTCTTAGAGAAACTCTAAGCTTATTCGTTAAATTAATTTTATTGACTGCCTCTTGTTCAACCGCGCCTAAAGGAGCACTGCTCACAGCGTCACTGATGTCATAACCCTGATTGTTATCGATGCCGATAACCAGTCTGGCATCAGACTTGAGCGTAAACAGCCGGCCATCGAGCAATGCCTGCAAAATGCCGAGGCTGCGTTTATGCTTGATTTCAGAAAGTTGCGTAATCGCCTGTTCGCGATCCGTCATCGAACCCTGCTTTAGGTTGTTTAAGGCGTCAAGCAGGGGCTGTTGTGCCGATAAATCCTGATCGCCATGAATGGCCAGCGAAAATACCAGCATTAATACAGCACTCAACCAACAGTAGCGCTTGAATGAGTTCACTTTCATATCATCTCCTGAAGTGGTTTGGTAAGGGGAAATATATACCCCTCACTACCCTCTCCCGCTGGAGAGGGATTGCTGTGCTTCGCGCTGAATATCATTTATAAGTCTGCCCGGAACATTTTTTGGTCTTGGTGTTGTAATTGCCGCAACTGATTGGCGCTGTCCAGTCAGCAATAATGGCTTTGCTTTCCGGCAGGAAATCAGACCAGGCATCGCCATCAACCAGTGTATTGGTTTGCCAAACTGTCAACAATTGACCGTCGTCCTGAATTTCACCGATTAATACCGGTTTGCTGATGTGATGATTAGGCAGCATTTTGGAGGTGCCGCCGGTCAGATTGGGGAACTCAACACCAATGATCGCTTTTTGCACTGCTTCAGGATCGGTTGAACCGGCTTTTTCTACCGCTTTCACCCACATATTAAATCCGATGTAATGTGCTTCCATCGGGTCGTTGGTGACGCGTTTCGGGTTTTTGATAAAGTCATGCCATTGCTTGATAAAGGCGGCATTTTTGGTGGTATCGATACTCATGAAGTAGTTCCATGCAGCCAGATGACCCACCAACGGCTTGGTATCCATCCCCGACAACTCTTCTTCACCCACCGAAAACGCTATGACAGGAATCTTTTCCGCAGAAATACCCTGATTACCCAATTCCTTGTAAAAGGGGATATTGGCATCCCCGTTTATGGTGGAAACAACCGCAGTTTTCTTTCCAGCCGAGCCGAATTTCTTGATGTCCGCGACAATACTTTGCCAATCGGAATGCCCGAATGGCGTGTAATTAATTTTAATATCCTTCTTGGCTACGCCTTTGGACCTCAGATAGGCCTCAAGAATCTTGTTGGTTGTGCGTGGATACACATAATCTGTGCCCGCCAGCACCCAGCGTTTGACTTTTAAATCATTCATCAAATAATCAACGGCCGGTATCGCCTGCTGATTCGGCGCGGCACCGGTATAAAACACGTTTTTGGATGATTCTTCGCCTTCATATTGCACAGGATAAAACAGCAAGCCGTTTAATTCCTCGATCACTGGCAGTACCGATTTACGCGATACCGAAGTCCAGCAACCAAAGATGGCGGCTACTTTATCCTTGGTCAGCAGTTCTCGGGCTTTTTCTGCAAATAACGGCCAGTTAGAAGCCGGATCGACGACTACCGCTTCGAGTTTTTTGCCGAGCAAGCCCCCCTTTTTGTTCTGTTCATCGATTAACATCATCATCGTATCTTTCAGAGTAGTCTCACTGATCGCCATCGTACCGGACAATGAGTGCAGAACGCCAACTTTGATGGTGTCTTCAGCGTTTACTGTACTTGCCGCTAAGGCCGACAAGGCCAGGGTGCCGGCAATACTGAATTTTCGTAGTCTTGAAAATAATCTGTTCATAGAAGTAATCCTGAAGTGTTAAAGGTGGTTTATATCTGCCATTGAAAGCCAACTATAAAGGCGTTAACGTTATTGCCTGTGGCTGTTGAGGTGTAATCCAGACCTTTAGTCGCAAGATCGCCGTACACATAATTCAACGATACAAGCGCATTATGACCGTCGATTACGTAGTTCAAACCGGCTTGATAGGCATTACGATTGGAACTGCCGGTAGGGTTAACATTCACATAACGCAGGTAAGGCTGGATTTGACCAATCCCGATTCTTTGCGGGAACAAATACATGGCGCTTACGTCATAGGCGTTGCCTTCAAACATTGCAAAACCGCCGCCTGCATCGCGCGAGGCTTGGCTGTAGCCATCGGAAATGTTGTAGTTTTTATATTCGCCGTTAACAGTAACTACGCCCTTATTGGGCAAAACCTTTTCCAACAGCACATCGGCTCCGGTGCCTCGAAAGTTACCGGGATCGCTGGCAATGCCGGCGCCATCTTCCTGATACTGGTTGTTGACAGACACAGTCAGAATGTCACCGCCTTTGCCGTAGTAGGTGCCCGAAGTGTAATAGCCGGGATTTTTCTCGACATCCCAGAAGTTATAGGAGAAACGCTGGGCGTACAGAATATTGTCATCGGCATTGGCGCCGCCTCTTAAGCCGCGAAAAAAGCCGACTGCATATTGCAAGCGGCCATTAAATGCTGCACCCCAGAAAGTTGCACCGTCATCACGGCCAAAAGAACCGGCGGAAGTACCGTCCGATTTGATTACCAGATTGAAATCGGCAGGTTCAAATGGCGTTCCGAAACTGAAGATTTGATAGATAGCGCTGTAAAACGGGCCGTTCATTTCCCGGCGTTCGGCCGGAACCAGCATACGGCCTACCCAGAGGTTAGCATAAGGGTTATACTCGATCTTGCCGATTGCATCCAATACCCGTACTTCGCCGCCATTGCTACAGGTTTGACAATCGGTATTGAACTCCACCTTCAAATATTTATGAATTTGCCCATTAACATACAAACGTGCATTATCCAGATTAAAATCGTTGCTCCACTTATTACCGCTGTTCCCGGCCGCGTCCTCGACAGATTGAAAACTACTTCGTAAACCCAAGCCCACGCTGATCCATTTAGTATCATCGATTTTGAATGTCGCCCCGGCCTGCGTAACGGGTACATATCCGGCCGCCAGCGTTAAGAGGCTAATAGCCGAAAGAAGCCGATTACTTCGTCTTCCAGTTATTGTTTCTATAGCATTACTCATGTTTATCCCCAGAATTTACAAACGTCATTTGATAACGCACCCGGGTTTGTCCGAATGCAGCCAAAATTGCCGACTGGTGGAGATTATTTTGTTTGGGGAGACATTCCACAATGCGTCATATGACTCATCAGTCAAATGACGTATAGCCGTCATTTAATAATACAGTTACGATTTCTATACCGTAGAAAGAGACAAGCATGAAATAACTTGAAGCTTATTTCCTCTCCCTCCAACCCTCTCGCGGAGGGAAAGCAAGCGTCAAAGTATTTGATGCATTTTCCTAAGCAATCTGGAATTTACATGATCAAGCACATAAAAGCTGCCATTAGGAAGTCGTCTTTTAAATCTGCCGCGATGGTCTGCGCTTTAACCGCCTGTGTACCGGGTTTAAATAAAAAGCAGGCGCCGTTCGATACGGCATCGATTAAACGGATCGAATTTAAAATCGGAAAAATGAATCCCTCATTGTTGTCATCGACCATGTCGCAACATGAGATTGTGACTCGGGTTTCCGAAAATTTGGCTGACTGGGGTTATTCTATCGGCAGTAAAGACAACGAGGCTTTTAGCCATACCTTAATCGCTGAAGTCGGCCCGGTAGAAATCAGTGAAACGCCTCCCGGTTTTTCATTTTCCGTAGGGAATTCCGATCCGAGGGCCATCGATTTTCAAAAAGCCGACGTGCTGCCCATCAGCTGTGAATTGTCGTCTATCGCGCATCCAGAACAAACGACCTATTTGCATATGGATTTTGCTATTGGAAATTTATTTGACAACCTAGCCGTGCATTCCATCAGCGCTGACAAACTGGCCGATCACATCAGCACGGTCTGTTTCAATCTGTTGAACGAACTTGACTGGCCGGCGAAATCGCAAAACCAGCTGGCTTCAAGCCTTAAGCCAAGCTGGATCCCGGAAGTACGTATCGAAACGGTAACCAGCCCGCATGAAGCAGGAAAAGCGGCGGTTCCCGGTAAGACCGTGACCGGGAATAATGAAGGGCGCAAACAAATCGTCATACAAAACCAGGGCTCGCCGGTGATTTTCAGTTTTGGTCATGAAAGGTAAAATAAATCATTGTGGATTAACTGTAATTTAACAAGGGTTGCTATTGTTGTGCGTCATCAAGCCTGAACGCACCAAAAGAGAACACTCATTTTGATGGCCGCATTCACTTGTAGCGCATAGATCTTGCTACTCCATTTGGTGTACATATTGCTATTGAGTGAGAGTACGCCGTGCGCACCTGATAACGCAAAGGATGGCATTAAACAAAACATGATAAAAGACGCACGGCACAACTTACTTGGCTGTCTTTGTTAATTAACATGGAAAACTTATCCTCTATAGCGTTTTGCGAGTTTACCTTAGCCGCGTTATTCACTTTTGATTGAGAGTAAGCCGTCATTCATCAAAACATTTCAAAAATCCGCCGCGATTATAACGCCTGGGTCGCCAACGAAACGCTGGAAGATTATGCGCTCAGGTTTGCACCGCGCTCGTTCCGCAAATGGTCAGAATTTCAGGTAGCCAATACCGCGTTTGGCTCTACGTCATTCCTGGTACTGGAAGCGATTGGCGGCTTCCTATCCGTCAATTACGGTTTTACCAATGCCTGCTGGGCCATTCTGGCCGCTGGCTTGATCATCTTCATCACCAGTTTCCCTATCAGTTATTATGCCGCCCGTTATAACATCGATATCGATCTGATGACCCGTAGCGCCGGTTTTGGCTACATCGGCTCCACGGTCACCTCATTGATTTACGCCTCGTTTACTTTCACGCTGTTTGCTCTTGAAGCCTCTATCATGTCCCTGGCTCTCGAATTGTATTTCCATATCCCGATTGCTATTGCGCATATTATCAGCGCGGTTACCGTCATTCCGCTGGTGACTTTCGGGATTACGACGATCAGCCGCTTGCAGTTGTGGACTCAGCCGGTGTGGCTGGTTTTATTGATCACGCCGTATATTGCCGTATTTGTTCGCGAACCGGAGTCGGTGATGACGCTGCAAACCTACTTCTGGATTGCCGGCAGCGGACAGGACTTTGACTGGTTGCTGTTTGGCGGAGCAGCAACGATCGCTTTTTCGATGGTGGCGCAAATCGGCGAGCAAGTGGACTTTCTGCGTTTTATGCCTGAATTGACCGATAAAAACCGGCTACGCTGGTGGCTGGCTACCATTAGCGCAGGACCGGGTTGGATCCTGTTCGGCATGACTCGGCAACTGGGGGGCGCCTTGCTGGCTCATCTTGCCATTCGTCATGGCATAGCCCCATTACATGCGCATGAACCAACGCAAATGTACCTGGTGGCTTACGGTGAACTATTCGGCAATCCTCGCGTAGCATTGGCGGTCACGACTTTATTTGTAGTGATTTCCCAGATAAAAATTAATGTCACTAATGCCTATGCTGGCTCTCTGGCCTGGTCGAACTTTTTTTCACGTCTGACGCACAGCCATCCCGGACGGGTTGTCTGGTTAGTCTTTAATGTGTCCATCGCCCTTTTGCTGATGGAATTCGGCGTATTCGGCGCTCTGGAAAAAGTCCTGGGCTTATTTTCCAATATATCGATAGCCTGGATCAGTGCGGTTGCAGCGGAATTACTGATCAACAAGCCCTTGGGGTTGAGTACCAAAGCGGTTGAATTTAAACGCGCTTACCTGCCTGATCTCAATCCCGTCGGCACCTTGTCTACCTTATGTGCCTCAATCGTTTCGATAATGGCTTATTTGGGATTTTTCGGCGTCTATGCACAGGCATTTTCAGCATTTATCGCTTTAGGTCTGGCCTTTCTGCTGGTCCCTTGCATTGCCTTGATATACGGGCATGACCGTTATCTTGCGCGTGATCCTAATTTTAATAACCAAGCGGAACTCAGCCGGTGCAGTATTTGCGAAAACCATTTCGAACGGGAAGATATGGCTTATTGCCCTATCTATGATGGCAGTATTTGCTCGCTTTGCTGCACACTGGACGCAAATTGCATGGATGCCTGTAAGCCCGGTTTGCGGCTTGATGATTATCTGCTCCGCTTTGCTGAATGCTGTTTGCCGGTTTGGCTAAACCTGAACGTCAGGCTACGGTTAATACGTTTTAGTCTGCTGTTTTTATTTCTGACTATTTTAACCAGCGTATTTGTCGGGATTATTTATTACCAGGATTTATTAACCGTCGCACAGAACTCGGCTTCCTTTAAGCTGTTGCTGGAAAATTTTGTCAAGGTTTATGCTTCATTACTGGTATTCATCGGTTTATGCACCTGGTGGCTGATCCTGAACGATGAAAGCCGGCACGTTGCACATGAAGAAATTGCCAGACAAACCCAGCGTTTGCTGATGGAGATTGCCGAGCATGAAAAGACCGATGCCAAGTTACAGCAAGCAACCAAAATGGCGGATCGGGCTAACACTGCGAAAAGCCGTTTCCTGAGCAGTATGAGCCACGAAATACGCACACCTTTAAACAGTATTATCGGCTATGCCTATATTTTACAGAAAGATCCTGCCATACCGGCACATAGACGGCAGGCAGTAGATATTTTGAAACGCAGTGGAGAACATTTATCCGCACTTATAGAAGACATTCTGGATATTTCCCGCATCGAAGCCGGTAAATTCGAACTGCGTCAAGAGCCTATCGATTTCATCCCGTTTATTGAACATTTGGTCAGTATTTTTAAGTCCCAAGCCGAAGCCAAGAGCTTGTCTTTTTACTGTCAAATCGTCAACACCTTGCCCCAACAGGTTCGCGGCGATGAAAAGCGGGTTGGGCAAATACTGATGAATCTGCTTGGCAATGCGATCAAATTTACCGCGACAGGCGAGATCAATTTTCGTATCGGTTACAGTTGCGGAGTCACGACTTTTCAGGTTATCGACACCGGCCCTGGTATACATCAGGATCAATTGCAAAACATTTTCCAGCCTTTTACGCAATTGCCGAATGAGTATTTAGGCTCCGGCAGCGGCTTGGGGTTAACCATCAGCAAAATTCTTTGTGAAATCATGGGGGGAGAACTGGCCGTAATCAGTGATCAAACCCAAGGGTCCACCTTTACTGTGCGGCTGTTGTTGCCTAGTCTGGGCGGTGGGCAGCAATACATTCACGAAGACGATATCATCGGTTATCTGGGAAAGTTTCAAAAAATACTGATTGTCGATGATCAACCGGAACACCGGCAGTTGGTGATGTCTATTTTACAGCCCTTGGGTTTCGGTATGCTTGATGCCGGGTCCGGCGAAGAATGTCTAGCTAAAGTTGAAAAAAAACCACCGGACCTCATACTTTTGGATTTATCCATGCCGGGACTTGACGGCGCTGGAACAGCCAAGCAACTCCGGCAAAAAGGCTATACCAAGCCTATTGTTGTCTTAAGCGCCAACGCTTACCCCTCTGACCGGCTCAATGCCATCAATGCCGGCTGCAACGACTTTCTAGCCAAGCCTATTCAAGTCAGTGAACTCCTCTCCAAACTTAAACTGCATTTGGCTCTGGACTGGCTATATCAGGAACAGTTTCAGGATGTTGAGTCAAAACTGCAAAGCGACTATCAGCAGCCTTCATTAGAAACTATTCAGGAATTAACCTGCTTTGTCCGAATCGGCGATTTACTGGGACTTAATCAACATCTGACTGAATTAATCCTGCGCCAGCCGGAATATACCCAATTCGCTCAAGGGATTATGAAGCTGGCCGGAGAATTTCGCCTGGTTGAAATCAAAAAAATGTTGCATAGCGCGAGTGAGGAACAAACCAGCAATGAAGAGTGACTATTCTCACACTAACGGTATCGTCATGATTATCGATGATACGCCCGGTAATCTGGCATTACTCTCCGATACGCTCTCGGAAGCCGGTTACCGCGTCCTGGTTGCCACCGATGGACAGTCGGCACTGGAGCAAATTGCTTACTTGAAACCGGATATTATTCTGCTGGATGTTTTGATGCCGGGTATCGACGGTTTTGAAACGTGTAAGCGTCTCAAATCCGATCCCGATACAGCAGACATTCCTGTTTTATTCATGACTGCATTAAGCGAACTGGATAACCTGCTACGTGGTTTCGGTGAAGGCGCTGTTGATTATATTGTAAAACCCATTCGCCCGCCTGAAGTACTGGCCCGGGTAGATGTGCAACTGACTCAGTCCCGGAATCTGAAACGTATTGAAAGTGCTTTAAAAAACAGCCTTTTCTCTGCCTTGGCAATTAATTCATCCGGCAACATCACCTGGTCATCTCCTGGCGGCGTCCGCTGGCTGGACGAATTTCTGCAAAAACATGCGTTATCAGGAATTTGTAAAATAGGGTCACCGCTACCTAAACCGGTACTCGAATGGGTTAAACAATACATGGCAATTGCCGGAAAATCCGATGAGGGAGCCTTTGAAAGTTACCAGGCCGGTGTTAGTTTTGCAGCAAAAATAACGCCGTGTCAAAACTCCGACGAGTATCTTCTAGTGTTGGAAAAACATTCGAGAGAATGGAATATTAATTCAGTAAGAACTTCATTGGGCCTTACTTTTCGTCAAGCAGAAATCCTAATGTGGATATCCAGAGGTAAAACTAATAAAGAAGTGGGCATTATTTTGGGCAGCAGTCCACGTACTATCAATAAACATCTCGAACATATTTTTGAAAAACTGGGTGTTGTCACCCGTGCAGCGGCTGTCTCGATCGTATTACAACGACAGCAATTCTAACATCAAGCCTCTAAAACTCGTTAGAGATACATTTATCGGCGAAATTTAATAGTTAGTGCCAATAACGCTTGCGCCCGTAAATGGGTATGTTAGTTAGCGCACAGACTCCGGGAATAACCTGGGGCACTATGATAAATAAGTTTGAAATACTTGAGAATGATGGGTTACAACCGGAGAACAGTTCAGTCCTTGCTTGCGGCCTATAACTAGCTCTATTTATAAAATGAGATTACCTTTCATCAAAGCCTGGAAGATTAAATGAGCGTAACAAAGACCAAACTCAGCGGGCCTGATCTGCCATCGGGAATTGCTCTTTCTGCAATCCCGGACGGTACGCTATTGCTTGGCCACGCGCAGGGTGAGCCGGTGCTGTTGGCTCGAAAGGGTGATGAGTTGTTTGCAACCGGTAATATCTGTACACATTATCATGCTCCCTTGAATGAAGGGCTCCTGGTTAATGATACGGTTCGTTGCCCCTGGCATCACGCCTGTTTCAGTCTCCGCACCGGAGAAGCGCTCCGTGCTCCGGCACTGGATCCGCTGCCCTGCTGGCGTGTAGAGCAGAAGGACGGCAATGTGTATGTCCTGGAAAAGCTTGAACCGGAAATAAAACAACTGTCTTCAATATTAAAAATCCCTGAATCTGTCGTTATCATCGGTGGAGGGGCCGCGGGCAATGTGGCGGCAGAAACACTGCGCAGGGAGGGCTATAGCGGCCCCATCACTCTTTTTAGCGCCGATGTCTCAGTGCCTTATGATCGTCCCAAGCTTTCAAAAAGTTATCTTGCCGGGGTTACTCCCCCTGAGTCAAATCCTTTGCGCTCATTCGGCTTCTACCAACAGCATAACATTGATTTGAAGTTGAACGCCCGCGTTGCCAAAATCGATACAGTAAATCAAAACGTTCAGCTAATCGATGGCGGCAAACAGTCCTATGATTCCCTCCTGCTCGCCACCGGCGCTGAACCGGTAAAACTCGATGTGCCCGGTGCCGGTCTGCCACATGTGTTTTATCTTCGCACGCTGGCTGACAGCCGCGCGCTTATCGCTAGGGCTCTTGCTGCGCAGCGGGTAGTCATCATCGGCGCCAGCTTTATTGGCCTTGAAGTAGCGGCATCGCTCAGCATGCGCAATCTGGAAGTGCATGTAGTCGCGCCGGGTTCCAGCCCGATGGAAAAAATCCTGGGTATCGAGGTGGGAACTTTTATCCGCAAACTTCACGAGCAACACGGAGTAAAGTTTCATCTGGGCGCGAAAGCCGCATCCATAGACGAACACAACGTCATCCTGACAAACGGACACATCCTACCGGCCGATTTTGTCGTCGCCGGCATTGGCGTAAAGCCTTCAATTTCCCTGGCAGAGAAAGCTGGAATAATCCTGGACCGTGGCGTCAAGGTGAACGAATATCTTGAGACAAGCATACCGGGCATTTTTGCCGCGGGCGATATTGCAAGATGGCCCGACCGACTTACCGGAGAGGGCATTCGAGTTGAACACTGGGTTGTTGCCCAACGTCAGGGACGGACTGCTGCACGCAATATACTGGGAGGGCGGGAGCGTTTCGACGCCGTTCCCTTCTTCTGGACACGGCAATATGACTTGGGCATTTCTTATATCGGTCATGCCGAGCAATGGGATCATGTCGAGATAGATGGGCAGCTTGATGCACGAAATTGCACAATTACTTATCGACGCGGCGGCAAGAAATTGGCAGTCGCTGTGATAAATCGAAGTATCGCGGGCCTTCGTGCTGAAGTGGAATTCGAGCGGAAAATAAACTTGCTCGAGTAACGCTTTCTTATCGGGGAAATATATTTTTAACCGTATAAATTCTTGGGAGACTGTCATGACTACACCAGCAAGCAACCTGGATCCGGACGATTTGAATTATTGTGCTAATCCCGGCTGTCATTGCTTGGTACAGCCCGAGGAGGAATTCTGCTGCGAAAGCTGCGAACAACACCAGGACGACGACAGCCGGTGCCATTGCGGACATTCCGACTGTGAACCCAAACAATAGGAAAGGCGATGAAAGAGAATGTCAGTGATTTTTTAGTGCAGCGCCTGGCCGACTGGGGCGTCAGGCGCATTTTCGGCTATCCGGGCGATGGCATAAACGGCATCATGGGCGCGCTGAACCGCGCCTCCGGCAAGATGGATTTTATTCAGGTGCGTCATGAAGAAATGGCCGCGTTCATGGCCTGCGCTCATGCCAAGTTTACCGGCGAAGTCGGCGTTTGTCTCGCGACTTCAGGCCCCGGCGCTATTCATTTACTGAACGGGCTGTATGACGCCAAGCTCGATCACCAGCCGGTGGTGGCAATTGTCGGCCAGCAAAAGCGCGCTGCACTTGGCGGCAATTATCAGCAGGAAGTCGACCTGGTGTCGCTGTTCAAGGATGTCGCCCATGAATATGTACATATGGCGACAACGACGGCTCAAATGCGCCATCTGGTGGATCGCGCGATGCGTATTGCCCAGGTCGAGCGGAATGTGTGCTGTATCATCATTCCCAATGATATTCAGGAAATGGACGCCCAGACGCCTCGCCACGAGCACGGCACTATCCATTCCGGAGTGGGCTTCCAGGCACCTCGCACCGTGCCTCATACCGAAGATTTACAGCGTGCCGCAGAAGTGCTCAATAGCGGAGACAAAGTGGCCATGCTGGTCGGGGCCGGCGCGCTGCACGCCACGGCCGAGGTCCTGGAAGTGGCAGATCTGCTTGGGGCCGGAATTGCCAAGGCTCTGCTGGGTAAAGCCGCGGTCTCCGACGAGCTTCCCTTTGTGACCGGCGCTATCGGACTGCTGGGCACCAAACCCAGCTATGAAATGATGATGAACTGCGATACCCTGCTGATGGTCGGTTCGAGCTTTCCTTATTCCGAGTTTTTGCCGGAAGAAGGCCAGGCGCGGGGCGTGCAGATCGATATCAACGGCCGCATGATCGGCATCCGCTATCCGATGGAAGTGAACCTGATCGGCGACAGTGCGCAAACCTTAAGAGCGCTCATACCCTTGCTGGATAGAAAAGAAGACCGCAGCTGGCAGCATCATATTAAAAGACAGGTGGCTGACTGGTGGCAAACCCTTGAGGCCCGCGCCATGGAACCGGCCCATCCGGTTAATCCGCAGCGTGTGTTTTGGGAATTGTCGCCACGTTTGCCGGATAACTGCATCATTACCTGCGATTCGGGCTCGGCGGCTAACTGGTATGCACGTGATTTGAAAATACGCCCCGGCATGATGGCGTCTTTATCGGGCGGGCTGGCCACTATGGGGCCGGCAGTGCCTTATGCGATTGCGGCCAAGTTCGCCTATCCTGAACGCGTGGCGATTGCATTAGTCGGCGATGGCGCCATGCAGATGAACGGCCTTAATGAACTGATCACCATCGCTAAATATTGGCGGCGCTGGAGCGATCCCCGCCTGGTCATCATGGTGCTCAACAACCGCGACCTGAACCAGGTCACTTGGGAGCAGCGCGCCATGCAAGGCGATCCGAAGTTTGCGGCCTCTCAGGATTTGCCGGATTTCCCTTATGCTCGCTTTGCAGAACTGATCGGCTTACGCGGTCTGTGCATTGATCACCCGGAACAACTCGCCAGCGCTTGGGATAGCGCTTTAAGCGCTGACCGGCCTATCGTTCTGGATGTCTATACCGACCCGGATGTGCCGCCGTTGCCGCCGCATATCACCTTCGACCAGGCCAAAGCCTACGCGTCTGCGATTCTGCATAGCGATCCGGATTCGGCCGCTATCGTCAAGGCGTCTTTAAAACAGCTTTTCGCCGAGGAGGTGGACTGAAAGTTGATATATCATATCTTGAGATGATATCAACGAAGCAGTTGAGATCACTAAAAAGGCAGGGAACAATAACTTGGCAGACTGTAACCTCTATTAGAGCAGTTGCTGAAATTTAAACAAACACATTATCAGGCTCCACTTGAGGACAACACAATGACACCAAATTCTCATCTGACCGACGTCAAAACCTTGCGCACCCAGGCGCGCCAGCATATTGACAAGGGCGCAGTAACAGCCAGTTATACGGCAGACACACAGACAGTCATAGAACTGCTCAATGATGCACTGGCTACGGAGCTGGTGTGCGTATTGCGCTACCGCCGCCATTATTTTATGGCCAGCGGTATTGAATCTAAAGGTATTGCTGATGAGTTCCTGGTGCACGCCAATGAAGAACAGGGACATGCCGATCAGATTGCAAAGCGCATTGTACAGCTAGGCGGCGAACCCGATTTCTCGCCGGACAGTTTATCCAGCCGCAGCCATGCAGAATATGTGGAAGGTCATACATTGGCCGAAATGATTACGGAAGACCTGGTGGCGGAGCGTATCGCTATCGACAGTTATCGCGAAATGATCCAGTATCTGGCCGATCAGGATTCCACAACTCGCAATATGCTGGAGAGCATCCTGGCCGTAGAAGAAGAACATGCTGACGAACTGGCCGATCTGATGAAAGGAAGAATGGCAGGTTCATAAAATTTTCTCTTTAACCCGGCTATAGGACCTAAATAATCATTCGGAAACTGGCGAGCAGGTCATTTGCATGAGTGCCCGCAAGAACTGCTTGCTTTAGCTATATGAAGCTGAGGCCAAGCATCATTAATTGTACTTAAACAAAAATCCAGAGAGGTGAGTATGAAAATCTTAAATTCTTGTATGAAAAAATTATGGCTGCCTGTTGCTCTAAGTGCAGGCTTAGGTTGTATTCATTCAGCCTATGCCGGAAATGAGGGGGTCAATTCAAAAAGTACGACGACCCCTACCATGGAAAATAACGAACCCGTAAAAGAAACACCTCCATTCCAGGATGCCGATAAAAATGGCGACCATTATGTGACCAAAAATGAGCTAAAGGATTATCCGTATTTACTTAAGCATTTTGATAAAGTTGATGCTGGAGAAGACGGCCGATTGGAAGAGCATGAATATGAAAATCTCGGAATGGAAACGCAACGTCAGAAAGGTCAGTAATTCTGATACCGGGATATGCTGGCGAATAAACTCGCCAGCATACTTCTGACAGGCTGTTTTTTTTAAGTATTTATGAAAGGCGGGATAATTATTTTTTTCTGATTGAATCCCGACCAGCTCCTATATATCGGTCAATATAGTTGTCAGCAGTTTTTTTCCAATGCCTGGTATTGAGGTATTAAAGCAGAATTGCATGCCCTTTTTGTGGTGATTGAATTCCTCATGTAAAGGGCCTCGCTATCCTGCAATAGCATTAACCCTGTGTACTATTTATTTCTACCGTAACGTCTCAACTGAAGATCATCACTTGCCGCAATTCTTCAATTGCAAATATGCAAATCTCTTAAGCCGCGCTCTTTTTTTATGCTCTCGTATTATGATTTACATACGGCATTAGTGGCGTCCGGGTTCACCGTACCTTCTATATCGACTATATCGACAATCGCACTGATTGGGGCCATTCCAATGACATTAGCGGTTATTCTTGTAGTCGTCTTTGGCGTGGAAACCTGTAAACGCCGGCTGGAGGATATTACCGCAGATGAACTTAAGGTTGTTGCCGAGACCCGGTTAAATTAGCTGTCACAGCAATAAGCTTTATGCACTTGGGCTCTGCGCGTTAACTGTTGCAACCTGGATTAATGGTGCGGGAGTTCTTCAGCGGGGCCGGGTCCCAGTTATCGATAGCCCAATTCAGCTGCTCAGCTACCGGAGCGTGTTGAAGCTCGCGCGGCGGATTTTGCCTTAATAAATCAAGCAAACCAAAAATTACAACATGAGGCGTTTTTATATCAACAGCTGTCGCAAGGGTTTGTTTACTCAGTTTATAACCCTGCTTGTCAACAATGACGGGAACATGCATATAGTCCGGCGTCGCAAGTCCCAATAGTTGCTGCAAATAAATTTGCCGGGGTGTTGAGTCCAGCAAGTCAAAGCCGCGCACTACGTGATTAACCTGCTGCCGGTCGTCATCAATCACAACGGCGAACTGATAGGCGATAATCTGGTCCTTTCTTTTTAAAATAAAATCGCCGTGCTGTCCGGTCAGATTGTGAGAAATGAGACCTTGTAACTCATCCTGCAAGGAAATAGTGCGCTCATCGGTTTTAATCCTTAACGAATAGGGCTCGTTTTGCGAAGTCCGCTTATCCCGGCACAGGCCCGAATAAATGTCAGCCAGGGTTTTACGACTGCATGTGCAGGAATAAATGAGATTGTTTTTTGCCAACTCATTAAGATATTCATTATAGAGCTCGATATGCTGACTTTGATAAACAACGCTGTCATCCCAATGCAGGCCAAAGGCTTCCAGCGTTTTTAAAATACTTTCCGCAGAACCCTTTATATTTCGGGAAGTGTCAAGGTCATCAATTCGCAACAGCCATTTTCCCTGGCGTGCACGAGCATGAAGAAAGCTGGCAAGAGCCGTATAGAGAGAACCCGGATGCAATGGGCCAGTTGGCGAAGGTGCAAACCGGCCGATATAAGCTTGTTTGTCCGGCACGACAAATTTCTTTAACCCATTTGCTTTTCCCTGATTTCGTCGATTGTTTTACAGTCGATGCACAGACTGGCGGTGGGTCTGGCTTCCAGGCGGCGTATGCCTATTTCAACTCCGCATGACTCACAATATCCATAATCGCCTGATTCAATCTCCTTAAGGGAGTCATCGATTTTCTTGATAAGCCTGCGTTCACGGTCACGTGTCCTTAATTCCAGGCTGAACTCTGATTCCTGGGTCGCGCGATCATTAGGATCAGGAAAATTGGCCGCATCATCCTGCATATGATGCACAGTACGGTCTACTTCGTGCATCAGTTCGGCTTTCCAATTTTTGAGAATAGTCTCAAAATGTTTTAATTGAGCCTCACTCATATATTCTTCACCTTCTTTCTCTATATACGGCGTAAAACTGAAAGGTGAGGCAATCGGTTTAGCACTATCGGCCATGCATTAACTCCTAAAACAAGATTAAATAACCGCGCATTTTTAGCAGAATAGTCACCCCATAGCAAGTATTATTGATATCATTTACTTTATTTAACGAGTCAAACAATGATGAGCGGACGGCTGGCGGAGCGAATTCAGGGTATTTCCCCTTTTTATGTCATGGAACTTTTGCATCGCGCCAGACAACTGGAGGCTCAGGGAAAGGATGTCATTCACATGGAAATCGGCGAACCTGATTTTGCCACGCCTCAAACGATCATTGATGCGGGCGTCAGGCAACTTTTAACCGGTGAAATTAAATATACGCCCGCTGCCGGACTAGCGGAACTGCGGCAGAAAATAGCCCGGTTCTATCAGCAGCGTTATGGCCTCAGTATCGCCAAAGAGCAAATTTTTGTAACGCCTGGAGCCTCCGGCGCATTTTTGCTGGCTCTCGGGGTCAGCTTGAATCCGGGAGAAACGTTATTAATGGCTGATCCCTGTTATCCCTGCAACAGTAATTTCGTTAAATTGTTTGAGGGTAAAACCGAAACCATTCCGGTTGATGCCGATAGCGGTTATCAGCTTACCGCCGATTGTATAAAACAGCATTGGAAACCCGCAACTAAAGGCGTATTGATTGCGTCCCCGTCCAATCCTACCGGCACTCTTATTGCCCCGGAAGCATTACAGCAGGCGATTCTGACCGTTAATGCCCTGGGCGGATGTTTTTATTCGGATGAGATTTATCACGGCCTGGTTTATGGACAAAATGCCTCCACAGCGCTTGAGTTTAGCGACAATGTCTTTGTAATCAACAGTTTTTCCAAATACTTCGGCATGACCGGCTGGCGCGTAGGCTGGCTGATTGTACCTGAAGAATTTATTGCAGCTACCGAGAAACTGGCGCAAAATATTTTTATCGCCACCTCTACGCATTCACAATATGCAGCTCTGGCGGCTTTTGATGAAGATACGATAGTTGAACTTGAGCGCAGGCGTTTGGAGTTTGCCGCCCGGAGGGATTTTCTTTACCATAATCTCTTGCGTTTGGGCTTTGAAATTGCCGTCAAACCGCAAGGCGCGTTTTATATTTATGCTGATTGCGCCCGCTTTACTGATGACAGCTTCAAGTTCGCCCTGGATTTACTGGAAGCTGAAGCCGTCGCCATAACGCCGGGAAGAGATTTCGGCGTTCACGAAGCGCATCACAGGATTCGTTTCGCTTATACAACTTCTATCGGTAGAATGGCTATCGCCATCGAGCGGCTGGAACGATTTATTAACAGAGGATAACAATGACTGTAAAAAACCTGTCAGCAATTGAATTAAAAAATAAAATCCAACAGAATGAGAAGCTGTTTTTGCTCGATGTCAGAGAACCGTCTGAATATCAATACGCCAGAATTGAAGGCAGCGTATTGATTCCACTTAACCAGATTCCGCAAAGACTGGAAGAACTGGCCAGGGATCAGGAAATAGTGGTGATTTGCCATCATGGCATGCGCAGCCAGCAAGCCGCCGATTATCTGGTAAAGTCAGGGTTAAAAAATGTCTCCAATCTGACCGGCGGTATTGACGCCTGGTCATGTGCTTGTGATAGTTCGGTACCCAGGTATTAGATAATCGTCCTTATTCAGGCCGGATAAGCAATATGGGCTTATTCGATGTTAATAATTTCTCTTAATACCGCCGTTGCATAACTTCCCGCCGATAAAGTAAAAGCAAGCTCCAGTATGTCCCCGCTGATAAACCGCCATTGCAAATCCTGTACATTGACCCGCAAAGCCCGCCTGTCCTTATCAACGGCGCAGTCTATCAGGCCCTGAGCCAGCTCGGGATAACGCTCGATGATAGCTTGTTCAAGGTTCATGGTATCCGCGGATACGCCCGTCTCTCCCCTGCCCCAAAGCGCACCTGTCGGGTGAATTTCTTTTGCCTCCAGCCGGCGGATAATTTCAGCATCCGGCTGTTCCGATTTAAAGCAGCTATGCGACAGGTCAAACATGTAAGTATCGCCTGCAACGGCCTGGTTCCAGTTGTTATGAATAACCCGATCAGCCAAAATCTGATTAAACAAATACGAGCGAGCGGCTGATAAATAGAGACTGCGTTGTTCCCGCCCGACTTTTGCGCCGAGAAACATCGCCAACGCTTTATTGACGTTTTGACCTGCATGGCCGAAACGCTGCGAGCCATAATAATTGGCGATGCCGCCCGTTTTCATGGCTTCCAGTTGCCGGATGGTTTTATCCTGATCGCCTTGCCAGTCCCGAATGACGATTTTAAAACTGTTGCCTGGCAATACGCCGCGTTTGAGTTTTCTGGCATGGCGAACCGCCTGCAGCACTTTCATGCTGTCTGTTTCAAATTGAGCCCAGTCAGGATCGGCTTTGCCGGGCAGCCAGACGCTAAGCCATTGTGTTGTGACGGCGTGCCTGTCCTTCAGACCGGCGTAACTGACGTCACGCTGCCGGACATTGGCGAATCTTGCCAACTGCCGCGCCACATATTCGGTATTTTCACCCGTTTTTTCTATTTGCAGGAAAACATGCTCGCCTGAGCCTGAGGGTTCAAAGCTAAGGTTTTCCTTAACGATAAAATCTTCGGGCAAGCTGCGGATTTTGCCGGAGCCAGAGGGTTGGCCGTAAACGTAAGGCCAAATAGGAACTTCAATAGTTTGCATAAAAATTAATAATTTGGGTGAGAGCGGCTTTAGCCGCGATTATCGCGGCTAAAGCCGCTCCCACAAGATAAGGTGCTCCCACAAGATAAGGCGTCTATTTCACCAACTCCATCAATTTGCCGTAACTGTCCACCACATCATATTTGACTTGCCCGGAAGTGATTTTGCTAAAAAATTTCTTTGCACATTTGATCTTGCATTGCTCAATTTCTCTTAATTCCATCGATGACATCGAGCCTTTGGTTTCGGCGATAAAGTAGATGTGTTTTACCGCACCCTCTTTGAATGAAATAGCCCAGTCCGGGTTATAGTCGCCTACCGGTGTCGGGATGAAAAAGCCTCGCGGCAGTTTGGCATAGACAGCCATCTCGTTACTGGTGTCCAGCTCTTTAACGAAAGTCCGCTCAATATTAGAGTCAGTAAATACATAATCGTAAATATGGTGATTCAGTTTCTCCCCCGCCTTGCTAAAATCCATCCTCGGCTTTTCCTTGGTGAAAATATCAAGACTGTGGGTTTCTGAAATTGCATCGTAAGCCAGATGCTCAACGATGACCGTGCCTTTTTGCTCATTAATCAGCCGTGTGGCTTTAGCAATAAAATCTTCCGGATTGGTTTTATATTGATCGAATACCGCCTTGCCGATTTCTTGCAGAATCCTGGCAATAGTGCTGCGAGTGAGCCGGGTTTGTTCCGCCAGTTTGCCGATGAGGTCGTATTTAACAGCGGATCGGATCGAAGCATGATTCGATTCCGTGGTTGTCTCCATCACCTTGAATGACTCCCCTTGTTTTAGCTCATCATAGCTCGCCTCGCCCTTTTGTTCGCCTCGTTGGATGGTGTATTGCAAAGGACTTATCTGCAATTCTTCATCCAGTTCGGCCACGCATTTCCTAATCAATTCCGGCGTTTCAAAATCGACGGCATAGGCGGCCTTGCGATTGATGCGATTCCAAAGTTCCTTGAATTCTTTTTTATCGAAATTGGCATTGAGCGGATTGGCTTTCGTATTTCTGCCATTCTCGATTTCAGGCATTTGGGCAGCGCTGAATACGCTATCGATCAGTTGGAATACCTGTTCGGCATGAGCAGCCGGCTCCGGCGGCAATTCGGCGAGTTGTCTTTCTTTTTTTGCTTCATGATATTTGGCTGTGATGTGTCTGTTTTTATCGACATAAGCGTTCTGAATCAGATAGAACTCAATATCCCTGGCTAAATCCGCTGTGACTTCCACATCCCCTATTGCTGTTTTAAGCACTTTCCCGGTGAAGTATTTTTCATCCGCAATGCGCGGACGTTCGGATAATGCCGCGCTGATTTCAGATTGCAGCTCGGTAACAAACGCCTGATAACTCTGATCGGTAACAACCGTAAGCACATTCACCTGATGCACAGTGGCCGGATTATCCATCCGGTCGCCGTGTTGATTGACGGAAAGCCGCATCCCGCGGCCGACTTCCTGCCGTCGGGTAATGGTGTTATCGCTATGCTTGAGCGTACAGATAACGAAGACATTGGGATTATCCCAGCCTTCACGTAACGCGGAGTGGGAAAAAATAAACCGCACCGGCTCGTTCAGCGACAATAAACGTTCCTTGTCTTTTAAAATCAGGTCATAGGCGTCTACATCGTCAGTTTCGGTAGATTTTTTCCCGGTCGCCGGATCAATCAGACGCCCGCTTTTTTTATCTTTTGCGAAATAGCCCTGATGAGTTTTCGACGCTTCGATACCGCGCAAATAATCGTTGTAAGAATTGTCGTCGAGCGTCAAGACCTCATTAAGATAACCGGTATATTCCTCTTCAAAAATCCGGGCGTATTCGCCGTTGGGTTCCCCGCCTTCATCGTAGCATCGATACTTGGCTACCGTATCGATAAAGAACAAAGACAGCACTTTAATGCCTTGATAAAACAATACCTGCTCTTTTTCAAAATGGGCCTTGATCGCTTCACGGATTTGGATGCGGCGCAAGGCGTCTTCGTTGACATCGCCGGTAACCTCGCCGACGCTAAGTTCTTCGCCATTGGTAAAGCTCAGCGTGTTAGTGTTGGCGTTAATATCCGACACCACAAAGCCTTTATATTGATCCAGCCCGCCCGATTTATCGAACAGGTTGTCGCCTTTGTACAACTTACGCAGCACCCGTTTAATGCCGGATTTTTGTTTGATTTCCAGCTCAACCCCGACAACCGGCGGTTTGCCGGCCGATATTTCAATGCCGCCCAGGTACAGATAGGCGTTGGTTCCGCTAAGGCCTTTGACGGAAATCCCGCGCACCGAAATTTTTTTCACCAGTTTCTGGTTATAGGCATCCAGCGCATCGAGACGATGGATTTTATTATGTTCGGTTTTATGCGTGGCGGAGTAGCGCAAAATTATCAGGGCATTGAAGTTCCTGAAAGATTCCAGCGTCTTCGCTCCCTCCATTTTTTGCGGCTCGTCCAGAATCAAAATCGGGCGGTTGGCGGCAATCACATCGATCGGCTTGCGCGACTGAAAATCGTCCAGCTCTTCATAAATGCGGCGATTATCTTTGCCGGTGGCATTAAACGCCTGCACGTTAATAACCATGACATTAATGCCCGCATCGGAAGAGAAGCTCTCCAGATTGTGAAAGGCTTTGGAGTTATAGATGAAAAAACGCGCACGTTTGCCGTAGTCTTGCAGAAAATGCTCGGCCGTAATTTCCAGGGATTTATAGACGCCTTCGCGGATAGCAATGCTGGGCGCCACCACGATAAACTTGCTCCAGCCATAGCGCTTGTTCAGCTCGAACATGGTTTTGATATAGCAATAGGTTTTGCCGGTGCCGGTTTCCATCTCGATATCGAGATTTACCGGACAAATCTTATTGCAGGCCAGCGCCGTAGAAAGCGGCAGGTTTTGGCGGCGTTGCACAGCGTGAATATTTTCCAGCAAATTAATCGACTTGCTTATTTCCCCATTGCTGAAACCGGATTCATCGAGCAGGCTTTGCTGTCCGCCCTTATTAGCCCGGCCGGGATCGACACGGTATTGTATGCCGCCGGTCAATGACTGTCCGGCAAAACAGTCCGCCACAGCATCGACAGCGTTGGCTTGATAGGCTTGATGTTTAAATTTGAGTTTCATTTTTACTACACGATCATGACATAAGGCATGTGATATTGAGCGATTTTGTCATCAACCGTAACTAAGTGATACTGATTGTTATGCGATTGCGCAATCAATAAACGATCAAAAGGATCGCGATGAATCATAGGTAACTGCGTTGCCAGCATCGTATCGGCAGAATTTATCACCAATTCTTGTAAATTCGCTTTGAGTGCGGCTGCATGAATATCTTCAATCCGATTAATACCGTACTCCGGCCAAATACTACACTTAATGCCGATTTCCCAGAGATTAACCGGACTAAAAAATACATTATTCGCTTGATAAATTGCTTTAACCGCTTTATCGGGCAGTTGCTTCGGCTTGGCTAATGCCCAAAGCAATACATGGGTATCCAGTAACAGATTCATATTTTATGGCTATAAAACTCATTGATGATGTCCTCGGATAAAGGCTCATCAAAATTATCAGGAATGGTGAAAGCATCTTCCATCACACCCAGAATAACCGTATTGCGTTTTTCATGGCTGGTTGAATCGGGAAAAGCCAGTGCTTTAATTTCAGCATATTTTTTCTGCACCAACTCCTCAAGAAACGACTTTTGCACATCATTAGGCAATGTTTCGTAGAGCGCGTAAAGACTATGCGCGGTATTTTCTTGTTGTGGATTCATGTTGCTTCTCCCATTAATAATATTTTTACAGCGTTTTAATCTCAGTGCTTGGCGAAAGCAACTTAAAGATTTGCTCTATGTTGATCTTCACGCTATCGCCGGCAAAACCGGCATCGCGGAACACCACCCGAAGCGGATGAAGGGCGGCGAGTTCTTTAACAAAAGGTTCGTTAATGTCGGTATTGAAACAGGCGGCCAGCGCGTTGCCGTCGACAAACAACACGGTAAGACCTGCGATAGTTTCCTGGGTAATGGGCAGGGTTAAATCCATGCCCCAATCCAGCAACACCTGGAATAACAAGTCTTCGGCACTGCGGCCTTCGCGGATATTATCGACCTGGTCGGCAAGGTCGCCTTGCTGCACGGCGTCGGGCGTGTAATAAACGTCCTTCATATTGGAGCTGTCGATTTTCAGTACGCGGAAGCCGATGTCGATAGAGGCTGTGGGAGAGGCTTTAGCCTCGACTGGAACAGAGCAAGAAGAGCCAGTCGAGGCTAAAGCCTCTCCCACCTGCTTGATTTTCTGCCCGGCGCGGCGAATGCGTTCCTTGCCGATCTCAGCGATGGTTTGATAGCCTGCTTTGTAAGCTTCGCTTTTTTCATCGCAGGCTTCGGGCAGTTGCACCATGATGAACTTGCGCTTGCCGTTGTCTTCGGCGTTTAGTTGCATCACGGCGTGAGCGGTAGTGGCTGAGCCGGAGAAGAAGTCGAGAATAATGTCACTATTCTCAGTTGCTTGAGCTAGGAAAGCATTGATTAGCGAGGTTGGCTTCGGAAAATCAAAATACTTTCCTTGAATAATATCGCTTAGTTCTCTTGTTCCATTCGTCGTATATCCAATATTTTTAGAATCCAACCATGTAGAAAAACCAGTAACATTAGAGTTTAAATCTTTCAAAAATTTTTTTTCTCTCGGTCGTCCAGATGGGCTTTTGGGGAAAAGTATTCGCCCATCTTCAATCATAGCTTCAACATTTGATTTGCTTTTTGACCAACCTCTATTTGGGTTGGCGGGGTAAATATTTCCTGTTTTTGGATCGACTATATCGTAATGAAGATTAGGCCTTTGAGTTGCAGTTGCTAATCCAGAAAGATCAATGCTGGCCCAAGGTCCACGAGCATCATTATCTGGATTCGTATACTTGGTAATATCAATCTTTACCCCTTTCAGAGTGGCATTGGCGCTTTTCGAATATGAAGCTATATATTCATGATCTGAAGATACGTTCGATTGATTTCTATTATCAGCGCGCTGCCGCCTTTGCCACTGAAAAATCCCAAAAAAATTATCCTCTCCAAAAACCTCATCGCACAACCGTTTCAAATTCGCCTGCTCGTTATCATCAATCGAAATAAAAATAACCCCATCGTCCCGCAACAGGTTTCGCGCCAGTTTCAAACGCGGATACATCATGCTCAGCCAGTCAGAATGAAAGCGGCCATTGGTCTCGGGGTTGGCGACCATGCGCTGTCCGGCTTCGTCTTTCTGGTTGGAACGCTGGAAATAACTTTGGGTGTCCTCGCTAAAATCGTCGTCGTAGATGAATTCCTTGCCGGTGTTGTACGGCGGGTCGATGTAAATCATTTTGACCTTGCCCAGATAGGTTTCCTGCAACAGTTTCAGCGCATCCAGGTTGTCGCCTTCGATAAACAGGTTTTGTGTCGTGTCGAAATCTACGCTTTCTTCCCGGCAAGGCCGCAAGGTCTTGGCAATCGGCGCATTGGCGGTTAATAAGGCTTCGCGCTTGCCCGGCCAGTTGAGTTGGTAACGTTCTTGCGGCCCTTCAACAGTCGCTGTTGCTAATTCCTGTTTGAGCAAATCAAAGTCAATCGTCCGTTTCAGGCCGCCTTTTTCATCCCGCGTTTCAGTCACACAGTTGGGAAACAGCTCGGCCAGTTTGGCAATGTTGGCTTGCGTAAAATCAGGGCTGTGCAGTTTGAGTTTGTCCATGTTATTAGCTTACATCAATTTTGTGGAAGAGTTTTTTGTGGGAGAGGCTTCGCCTAAAGCGCCTACTTTTGGTAGCCTCGATTTTAACACATCAATATTTTGTGCATGGGTTGTCGTGGCTGAAGCCACTCTCACATTCCCACATTCCCACTCTCTTCACAACACTCATCGCACTCTATAACCAGACCGCATCCACAGCGGATAATTGCCTATATTATCGACTAATTCGGCTCTTAATGGATTTGCCACTATATAGCGGGCAATCTGTTGTAAATCTTCTTCTTTTCTTAATGCGCGGTCATGATAGCCCTCTTGCCATAAGGGTTGGTGTAAATGTATCGCACCGCGTTCTCGGCGATTTTGTTGTATCAGGTAGGATGAGGAGCCTTTAACATGCTTCATGACCTCTGCCAAGATGTTATCGTTTTGCAAGGTGAATAACCAATTCAAGTGATCCGGCATCAACACAAACGCCAGACTTTGAACATTTCCTTGCTGATGCTGACGGCGCATGGCTTGTATAACGATTCTACCCAAGCCAAAATCGGCAAACACCTTTTGTCTTTGATAAGTGACTGTTGTGACTAAATAGGTCTGATTATGTTGGGAATATCTGCCTTTCCTTAAATCTTTACTATGAGGCGGTTGTTCATAAATCATAAAATTATTTTTTTGTAGGAGCGGCTTTAGCCGCGATTATCGCGGCTAAAGCCGCTCCTACAAAACATGACTTGAAAAGAGTTATTTTTCGATCAGGACTATCGCCTGTACCGCAATGCCTTCTTTACGTCCTTCAAACCCGAGCTTTTCTGTCGTGGTGGCTTTGACATTGATGCAATCGATAGCCACATTCAAATCATCGGCGATATTGCGGCACATGGTGGCGATATGAGGCGCCATTTTAGGAGCCTGGGCAATGATGGTCATATCGGCATTCACCAGTTGATAGCCCTTGTCCTGCACGATCCGGTAAACGTGGCGCAATAATACGCGGCTGTCTGCACCTTTATAGTCAGGATCGGTATCAGGAAAATGCTTGCCTATATCGCCCAAGGCCGCCGCGCCCAATAAGGCGTCGCATAGCGCATGCAGCACGACATCGCCATCCGAATGCGCTTCCAGGCCTTGTTCATAAGCTATTTTTACGCCGCCTAAAAAAATGTGATCGCCTTCATTAAAGCGATGCACATCATAGCCCTGCCCTACTCTAATCATTTTGTTGCTCCATATAAAATTGCGCTAATGCCAAATCTTCGGGCCGTGTTATTTTTATGTTGTCCGGACGACCTTCGACAATTTTCGGTTGCCAGCCCTGTAATTCCAGGGCGCTGGCTTCATCGGTTACGGCTTTATTGCCTTCGGCTGCTTCCAGAGCGCTTTTTAACAGACCATAACGGAACATCTGCGGCGTTAAAGCCCGCCAGATATGGCTTCTGTCCAATGTGCCGGCAATGCTGCCGCCCTGGACATTTTTTAACGTGTCATGCGACGACAAGGCAAGAATTCCACCTATCTCATCGTTTTCCAATGAATTAATAAGATGCCGTATATCGGTTGCCGTGATACAGGGCCTGGCCGCGTCATGCACCAGCACCCAGTCATCATCGGAGGCTAATGCGCGTATTGACTGCAGCGCGGAAAGCACGGAATCCGCTCTTTCCTTGCCGCCCGCGGCGGTGATCACTTTTTCATGGGCAGACACTTCAAGCTCCGGCCAGAATGGGTCTTCTTCAGAAATAGCCACGGCGACTGCGGAAAAAACATCGGCATTTAATAGCCGTAATAAAGTATGCTCGATGACCGTTTTACCGGCAAGTTCCAGGTATTGTTTGGGCCGGTCCGCATTCATGCGTTTGCCGACACCGGCAGCAGGAACAACAGCCCAGAATTTTATTGATTGGGTCATAAGTTAATTTACGATAACTAAAAAATGGAGTTTGTGGGAGTGCTTTAGCCTCGATTATCGCAGCTAAAGCCGCTCCCACAAAAAGCTTTCATTTCCTGGCTATGTATGATCTCGAATAAAAAAAGGCGCAAGGCTAAAATGAAAAGTTCACCTTTAGCCTTGCGCCTTTAGCCGGCTCTTACTATCTCTCAATAACCTGAAAAAAAGTCTCGCCCTTTCTAATCATCCCTAATTCATCCCTGGCGCGCTCTTCCAGTGCTTCCTGTCCTTTTCTCAAGTCCTTTACTTCAGCATAAAGAGCTTCATTACGTTCTCTGTTTTCTTCTACCTGCACATTAAGATCATCGAGCCTCTGCTGATAGGCTTGAATCTCTTTAATACCACCATCGCCATACCATAAACGGTATTGCAGCAGGATAATGAGCACAGTAATAATGGAAAGAAGAATTTTCATAAGCCTAAAATGCACGCCATAGGGCTAAAGGCGCAAGCTGTTTTAACCTGCGCCTTCTTAATAAGTTTAAAGCATTCTAAACGCGCTACGGCCTGCGTATTTAGCCAGGCTGCCCAATTCTTCTTCAATTTTCATCAGGCGGTTGTACTTGGCGACACGGTCGGAACGGCTTAATGAACCGGTTTTAATTTGTCCTGTGCCGGTTGCGACAGCCAAATCAGCAATGGTGACGTCTTCAGTTTCGCCTGAACGATGAGACATAACCGCTGTGTAAGACGCTTTATGGGCCATATTCACCGCAGCAAAAGTTTCGGTCAAGGTGCCGATTTGATTGACCTTAATCAGAATGGAATTGGCGATATTTTTCTCAATGCCTTTTTTCAAAATCGCAGGATTGGTTACGAATAAATCATCGCCGACTAATTGAATGCGTCCGCCCAGCTTTTCGGTCATCAGTTTCCAGCCGTCCCAGTCATTTTCATCAAAGCCGTCTTCAATGCTGATAATCGGATAACGGTCAACCCAGTCAACGAAGAAATCAGCCATTGCTGCTGAACTGTAGGTTTTGCCTTCTGAAGCCAGATCGTAAATACCGTCGTGGTGATACTCAGAAGCCGCAGCATCCAACCCTAAGTAAATATCCACTCCCGGCTTGTAGCCCGCTTGTTCTATCGCTTGCAGAATTACGCTGATGGCTTCTTCGTTTGAACTTAAGTTCGGTGCAAAGCCGCCTTCATCGCCGACAGTGGTTGCCAAGCCTTTGGATTTTAGGACTTTTGCCAAATTGTGGAACACTTCTGCGCCGTAACGAATCGCTTCACGGAAAGTCGGCGCGCCTACAGGCAGAATCATGAATTCTTGCAGATCAACGCTATTATCGGCATGTGAGCCGCCATTGATGATGTTCATCATCGGTACCGGTAAAATGAATTCGCCGGATTTATTCAAATGGCGGTACAAAGGTTGACCGGCTTCTTTCGCAGCCGCGTGGGCGGCCGCCATGGAAACAGCCAACAGCGCATTGGCGCCAAGACGGGCTTTAGTATCCGTGCCGTCCAGAGCAATCATTTTATTATCAAGACCTTGCTGATCATTGACGTCCAGGCCGATAACAGTATCGCGGATTTCAGTCTTGACGTTATTGACGGCGTTCAATACGCCTTTACCCAGATAACGGGCTTTATCGCCATCACGCAATTCGATGGCTTCACGCTCGCCTGTTGATGCGCCGGAAGGCACCATGGCGCTGCCAATTACGCCGGAAGCTAAAATCACATCCGCTTCTACGGTTGGGTTACCGCGTGAATCCAGGATTTCTCTTGCTTTAATGTCAACGATTTTACTCATATTATTGTATTGCTCCCAAGATTAAAAAATAAATCAACCTGTTGTGCACAGGTTGAAAATAGGGTGGAAAATGAATTAACTTTCTTTAAATAAAGCCAGTAAATCGACAGCCAGGTCAGGAAATAAATAAGATATTGCTACATCATCGCCTGCGTAACTATTCATTAATTGATAGCTATTATTTTCGTTATTTAACACAAATTGTTGAATGACTTCCTCATAAGGATAAATCAGCCAATATTCTCTGACGCCGCTTTCGGCATACAATGCGTATTTGATTTTAATTTCTTTTTTAGAATTGCCTTTAGACAGGATTTCTATAATCCAGTCCGGTGCGCCATTGCAACCTTGTTCATCCAGTTTGCCGTTATCACAGATAACGCAGATATCAGGCTGGACAACCGTGGTAATTTCCTTATCGGCTAATAATGACCGGTTACGGTCAAATAAACGAACATCAAAGGGTGCAGAAAATACGTGGCATCCATTGTTCTCAAAAAAATAAAACAAGCGGCTGCTCAGATAAATAGAAAGCCGTTGATGTTTAACATTCGGCGCAGGAGACATTAACTGAATCTTGCCTTTAATTAACTCCACTGCTTCATTTAACTGCCAGGTCAAATAATCCGCATAACTGTAATCGGCAGTTAAATCGAGTTGAGATAATTGCGTGATCCGGGTCATTGGAGTTAAGGCAACAAGAGTTACAAAGTTGTTTCAATCAGCGGCCGGCTTTTAACCGCCTTGTCTAAAACCTGTAATGTTTCCAGTAATTCGCGCATTCTGTATAAAGGCCAGGCATTGGGGCCATCGCTTTTGGCTTCGGCAGGATCTGGATGGGTTTCCATGAATAATCCGGCAACGCCCACTGCAATGGCGGCTCTGGCTAGCACGGGTACAAACTCACGCTGTCCGCCTGAACATGTGCCTTGTCCGCCGGGTAACTGGACTGAATGGGTCGCATCAAAAACCACCGGACAATCGGTATCGCGCATCACTGCTAAAGAGCGCATATCGGACACCAGATTGTTATAACCGAAAGAAACCCCTCGCTCACAAACCATAATCTGCTGGTTTCCGGTGATTTTGGCTTTATTGGATACGTTCACCATATCCCAAGGCGCTAAGAACTGGCCTTTTTTAATGTTGACAGGAATGCCTTGCGAGGCAACCTGTTGAATAAAGTTGGTCTGCCGGCACAGGAACGCCGGCGTCTGCATGACGTCAACCACAGAAGCAACTTCAGCCAGCGGAGTGTCTTCATGAACATCGGTTAAAACCGGAACCTGGATTTGTTGCTTGACCTTTGCCAGAATTTCCAGTCCCTTCTCTAAACCCAGCCCCCTGAAACTTTCATGTGATGAACGATTGGCTTTATCAAAGGATGACTTGTAAATAAACGGGATATTTAACGCTGTCGTCAATTCCTTAAGATAGCCTGCCGTATCCAGCGCCAATTGCTCGCTTTCAATCACACAAGGGCCTGCAATCAAAAAAAACGGCTGGTCTAAACCTGCTTCAAAACCGCATAGCTTCATTTGCTTTTTACCTTTTTATGTTGAGACGCTGCAATGACAAAACCGGAAAATAAAGGATGACCCTTTCTGGGCGTTGAAGTAAATTCCGGATGAAACTGACACGCCAGAAACCACGGATGATCGGGTAGTTCAACAACTTCAACCAGCCTGCCGTCAATCGATTTTCCGGAAAACCGCATGCCGGCCTTTTCGAGTTTTTCAAAATACTGGTTGTTAAACTCATAACGATGGCGATGCCTTTCGGTAATCACATCTTTTTGATAAAGCTGAAAAGCCAGTGAATCGGGCTGCAAGCGGCATTGCTGTCCACCCAAACGCATCGAGCCGCCCAAATCGGAATTTTCATTGCGGATTTGCAATTGGCCGCTTTCAGCCATCCATTCGGTAATCAAACCGATGACAGGATGCGGAGAGTTAGGCAAAAATTCGGTGCTATGAGCGCCTTCCAGGCCGGCAACATCGCGCGCAAATTCAATCACAGCCGCCTGCATTCCCAAACAGATACCCAGATAAGGAATTTTATTCTCCCGTGCATAGCGGACTGTAGCGATTTTGCCTTCTACGCCACGTTCGCCGAAACCGCCCGGCACCAGAATCGCGTCCACGTCTTTCAGTCCGGCTACGCCTTCATCCTCGATGATTTCCGAATCCATATAGGAAATATTAACTTTCATGCGGGTGCGGATGCCGGCATGAATTAATGCTTCATTGAGTGACTTATAGGCATCGGAATGATCAACATATTTGCCGACAATGGCGATGGTCACTTCGTTAACCGGATGCGTAAGGGCTTCAATAACATTCTTCCATTCCGTTAAATCGGCAGGCGGAACGTCCAGCCTCAACTTGCTGACCACGATATTGTCCAGGCCTTGCTCATGCAGCAGCAACGGGATGCGATAGATAGAGTCCGCATCGATAGAAGAAATAACCGCCTTTTCCTCGACATTGGTAAACAAGGCAATTTTACGGCGATCGCTGACGGGAATGGGACGTTCGGAACGGCAAATCAGAATGTCCGGCTGGATACCGATAGAACGCAATTCCTTAACCGAATGCTGAGTGGGCTTGGTTTTGATTTCCCCGGCTGAACGAATATAAGGAATCAGTGTTAAATGGATAAACAGCGATCTTTCGCTGCCCAGTTCAAAGCGCATCTGCCGGATGGCCTCCAAAAATGGTAGCGATTCAATATCGCCAACAGTGCCGCCGACTTCAATCAAGGCGACATCCATGCCCTCGGCGCTCTGATACACACGGCTTTTAATTTCATCGGTAATATGCGGAATGACCTGAACTGTCGCGCCTAAATACTCACCTTTACGTTCTCTGCGCAACACGCTGTCATAAATCTGGCCTGTGGTGAAATTATTCTTTTTGGCCATCGTGGTTTTAAGAAACCGCTCGTAATGACCCAAGTCCAGGTCAGTTTCAGCGCCATCTTCAGTAACAAATACTTCACCGTGTTGAAAAGGGCTCATCGTTCCCGGATCAAGGTTGATGTAGGGGTCCAGCTTGGTCATGGTGACTTTGAGGTTGCGAGCCTCAAGAATAGCGGCAAGCGATGATGCAGCAATACCTTTGCCCAGTGATGAAACAACACCACCGGTTATGAAAATGTATTTTGTCATTTAGAATGTATGAAATTCGGAAGATAGCTGATATAAAACCTGAGGTATTTTAATCGACAATGCGCTTGTCGTCATTGTCTTTATTCAAACTCGCGGTGAAACGAACGAAGTTATACAGTACCTTAGGTTCGTTCCGGTCTGAATATAACTGTTTATTATCCGGCAGTTAATACGCTTAAACTCTGTTAATGACTGTGCTTAGCCGATATAATTAAGAAACTACCTCAACCCCAGTCAGTGAGAACGCCGTGGATATTAAAGAATACATGCAAGGCCTTGGCCGGCAAGCAAAAGAAGCCGGAAGAGAAATCAGCCGTACTGAGTCGGGTAAAAAAAACCTCGCACTATTGAAAATTGCAGAGGCCATTGAGAGCAGCGACGAACTGCTGACAACCGAAAACAAAAAAGATCTGGAAGCCGGCAGGCAAAATGGCCTGGATGCGGCTTTGCTGGACAGGCTGGCTTTAACGCCAACCGCTATCCAGGCGATGATCGAAGGCCTGAAACAGGTGGCCGCCTTACCTGATCCGGTGGGCGAAATCAGCGATCTGGTTTACCGGCCCAGCGGCATACAAGTCGGCCAAATGCGTGTTCCTTTGGGGGTCATCGGCATTATTTATGAATCCCGTCCCAATGTGACTGTGGATGCTGCCGCCTTATGCCTTAAATCCGGCAATGCCTGCATTTTAAGAGGGGGTTCCGAAGCCATCCATTCCAATCAGGCCATTGCTTCCTGCATCGCCAAAGGCCTTGAAGCGGCCGGTTTACCGGTAGAAGCGGTGCAGGTTGTGGCGACAGCGGATCGCGCTGCGGTAGGCGAATTAATCACCCTGAAGCAATATGTGGACGTCATCGTGCCGCGCGGCGGCAAGGGCCTGATTGAGCGCATTTCCCAGGATGCCACGATTCCGGTCATCAAGCATCTACACGGTATTTGCCATGTTTATATCGATGATAAAGCGGATATGGATAAGGCAGTCAGGATTGCCATTAATGCCAAAACCCATCGTTACGGCGTATGCAATGCAATGGAAACCTTGCTGGTCGCCGAAGGTATTGCGGCGAAGGTGCTGCCGGTATTGGCGGAAATATATATCGAAAAGGGCGTTGAATTACGCGGCTGTCTTAAAACCTGTTCCCTGATCCCGAGGTGCTCAAGAGCAAATGAGGAAGACTGGCACACCGAATATCTGGCGCCGATTTTATCCATTAAGGTTGTTCATGGCATGGATGAAGCGATGGAGCATATTCATAAATACGGTTCCAGCCATACCGAGGCCATTGTGACCGAAAATTACACACGGGCAAGACGCTTTCTGCGCGAAGTGGATTCCAGTTCGGTTATGGTCAATGCCTCAACCCGTTTTGCCGATGGTTTTGAATATGGTTTGGGCGCGGAAATCGGCATCAGCACCGATAAGCTGCATGCACGCGGACCCGTTGGTTTAAAGGGACTGACCTCGTTGAAATATATTGTTTTGGGTGACGGGCATATCAGGGAATAAATGATAGGAATCTTTGGCGGTACGTTTGATCCCGTGCATTATGGACATTTACGCTCGGCGCTGGAAGTCAAGGATATTTATGGACTGACAGAAGTCCGCCTGATTCCCTGCGCTCAACCGCCCCATCGGGAACAACCGGTCGCCACCCCACCAATGCGTCTGCATATGCTGGAACTGGCCATCAAAGATCAGCCCGGATTAGTCATTGATACCCGCGAGTTAAATCGGGACGGTGCCTCTTATATGGTGGATACGTTAATATCTCTACGGCAGGAATTCAAAGACGAGCCCTTGATGTTGTTTATCGGCAGCGATGCGTTCAATTATCTGAAAACCTGGCATCAGTGGCAGCATTTATTTGATTTTGCGCATATTATAGTTATGACCCGGCCAGGCTTTGAAATCCACAATATCGATGATTTTTTTAAAGCCAGACTGGCTAGCGGAATATCAGAGTTGGCGCAGTGTGCAGCAGGTAAGTTATACTTTCAGCAAATCACGCAACTTGATATTTCGGCAACGGCTATCAGGAGCATAATAGCAAAACAGCAAAATCCGGGGTTTTTACTGCCTGATAGCGTCATTGCCTACATCAGGCAACACAAGCTTTACCAGAGACATTGATCTCATTACATTTAGGAAAATTAATGCAAGTAGAAGAGTTATTAAAAACGGTACAGAATGTTCTGGATGAACGCAAGGGGCAAAATATAACGGTACTGGATGTCCGCGGCAAAACCAGCTTTACCGATTATATGGTGGTTGTGACAGGAACATCGGATCGTCACCTGAAGTCCTTATGCGACTATATTGTGGAAAAAGTCAAGGAACAGGGCTTTAGACCTTTAGGGCTTGAAGGTGATTTAGGTTCGGACTGGGTATTGCTGGACCTTGGTGATGTGATTGTTCATGCCATGACCGCTCAGGCGCGCGGATTTTATCAGCTTGAGAAACTATGGTCGGTTGATCATTCCAAAACGGCTGAGCACGAATAAGACGAACAGGACAGATTCAAGTAGCGGAGTTAAGCGTCAAATACTTGCTGGATACAAAATCAAGCCCTCTTCGCTATGCTTTGCAGCGACAAAATCATTTGCATGCAAGCGCTGTCTCTAAAAAAGATACTCCTTCCGTAAAAATGGCTTTATGCTATTTAATCAAATTAATTAACTCAAGGATTCACTATGCCCTATACCCAAGAACTTGTAGATGAACTGAACATTCTGGTCCGCTACAATCTGAGCACAACACAAGAAGGGATTAAAGTACATAAAACAGCAGACCCTGCAATTATTGCAGCGACTGAACGTTTGCACGATAAGGGCCTGATATCACACAAAGACGGGGGTTATCTAACCAATTTGGGACGTGAAGCGGCGGAGCAGGCACAAACTGTCCTGGATTTACTTAATCCGGCTTAGAAAATCACAAAAAGCCTCACATTGTCAGTCGGGGCTTGAGATGACATAAAGCCTCTCACTTTGAGGTATAAAACAAAGATAAGGGTATAAATATAAGCTACTTATACCCCTATATTTCAAAAGTCTACCGGCTCAACTGATTACTTCTTTTTGTTGCGTTCGTTGACTTCCTTGATAACTTCTTCCGCCACGTTTTTAGGGCATGGCATATAGTGCGAGAATTCCATAGAGAATTGACCGCGACCGGAGGTCATGGTACGCAAGTCTCCAATGTAACCAAACATATCGCTCAATGGAACATCGGCTTTGATACGAACGCCGGTGATACCTGGATCTTGCGATTTGATCATGCCACGGCGACGGTTCAAATCGCCGATCACGTCACCCACGTGCGCTTCCGGTGTGAATACGTCAACTTTCATGATCGGCTCCAGCAGCTGCGGCCCACCTTTGGGAATTGATTGACGATACGCGGCGCGGGCGGCGATCTCAAACGCGATGGCGGACGAGTCGACCGCGTGGAACGCACCGTCGGTCAGGTTGACTTTGAAGTCCAGGCAAGGGAAGCCCGCCAATACACCTTTCTCGATGCTGGCTTTGAAGCCTTTTTCAACCGCCGGCCAGTATTCGCGTGGAACGTTACCGCCGACAACACTTGATTCGAACTGGAAGCCGCTGCCGGGTTCGCCTGGCTCGATGATATAGTTGATCTTCGCGTATTGACCCGAACCACCGGATTGTTTCTTGTGGGTATATTCATCTTCGACGCGTTTGGTGATAGTTTCGCGGTAGGCAACTTGAGGTTTGCCGACGTTAACATCAACGCCGTGAGTACGTCTTAAGATATCGACTTTAATATCAAGATGCAACTCGCCCATACCTTTGATGATAGTTTCGCCGGATTCCTGGTCGGTCTCGACGCGGAAAGATGGATCTTCCGCCACCATTTTTCCAATCGCGATACCCATTTTCTCGTTGCTGCCTTTGTCTTTCGGCGAAATCGCGATCGAGATAACGGGATCCGGGAATACCATGGGTTCCAGCGTGGCTGGTTCGTCCGGATCGCACAAGGTATGACCGGTCTGCACGCTTTTCAACCCGATCAACGCAATAATGTCGCCGGCTTGCGCGGAGTCGATCTCATTGCGGTCATCGGCGTGCATTTCCACCATACGGCCAACACGTTCGGTTTTGCCTGTAAAGGTGTTCAATACAGTGTCGCCTTTTTTCAACTTGCCGGAATAAATACGGACGAAGTTCAATGCGCCAAAACGATCATCCATGATTTTGAAAACCAGGCCGCGGAACGGACGGTTAGGATCGACAATCGCGTGTTCACCAGTTGGAACCCCATCGATGTCGGTTTCCGGTTGCGGCTTGACTTCGGTCGGACTCGGCAAATATTCGATAACGCCGTCCAGCACCAATTGCACGCCTTTGTTTTTGAAAGAAGAGCCGCAATAGGTCGGGAAGAAGCCCATTGCGATGGTGCCCTTGCGGATGCAGTGTTTGATTTCTTCAATGGTCGGCTCCTCGCCTTCCAGATATTTCTCCATAATCTCGTCGTCCTGGTCGGCAACCTGGTCGATCAATTTCGCACGCCATTCTTCGACTTCTTCAGCCATGTCGGCGGGCACGTCTTTGACTTCGTATTTCAATGGATCGCCAGAGTTGTCCCAAACCCAGGCTTTACGGGTCAACAAGTCAACAACCCCGGAGAACTCGTCTTCGCGGCCGATCGGCAAGGTCATTACGACAGGTTGCGCGCCCAATACATCTTCGACCTGCTTGACGACGCGATAGAAGTCGGCGCCCATTCTGTCCAGTTTGTTGACGTAGATGATACGAGAGACTTTGGAGTCGTTGGCATAGCGCCAGTTGGTTTCAGATTGCGGTTCAACACCGCCGGAACCGCAGAATACACCGATGCCGCCATCCAATACTTTCAATGAACGATAAACTTCGATCGTAAAGTCAACATGGCCCGGAGTGTCTATGATATTGAAGCGGTGCGGTTGAAATTGTTTGTTGCTACCCGGCCAAAATGCGGTGGTCGCCGCCGATTGGATAGTGATGCCGCGTTCTTGCTCTTGCACCATGAAGTCTGTGGTGGCTGCACCATCGTGCACTTCGCCGATTTTATGAATTTTACCGGTGAGTTTTAAAATTCGCTCGGTTGTTGTAGTTTTACCCGCATCAACGTGCGCGAAAATACCTATGTTTCTGTAATGCGATAAATCTGTCATGTTTTTACTCTAAAGTTGGGCATAAAAAACTTTTTAGGTGACTACCCCCCGCCGCAGGAGCTCAAAATTTCGACCTACGCAGGGTTCGTACTGGGGCATTATCAACTACATAGCAACCGCAGCCATACCTAAGACCGCTAGGCTACGAAGCCATCGGTTTGGATGAATCCCGTCGGATACTTGCAGACAGATCAAAGCCAAGTGAAGTAGCGTGTAAAAGTCACCACCGCAGACTCACTCGTCCAGATTAGAAAGCCGACTATTTTAACCTAAAATATCCGTTAAAAATACAGAAAAACCTATTTGATTCAGGGCAATCGCGCTATCTACCCATTGAACCCTGAAATTTGTTAAAGTCTGTTTTTTGACAAAAAGCTGTATGTTGCCTGATCCACGCCCTTATTTTGCCGATCTTACCGATCCGCGCCGCGAAAC
>JAQURG010000025.1 GCA_028715725.1 Methylococcales bacterium
GGACTGCCTGCCAGCGCCTAAACACCCAAACAGCCCGCTATTATACACACTCCCTCAACAACAGCAAGTCCTATTTAGACGCTATCCCGTTCAAACTGTCCAGATACTTCCTAACCCCTTGGTTAACGGTTAAGAACTCGCTGGAATAACCCGCCTGTCTTAAACCGGAAATATCAGCTTGAGTATAACTCTGATAAACGCCTTTCAAGTGCTCTGGAAAAGGAATATATTTAATACATCCTTCTTTATGCCAATCAATTACTGTTTGCGCGACGCTATTAAATGTTTCAGCCTTTCCAGTACCGACATTATAAATACCCCGCTGCTCCGGATGATCTAAAAACCATAGATTAACATTCACCACATCATCCACATGAACAAAATCGCGTTTTTGCTCGCCGTTAGCCAATCCATCACAGCCTTCAAATAATTTAGCTTTCTTTTGCTCAAGCACTTGCCGATTAAAATGAAACGCCGCACTACTCATAGCTCCTTTATGCTGCTCTCTCGGGCCGTAAACATTAAAATAACGAAACCCGACAATTGGACTCCTTGTTTCCATTAATAAATGGCGAACATATTGATCGAATTGGAATTTTGAATAAGCATACATATTGATCGGATGTTCACAGCTACGATCGACTCTGAAACCATGTTCACCAAGTCCATAGACAGAAGCCGAAGATGCATAAATAAATGCTGCTTCTTTTTTGATACACCAATGCAATAAGCGCTTCGAGTAATCATAATTATTCATCATGACATACTGGCCGTCCCATTCGGTAGTCGCAGAACATGCTCCCTGGTGAAAAACAGCTTTTACATCATTTAAAAAAGCCGATGATTCAATCTTTTCTATAAATTGCGTTTTGTCCATGTAGTCAGCAATTTCAAGATCGGCAATATTGTGGACTTTTCGACCGTTCAACAAATGGTCAACCAACAATATATTCTTTTCACCGCGCTCATTTAATGCCCGAATCAAATTACTGCCTATGAAGCCGGCACCGCCTGTAACAATAATCACTCGATCGCCCTCGCCTTATTAATCATTGCCGTTGTTGACTGGCCATCAACGAATTGTAAAATTTTTACCTCGCCGCCCGCTTTTATGACGCATTCGCCGCCAGCAACCTGCTCGGAACTGTAATCTCCTCCTTTAACGATGACATCGGGCAACATCCTGCAATACAAGCGTTCAGGCGTTTCTTCTTCGAATGCAACAACCCAATCGACGCAAGCTAATCCTGCCAGGACCGTCATGCGCTCCTGCAAGCGATTAATAGGCCGCGAGTTTCCTTTGAGTTGTTTAACTGATGCATCGGAATTTACTGCTATGATTAAGCGATCGCCCAATGCTTTGGCCTGCTGCAAATAGGTCACATGACCGGCATGCAGCAAATCAAAGCAACCATTCGTCATAATTATTCTTTCATCATGAGCCTTTGCTCGCATGATCAGTTGCGCCAGCTCATCTTCCGAAACAATTCCGTATAAAGAATCTCTATCGCTGTGCATGGCGCGGCTCAACTCGAGCGGCGATACTGTTGACGTCCCCAGCTTGCCAACAACAATTCCACCCGCCAGATTGGCCAGATACATGGACTCGGATAAAGGCATATCGAGCGCCATTCCTAAAGCCATGACAGCAATAACTGTATCTCCTGCGCCGGTGACATCAAAGACATCCTTGGCCTGGGCAGGTAATGAATGCACTTCATCTTCCTGTACCAGAGTCATGCCGGCTTCGCCACGAGTCAATAACAGCGAAGGAATCTGATGCTGAACCAGAAGCTTTCGCCCTTTTTCAACCAAATCCTGTTCGTTTTGGCAAGCACCGACTACGGCTTGAAATTCTGCCAAATTGGGAGTGATCACGTCAGCTTGAGCATAGCGCCGGTAATCCAGTCCTTTTGGATCAACCAATACTGTAAGACCTGCCTGCTTCGCTTCATGGATATGCTTTGAAACATTTGCCAACGTGCCCTTACCATAATCCGAAAAGACAAGCACCTGATTTTCAGGCAGGTATCTGCGCAACCTTGCAAACAAAGCCTCCTGATTAAATTCAAGCGGCGATTCTTCAAAATCAACCCTAATAAGTTGCTGATGCTGCGCCATAACACGCAACTTGCAAATGCTGCGTAAAGACTTTTCAACAACAAATTCGCAGACAACCCCTTCCGCTTCCAGTAACTGCTGAATAGTCCTTCCCTCAATATCATCGCCGATGACACCCAATAAAGTAACTTTTCCGCCCAGTTTAGCAATATTGAGAGCAACGTTGCCAGCACCGCCGACACGATCCTCAATAGTCTTAACCTGAACTACCGGAACAGGCGCCTCAGGAGAAATACGGGCTGCCTTGCCGGACCAATATCGATCCAGCATAACGTCGCCAATAACTATGATATTAGCCTTGGCGAACTCAGGAGTAATGGCCAGCACTGAATGCCTCCTCTACTGCGCCACACCACCAGTGGCCGATCAATATATGCGCTTCCTGAATCCTTGCCGTTACCATTGATGGAACAATAACCGAAACCGTAGCCTGCCTACTCAGCTTTCCACCTTCGCATCCTGTTAAAGCAATAACCGTCATATTTTTGAGTTTTGCGGCCTGCACAGCATTTAATATATTTTGGCTGTTACCCGATGTAGAAATGGCAATCAGACAATCCTTTTCACTGGCTATGGCTTCAACTTGCCGCGAGAAAACTGTTTCAAAGTCAAAATCATTGGCATGGGCCGTTAAAATAGAGCTGTCCGTCGTCAACGCGATAGCTGCCAGAGCCTGGCGCTTTTTTTCATATCTCACTACAAATTCTGCGGCAATATGCTGACAATCAGCAGCGCTTCCGCCATTACCGCAAAGCAGCAATTTGCCGCCCTGCTTTAATGTTTTAATCAATAACTCTCCCGCGGTCTCAATCACATCACTGCAATCAGCCAATTTTTCGATCACTAACTGATGCTGCTCAAGATCGGAAATAAATGTCTTCAAGATAATGCTCCTTCAACAATAAAGACCGGTATCATTCCGACGCTGCAAAGTGATAACGAGTATAAGCTGTTGATAGTTGATCAGATAAGATATTAATCATTGCTTTCATGCTGCTTCTTAAATTGCATTTGATGCAAGCGAGCATAAGCTCCATTTTTTTCAATCAGCTCCTGATGGGAGCCTCTCTCTACGATACGACCATGATCCATCACTAAAATCATGTCAGCACTTTCAATAGTCGATAGACGATGCGCGATAACCAGCGTCGTCCTGTTGCTCATGACTTTCTGCAAGGCCGCCTGGATAAATCGCTCCGACTCGGTATCGAGCGCCGAGGTGGCTTCATCTAATATCAATATGGGAGCATCTTTCAATAAGGCTCTTGCCAAAGCCAGGCGCTGCCTTTGCCCCCCCGACAATTTGACGCCATTCTCGCCAATTTCTGTATCCAGCCCCAGATCCAGTTTACTGATAAATTCCATGGCATAGGCATCAACTGCAGCGGCAGTGATTTCGCTTCGGCTTGCAGTAGCTAATGCCCCGTAAGCGATATTATTGGCTATCGTATCATTGAATAAAGTAACCTGCTGATTAACCAATCCCAATTGTTTTCTTAAATTGGTCAATTGATAGTTATTTATTTCCACGCCGTCGAGCAATATTTCGCCCGTTTCATGGGGATAAAAACGTGAAACCAGATTAGCCAGCGTACTTTTACCCCCCCCGGAAGCTCCCACTAGCGCAATCGTTTGTCCGGGCTCAACCTTAAAATTAATATCGGTCAGTGCAGGTTCATTTGCTCCGGCATATTGAAACGACAGATTTTTAAATTCCAGGGCTCCTTTACATCGTTCGGTCTGGTAAGTGCCTTCATCGGATTCAACAGGCTCATCCAGAATCTCGAATAAAGATTCGGCCGCCACAATACCTTTCTGAATATCTCCATTGGCATCACTTAATTGCCTGATGGGCCTCGGCAATAAGAAAGCCGCTGTCAAATAACCCACAAACTCACCGGCACTTGATTGCTTCATAAAAAACAAAGCCATATACATTAAAGAAGATAATGCCAAAGCGATAATAAGCTGCATTATCGGATTATGTATTGCTAATGTGGTAGCAAGTTTTAGCGATTGTCTCCGATTAAATGAACTGCTTTCCAGAAAGCGCCGACGCTCATAATCTTCCCCACCGTAACTGCGCACTACCCGATGTCCGCCGACTAATTCTGAAGTAATATGGGTCATATCACCAATTGACCCCTGAATTTTTTTGCTTATCATGCGCAGGCGCTTGCTGACATAAATGACCAGCAATACAATAATCGGAGTCAAACCGACAAAAACCATCGATAACATCCAGTTCGAATAAAACAAATAAATCAGTAAACCCGCCGCTGTCAAGCCTTCCCGCACAAAAGTACGTAAGGCATCGGTAGTTGCTTTAGTCACCTCTCCAACGTTATTCGTTATCCTTGAGATCATGTAGCCGCTGTTATTCGAATCGAAATAAGCAGTAGGTAATCGGGTATACTGATCGAAAATTTCGCATCTTAAGGCATGCACGACATTTGTCGAAACTTTGGCCAGAAAATAATTCCCTAGATAAGCCCCTAAGCCTCGCACTGCGATTAAACCGCTAAACAATAAAGGGAGATAATACATACCTTCGCGTGATTCAGTTTGCAGCGTATCAATAATATGTTTAATCATTGCCGCAAATAACGGCTCGGTAGATGAATAAATCAGATACCCTACAACACTAATTACATAAAGACCCGCATGCGGCTTTACATAGGTTAATAATCGCTTATATACCTGAGCACTCGCCTTAGATTTTTTTTTCATATTTTCTTAAAAGTCAGAACCGAAGCCCTGTGGCAGCGTTTCGTTAATTTCTCAGCAGGAGAAAAAGTGAATAACATTGCTGTACAAAAGCTTCAGCTTTTCGGAGCGACCTGAATCGCTATGAACAGCCAAAGGACTGCTTTTGCTACTTAAGTTGATCGCCTGATTACTGTCAATAAATTTCATTATTCTGATACTAAATCAGGCGCTGTTGCTTTGCTGCATGACGAGAATGTTTTGCAAAATAGATATCTATACAGGAAAATATTAAAATTTTAACTAACCGGAGACATTTTATAACAAAACTTCCAATGTATGTATTGTTTAGCCTCACCTCGTCATGCCCAGCGCCTCTGTAATCCTGCTAAATGATTATTGAATTAGCTTTTTCTAAATTCATTTTTTAAGTCATGCGTCAACTTAACATCAAAACTTTTTTTACATCTCTTCATGGAGTTCAGTCATTAAGCCTTCTGGTTATCATTTTAACTCTTCCCTCTTTTGAAGCGCCTAAAACCGTCTTCTTGATATTATTTGTTACGCTATTTTTATTATCACATCGCAATCTATCAGCGTTTAAAAGATGGGCATTAGGTGACTGTTTACTTGTAGCATGGATGTTGGTTGGCTTTGTCGTTGCCGCATTTGCAGAAGTTCATCATAAAGAATGGAGCGGGGCCAGCAACGCATTATTAATACCTTTATTCTTATTTTGCTTAAAAAACTCTCAATTTAACAATAAAGAAATTTCGTTATTTTTAGTGTCCGCTATTTTGGGAACGTTGTTGGCTTCTATATACGGCTTGTGGAAATTATACAGTCATCAAAAATTCTTTTTAGAACTCAGTTCCGTCGGGCATGTTAATCACTCTTCTGTTTATATCTGTATAGCCTATGCGATTGCTCTGGCAATGACTCTGACGCAAAGCTACTCCAGCCACCGGTTTACCTGGCCATTACTGATCGCTAATGTAATTATTTTCGGTTCCCTGATCATTCTGTCCGGCAGCAGAGGATCGGCTTTGGCAATGGGTATCATTACTCTATTTTATGGCCTGATCTGGACAAGAAAATCTAAAAAACCGTTATTAATACTCCTGATGGCAGCCTTGATTGTAAATGGAGGAGTTTATCTAAAGAAAGCATCCATGGTTCAGGAAACCCTGGAGAAAACTGCCTCGAACAACAGCTCTTTTAACTCTTTGGATGAAAGAGTCAAAATATGGAACAGCGCATTGCTTGTCTGGCGGCATAATCCGGTCTTTGGCATAGGAATTAAAAATTTTCATCAGGCGACACCGGAAAGACAGAAAAACTGGTTAACCGAAGAAAATAAAATTTATACCGATAAAATTTATCACCCGTCCTCACATGGACACAGCCTTTATTTAAATATTTTGGCAGAACAAGGGCTCATCGGCTTTAGCGTCATTTTCATGAATCTGATCTATATCTGTTACCTGTTATACCGCCACATGCCGAAGCAAGAAGATCGACCTATGTATTGGCTACTCTGGCTATCAGCAGTCGGCGCTATGCAAGTCATATTGATAAACGGCATTTTTAATACCACTTTGCATCATGAGCACGGACTATTAAGTGTGCTGATAATCGGCCTCTGGTGGGCGCGGATAAAAGAGCCGGTTATTGAACAACACGAGTAAAAATAGCTTCCATTTTATCCAGCATGACTTTCTCTGAAAAATTATCAGCTGCCTGTCTGGCTGCTGCCTTTCCCATCTGAATGCGTTTATTTTTATCATTAATCAAAATCTTAAGCGCATCCGCCAACGCATCGACATCTTCCGGCGGCACAATCAATGCTGACTGGTCGGGAATAATTGCCTCTTCAATACTTCCGACCAGCGTAGTAACGGCAGGTATCCCACACGCCTGGGATTGCATTAATGACTGCGGCACCCCTTCATTGGCATAAGAAGGAAGGCAAAAAATATCCATTGCCTGCATCCACTTTTCGACATTATTTTGTCTGCCGGCAAATACAACCCGCTCACTCAGCCCCAACTCGGCAACTCTCTGCCGCAAGGCCTGATCCTGTGGACCATCACCGACAATCAATAATTTTAAATCAGCATGATAAGGCACTTTTACGAAGGCATCGATTAAATAACGATGCCCTTTCCAGCTTCTTAATGTCGCCACTATACCGATAATCACATCATTTTCGTTCAATCCTAATTCCCGCCGGGCATTCAGCTTGTCGCCCGGCTTGAATCGGGAAAGATCAATGCCCGTTCGTACCGATGTCACATGAGAAGGAGAATAAGCATTGTCTTTAATAAATGTCTCGCGTAACTTTCCCCCTGTGGTGACTACATGATCACAAGACCGGGTATATAGCCATCGACTGGTCATATTATTTGCAACCGGAGCCGATATATGCCGGGTTCGCACTACGACCGGCCGGTTGTTCATAAACAAGTTCGCCAGAGCAACCAGCCAGGAATCGGTAGAACTATGGGTATTGATAACATCAGGCTGGTGCAGTTTTATCCATCTTCGAAGCGCTATTACACCTGCCAGACTCTTCTTCCCCACAGGCATGGCGACGACATCCAGCCCCCGACTCTTTCCGATCCGGAATATTTCCGCTTCTTCCGGACAAATCAGGGTTAATTCATGACCCCGCATTTTCAAGCCATCGGCCTCATTAAGAATGCGCAATTCTTGACCGCCAAAGCCCAGTGATGCTTCAGTATGAACAATTTTCATGGTTTTATGACTAGAGTTTTATATAAGGAAGTCAGATCTTCAGCCATTTTGTCAAGATCATATTTTTCAGCCACTACTCTTGCTTGTTTGCCCATAGTTTCAGCCACTTCCCTGTCACTAAGAATCCGCATCGCATCCTGCAATTTCTCCAGATCATAAGCATTACAGACAAAACCATTAACGTAATCGGTAATCACTTCGGCAGCGCCTGATTTGGTGCTGGTAATAACAGGTAATCCACAAGCCAATGCTTCTAAAACCACATTAGGAAACGGATCATAAAGCGTCGGAAGAATAAAAACGTCAGCTGCTGCATAACACGGAATTACATCCTTCTGCGGCCCCAGAAATTTTACCCGCAGGCTAATACCCAAATGCTCAGCCTGTTCACGATAAAACTGCTCGTTTTTATCATAACCCGCAACCAATAAGTAGCAGTTTTCAGGCACGGATTTGAAAGCCGTCAATACCTGAAATAATCCCTTACGCTCATACCCGGAACCAATAAAGACAAACACATTGACCATATCAGGAATATCCCATTGCTCCCTGAATCTGTATTTTTGCCGTTTAATGTCCGGATGGAACTGCCTAGTATCCACTCCATTGTAAATGACATGAATCCTTGACTGATCTATTTTGAAGTGGTCTAAAATTTCGGCGCGGACCATATTTGAATTGCAGATTACCGCTCGTAATCGAGGATTTTCAAATAATCGTTTTTCAGCCCTTTTGACATAAATATGATAAGGGCTAAAACGCATGTGCATTCGAGCCAGCCAGGACTGGTTTCTGGCTTTTTGCTCCAGCCACACCCTGTGCACACCATCTCCGGCCCGATAAATATCGCAGCACGCAACGCGCTCGTGGCTTTGAACCAGGTCCGGTTTCAGGGTTTTTATCTGCCGGCAAGCTTTTCGGGCAAAACTCCAGTCGCGCCATAGACGTCCTAAATAAAAAGGATTGCACAGTATGAAATCAATGCCTTTTATCGGCTCCCAGTCTCTGGCCAGCAGACTGACTTTGATGTCTGCATTATCAAGAGCGCCTAAAGCGCGACTAAGAAAACGCTCGGCGCCGCCGTACGGATTATAACGCTGCCGAATCAAGGTAAGATGCATTACCCTGCTGCTTTTAATAAATTGTTGATGGCGCTGACGACTCTGAGCGGCGCGATCGCCTGCAAACATTCGCTGATTTTTCCACCGCCGCAGCCGTCCAGCTTGCAAGGCCTGCAAGTATAATTTTCAGTAATAACCTCATGCCTGACTTGCCATGGATGCCAGGTTTTATCGTCACTGGGACCAAACAAGGCTATGCAGGGTGTACCTGAAGCCGCCGCCATATGCATACCTATCGAATCCAGACCTATAAAACATGAAGACTTTTCAATCAGCGCGCCCAATTCTTTTAACGTCAATTTTCCGGCCAAATTGATAATTTCGAAATTTTGCTTTGCCAAAATTTCTTCCACATAAGTAATTTCTTTTTTATCCGGTCCGGAGGTTATCACCAGCTTGTACCCTGCCACTGCCAATTGCCTGAAAACTTCTGCAAACCCGGCGTGATTCCAGCCTTTAAACATCCATCTGGAAGTGGGATGAATAACAATATAATCTAAGGGTTTTAGATGATGATCAGCGAGCAGTTGATTGATCCTGAGTTCGGCTTCATGCCCTGCGGCAAATGATAATTTTTTATCCGCTGCCAGCAGTAAAACTCCCATTCTTCTCAAGGCGTCCAGATGAATTTCAACGGTATGCCTGGGAGTTTCAGGAGCGGAATACAAATGAGTAAAACTTTTCATCCACCAGCGCCCCCGTTTGTGGCTGTATTTTTGCGAAACACTGTAACGGGGATTTAAAAATCGGGTGAGCCAGGCTGCACGCAAGCGGTCGGTGAAATTAATGACGAGATCATATTTTCTGGCTTTTAATTGCTGCAATAATTCCCTTTCGTGCTTGATCAATTGCAAGGTTCCTCGCTTCTTCCATGATCGGTCGACTTCATGAATTATATCTACCGATGGATTCCCGCTTAACATGGGAACTGTCTCTGTATAAATTAACGCATCAACAGTTATTCCGGGATACAAATGCTTGAGCACAGAAAAAACCGGCGTGGTCAGCAACACATCGCCCAAATGCTGTAATTTGATGATCAGCACGCGCCGGACAGTTGAAAAGTCAACTTCATCAGCAAGATAATTCTGCATTTATAAATGTTCTTTTTTTAGATAACTTAATTTCAGATACCGGTAATAGGTTTCTTCTGCCTTGCTAAAAGCGGCGATAAAGCCCGCCTGTCCATCCAAAATACCCAATCTGAGAAAATAGGCCCTGAAAAAAGTCCACTTGGCTTTAGCTATGGCTTTTAACAGACTGCTGCTTTTCCCTTGCCGATAGGCCTTATCGGCGCCGGCTGAAGAGTAATGGTTCATTTTTACCATCAGCTGGTCCAGACTGGTATAACTGTAATGCAACAGCGGAGTTGAAAGTTTCCGGACCGGTTCATTAACGAGAACTCTTTCATGAACAATGTCTTCGCTAAAAACACCTGTGTTACGGCGAAACAGTCTGACGACATAATCCGGCCACCATCCGCCATGTTTCATAGCCTGTCCTAAAAAGTATGTCTGCCGTGGAATTGCAAATGCCGAATCTGCTGAATTATTAATCTTATTTTCTATTTCCGTCCTTAGTGCGGCAGTGACTCTCTCATCAGCATCGAGAGATAAAACCCAGTCTTTGGTGGCTTGCTGCAACGCTAAATTTTTTTGATAGCCGAATCCTTTCCAGTCTTTATTGGTAAGAATTTTATCCGTATAGTTTTTGCAGATAGCGAGGGTATTATCTTCACTGCCTGAATCGACGATCACTATTTCATCAGCCCAGGCAACCGATTCCAGACAATCACGCATATTGTCTTCTTCATTTTTAGTGATGATAACTACACTTAAATTTGCCTTAGCCATTAATCCATTCTTAGATAAAGCCTCTTCACGGATTAAACATTGACTATGAAGCAGGCATCAAGGCCATACTCCATATCAATCATGCGCCGACACCTTCAACAAACTCGAGTATACGTCTTGCACGTAATTGCCATTGCAATCCACTGCTTCTTGAATAACTCGCCTGAGTTGCTGATAAATAGGAGTCTTTATTATCGAGCAAGGCAATCGCTTGATCGGCGAACCCGGAGACATCGTTGCTTTTACAATAAAAGCCAGCTTCCCGTAAAACCTCCCTGGCGCTGGGAATTTCACTGGCAATCACAGGCAAGCCATGAGCGATAAAATCCAACGCTTTGACAGGGCAAGTCAAATACCGGCTATAAAAAGTGTCCTGCAAAGGCACTAGTCCAATGCTGATGTCATTATCCAGAATTTCATGCAAAACCTTAGGTTCAATAAATGGCCGGAAATGCAGCACACCTTTTAACCCTTCTTGCTCGGCTTTTTCTTGTAAAGATAAGACCTGAGCCGCATTTCCGCCGAAGCTGTGCAGTTCGATATTTGCCGCTTTAAGCTGTCTTGCCAATTCAAAAATAAGCTCAAGCCCCTTGTAACTATGCAGGTGGCCAATATAAGCAATGTTTCTTTTTAAACGGCGCTGTTCAAGCGAACGCTGCTGCGGGAAATCGAGACAGCCCAACGATAATGCAATGATTGCCAGCTTTGGAAACCATTGTTGATATAAGGCCCGCTGATGCTCTGTTAAACAAATCAGCCCGTCTGCTTTAGGAATTAAAGTCCTCTCCGACCATTGCCGACGGATACTGGAAAGAGAAAATTTTTTCTTGCCCAAATGCCTGATAGACAGATAGTAATCATGGGTTTCATAGATTACCTTCAGCTTCGGGAATTTTTTTCTGAGCTTCAATAACAAGCCCAGAGCGCCCAATTCACGAGCCAGCGCCAATACGTCATCACCCTGTTCACAGTACGATGCAATTCTGGCAATCGCAGCTTTATATACGCTGCGTTGCCAACCCGCGGTATCAGGAATACGATGGATGGTTAAACACTGATGAGATTTCAATCCGTAAAAGTCAGTTAAATCGGTCTCTGTATCTGAATCTTTATCGGAGCCGATAAAAAAATCTGTCGCCAATCCGTTTTCAGCAAACGCGAGCGCGTTAAGCAATCCCATATATACGATAGGTCCCGGTTTGCGCCAGTTACTTTTATTGATCCATACAATCCGCTGCATATTTTATTTTACAAAAACAGTCACTATCAGGCTATTGAATGCGCAATCCTAAACCTCTGATCCATTCAACCAAAGATCATGTTTATTACACATGCTCAACGCATATAGAGGGCCGCTGTAGTCCTTTAGCGTAAATGTTGAAATTGCCGCCTTGTCTTTAGCTGGATCGAACAAGTGTTCGTCAATAAATTTATAGTTTTGATCCAATAAGACATGCTTGACAATATAATGCTCATAACCTCTCATTTCGTGGGCTGTTGTGATATTTATTGTTACTTTTCCGCCCGTTTTTTCTATTCTGATGTTAGGTAAATGCGTGGCTACCTTCCCGCTCCAGCGACCCGGCGCTTCCTGAGTATAATAAATATCGCTTGCGGTCTTTACCTGCAGACTGCTCTTAGCCAATACCATTGCCGGAGTAACTACGCTTGCGCCAACACCGGCCATACTTAGACGAATAAAATCACGACGTTCCACATCATCCCCTTAGTTAATTGTTGATTTATGGCAGAGTGATGCTGCCGGTTTTGTATTTGGCAGAGTGCTCCAGACTTACGCCATGTTAACTCATACCACGATTTGAAAAGCTCGCTATTCATTTCCCGCGCATTGAAAGGCATTTTTCCGTGCTTTTACAGATTTCAACCACTCACGGGTATTTTTAAAGCCGATGAATACAAAAGGGGCGCCGCCTATGGCTACCGCATCAACCAGACAATACCAGGCAGCAACACCGCTGGGAGGATTGCCCTGAGGCCAGCCAAGGACAGGATCAATTGCCGCCCATTTCCAGGTACCGACAGCGGTGCCTATCAATTCCAGCCAGGTAGTAATAAAAAAGGCGGCAAGATAAACCATAGGCGAGCGGCCTTTAAACAAGTAAATCAAAAATACGCAAAACAATAAAGCACCCACGGCATCACCTTGCCGGGCAAAGCCGCTTATGCCCCAGATTGACCAGAGTCCACATACTGTTATTACGAAGGCGGTGATTTCTCTGGCGTATCTTAAAAACAAACCGGAGCGCGCCAATGCAACCGCGGTTAAATAAACCATACCGTGACCCGGCGGCACATAAGCCGGTACATTTCCAAATCGATAAGTGTAACCCCCCATAAAAGGAGAGGCGAAATGTTCACCGATAGTCGCGAAAATCACAGCAATGATAACCTGTATTCTAACTTCCCTGTTCTCGCCGAGTAACAAGCCGGTTAAAAAAACCCAACCACTAACCCCTAATGCATTCTGTTTCTCTATACTGGCATTTGCATCGCTTATTAAACAAATCGCTACACAAAAAAAAGTAAACGCTGCTATAAAATAATCGCGTTTTCTATGCACATAAGCGACGTTTCTAATGGGAAAATGGCGAAACACAAAAACCTCTTTAAATTTAATAAGCTCTAAGTCTACCATTGGCCAGATTAATTTCCTAGCTTCACACAAACATCCATGCAATTACAGTATATCTGCCTAATTACCTAAGAAAATAGCCAAACTAGCCGGCAGCAGCAGAAGCTTTAACCATCCACCTGCAAAACACCAGGCATCACCTATGACTGGTAGCCATGAAAACAAGCAGCACTCCAAATTCCGTTCTTTTTAAGAATATTCAATGCCTTCTGTTTTTTCTCCGGCAAAAGAACGGCGGCAGGAAATTTTTTCGCCGCCAACATCCCAAATCCCCAAGTTGTCATCGCACCAAGCATATTGCCTATCGAAGCCACAATCACTACAAATTCAACCTGATAATGTCCTTGCGCCACCAGATAAGCTAAAACAGCCTCAAAACCGTCCGGAGCAATTGTGGAAGCTATAAATGCGCTGACGAACAACTCCCCTATTCCACCTAATGTTTCCTGCATTAATTTTTATCTCAAAAAAAACCCTGTGATCAAGGAACACAGGGTTTTTGATATACAGCCAAGTTTTATTTTCCCGGCAATATTTTATTTTTATTGGAAGAGACCAAATTAATCAAGCGGGACAACAGCTTAATAACAAGCTCGATTAATGATCTTAATAAATCAAAAATATAGGCAATGGACTCTGATATTGTCATGCCTTTAAATTTACGCGCTAAAAATGGAGCTGCAAGCAAACCTATCGCCAAACCGATTACGGTAACGCCGGAAATAAAGGAATCTTCCTGTTGCACGGCTTTGGGTGGCGGCGGAGGAGTCGCTACGACAACCGGCTCGATAGCGGCTTCAGCCTCAGCTTTAGTCACCAATTCAGGCAAAGTAGACTTATAATCATCCGGTACAACGTAAGCAGTTACACCGGGGATACTTGCCAAATCACCATCGCCTTTGCCTACCTTCAGCTGAGCTTTCATGCCTTTTTCCATATGCTGGGCGATATCACAATGCACCAGATAGGTTTTATCGCCGGGGGGTAAAATCAATGTTCCCGATATTTTTCCAGGCCCTGAAACCTCCAGATGAAACATACCCTTGGGGTATAAATACTTAGGCAAGCCATGCATCATCCACTGATGCCTGATGTTATCTTCATTAATAAAATGCACCGTCAATTTAGTACAGGGCTTAAAATTAAACTCCTGAGTATCAAAAGCAAACATTCTGCCTGGAAATTTTTCTGCGTATTTATGGCCGGCATGTACGGTAATTTCCCTCGGCTCTGATATGTTGTCGCAACCACCTGGCAAAGTATCGGCGTTTTGGCCCATTACCATGCCGCCAGCCATATCCATCAAGTGGCCATCACCGTGATCCATGAGCATAGCATCATGGTCTTCATATTCCTGAGCCGCAACCGGCACAGAAAAAAGAGCAATCAGCGCTGCAACCGATAAAAACTTCACCATTATTTCATTTCCTCTTTTACTTAACATAATCACTGCACTTTTTACGATGAATTACCACTAGCGTTAAGCTCAAATAATCAGACCTACCAGACAATTTCTATAATCTATTTGATCGTGTTACGCAGTCGCAATAAATTCACAACTCATAAAACTATCGTTTTATTAACGATTGCGTAACATCTGCTGTTTGATCAGCTTTTAATTTTTGCAATCAGCTCATCAACTTTACGTTTGAAGCCGGCGCTCGACAGATACACTACATATAAACCCGCTAATGCAAAAAATGCATACAGCAGCAGATTATTTCTGCTTACCGCTTGTCCACCGCCTGCCTTAAAACCCATGTGTACATCCAGTCTTTCAACCTGGGTGCGATTTTCCGTATCAGTTGGATCCGGGACTAATGTAATATGAATCAGATATTGACCGGCTTCCGGCACGCCATTTGGCAACTCCAGATTAACTGAACCTTTTTTATGCTTGGCGCTGGGTAGAAAGAATACGCGTTTACCTTCAGGCTCTTTAGTCACTTCAAACTCAACCAGCATGTTTCTGTATTTCATATCCTGATAGTCGAAAACCAGCTGAGTGAGCGTATTGGTACCGGGCAAATTTCCGCAAAATTCTTCCGCTGGATACGCATTAGGCTGATATGCCGTATAGTGAATCCAATGAGTGGGTTGTAATTCAAATTTACACTGGTCAGTATCGGTACCTGCCGCACCACCATGCGCCCATAGCGATGCAGAAAAAAACAAGCCCAAAAGCCCCAGGCAACCCTTTCTTATTAGTTGTGCTCTGTTCATAATACCTTCCTGTTTTAATTATTATATGAAAAAATAATATGTGAAATTTTAAATACTCTTTGAGTTCGATCCATCAAAAATAACTCGCATTTGCTTATATAGCTGCCCATAGCAAAACAAACTTTAGCATACCCCCTTATCTAAATAAAGGAGATTGATGGTAAACACTCCTGTGAGCGACATTATAAGTAAATAGTGATGCGCTTATCGGCTCTTGCTATCCGACCTTCCTTTTCGTAGACTTAAGCTAATTTATTTTAAACGGAGCCTGAAAAAACATGTCATCTTTGACTACCTCAAAAGCGTGGACTGCATTACAAAATCATTACCATCAAACCAAAAATGAGTCACTACGCGAGGCTTTTCGTAAAGACCCCAACCGATTTAATAAGTTCTCAATTTATTTTAATGACATTCTGTTTGACTACTCTAAAAACAGAATAACAGATCAAACCCTGCCTTTACTCATTGATCTGGCTAAATATGCCAAGCTGGATACAAAAATCAACGCCATGTTTACCGGGGAAAAAATCAATACCACAGAACATCGGGCCGTCCTGCACACCGCCTTGCGTAACAGAAGCAATAAGCCGGTTTATGTGGATGGACAGGATGTCATGCCTGAAATCAATCAGGTTTTAAGTAAAATGCGATCTTTCTGTGCCGCCGTCCGTTCAGGCGAATGGAAAGGCTACTCCGGCAAAGCCATTACTGATGTTGTTAACATTGGCATAGGCGGCTCCAGCCTGGGTCCTAAAATGGTTTCAGCCGCTCTTGATACTTATGGCTCTGACGCACTAAAAGTACATTTTGTTTCAAATATTGACCAGGCCGATCTTATTGGAACTTTAAAGAATCTATCTCCTGAAACTACCCTGTTTATCATCGCGTCCAAATCTTTTTATACGCAGGAAGCGATGATTAACGCCAAATCTGCAAGAAACTGGTTTCTTAAAGAAGCGCAGGATCCAGCCGCGATTGCAAAACACTTTGTCGCTATTTCAACCAATATCAAGAAAGTTGTTGAATTCGGCATAGATACTCAAAATATGTTCGAATTATGGGATTGGGTAGGAGGACGTTATTCATTATGGTCGGCAGTAGGCTTGTCTATCGCTCTGCACATCGGCATGGATAATTTCGAGGAATTATTACAAGGCGCATACGAAGCTGACGAGCACTTTCGCCATACGCCTTTTGAAAAGAATGTCTCTGTAATCATGGGCTTATTGGGCATCTGGTATAATAACTTTTTCAATGCCGAGTCTTATGTCCTGTTACCCTATGACTATTCCATGCGTTATCTTGCCGATTATCTGCAACAGGGCGACATGGAAAGTAACGGCAAAAGCGTTGATATGGAAGGTAACAGAATCAATTACAATACCGGCCCGATTATTTGGGGGCAGCAAGGCACCAATGGTCAACATGCTTTCTATCAATTGATACACCAGGGTACGAAATTAATTCCCTGCGATTTTCTGGTCGCGGCTAAAAGTCATTATCAACTGCCGGAACATCATGATATTCTGGTATCCAACTTTCTCGCACAGCCGGAAGCATTAATGAACGGCTTGACTGCTGAAGAAGTCAAAAAGAAACTGACCCCGGAAGAACAGCAGGATTCCGTACTGGTCGCTTCCAAAGTGTTTGAAGGAAACAAGCCATCAAATTCTGTTCTGTTTAGAAAAATGACGCCCAGAACTCTCGGCTCATTACTTGCCTTCTATGAACATAAAATTTTTGTTCAAGGCGTGATCTGGAACATCAATTCATTTGATCAGATGGGTGTGGAGTTAGGAAAAGTATTGGCGAAGGTTATTCTGCCTGAACTTCAAAGCGATGAGATCATCACCAGTCATGATTGTTCGACCAATGCTCTGGTTAACGCTTACAAACTGGCGCGGGAATCTTGATTTGAACGCTGCCAATTACGCTGACGATGCTGTCTTGACGTCAGCGTCTGGCTTGAAAAAAGCCTCTTAACAGCTCTGAACACTCTGTTTCCAGGATGCCGCCCGCCCAGCTAATTCGATGATTTAAAAAAGCCGCGTCACTCAGACTCAAGGCGTTACAAACTGCACCGCGTTTAGGATCAAATGCACCGAAAACCAAGCGTTTAATCCGCGCGTGACTCATAGCTCCCATACACATCACGCAAGGTTCCAGCGTTACATATAAAGTTGCATCAATCAGCCGATAATTTTCCAGCACATGACCGGCCTTGCGTAAAGCCAATATCTCAGCGTGAGCGGTAGCGTCATGGTGTGCAATCGGTGAATTCCAGCCTTCTGCAATACATCGATCCTCTTTAACAACGAGAGCACCAACCGGAACCTCGCCGCTCTGCCCGGCTCTTTGCGCCAGCCGGATGGCGTAGCGCATCCAGGTTTCGTCCGTTGTCCGGGTTATTCCCATTCAATCGTTGCAGGAGGTTTGCCGGAAATATCATAAGTCACCCGCGAGATGCCCGGAACCTCGTTAATAATACGGCGGGAGATCAGATCAAGAAAATCATAGGGCAGATGCGCCCAGCGAGCGGTCATAAAATCGATGGTTTCGACAGCACGTATAGCGATTACATAATCATAACGCCGGCCGTCACCCATCACGCCGACTGATTTAACCGGTAGAAATACTGCAAAAGCCTGGCTAACCTTGTCATAAAGATCATGGCGATACAATTCTTCAATAAAAATAGCATCCGCCATCTGTAACAAATCGGCATACTGCTTTTTCACTTCACCTAAAATCCTGACGCCTAATCCCGGTCCCGGGAATGGATGACGTAAAACCATATCGGAAGGCAATCCTAACTCCAGGCCTAATTTTCTCACCTCATCCTTAAATAATTCCCGTAACGGTTCAATCAATTTTAAGGTCATATTCTCCGGTAAACCGCCAACATTATGATGCGACTTTATTAAATGGGCTTTACCGCTCTTGGATCCTGCCGACTCAATCACGTCAGGATAAATCGTGCCTTGCGCCAGCCATTTGGCATTGCTTAGCTTGGCCGCTTCTTCATCGAAGATTTCCACAAACAGGTTGCCGATAATTTTACGCTTCTGTTCCGGGTCGGTCACGCCGCTTAAGGCATCAAAATAGCGTTGCGCAGCATTGACCCGGATCACTCTGACGCCCAAATGCTCGGCAAATATCGCCATCACCTGGTCGCCTTCGTGCAAACGCAGCAGGCCCGTATCAACAAACACACAAGTCAGCTGGTCTTTAATGGCTTCATGCAGTAGCGCAGCAACAACTGACGAATCGACACCGCCCGATAAACCTAAAATCACATGGTCGCCGTCAACTGTTTCCCGCACAGTCCTAATACTGTCTTCAATAATATTGCCAGGTGTCCATAGCGCTTCGCAACCGCAAATATCCAGAACAAAGCGCGCCAGAATCCTTTCTCCTTGCTTGGTATGGGTCACCTCAGGATGAAACTGTAAACCGTAAAAAGTTTTTTCTTCATTGGCGATACCGGCAATTGGCGCACCTTCCGAACTGGCCATCAGATTAAATCCGGCCGGCAATTCAACGACCCTATCGCCATGGCTCATCCAGACATCCAGTAAACCAAAACCTTCAGTCGATACGTGATCTTCTATATCCGTCAGTAATTTTGAATGTCCATGCGCCCTGATTTGGGCATAACCGAACTCTCTGTAATCTGAACTCTCGACCTTACCGCCCAATTGCTCAGTCATCGTCTGCAAGCCATAACAAATGCCCAATACGGGTACGCCCAGTTCGAATACGACTTGCGGCGCTCTTGGCGTTTCATCGCTGGTGACCGTTTCCGGTCCGCCGGATAAAATGATACCGCTAGGTGCAAATTTTTTGACTTCGTCGGTACTGGATTCACAGGAGTGAATCTCGCAATAAACCCCGATCTCGCGAATGCGACGGGCAATCAGTTGGGTATATTGCGAACCGAAATCTAGAATAAGAATTTTATGACTGTGGATATTGGTGAGCTGTTGTTTCACGGTATGGTCTTTAGCTATTAGATGAGAAGGCACACGGATGACGAGGACGAAAACGGATCATACGGATAGCGATAATCTTATCCTATCCGTGTGCTGATACATTTACTCTACGCGGTAATTGGGCGCTTCTTTTGTAATCGTCACATCATGCACATGGCTTTCTTTAATGCCGGCGCTGGTTACCCGCACAAACTGCGCCTTGTCATGCATGATGGCAATGGTTTGACTACCTGTGTAGCCCATACTTGCGCGAATGCCGCCCAGCAACTGATGAATAACGGCCAACAGGCTACCTTTATACGGCACCCGGCCTTCAATGCCTTCCGGCACAAGCTTTTCAACAGAATTGGTTTCTTCCTGAAAATAACGGTCACTGGAGCCTTGTTGCTGCGCCATTGCGCCCAAGGAGCCCATGCCGCGATACGATTTGTAAGAGCGTCCCTGAAATAACTCAATCTCTCCCGGCGCTTCTTCAGTACCTGCAAATAATCCGCCCAGCATTACGGCATGAGCGCCGGCTGCCAGCGCTTTGGCGACATCGCCCGAGTAACGGATACCGCCATCGGCAATTAACGGCACACCGGTTCCTTTTAAGGCATCTGCAACATTACTAACCGCTGTAATTTGAGGAACGCCAACACCGGCGACAATGCGCGTGGTACAAATAGAGCCCGGCCCAATACCCACTTTAACGCCATCAGCGCCTGCGTCAACTAATGCCAATGCCGCCGCCGCCGTTGCAATATTACCGCCGATAACCTGAACATCAGGATAATTTTGCTTGATCCATCGGACTCTATCCAAAACACCCTGAGAATGGCCATGCGCGGTGTCTACGATAATGACATCCACACCCGCTGCAACCAGCGCGGCCACGCGTTCTTCAGTGCCTTGTCCGGTACCTACTGCGGCGCCGACACGCAGTCTTTCCTGTTCGTCTTTACAGGCTTGCGGATAATCTTTGGCTTTTTGAATATCTTTTACCGTAATCATGCCCCGCAAATGAAATGCGTCATTTACCACCAGTACTTTTTCAATGCGATGTTCGTGCAGCAAGACAATGGCTTCTTTACGGTCGGCATTTTCATTAACCGTAATCAAACGCTCTTTTGGCGTCATCACTTTTGATACCGGCTCATCAAAACGTGTCTCAAAGCGCAAATCCCGACTGGTAACAATACCAACCAGTTCATCGCCATTGACCACAGGCACGCCGGAAATATTTTTGGCGCGGGTTAATTTAATAACATCACGAATACTGACATCGGGAGTCACCGTAATAGGATCTTTAATTACTCCGCTTTCGTATTTTTTAACGCTGCTAACCTCACGTGCCTGCTGCTCAGCGGTCATATTCTTGTGAATAATACCGATACCGCCTTCCTGAGCAATAGCGATGGCAAGCCTGGCTTCAGTAACAGTATCCATAGCCGCTGCGACTAAAGGAATATTGAGCGAAATGCCCAATGTCAGTTGAGTCTTCATTTCTACATCGCGTGGCAGCACAGTTGAGTGCGCGGGCACTAATAAAACGTCATCAAACGTGAGCGCTTCCTGAATAATTTGCATAAACCACACCTAACAATCAATAACAACCTTGTATTATACGATTAGAAGGCATGATTTTTGTATTTTAAAAAAACTATTTGCGTTAAATAAACGGGTAAGGGCCGAAAATCCTTGCATTGTTGTTACGTTTGGGTTGTTAATTTTAAAGCACAAAAGCACAGCTACTGCATTATATTTCATGAGAGCCGCAGCTTAACTAGCGGTTATCGATGCGTCATCATCAAGCCCATGATGTTACAAATTTTCAATTATCGGCTAAGGTCTCAGATAATCCACCCTCAGTGCTTTCCTGTACGGGTCACTAAGGATAAATAGTTTATCTACCGCCTTAAATATAACTGGTATGATCATTTCACTGGTATGATTATTGCGCATATTTTCAAAAATAAGGCTTTTAAAGAATTTCTGCCTGGATTAAATAATAGTTAAGCACATCAGTCTGATGCATCAGAATATAACTATCGAAAGTCAGCTTATTCTTGGCCGCTAAAAGGCATTCAGTCGGTTTACTACGTAACGCATGCTTTGACCTCAGCAACAGGGCAATAGGAAAAATTATGACCATTCGCGTCGCCATTCGTCACAAAACAATATACAACTTTGATAGATCTGTATCTTTATCTCCTCATGTATTCCGGTTACGTCCGGCAGTCCATAGCCGGACCCCTGTCAAGGCTTATGCCCTGCGCATTGAACCCAGGAATCATTTTATCAATTGGCAACAAGATCCTTTCGGTAATATACTGGCGCGCGTGGTATTTCCCGATAAATGTCAAAAACTTAGCATTGAGGTTGAAGTTATTGCCGATATGACGGTGGTTAATCCCTTTGACTTTTTTGTTGAAGATTATGCCGAAAATTACCCGTTTAACTACGACCCACTCACGCTCAAAGAACTGCAACCCTATCTGGAAATAACTGAAAAAGGCCCGTTATTAAACCAGTGGGTAAAGGACTTCGACGTCAGCGATCAACCAATCAATGATTTTTTGGTGGCAATTAACCGTAAGCTTTTTGAGGCGATCAGCTATAACATTCGCATGGAGGTGGGCATTCAAAGCTGTGAAGAAACGCTGGGAATGCGCAGTGGTTCATGCCGTGATTCAGCATGGTTACTGGTGCAGATACTTCGTCATCTTGGATTGGCCGCCCGTTTTGTATCCGGTTACCTGGTACAACTCACTGCCGATATTAAATCACTGGACGGACCCTCAGGACCGGAGCATGACTTCACCGATTTACACGCATGGACGGAAGTGTATATACCCGGCGCAGGCTGGATTGGCCTGGACCCTACCTCGGGACTATTGGCCGCAGAAGGCCATATTCCGCTGGCGTGCACACCTGATCCGGCCAGCGCCGCGCCGGTAACCGGCGGCACTGACAAATGCGAAGTCGAATTTGAATTCAGCAATACCGTGGAACGACTGCACGAAGATCCTCGTGTCACTAAACCTTATACCGATGAACAGTGGTATCACATCGATGCCCTGGGCCAGTATATTGATAAACAATTACTAGACGGAGATGTCCGGCTGACGATGGGTGGTGAACCGACTTTTGTTTCGGTTGACGATATGGAAGGCGATGAATGGAATACGCACGCTGATGGTGCGAATAAGCGTGAGCGCGCACAACAATTGACCCTTCGTTTGCGTGATGTATTTGCAAAAGGGGCGATGCTGCATTACGGCCAAGGCAAATGGTATCCAGGCGAAGCATTGCCCCGCTGGCAATACGGCATTTTTTGGCGCAAGGATGACACAGCGATTTGGCGCAACCCGGCATTGCTTGCCGACATTACAAAAGATTATGGTCATACAGTCAAACAGGCTCAAAAATTTATTCAGCAGGTCAGCAAGCGTTTGAGCATACAGCCCCGCTACATAGTCACTGCTTTTGAAGACAGTTTTTATTATCTTTGGCAAGAAGGCACCTTGCCGGAAAATCTTGATCCATTAAAAAGCAATCTGAAAGATTCCATTGAACGCCTTACCTTAACCAGGCTATTGGATGCGGGTTTAGATCAGCCGGTGGGCTTTACTTTGCCGATTAAGTGGAACTGGTCTGATCAATGCTGGAAAAGCGGCCCCTGGGATTTTCGGCGCGGTGCGATGTTCCTGATCCCGGGCAATTCACCCATGGGTATGCGCTTACCATTAGACAGCCTGCCTTGGGTTGCACCTGATAAACGTGAAACGCAGGAGCCCCAAAGTCTGTTTGAAGATTTACCGGAACTGGGCGATTATTATGGTGAGGTGACGCGCCGTTACAGCCACATTGAGGCTAAAGTTAATGAACATCCGGAAATTATCGAGCAGGAATCAGGCGATGATGCCGCCATCGAGGTTGAAGTGCCGCATACCGCGCTATGCATGGAGGCCAGAGACGGCCGGCTGTATATCTTTATGCCGCCGCTGACTTTGCTGGAGCACTATCTTGAACTGGTCGCCGCCATTGAAGCGACCGCCGAAAATCTGGCGCTGCCTGTGGTTCTGGAAGGTTATGAGCCGCCTCGAGATTATCGCATTGAACGCTTGATGGTTACGCCTGATCCCGGCGTTATTGAGGTGAATATTCACCCGTCCAAAACCTGGCAGGAATTGGTGGAAAAAACCACTGTTCTTTATGAACAAGCGCACCAGTCAAGATTGGGCACTGAAAAATTTATGCAGGACGGCCGCCATACCGGAACCGGCGGCGGCAATCATATTACGATGGGGGCGGAAATGCCGGTCGACAGCCCGTTATTGCGGCGGCCTGACTTATTACGCAGCCTGATTACCTACTGGCAGCATCATCCCGGTTTGTCGTATTTGTTCTCAGGGATGTTTATCGGTCCCACCAGTCAAGCGCCGCGCATTGATGAAGGCCGGGATGAAAAACTCTATGAGCTGGAAATCGCCTTCCAGCAAATACCTGAAGGTGAAATCCCCGAACCCTGGCTGGTCGATCGTTTGTTGCGCCATTTACTGACCGATATAACCGGCAATACTCACCGTTCAGAATTTTGCATCGATAAGCTCTACTCACCTGACAGTTCAACTGGAAGGCTCGGCATTCTTGAACTGCGATCCTTCGAAATGCCGCCTCATGCCCGCATGTCACTGGTGCAGACCGTGTTACTGCGCGCGTTGATTGCCTGGTTCTGGAAAGAACCTTATAAACACGATTTAATACGCTGGGGAACCGAATTGCATGACCGGTTTATGCTGCCTCATTATGTTCGTGAAGATATGAAACAGGTAACCAAGGACCTGCAACGCGCAGGCTACGGGTTTGATCTGGAATGGCTGGAGCCGTTTTTCGAATTTCGCTTTCCACGCTATGGCAATACGATGATTGACGGGGTTGACATGGAATTGCGTTTTGCGATTGAACCCTGGCATGTGCTGGGCGAAGAAGTCAGTAGCACCGGCACGGCACGTTATGTCGACTCATCCGTGGAGCGAATACAGGTATCGGTAACCGGGTTTACCCAAGGTCGTTATATCATAGCCTGTAACGGCAGGCGTTTGCCCATGCGCAACACCGGCCGCAAAGGTGAATTTGTCGCCGGTGTGCGTTATCGGGCATGGCAGCCTCCTTCGGCGTTACACCCCACGATTGCGCCGCATACCCCACTGGTGTTTGACATGATCGATACCTGGAACGGCCGTTCAGTAGGTGGGTGTACTTATTATGTTGCTCATCCCGGCGGCCGTAGTTATGATGATTTCCCGGTAAATGATTACGCTGCGGAAACTCGGCGCATGACGCGTTTTTGGGATTATGGTCATACACCGGGTGTTATAATCCGCCCACCGCTGGCTGCAACTCCGGTTGCAGCTTCAGATAAACCATTGCTGGCGAAATTCAGCGTCACCAATGCCGTACCCAGAGCAATGGCGCCACCTGACGAAGAAAGGAGTACTGAATATCCCTTTACGCTGGATTTACGCCATCGCAATCGTTAATTGCAGATACAAATTTATCCCCATGAATTTGCAGGCGGACACTTCTTTTTTATCCATCGAATACAATAATGATGGCAGTTGATCGTGTGACCGAACAGGTATCGAATAACCGGATATAGATAACGACACATTACTATGGAGATTTATTTAAATGAGCGATATATTAAAATTGCTAACCCCGGCAACATTGACGCTGGAAAATAAAAGCTATTCATTGCCGACCTACATGGGTGTTGAAGGTGAAAGAGCTATTGATATTACCAAGTTACGCAGCGAGACAGGCTATGTCACACTGGATGACGGCTATGGCAATACGGGCGCTTGTGAAAGCGCCATCACTTATATCGATGGAGAAAAGGGCATTCTCCGTTATCGCGGTTATCCCATAGAAGAATTGGCTGCACATTCGCGATTCGTGGAAGTCTCTTATCTGCTGCTTTACGGTGAACTACCGACTAGTGAGCAATTGCTGAGCTTTTCGACCCGCCTCAATGAATCATCGATTATTCATGAGGACATGCATCATTTTTTTAACGGTTTTCCTCGTGGATCTCATCCCATGGGCATACTGGCGACCATGGTGGCCTCATTATCCACTTTTTATCCGGTCCCGGATCAACTGGATGAAGCCACGGAAATACAAATTGTTGCCAATTTGGTGTCTCAGGTACGCACCATTGCGGCATTTTCTTATAAGAAATCAATTGGTGAGCCACTGGTTTACCCTTCTATCAAGTACAAATATACCAGCAACTTTCTGAATATGATGTTTTCGTCGCCGGTGCGTGATTATCAACTGGATACTGACATTGTAAGGGCCATTGATATGCTGCTGATTCTGCATGCGGATCATGAGCAGAATTGCAGCACATCGTCTGTGCGTACGGCGGGCTCCAGTATGGCTAATGTATATGCAGTCATTACTGCCGGCATTGCTGCGCTATGGGGACCTCGCCATGGCGGCGCAAATCAGGAAGTCATAAAAATGCTGGAACAGATACATGCGGAAGGGGGTGACGGAACTGAGTTTATTAATCAGGCAAAAGACAAGAATTCAGGGCATCGATTAATGGGCTTCGGCCATCGGGTTTACAAAAATTTTGACCCTCGGGCCACGGTATTAAAAATGCATTGTGACAGGTTACTTAACAAACCGGGGCTCAACGATCCATTGCTTGATATTGCCAGACGGCTCGAGGAAATTGCCCTGAAAGATGACTATTTCATTTCCCGAAAGTTATATCCCAATGTGGATTTTTACTCGGGGCTCATACTTCGCGCGGCAGGCATACCCACCAATATGTTTACCGTTTTATTCGCTATCGGGCGCATGCCCGGATGGCTGGCGCACTGGCGTGAGATGATTCATGGCGACAATGTCACTATTTATCGCCCTCGTCAGATATATACGGGCGAAACATTGCGCCACTATCAGGACATTACGCAAAGGTCCTGAAGTATTTTTACGTGGAACTTATGGGCATTTGTTTCCGGAAGCATCATGCCGGTATAAGGATTATTCAAAGCGTTAAATATTATTTGAGTAACGACAAGATCCACAATGAACAAATGTAAGGAATAATCGTGCGTAACACTAACGGCTTAGCCAATGATATTGGTACGCAGTATTATGCGACGCAACTGGGCATCTACGATGAAATGTATGCCTCTGAAAATAAAGTGTTGCCTTATTGGGAACGCTTTATGGCTGCACTTGAAAGTATGGGTAGTGAGAAACTTGAACTGCGCCGTCGGGAAGCTCAACGTCTGTTGCGTGAAAACGGGGTTACCTATAATGTTTATGGCGACTCGCAAAATCTGACCCGGCCTTGGCGGCTTGATCCTGTTCCGTTATTGATCAGCAACGAAGAATGGGCGGTTATCGAAGCCGGCCTTAAGCAACGCGCTGACCTGCTCGACCTGATACTTAAAGATATTTACGGCAAACAGAACCTGTTGAAAAAAGGCTTGTTGCCAGCCGAACTGATTTTTGGCCATGAAGGCTTTTTGCATCCCTGCGTCGGCGCATTGCAAAACCAGCAACGGCACCTGACTATCTATTCGGCGAATCTTGCCCGCGGCCTCAACGGTCGTATGTGGATACTTGATGACCGTACTCAGGCGCCTTCCGGTTCGGGATATGCATTGGAAAACCGTACCGTGATGACGCGTGTTCTGCCTGATATTTTCCGTGAGACGCAGGTCCATCGGTTATCCGGCTTTTTCAGATCGCTATGTAAAGGGCTCGCAGATATCGCCCCGCATAATAAGGAAGATCCCCGCATCGTCATACTCACACCCGGCCCGCTCAATGAAACCTACTTTGAACATGCTTATCTGTCATCCTATTTAGGTTATACACTGGTTCAGGGTGGCGATCTGACCGTGCGTGACGGTCATGTATGGCTCAAATCCCTGGACGGCCTGCAACCTGTAGATGTGATTCTACGCCGTATTGATGATTCCTTTTGTGATCCCCTGGAATTACGCACCAGTTCCCGCCTGGGTATTCCAGGTCTTTTGGAAGCTGTGCGCAGGGGCAATGTCGCCATTGCCAACCCTTTAGGCAGCAGTATTCTTGAAAACCCCGGCTTATTGGCATTTTTACCTCGCCTGGCCCGTTATTTTCTGAATCAGGAACTTAAACTGTCCTCAGTAGCAACATGGTGGTGCGGTCAGCGCCGGGAATGTGATTTTGTATTACAAAATCTTGAAAATCTGGTTATTAAACCTCTTAACCGTAGTCAGGAGACTCACGCATTATTTGGAGGGCTACTAAGCAGCAAAGAGAAAGAACACCTGCGCGGCCGAATTTTAGCTAAACCGCATCTGTTCATCGGCCAGGAACAAGTCAGTTTCACGACGCTCCCGGCATTCATCGACCGTCATATCGAACCGCGCAATGCAGTTTTACGCAATTTTGTTGTCGCAAGCGGAAATGATTATGTAGTAATGCCCGGAGGATTAACCCGTGTGGCGCGTCAAAAAGATAATTTTATTGTTTCGAACCAGGCGGGTGGAATCAGCAAAGATACCTGGGTTCTGGCACCTGAACCTGAAAAGCCGATAAATCTATGGACCCAACCGAGTCGTAATCAATTGATTGACACTGTCACCGAAGCGCTGACCAGTCGGGCGGCTGACAATCTGTTTTGGGTCGGCCGCCATCTTGAGCGTGTAGAAGCTATCTCACGGCTGTTGCGCACAGTCTTGCTAAAATTACGGGAAGCTCTTGAATTCAAAGACTCTATTGATAATGATTGTCTGTCAGTATTATTGCGTGCGCTGACTCAGGTCACTGGCACTTATCCTGGTTTTATAAAAGACGATGCACAACTGTTGGCAGCACCGCAGGATGAGCTCCTGTCTCTGGCTAAAGACAATCATCGCAAAGGCTCCTTAACGGCCAATATTCACGCCTTTGTGCACTCTGCTTTCAGTATTCGTGACTTTTGGTCTCAGGATACCTGGCGCAGCGTCGATAATATTCACCGCCGATGGCAGCAAAAGGTCATTAATAATGAAATGACTGTTGAACAGTTGCAGAAAAATCTGGATGATTTGATTACAGGCGTCGTCGCATTTACCGGTTTAACCAGTGAGAATATGACTCGAGAAGCCGCCTGGTTGATGCTGGACAGTGGCCGCAGACTGGAGCGCGCTCTGGCGCTTATTGCATTACTCCGATCCACGGTGGCGCTTCGGCACGAAGACGCCTTACAAAGCCAGATTCTTGAAGCTGTCCTTGTTTCAACTGACAGCTTAACTATTTATCAGCGGCGCTACCGCTCTTATATCCAGTTGTCGAGAGTGCTGGAGTTATTACTACTGGATGAATCACACCCCCGATCTCTCGCTTACCAATTGTATCAGCTAACTACTCATATAAGCGCCTTGCCGAGAACCAGGGAAAAGTGTCATCTGAGTGAAGAGGAACGTTTAATTTTAAAGGCTTATGCTGACGTGCGTCTGGTCAATGTGCTGAAATTGATCCAAACCAATGATAATGCAGGCATTTATTCTGACCTGGAGTGTATGCTAGCAAGTACGGCTGATTTGTTATGGCAATGTGCAGAAGTTATCGCACAGACCTATTTCAGTCACTCTCAGACTTCACAGCTTATAACACTCAATACTCCCGAGGACGAACTGTGAAATACCGCATTACCCATACGACTCTCTTTGACTATAGTCAGCCGGTAGGACTTTGCCAGAATGAAGCAAGACTACAGCCACGTGATTTTTGGCGGCAACAATGTCTATTCAGCCGATTTGAAATTTCGCCGGACCCTGTCGATTTTCAGGAGCATATTGATTATTTCGGCAATCATGTAGCTTATTTCGCTGTCCAGCAAGCACATACCCGGCTTATCGTCACCGCGCTCAGCGAGGTGACGATATTCCCCCAACAACAGACATTCGATTTATCTAACCGAATTTCATGGGAAAAAGCGCGAAGTCATTTACAAGAGGTGCCGCTCCAGACGCAGTCGCAAGGCCAGCAGAGCCAGAACCAAATCCAGGACCAGAGTTTCGATACAATTGCAGCCAGACAATACATTTTAGACTCGCCAATGGTAATAGCGGATTATGAACTTGGCTGCTATGCGCAACCCTCGTTTTTGCCTGATCGGCCATTAGTAGAAGTCGTAAGTGATTTGATGCAGCGCATTTATAACGATTTTACTTATGACCCTTCCTTCACTACGATTGCTACCCCTTTATCAGATGTACTCAAACACCGCCGTGGTGTTTGTCAGGATTTTGCCCATCTGGCCATTGCTTGTTTACGGGCTTATGGCATTGCTGCGCGTTATGTCAGTGGTTATGTTGAAACCCGGCCTGAGCCGGGCAAGCGGCGAATAGTAGGCGCAGATGCTTCTCACGCCTGGTTTTCAGTCTATATTCCGGGCGCCGGTTGGCTGGATTTTGATCCGACCAATAATACCGTGCCTTTAGACCAACATATCACTTTAGCGTGGGGGCGTGATTATGCCGATGTCACACCACTGAAAGGCATCGCTTTCGGTGGCGGCCAGCATAGGCTGTCTGTATCGGTGGATGTGTTAAGACTGGAGTAAATTGCAAGACGCAGCACTCGAAAATGCATCTATCCTGTCACAACTGCCATAAATCCACAACTTAAAAAACACGTTATATCTGTGAATCTGTGGCAGTCTTTAGTCTGCGGCAATGAAAGAAAAGCAGGATAAAATGGCCTTTGAATTCTATACCTTAAACTTTTAACTTAACCTGATGGAAATTATATGAGTACTATTCATTTTATTGGCGGCGAGAAAGGCGGCGTAGGCAAATCTGTTGTCGCGCGTCTGCTCGCCCAATACATGATTGACCTTGAAATACCGTTTATCGGTTTTGATACGGATCGCTCGCATGGTTCTTTGCTGCGTTTTTATACCGATTATGCCTCGCCTACTGTTATCGATAATTACCAGAGCCTGGATACCATTATGGAGACTGCTTTAGCGCAACCGCAGCAGCGTATTCTGGTTGACCTCGCTGCTCAAACCCATTACCCGTTGGCAAAATGGATAGATGAATCCGGCGTATTGGAATTGGCGGCTGAACTGGGAATTTCCCTGTGCTATTGGAATGTAATGGACTCCGGTAAGGATTGCGTGGATTTGCTCGGCAATTTGCTCGACCAATATGGATCGCGATTCAACTATGTCCTGGTTCAAAACCAGCTTCGCGATGATAACTTCAACATTCTGGAATTCTCGGGCGTCAAGGACAGGGCGTTGGATTTAAACGCCCGGGTAATTACGTTAAAGCGGCTTCATGCGCCGGTAATGACCAAGATTGACGCCAACAGCTACAGTTTCTGGGCGGCGAAAAGCAAAGATGCGGATAATCGCAGCAGCTTGGGTTTACTGGAAAGGCAAAGGGTTAAAATCTGGTTAAACCATGCCTATAAAGAGATCGAGTCGGTGGGCGTTTAAATTCTTATATCAAGTTGGGTTAGCGGTGGCGAACCCAACATTTTTTTATTGAGTTCTCAGGCCTGACATCATCAAGATAAGAGCCGGGAATTTTTGCTGTTACGGAAAATTAATGGTTTTTCATCGGCAGCCAATGCATTTTTTGCCGCTGAGTCGATAGCCTGCTGAATGACTGCATGATCCGGCGATTTGCTACAGACCGGATCTGCATTGTACATATCGCCGGTTAACAAATAAGCCTGACAGCGGCAGCCGCCAAAATCCTTTTCTTTTTCATCGCAGCTGCGGCAGGGCTCTTTCATCCATTCAAGACCGCGGAATAAATTGAAAGCTTTGGACTCGTTCCAGATTTCCTCAATGCTGTAATCTTTAATATTGGGACAGTCCAGCCCCGGTAATTCCCGGGCGGAATGACAGGGCAACGCCACTCCGTCAGGTGCAATAGTCAGGAATGTAGTACCCCAACCGTTCATGCAGGCTTTGGGCCTGTCTTCATAAAAATCAGGCACAACATAATAAATTTTCATCTTGCCTGCGACTTTTTCCTTGTAAGCCTGCGCGATTTGTTCAGCCTGCTCAAACTGTTCTTTAGTCGGTAATAATAAATCGCGGTTAGCATGCGCCCAGCCGTAATATTGCGTATTCGCCAGTTCCAGATAATCTGCGCCCAGTTCTTCCGCCATTTCCAGTATTTGCGCCATCTGGTGGATATTCTCCCGATGAATAACCACGCATAACACCATCGGGTAGCCGTGTTTTTTGACCAGATGAGCGACTTCTTTCTTGTGCTGAAACGATGTTGTACCCGCGATATGGTCGTTCAATTCCTGCGTACTGGCCTGAATACTGACCTGAATATGATCCAGCCCCGCCTCTTTAAGCTGGATAATTTTCTCTTCGGTCAGACCATAGCCTGAGGTAATCAGGTTGGAATAATACCCCAGATCCCTGGCATGTTTAACCAGTTCGGGCAGGTCTTTACGGGTTAAAGGCTCGCCGCCGGAAAAACCCAATTGCACGGCCCCCATTTTGCGAGCCTGCGTTAATACGCGCTTCCAGTCTTCTGTGCTTAATTCTGTCTGATATTTCGCGTAATCAACCGGATTGGCGCAATAAGGACACTGTAATGGACAGGCATAAGTAAGCTCCGCCAGTAGCCAGCGCGGCGGCGTATTGCTAATTTTGTTGGATCCAGCCATTTTTTAAAGCAACCTCCAGAAAAGCGCTAATATCGTTAGTGAGACCCGACGTTGCAAATTTCAGTTCCAGCTCGCTGACAATTTGAGCAAGATTGCGTGAGCCGTCACACAGCTTTAATATTTCTGCAGAACTCTGGTTGAGTTCCACCATGCCTTCAGGATAAAGGATGATATATTTTTGTTGCGCTTCTTCCCATTGCAAGCGATGCAGTGAAGAAAATTTAATGGGCTTATCGGGGTTGACGGTCATTTTTTAATATTAAAATAGGGCGGCATGTTATTAATATAAGCCATATACATCGCATCGGCCATGGTCCAGAGCACATCCAGCTTGAATTGCAGGATTTGAATCATGCGCTCTTGTTGCTCGCGGGTTTTGTACCAGTCCAGCGTAATAGCCAGGCCGTGTTCGACATCGCGCCGTGCTTCAGTCAGGCGTTTGCGAAAATAGACATAACCTTCCTGCTCCACCCAAGGGTAGTGTTCGGGCCAGTTATCCAGGCGTTGCTGGTGAATTTTAGGGGCAAACAGTTCGGTTAGCGAGGAGCTTGCCGCTTCATGCCATTCCGACCTGCGGGCAAAATTAACATAAGCGTCAACCGCAAAACGTACGCCAGGCAGCACATATTTCAGTGAGGTGATGTCTTCGCGCTTCAAGCCGACGGCTATGCCCAGCTGTATCCAGGCCTCAATACCACCCGGATCTCCGGGATGACCATCGTGATCGAAGATACGCTGAATCCATTTTGCACGTGTCTCGCGATCCGGGCAATTGGCCAGAATATTGGCGTCTTTATTCGGAATGCGGACCTGATAATAAAAACGGTTGGCGACCCAGCCTTGCAGTTGTTCTTTGGTGAGTTTGCCTTCGTTCATCAGGGTATGGTACGGATGATGAATATGATAATACCTTTCCATGCCGCGCAGCTCGGCTTCAAATTGTTCTTTGGTCCAGGGTTTGTTATCGCTGCTCATGCTTTTGCGTCCTTTATAAATCGATTTCCAAGCCGTCGTAAGCCACTTCAATGCCGGCAGCAGCGAGTATCTTACGTTGTTCGGAATCGTCGTCTAAAATCGGGTTGGTATTGTTGATATGGATCAATATCTTGCGGGCCTTGGCAATGCCGTTTAAAATCTCTATCATGCCGCCTTCGCCGGATTGAGGCAAATGGCCTATTTCGCGGGCTTTTTTATGGCTGATATTTTGAGTGCACATTTCATCATCGGTCCAGAAGGTGCCGTCTACCAGCAAACAGTCAACGGCTTGCATGGCTTCCATCACATGGGGTTCTATTTCGCCCAGGCCGGGAGAATAAAACACTTTTTTACCGGTAGAAATTTGTTCGATGATGACGCCGATATTGTCGCCGTCATGCGGATCATGCCGGTGCGGAGAATAAGGCGGCGCTTTGCTTTTTAAAGCCTGGGTATAAAGGCGTAAATCATCAATGCCTGGAATGATAAAACTGCCGCCATCGAAAGGAATCGGGTGATGATTGACAGTGCAATAATCTGTTAGCATATTAAATAGAGGGAAGCCTGTCGTCAGGTCTTGCCTGACCATTTCGGTGCAGTAAACGTCCAGCGGTTTTCCTTCCCTGAGCATCAGCAGTCCGGTAGTATGGTCAATCTGGCTATCGATCAGCATGATCGCTTTAATGCCGGTATCGCGAATGCCTTCTTTAGGCTGGATAGCGGGAAAAGCTTCCAGCTGTGCGCGAATATCGGGAGAGGTGTTAAACAGCAGCCAGTTTTTATTATCCGTACTCACTGCAATCGATGACTGGGTGCGAGCTTTGCCGTTCATTTGTTTGTGCCGCAAGCGATAACAATTATGACAGTTGCAATTCCATTGAGGAAAACCGCCGCCTGCACCTGAACCAAGAACTCTGATCTTCATAATTTGCAAAGTAACGTGAAAGATAATAAGGTCTGAATGATACGGGAATAAAGGTTATCAGGCAAAAAAAAGGGGCTCTCGCGAACCCCTTCTTTCTTGATTGGAATCGGGTTTAATTACTTCAATCCGCTCCCGATGATTCAGCCGGAAGATTTCGCTTATCGGTTATAGATATACATTGTTACTTCAAAACCGAAACGCAGATCTGTATAGCTTGGTGTTTCCCATTTCATAATATTCACCTTCAGAAGTTTTTAGAATGTGTGCTAGCTTGATCAAGTAAGCCAATCTAAAGTATACGATGAACTATTTTACAACGCAACTGAAAAGGCGGTACGGAGGAATTTGCTGAAGGGGATGGCTGCGCGAATTTATGAAGTCTCCGAAAAGACATCTCCTGCCATGATAGGCTGGAGTATGGACAAGAAGTTTGGAAATAGTCTGCCTCGCCGTTGACAGGCTGGATATATCCGTCGAAGTTCTCCTGATCAAGTATATTAACAATGTCGTCAAGCAAGACAGTCTTGATATTTAAATGGCGGATGTCCCGGCAGCTTTATATTTAACCCCTATAAGCCGATGAACTGATTTACATGCATGGTTTATTAATATTTACCCGGCCTCTGTTGTAGAGATAATTTATCTTGTGGCATTTCTGATTGGGCGTTATATTGGAATCCGCGCAATTTTTATTATTGGTATCTCTAAAATTAAAGCATTTTTCGGATATAAAAATCTTAAATGACTTCCGGACAAAGATGGCGTAATGTTAAATATAAAAATAATTTTAATAAATTAGGAGGAAGTATGGCCGGTGATCTTATTGAATTGTTTGTATGGATGTGGGTTATAGCAACTGTAGCGTTTGCTCCCCTGGCGTATTTTATTTACAAATTTACACAGAAAAGCGGTAAACCCTTTGGCGAAACCGAACCGCATGGCGATAGCCCGTCTTTAGTCAATGAACTGGCGGAAAATGCGATTGATTTTTTTAAAGGCCTGCTTGCCAAAAAATGAGCATAAGCTGTTGATGAAGTTTTCCAGCTTGTGTTTATTGTTTTTCTAAATCAATCGCAGATGAAGTTAAGGCATTTGCGATTGATAAGGTCATTAATGCTTCGGAATTCTAAATGAATAACTGGGCCGTCGATTAGCCTTTAAAATCTCTTCCCTTCTATAATATATAAACCCAGAATGGCTTTTATGAGCCATACCCAGTCCTTAACAACAATCCGAATCGAGATTATATTTTACGTGCCAGGCGATGGGCAAAGTGCAGTTCATCATCGGCTGGCGTATAAAGTGATTCTAGCTTCTTCGTGCTGGGAGTGCGTCTGAATCGGGGATAGGCAGTACGCTCAATTGAAGCCATAAGGGCGTTTGGCGTTATTCATAAACTATCCGGCATCCCAAAGTAAAAACAATCGGCATGCGCCGTTTACCTCCTACCAAGCATGTGTCTTTCGATAACAACCGCCGCCTGGCGAGTATTTAGCGCAATAACAGCAAAGGCTTGAGACTATGCGTCAACATTTTTACCGTAAAACTCCCCAAAAACCAGTCGTGAATTCGAGTATGGCCGAATGCGCCCATCACGGTCATGTCTATCCCTTTTTGATCTTGATACTCGGCTAAAGCGAGTTCGGGTTTGCCAACCAGTTTTTTGGCGATGACTTCAATACCGCCTGCCAATTGCAGTTTGTTGGCGGCGACTTCAAGGAGTTGACCCTTGCCTTCATCCTTGCTGACGCACACCAGATGACAAACCAAACCTCTGTAAAACGGACTGTTGGCGACCATGTCTAAGGCTTTCTCGGCGGCGGGACTACCATCATAGGCCAGCATGATGCGCTCGGGCGCTTTGAACTCGGCATTCACCACCAAAATCGGTTTGTGCAGCGAGCGAATGATGGACTCCAACTTGGCGCCGATTTTATCCGGCTGATTTTCATGCACCTTGCCACGCACGCCGATCACCAATACCCGAATGTTGTTTTCCAGATCGATCAGCGATGCGACTAAACTGCCGTGGCGTTGATTAGTGATTGGGTTGAGAATGCCGGCTTGCATAACCCGCTCCCTGGCTGCTTGCAGTAATTGCTTGCCTTGTTGTAACCGCAGCTTGCTGCGTTGCTGTTCCAGTTGCGTCAGTTCATCCATTAGATGATCATGGCTATCGACGCCGATATTGCCGGTCATGTCGGTCAGCTCGGCATGTTCCGGATGATGGTCGATGGTGTGCAGTAGTTTCAAAGGCGCATCGACTTTTTGCGCGATCCAGGCCGCATAATCGCAGACGGCATGGGTTAAGGATGAGCCGTCAATGCCGGCCAATACCAGGTTTTGGGTTGTATTCATCAATGGCCTCCCATGACTTTTTCAATTTCTTCGGGGTTGTCGTGTATCGCAAAACGGTCGATGATCGTCGCCGTGGCTTCGTTCATGCCGATCAATTCCACATCGGCCCCTTCGCGGCGCAGTTTGATGACTACCTTATCCAAGGCGCTGACCGAGGTAATATCCCAGAAATGGCCACGCTTTAGATCGATAATGACCTTATCCACGGCTTCCTTGAAATCGAAGCTGCCGACAAATTTGTCCGCCGAATTGAAAAACACCTGGCCGACGACCTTATAAATCCGTGTACCGTTTTCTTCATCCAATTTCGATTGAAATGGTTTAATTAAACAGGACACTTCTAAAGGCCTATTTATAATGTCATTCAGAGGTGATCATGAATAATCAAAATAAACATAAACGACCAAAATATAATCTTGAATTTAAACAAGACGCAGCCAAGTTAGTTCTGGAGAAGGGCTATACGCACCGGCAAGCAGCCGACAATCTGGGTATATCATTAAGTGCACTGGGGCGATGAGTGAGAGCTGAACAAGATCCTGCTGCCGTATCTGCATCGAAAAGAGCCGTTTTAAATTTGTCTGATCAAGACGAATTGACGCGATTACGTAAAGAAAATGAGCGGTTACGGAGGGAGCGTGAGCTATTAAAAAAGGCCGCAGGCATCGAAGCGAAAGAAGTCGAATAAAATACGGATTTATTCGAGAGCAACAGAAGACTTTTCCTGTAACCGCCCTGTGTCGAGTGATGCAGGTGAGCACAAGCGCCTTTTATGCGTGGGCACAAGCGCCTGAAAACACGCAGAAAACCAGGAAAAACAAAGCGATTGAGAGCAGGGCTCAACAACTTTTTGACGAGAATAAGAAATGGTATGGTTCTCGCCGCCTATCTAACGCTTTGAAAAAAGAAGGCAGTGCTGCCGGTCGTTATAAAGTACGTCGAATAATGACGAAATGAGGCTTATCCGTACGCTATCCGAAGCGATTTAAAGTAACAACTGATAGTCATCATAATGAGGCGATTTCACCGAATAAATGGGATCGTCAATTTACTGTTACTGCGCCGAACAAAGTCTGGACAACCGACATTAGCTACGTTTGGACGCTGGAAGGCTGGCTCTATGTAGCCATTGTGATTGATTTATTTTCCAGGCAAGTTGTCGGCTGGGCTATTGATGATCATAGGCAAACCTCACTTTGCATACGCGCCTTGCAAAGGGCTTTTTGGAGAAGAAAACCGGAGCGTGGATTGCTCCATCATTCCGATCGGGGTAGCCCATAGGCCAGTTATGATTACCGTACACATCGGGCTATCATGGGAATGGAGCAAAGCATGAGCCGTAAAGGTAATTGCTGGGATAATGCGCCGACAGAACGCTTTTTCCGCAGCCTAAAACATGAACAACTCAATGACGAGAAATTCAAAACTAACGAGGCAGCAAAACTCAGCGTTATTGGTTATTTGGCTTATTATAACGGTAAACGCATGCACTCAAAATTAGGTTATCAAACACCGTTGGATTTTGAGCGAGAATTTTATAGGAAAGTGGCTTAAGAATATGTCCGGTTTTAGTTGACCATTACATTCGAGCAGTGCAGTTAGTTGGCGTTGTTCTTGCGCCGTTAAGGCTTTGAGCACCTCTGCTTCCACTGCGTCGGCAATTTCCCAAAGCGCTTGCATGACGGCATGCGCCTTTGGCATCAGCGCCAAGCCGTATGCGCGGCGATCTTCACTGTCTTTATTGCGCCGAACCAATCCAGCCTCTTCCAGCAAGTCAATTTGCCGGGCCAGAGTAATCGGCTTGATTTCCAGAATTTCAGCCAAGTCTATTTGGCGGCAATTTTCATTGGTGTACATATGCACCAAGGCCCGCCATTGTGCATGCCTCAAGCCAATATTTTCCGCTTCCTTGTTAAAACGCTGACGGATAATGTGGCTGATTTCGTAACTCAGAAGCCGAATCTAGAATGCATGCCAAATCGATATTATAAGCATAGGATATAATATCAAAAGGTTTTCAATTTTTCTAGTCGGAAGAACGGGGAAATATGCCGATGCAGCAAATTCAGTCACCGGACCAAGTAATTGTCACCGAACTCCGTTCTTTAATGCAAGAATCGTAAAGGGTTAAAATAAATAATATGTAACATAAAACCGAAAACCACTGGGATAGGTGATTTTTGCGATCAAAGAGATGGCGACAAAATTCGGCCAAGCAGATTATGCCGGATACTAAGTCCTATTTTAACTTGTATGTCGGCTGTAACCGCAGTAAAGTCATCATTGCCTTTGGGCGTGATGCGGTGGTTGTCTCAATACTTCATCAGTTCGGCTCAGGCTGTTTTTTGAACAATATGGACGTTCGGGTTGATTTGCTGGATAATTGATGGAATGTAATTTTACGACAATGGTTAAAAGTTTCATGACATATTGTATAGCAGCTTCTATAGACGAAGGACTCATTCTGGTTTCTGATTCAAGAACCAACGCCGGTATTGATAATGTCAGTACGCATAGCAAAATGCATGCCTTTGATACATTAAGTGACCGCAGGATTGTATTACTTTGCGCCGGTAACCTGGCCACGACACAAGCAGTTCTAGAGCAGTTACACCGCGACAAAATCAAAAACGCCAAAATTAATTTAAATACGGTGGAAAGCTTGTTTGAGGCAGCGGAATATTTAGGTCATGTCAGTGTTGAAAAACAGAAGCAGCATGTGAGTTCTTCCGGACAATCGGCTTTTAACCCGTCCGCCAGCTTCATTTTAGCCGGCCAAATCGGCATTGATCCGCATGGCGCTTATATGGTCTATGCAGAAGGCAACAGCATCACCAGCTCAGCAAATACGCCTTTTCTGCAAATCGGCGAGAGTAAATACGGCAAACCCATCCTCGACCGGTTTCTTAAACCGGGCACTTCAATTGACGAAGCAGCGCGTTGCTGTCTGGTATCCATGGACTCTACCATTCGCAGTAATGCCAGTGTCGGTGCGCCTGTGGAAATGCTGATTTACCGTAAGAACAGCTTTAGTTTTGATGAGTATTATTGTTTTGACGACGATGATGACTATATGTTGCGGCTCAGACGTAGCTGGGAAAACAAACTCCGTGAAGCGATTGGAGCATTGCCCGGCTTGGATAAAGGATCGGTTAGACCTATGCGGATTAATCTTTAAGTTGCGTCCATTCTTTTATGACGATAAAAGCTAGCGTATAAAACCGCTTATCCGCCTGATGACAGACAAACATTTTGAGCGAATCGGCTGGATCGGATTCATCCTGATAGTTAGCGCATATCTATTCATTACGGTCAAATTGATGGCTGTCAGTTCTACCGGGTATCACCTGATGAATTTGGCAGGGGCTTTGTGCATGATAGTCAACGCCAGACATAAAAGAGCCCAACCTCTAGTCTGGCTGAATATTGTCTGGTTCCTGATCGCTGTGATGGGTTTGATCAATAGTAAATAACTCACAGTATCTTACGCCATCAACTGTAGAGACAGTCATAACAATCTTATACGGAATAACCATAAAACTACTTAAGCACACTTGCTGAAGGATTTTTATGAACCTGAGGACCGTTCAGAAAAAAAATTGGCTTTAATAAATTCCAGCTCGGGAATTAAAGTTTCCCTGGAAAAGTAACGGTGTAGGTCGCTATCCCTATTCGGATGCTCTGCTAATGAGCGCACAACCAAATCCCCGATATAAGGCCGGAAGTGCGACGCCTCATAATAGTTGCAGTCATCTTTCGTTATCTTGTTGTAATACATGAAATTATAAAAGTCAGTGATCGTCACGAGTTGAGTAACAAACAGCTCATAATCACTAACCTCTATAGCATCAAGCTGATGGTTATTAAAGGGTGAAAGAAATACGGTCAGCTTGACATTTTTCTCGTCAAGCAAGCTTTTAATACGGGCTATCGCAGCTAAGGTCTCGCTGAGCAGGGAGGTGTTCAGCTTTTTTCGTAACTTGTTGCCATCTCTAAACAAAAAATCATCGCTGGCCTTATATAAATCACAATTCGTATCGATTTGTTTATCGCGCAAAGGACGACTCCAGTAACCTTTAGTAAAGTCATATTCCATTTTATTTAACCCGCCAGTGTTGTTGCTAATGGCTTCGCTTAACGCTAGAAAATTAATTTTGGCCAAAAAATCAAGTAGAAAACCATTTTTGGAGCGGCCCGAGATATCAGGATGTAATTCATCCAACTGTGCGTTTTTCGGGTCATGTCTATTACCTGCAGGCCAGTCAAGCTGTATGATCACATGAGACAAATCCGGCATGTTTTTTACCAGCCAGTCAATATACTTCTCGAATTCCGATGGTATACCCTCCAGTAAGGACAAATTATAAGTTTTTGCGCCCGGAAAATAGCTGTCTACAACTTCTGTTTTTATAACCCCGGGTCTTGAGCCGCCAATCAAAAAGGTGTTGTAATCCGGGTGGTTTTTCAGGTATTCAATTTTCATGTACCTCTCTTGCGGAAACCCGTATTCAGGGAAAAATTTCGTACCAAAAACACCAAATGGATCAACTATATAGTTGACTGACCAGGCAGCCACAACGCCTAGCAGGGCGGTGCCAATGATGTAGCTAATAAATCGGGAAGAAGACATAATTAAAACCTGGAATGCATGATTGTTGCCGTTATCGTGTTGTTCTCGCTAGAAACCACGATAGATGGCACCCGAAGTTCCGCCTGTACTCGCCATCAGCATGCTAAGCAGGAGAGAAGCGCAGGAAAAAACGCACCAACGCCAGGATGGATTGAAATTACGCGCAAGCTCATTGGAGTTTGGCGCGACGAACGCGACAGCCGCACCGACCAGAAAGATGAGGTAGCGGACCCCGCCTTGTTCGAATACGCCGTGGTATTCAATACCATTCACCCCCAGCATACTTGAGAGAACCGCGTATGCCTGTGTCCAGCCATCCGCACGAAACACGACAAAGGCGACTATCAGAAAGAAAAACGTGAGACTCCAGGCTAGCTGCCCTGGTAGTTTCATCTTGGTTTTACGCCAATAGTGATTTATTACGATAGCCAAGCCATGCAGAAGACCAAAGATCAGGAATGTCCAGGCAGCGCCGTGCCAAATTCCGGCAATCGTCATCGCCACAATAGTCACCAGCATGGCTTTGCCGAAAGTGAGCGGCCGTACGGACCGGGCCATCGGCGTATATAGATAAGTCGTGATGAAGTTCGACAACGTGATATGCCAGCGTTTCCAAAAATCAATAATGGACAATGCCTTGAATGGACTATTGAAGTTTTCTGGCAAGTTCAGGCCCAACATCAGGCCGACCCCTATCGCCATGTCCGAGTAACCGCTGAAATCGAAGTACAACTGAAACGTGTACGACACACCGGTAAGCCAGCCTTCCGCTAAACCAAGCTGTGCCGCTGCCGAGAAGCCTTCATCGGCAAAGCGTCCAAATGACTGATCGGCCAGCACTACCTTTTTGAAGAGACCGATGATAAAGATCATGAGACCGGTCGCAAGCTGCTTTTCACTTGAGTGTTCTATCGAATTGAGTTGCGGCAAGAAGATTCCTCCCCGGGTGATTGGCCCAGCCGCAATATAAGGGAAAAAAGAGATGAAAGTCGCATGCTCGAGCAGCGGCGCTGGAGCTATCATTTCCTCAGAGCAATCGACAAGATACATGATCTGCTGAATAGTAAAAAAGCTAATCCCTAACGGCAGCACAAAAGCAGGCAAACTGGGATGCCAGCCCAACAGCCCACCGATGTTATCGGCAATAAAATGACTGTATTTGAAAATCACAAGCAGAGCGACGTTGAGCGTGATACCGAGCATCAGCCAGCGCTGTCGCAAAGGGCCAAGAGCTGAGCCTTGAATGCGGTCTGCGATGAACCAATTCATGACGAGCGAACCGAGCAAGAGCGGCAGCGTCTCCACGCTTGAAACCGCATAGAAAACAAGCGACGCGATGAGAAAAAGCCACTTTCTAGCAATGGATCGCCCGCACGTGCATAGCGCCCAATTCATGATTACGCCTGCGGGGAGAAACAGCAGAAAGAACGAGAACGTATGCAATTCCATCAGATCAGAACTCCAGTCGTGACCGGCAGATCAATGCAAGTTATGATGCTTGCTAGTTTGGACAACAGATACCCGCAAGCCTGTATGACGCCGTTCACCGTAGCGTGCTGGCCAGCAGGGTTTTGGTTCGCGGCAAACTTGCCGGGTGTTCGCGCCTTAAACAGCGCTTCTATAGTGTAGCGAGCCTTCAAATCCACTCCAATAGGTTTGTCCGCGCAAAGATGAACAGTTTTATACGTAGCGGTGGGATTAACGGGTATTTCATTTGAAAACCGGCATATTTCATCTATGTGGGGAAAATGGTAGTTTTTTGTCATCGGAAACATCTGCATTCATTGTTTATTTTTCCTTTGGCATAAATGCTTATACAATAAATAAAAACTTTAGGTGAATTCAATTATCAATTCTCCATTCTTATATTTAAGATAAGATTTCAATTAAACCAATGCCCATAACGCTGTAAAACGAGACTTTTCGATTACCAAACAAGGGCGCTGGTTTGGCAGGAGAAACACAGACCACCCTGTTGCCAATTTCTTCGAATTTGGCAAGCACTGCATCCAGATTGGTCGTTTCGTAACATATATGATAAACAATACCGGAAGGATGTTGCGTTGTCAGGTTATCAATAGGGCCTTTTGTTTCACTTGGCCAGATAATTTCTATGGCTGGTTCGGTTTCATGTGTGCATAGCATCAAAAAAACGTTCTGACCAGGATCGAAAACAGTTTCGCCCACAGTATAACCAAGAGCTGAAACAAAAGTCGTTGCAGGCTGTGGTTTCTTAACCGCGAGTCCAAGATGGTGAAAAGTAAGATTAGGAATTGTCATATTAGCTTGCGGATTAAAATCATAGATACCTATGTCGTTGCAACATTGCTCCCTCCCAAATGCGGCATCAGTAGAAGATCGCTCCACGAGTAGCTGTTCATCGCTTCATTTTTTTCTTCATAAGCTCGATCATATCGCCAACGTTATTAAGAGTCTCAAGCTCTCCAAGCGCAAAACGAATTTTGAATTCCTGCTCGATAACCGAAACAAGGTTTATATGCGCCAGAGAATCCCAGCCTTCGACGTTCTTGGCGCTTGATGACGTAGTGATGACCAGGTCATTGTTTTCCAGAACCTCACGAAAGATCGGTTGTAACCGATCAAGTATTTCATTCATTGTTATCCTCGCTAATGTGTGTGTTCTTCGGTGTGTATGCAAGAACATCGAGCTTCCACTCGCTGCCTTGTTCATTACTGTTAAGCAACTCGAAGCCAAGTTTCTCGTAGTGGTCAGCCACAAGTCCATTCTTGGGCGTCGGCAAATAGGTACCCTGAATCCATTTTATATTGCGTTTCCTTGCCTGCTCCACGAGTTTATCGAGCATAGCAATCTCGAGCTCCCTCTTGAGAACCCGGCAACTCATGAGCCAAAGGTCTATATGTAGCTCGTCCGACTCAACTCGGCCGACAACGATGCTCACGAGTCCGTTATCGCCGAATTTGTCAGCCAGCCTGCCGTACAGCGTGAGATAGCGTGGGTCACACCGCATTGCCTCTAACTCGCCGAGTGTGTAGCGCCGGGTGGTAAGGTTAAATTGATTGGTCTTGTTGGTCAACTGAGCGATCCGATCCATGTAGACCGGTGCAAACGGACGGATCTCGGCTTTCATTTCGAGTGAATCGAGGAATTCTCCATAGTTTCCGTAGCTTGCCTGGACCAGGTTGCGTTGTGTATTCGACGCATAGTACGATGCCCGTTTGAGATCTTCGGCGGAGATATCGAGCGGCTCAAAGTAAAGCTGCCGGTCAAGTATCTCGACAAAGTTCGAAGGATCACTACCGATATTCGGAACTGCAACCATCGGCAAGCGCATCGCCACAAGCTCACGTTCGGCAGGATTGTCATCAAAGAACACAAGGCTGTCAAAGCCGATATTGAGTTCGTGCGAAATCTCTACAATGGCTTCGTCTTTCTGACCCCAGCCCGCCTTGAAGGCAGAAAAATCTTCGAGGCTAAGAATACTGTCGGGATGTGAAAAGCCTTCCTGCGCAATTTTCGGATCGTTTTTCGAGCACACCGCAAGCAATACGCCGCGCCGCTTAAGCTCGAGACAGTAAAGCTGAATGGCAGTAAATGCCTCAGCTTCAGGCGTCTCGTTTCCAAGTCGCAGACCAGCCAATCCATCATCACCGATCACCCCGCCCCACAGCGTGTTATCCAGGTCGAGGATCAGGCACTTGCGGGTCTTCCCGTATACAGCGCGTACAATAGCAGCAATACTATGTGCGAGCGTTACCGTACCGGCTGGGCTCACGGCCAGTTTATAACTGAACCAATGCCGCTTCTCATGCCAACGATCGAGGCCGACGACAGCGCTTTGATGAGCGATGTCATTGATAATAAGCCGCGGCAGTCTCTGCGAAGATCGAGCGAACTCAAGATTAAGATGACAAAGAAAACTGGCTCGACCATCACGGCGCGAAGCGTCCAGACCACCCATGCTCCGCTCCAGGGGAATATCGAAGTTATTTTGTATGACAGTGCAGCCTAAATCGTCTATCAGTTTGGTCCAGATCGCCTCGAAGCGCGCCAGTTCGGCAGAAAGCCGGGCGTCAACCTCTACTTCCGGTGCGAGTGGATCAGGCAAGCGAGCGTTAACCCAAGTCGTATGCACAACGGCAATCTGGGGTGCAAAGCTGCGCAACAACCCATCATCGACCAGCACGTCCTCTTCATACTTATTGTACTGCGACTCATAAAATACGGGCCGTATGCCGGTATCGAGCAGAAACAACTCGAGAAAATCCCTGAGTTCGTTTGTGGTTGAACCGCCTAATAAGGCGATGCGTACATCGATCGCAGCCGTCCGTCTGCTAAGCTCAGTCCGCAATGCACGACGCTTGCGCATGAGCACCCCAATATCGAACGGATACTCGAGCAATTTAGTCATGGAGGCTATTTCTTCAAAGGATGGGTTTAGGTTTTTCATCGTGTAATTTGCATAATCCATTTATAATTACGAGTAATACTATAACGTAAAGATATAGAAAATACAATTATACAAATATAATATTACATGCTTATTAAATACTTTAGCACTCATTCTAAATTCGGCTTTCTAAGTTACGAAATCAGCCATATTATTCGTCAGCGCTTTAACAAGGAAGCGGAAAACATCGGCTTGACTCATGCCCAATGGCGAACATTAATACATCTGTCAGACAATGAAAACTGCCGCCAGATCGACCTGGCCCAATGCCTCGAAATCCAGCCGATTACGCTCGCAAGGCAGATCGACTTGCTGGAAGAGGCCGGACTGGTTCGACGCAATAAAGACAGCGCAGACCGGCGCGCTTACCGTCTGGAGCTCATGCCCAAAGCGCACGTTATTATACAGGAACTCTGGAATATTGCCGACGCTGTAGAGGCGAAGGTACTTAGCACATTGACGAATCAGGAGCAAGAACAACTGGCGGAGCTGCTTTTACGTATCCAAACCAGCATCGATATCAATTCGATACCGGATAATTCCACCCTTGATGATTAATCTCCTTAACATCATCTAAGCCTAGCCTCTTATCTATCTGGATAAAAAGCTCATGCGCATTGCCCCTGCTGGTATTTTTGTCTATAACCATATTCTGCTCTTTATACTCAAAAAGAACAGGATTAACCTGGCTATATGCCGGCAATAATTCCAAAAGCCATCGCTTTTTCAATCATTGCCGGGGCTGACACTAAAGTCGGGCTTTTTTATGCCTCATTTCCTACAGTGTCAATATCGCAACTTATATGAAAAGTAACTCGGCGATATCTTGACGATGGCTTATTAATAATATTAATGAACAAAATGGTCATCAAATGTCGGCATGAAAAGCGCGGATACGGATCGACAATATGAATCAAGCCGACGCTGCTGGACCGCTCCGCATACGACTGTCAGCAAACTGCCAATTATAGTTTCGCATTACACTCTAACTTCTGGTCATGCTTGGGGATTTTTTGAGATTATTGACAATGACAGGCTAATGGGAGACCCTGAACATCTAAATCTTATACATATTCCCAGGGAAAGAAAAATGAAAGATGAGGCCTTTACTTTTGACCAGATTCATATTGAAGTAGCCCGTAATGCTACAGATGACTTTAATTTGTTTCATGATAAACATAAATGGTTACAGATTACTCATAACCCGTTCAAAGGCCCTATTGTTCTGGGTTACCAGCTAAATACCCTGATCGAGTATCAGATGTGCCTCTACAGAACAGCCCATCATGAAAACAGCATTATTGCCGAAAACCATCTGCGCTTCAGTAATTACCAGATTACTTTTGTAAATGCTGTCCGGCCGCGGATGCCGGTTTATCTGAATATTAAAAAGACTCTGGTTAAAACCATTCCCAACCTGACCCTGTGCAATCGTATTGCCATGAAATCAGACGGTAAAACGGTATTGCTGGGGTTTAAGAAGGAAACTCCAGAACCATTATTTTTACCCGATACTAGATTTAATAATTTACCTGATCTTAACGAAATTCCTGACTGTACCACGATTCCCGGCACAGATTATTTTCTTAAACGGAAATTCATGAATAACGGTTCTGTTAAAAATTTTCTGTCGGGATCTTTAGCCGAGCAGTCTCATTATTTTGATGAGCTGACTCAATTTGCACATTACCCGGAAATATTTCCTTGCAGCCTTACATCAGGCGCCTTACTGGAAAAAGCACAACTGGAAAACCATGACTTTAAGCTCAACCCGATGGTCTATACTTCTCATGAAATTTCCATAGACCGGCAATATTTAAGCCAGCTTAAAAACAATGATAAACTGCATATTCTGGTTAAGCAGCTTCCGGAATCCAGCGATAATACATTAAACCAGACCAACATTATGCTGAGAACTTATCAGTGTTACGGCCTGTTACAGAATAACAAGGTTTTATTCAGGATGACGATGAACCTTGTACCTTTAGAGGAAATACTCAAAAATTTAAGAGAGAACTAAAATAACGATTTTATAAGATTCAATTAAGTTCATGAATCCTTAATATGAAAGGCTTAGAAGCTGTTTGGAAACTTCCGCTTCAAGCCAGGCGATTCAGCATAATACGCGTCATGGCGATGACAATCCAGATTTCGTCAGTGCGGGTAAGGCGCTCGTAGCTTTTGCTGAGACGGCGTAAGTGGTTCAA
>JAQURG010000026.1 GCA_028715725.1 Methylococcales bacterium
GGCACCCCGGTGCTCCCGCCTCGGAGCTACCGGAACATATCCCGGGACTACGATAAAGACATCTACAAGGAGCGCAACCTGGTGGAACGGTTATTCCAAAAGCTGAAACAATACCGTCGCGTCGCCATCCGCTATGAACCATTGGCGCTAAATTATATGACCATGCTAAGCCTGGTCAGCATTTTAATTTGGCTTAAATGAGAACGTACCCTAGATTATAAGTTAATTCTTCTTCATTTATTTGTTTGTACAAGCATTTTTGTAATTCGGAACGTTTTTCGATTTTTTCATCACGTTCATCCTTTGGCAAAGTAGTGTCTTCTAACTCAGTTGTATAAGTTTTTAAGTCAATAGCTTTATCTTTAATTTCTGTTATGTACTTTGCAATTTTGTCGTCGAAAATAAACCCTACTGGCAAAGTTTTTTCTTTAAATATTCACTACACTAGCAAGGAATATTGATTAAATTCGGATAGCTCGACTACACCTACAAACAAAATATTCATCGGACGAATAGTACCACGAGAATAAAAATAACTTGATGTCCCAAGAATTGGCGAGAATTGGCTTTCGTCAGTGCCGAGACGAGCTACTTAATTGGAAATGAGATGATCAAGACCGTAGTACGCTTGCGCATATTTGAGAACGAGCACATCCGCATCAAACGATGTGATATCGCTATTGACCACAGAAATTTCGACTCTTTTGTTACTGTTCTCCATGGTACTTTCCACTCCAGATAACGCCAAAGCCGAACAGTATACCTGTCCAGCGCATAAGCGGATTTAATGCCAGCGAATATATTGCAGGTTTCATCGCCTATATCGACGGTGAAATGCAATAATCGTTAGCAATCCTCTGTGCAGAGAAGTTTTACACCGATTAATCCCATGCTAATTAATCCTCAAGGTCAAGCCCTTGATTAACTTTTCCCGCCCATTTTCGCTTTTATCCATACTGGGTCTCTTCGCATTGGCAGTAGTGCAACAACAGAGGCGACATCGCCATTGACATCATAATAAATTGCGTACGGGAAACGCTTCGATAGCATCCGATAAAGCCCAAACTCTTTTCTGTGGATGCCTGCAAAAATGACTAGTGACTCTATGTCCGACAACAGACTATCCCAGAAATAATTCCCAACATTTCTACCCTGTTTGTCATAAACTTGCGCTCTTCATCAAGATCATTTTCGGCATCGGAGACTATTTGAATACCTTTAATATTGATCTACCCCGTTTTGATCTTAGCTATTCAATTGAGCGGAATTCGGCTTTGCCTTCTTCGATTTTCAGTTTTCTGGCAGCAAGAATATTCTGATGCTATTCAGGTGATTCGATTTCTGAATCCTCATGGATAAGAAAACCCCAGATGGCCTCCATGGTTTGGAGCCTTTCAACTTTGCTCATTCCGGTAATTTTAATAGTGTTCATATATTTTTAATCTTCCGTTGAGAGAAGAATTCGTGGCCGCCTAACTCCCCGTGTAACCGAGCGCGCAGGACACTGATGGAACGTTAAGAAATTCGCTTCACGCACTCCGGTTGATGCGATTGTTAGCCCCCGTTGTTGCCAGATACCACTCTTGTATCTCTCAGTTCCTTCCCAAATCATTCCGCCTTCATCTAATGCTCTGACAAAAGAGCCAGTCTGAATCTTATCCTCGATCTCGATCCAGCCACCATCTGAAACCCACGCAGTTATATTCGGATATGACGCTTCAAATGGCGTAGGTGATGATAAATGTTTTAGGTTTTGTCGCTGTATCTGATTTTTATTCCGGGCTGGCTTAAGTGTCATAGCATCGTTTCCAGTATTAGAGTCTATCGCTGATTTTGCTTCGCCATTATAACCTCATATTACTGTATAGCCCCGCCCGGGTCTAACAGACTATTATCAGGGTCAGGCTATCTTACACTTTTTTCAATCCCAGTTGACAAGAATAGATTTTTAAGACTCGCTCTTCGAGCAAAATATTTATGAATTAGGCTTACAAATCAGCACAGACGAAAATTCGCTGTGATGCTATTTTACCCGCATCCCTGGAACTGCCCCTTCATCTGGGCTTAAAAGCCATATATCCTTTCCACCTGGACCTGCGGCCAGCACCATGCCTTCGGACAGGCCGAAACGCATTTTTCTCGGAGCGAGATTGACGATAACCAGCGTCAGCTTGCCTTCCAGATCTTCCGGCGCATAGGCGGATTTAATGCCGGCGAAGATATTGCGGGTTTCATCGCCTATATCGACGGTAAGCTGCAATAATTTATCAGCGCCTTCAACGTGATCGGCTTTGATAATCTTGGCAATCCGCAAGTCCAGCCTGGCGAAATCGTCTAATTCGATAACCGGGGCGATTGGTTCAAACTTTTTCTCTTTCGGTTTATCGGCGGTTTTTTCCAGATTTTCTTTAGAGGCTTCAATAATCACTGCTATTTTATCGGCATCAACGCGGGTCATTAACGGGCTGAAGTCATTAATGGTATGGCCGGTTAGTGGCTGTAATTGATCAACCCAGCCGTCTATAGGACTGTTCAGGAAATGCTCGGCGTTTTTTGCCAGGGCAGGGGTTACCGGCTTCAGGTAAGCCGCCAGCAACCGGAACAGATTGAGTCCCATCGAACAAACCTCATGCAGTTCTGAGTCTTTGCCATCTTCCTTGGCCAGCAGCCACGGCTTTTTCTCGTCGATATATTGATTGGCTTTATCGGCCAGCGCCATGATTTCACGCATGGCCTTGCCGAACTCGCGGGATTCATAAAACTCGGCAATAGTTGCATTGGCGTTGATAAAATCCTGAAATAATGCCGGTTCAGAACAATTTGCAGATAAGACATTGGCAAAGCGTTTGGAGATAAAGCCGCTGCACCGGCTGGCGATATTGACGACTTTTCCCACCATGTCCGAGTTAACCCGCTGGCTGAAATCGTCAAAATTAAGATCGATGTCATCCACGCCGGCGCTGAGCTTGGCGGCAAAATAATAACGCAGGTATTCAGGATTCAAATGGTCCAGATAGGTTCTGGCTTTAATGAAAGTGCCGCGCGATTTGGACATCTTTTCGCCATTCACGGTTAAAAAGCCGTGGGCAAAAATTGCGCTGGGCGTTCTGAAATCAGCACCGCTCAACATCGCCGGCCAGAACAGGGCGTGGAAATAAATGATGTCTTTGCCGATGAAATGGTATAGCTCTGCGTCGCTGCCGGTTGCCCAGAATTCATCAAAATCAAGGCCCTGCCTGGTGCACAGATTTTTAAAACTGGCCATATAGCCGATGGGGGCGTCCAGCCAGACATAAAAATATTTGCCGGGCGCATCAGGAATTTCAAAACCGAAATAGGGGGCATCGCGTGAAATATCCCATTGTTGCAGTCCGCCTTCCAGCCATTCGGCTAACTTATTGCGAACTTCCGCCTGCAAATGGCCTGCATTCGTCCAGGCGCGCAGCATCTCGGTAAAGTCGGCAAGATTGAAAAAATAATGCACCGAGTCTTTTTCAACGGGTTTCTCGCCCGAAATGGCGGAGACGGCATTTTTCAATTCGGTGGGGGAATAGGTTGCGCCGCAAACTTCGCAGCCATCGCCATACTGCTCTGCCGCGCCGCAGTTAGGGCAGTCGCCTTTGATAAAACGATCCGGCAAAAACATAGCCTTGACTGGATCGTAAGCTTGGGTAATCGTGCGTGAACTGATATGTCCGCCATCGCGCAAGCGTTCGTAGATCAGTGATGAAAATAGTTTGTTTTCTTCGGAATGGGTGCTGTGATAATTATCAAAAGCTATGCCAAATTCAGTAAAATCAAGCAGATGTTCCTTGCCGACCTGGGCGATCAGTTGTTCGGGGCTGATGCCTTCGCGGTCTGCTTTCAGCATAATTGGTGTGCCGTGGGTATCATCAGCACAGACTAAATAACAGCGGTGTCCCCGTTGTTTCTGAAAACGCACCCAAGTATCGGTTTGAATGTACTCCAGCATGTGCCCTATATGAATAGGGCCGTTGGCGTAGGGTAGGGCGCTGGTGACAAGAATTTTTCTATCTGACATGGTGTAAAAGTTTACGTAATATGGGAGACAAACAAGCGTCGGATTATCGCATAAAATGAGCTGAGCTACAGAATACTGACTCGCTGAATAATGATAGTTATTGAAAATTGCGCTGATGCCTTATATTCTGATCAAATCATTTGTTTTTAATTTCAACTCATCTGGAACAATTATGGCAAGCATTGAAAAGGCGGATGTCGAAAGTCTGCTAAAAACTTTTATCGATCCCAATCATGGCGTCGATCTGGTTTCGGCTAAATCAATTAAGGCGATTACCATTGATGGCGCTAACGTCAGCGTTAAACTGGAGTTGGGCTATCCGGCCAAAAGCATTGTTGATGACTTGGCAGAGGCTGTTAAACAGCACTTACAGACTTTACAAGGCATAGGCAATGTTGTTGTCGAGATTAGCGTGAAAATCATCTCGCATGCCGTGCAGCAGGCCTTGAAACCGCAGCCTAATGTGAAAAATATTATCGCCGTCGCTTCCGGCAAGGGCGGGGTCGGTAAATCGACTACAGCGGTTAATCTGGCGCTGGCGCTGGCGGCAGAAGGTGCAACGGTAGGCATACTGGATGCCGATATATACGGCCCCAGTATTCCGACCATGCTGGGATTGTCCGGCTATCCGGTCAGTGAAGATAATAAAACCATGATGCCCAAGATATCCTACGGCATACAAACCATGTCAATCGGCTATCTGATCGACGCGGATCAACCGATGATCTGGCGCGGCCCGATGGCGACCAATGCGTTGCAGCAATTGCTGAGAGACACTAACTGGAAGGATGTTGATTATCTGATTGTTGATTTGCCGCCGGGGACAGGCGATATTCAATTGACCTTGTCGCAGCAGATTCCCGTCAGCGGCGCAATTATTGTCACAACACCGCAGGATATCGCCCTGATTGACGCTCAGCGCGGGCTCGGTATGTTCGAAAAAGTCAATGTGCCGGTGCTGGGTATTGTTGAAAACATGAGTCTGCATATTTGCAGCGCTTGCGGGCATGAAGAAGCCATTTTCGGTGAAGGCGGCGGTGTTGCGATGGCCAAGAAAAATAAAGTGGATTTTCTGGGTTCATTGCCACTGGATATCAATATTCGCAAATATGCAGATTCCGGCAGACCTACGGTAGCCGCCGATCCTGACAGTCGCGTGGCGCAGATTTACAAGGAAATCGCGCGTAAAACTGCGGCGAATCTGGCGTTAAAAACCAAGGATTTCAGCACGCGGTTTCCTAATATTGTTGTACAGAATACTTAAAACCCGTCGTGAGCAATAGCTGGAAATCCTGTTATGCGAGCTTTCATAAAAACCAAGGTGCGCTGAAAAACGAGCACACCTTATCGCATGGCCCTTCGACATGCTCAGGTTGGGCATTAGTTGTGTTAAAATTAATTATTTAAGTCAACCAAATTTTAACATTCAATGAGCATTAAGTCGGATAAATGGATACGCCGTATGGCGGAACAGCACGGTATGATTGAGCCGTTTGTAAGCGGCCAAGTCAGGGATTCCGGACAAGGCCGCGTTATTTCCTACGGCACATCCAGTTATGGTTATGATGTGCGCTGTTCGGATGAATTCAAAATTTTCACCAATATCAATTCCGCTATCGTTGACCCGAAAGATTTTGATTCAAACAGCTTTGTCGATGTTAAATCCGATATTTGCATTATTCCCCCCAATTCGTTTGCCTTGGCGCGAACCGTTGAGTTCTTCCGCATTCCTCGCGATGTGCTGACGATCTGTTTAGGCAAGTCAACTTATGCACGCTGCGGGATTATTGTTAATGTCACTCCGCTGGAGCCTGAATGGGAAGGTCATGTAACGCTGGAATTTTCCAATACCACGACGTTGCCCGCAAAAATCTATGCCAATGAAGGCGTGGCGCAAATGCTGTTTTTTGGCAGCGATGAAGTGTGCGAGACTTCTTATAAAGACAGAGGCGGCAAGTATCAGGGACAGACGGGTGTGACGTTGCCGAAAGCGTAATTCGTCTGTTTTAACATGAGCTAATGCATATAAGGGTTTTAAACATTCTCCGTGCGCAGTGAATAATCCTGGCTGAATTCATGCTGTATCCGGCTGGGCTTAAAGATAAGTCATCTTATTCGGGTAGACCTGGACAAAGACGGTGCGCGGGCCATTCATCTTTTTGACCACAATATTGAACTGATTAAATTCAATTTTCTGACCTTCTACGGGAATATCACCCAGCTTCGACATAATCAGCCCGCCGATCGAGACTTCATCTTCCAGTTCAAGTTCTTCATTCTCAATGTCGATTCCCAGAATCCGTTCCAGAGAGAATATCGGCAGGCTGCCTTTGACGATCAGCGTGCCGTCATCGAGCCGGGTCCAGTCATTGTTATTCTGCCGGAATTCATCGCGTATTTCGCCGACTATCGCGCTTAATAAATTATCCAGAGTAACGAAGCCTTGCGGCTTTTGTCCTTTTTGTCCAACAATTGCAAAATGGGCCGCCCCCCTGCGGAAATGGCGGAATAATTCCAGTGCAGATGTATCTGGCAGAGTGTAATGGATCGGTCGCAGGTATTCGGTCAAATCGTCAATCACTTTGCCTTCCTGCTGAGCGAAAAACAAATCTTTCAAATGAATCATCCCCAGTACACCGATACCGTTAGTATCGAAATAAGGATAGCGGGTGAAGCGTTTTTGATTCATCGTTTGCAGGTTTTGCTGTAATGAGCTGGAGCGGTACAACGCGGCGATCTCGTGAATCGGGCGCATCAGATCGGATACCTCCAGCTCACTGAAATCGAGCGTTTTCGCCAGTATATTCCATTCATCGCGGGTAAATCGTTCACTCGTACGATTGGTGCGCAAAATAAGCTTAAGCTCGTCAGCTGAATAATGGGCATCATGACTAAGGGCATCTCCCAGGCCAAACAGACGCAGCACCAGATTGGCGCTGGAGTTGAGCAACCAGATCGCCGGATACATCAGCCAATAAAAGCCATAAAGCGGCGCGGCGCTCCATAACCCGACCTGTTCAGTTTTACGGATCGCTATCGACTTGGGCGCAAGTTCACCCACCACGATATGAAGAAACGAGATAATGGAAAAAGCCAGAGCAAACGAGATACCGTGGATAAATTCCGGCGACGTGGCTCCGATCCGGACGAATAAAGGTTCAAGCAGGCTGGCGAATGCCGGTTCGCCGACCCAGCCCAGGCCTAAAGAAGCGAACGTGATACCTAACTGGCAGGCCGATAGATAGGCGTCAAGTTTTACATGCACCTTCTCCAGAATGCGTCCGCGCCAGCCACGTGTTTTCGCAATTTCGCGGATACGCGTCTGCCGAAGTTTAACGAGACCAAACTCGGCCGCTACAAAAAACCCATTCAGCACAACCAGCAACATAGCGACAATGAGCAGAAAAACGTTATTCATAGGTATATTTTCAAGCGATTCAGCTATTGCACTCATTCGAAGGGCAGACTCGACGATACAGCTCTGTTTTTAAGGGTTTATTCTCTTGGCAATCTTTTGGGTAACGCATATTGAGAAGCTTTTTAGAGATTAAGGTAGATATGGTATCCTTTTTCCCGGGTAAGCGATTAAATGTTTCATTACATCTTGTTAAGGAACGAAAAAATTTAATAACTTGAACATTTATATTTTTGTAGGAGCGGCTTTAGCCGCGCTCTTTGCGGCTAAAGCCGCCCCTACGATAAGTCCCTATGCCCAAGTTATTCAGTTGCCGTTACTAAGTGAGCACAAACTTATACACTTTAAAGTTTAGGAATTCCTCATTATTCTTTTTCCCGAACTCAAGCCATGACCAAGCAACAAAAAGCTCATAAAAGCCAAGTTTCCTCGCCACCGTGGCATCTACTTGAGCCTTGGCAGACAACCGCATGGCTCAAGGTCGATCCTGAAAAAGGCTTGAGCCATCAGGAAGCAGAAGATCGACTCATTGACCATGGCCCGAACGCTATCCAGGAACAACGGCGACGGGGACCCATCCGGATGTTTTTCGGGCAATTCGCCGATTTCATGATTATCGTGTTGATCATTGCCGGCATCGTGTCGGGTTTGATCGGCGATTTAACGGATACAATCGCCATCATCGTGATCGTTGTCTTGAACGCCATCATCGGTTTTGTCCAGGAGTACCGCGCGGAACGAGCCGTGGCTGCGCTTATGCGTTTGGCCAGTCCTAACGCCCAAGTGCTGAGGGAAGGTGAAATCAAAACCATAGCAGCGCAGGAGCTGGTCCCTGGCGATCTGGTCATGCTCGAAGCCGGAAATGTCGTTCCGGCCGATCTGAAATTGCTGGATGTTGTCAGACTCAAGGTAGAGGAAGCTGCGCTGACCGGAGAATCCCTGCCGGTTGAAAAATCGGGCGCTCTAATACGTGAGTTGGATTCACCGCTCGGTGATCGGCGAAACATGGCTTACAAAGGAACCGTCGCGACCTATGGTCGTGGGCTCGGAGTGGTCATCGCCACCGGAATGGACACCGAACTCGGTAAAATAGCCGTGCTTTTGCGTCAGGGAAAAGAAACCAAAACGCCGCTACAACAACGCCTCGGAAAGTTTGGCAAACGCCTTTCCCTATTGGTTTTGGCTATCTGCGCTATCCTTTTCGTCGCAGGCGTGCTGCGTGGTGAGCCGCCCGTATTGATGTTTCTGACCGCCATCAGTCTGGCCGTGGCCGCCATCCCGGAGGCCCTGCCTGCCGTGGTCACGGTGTCCCTGGCTTTGGGTGCGCGCAGGATGGTCAAGAAAAATGCCCTGATCCGGCGCCTGCACGCTGTAGAAACCCTGGGCTCGGTAACCTTTATCTGTTCGGACAAGACGGGCACATTGACGCTGAACCGCATGCACGCCGAGGCATTCTATGTCGAAGGCGCCTTCAAGAAAGGCATCGCCGCTGACTTTCCGACCAGGCTGTTGCGTGCACTCGCCCTGAATAATGATGCCCGCCGTGGCCAGAACGGCCAATTGCTGGGCGATCCCACAGAAATCGCTTTGTATGAAGCGGCCGGAAGTGCAGGGTTTGAAGGCGCGGAACTTGCCAAAGGTGCACCGCGGCTGGATGAAATCCCTTTCGATTCCGAACGTAAACTCATGACGACGCTGCATCAGGAAGGCAGCGAATTCATTGCTTATGCAAAGGGTGCTCCTGAGAGTTTGTTGGCTCGCTGCGTCAGCCAATGGGCCGGCGGCGGCCAGCAACCCTTACAAAGCGAAAAAATACTGGCTGTTGCCGATCAAATGGCGGCGGATGGACTGCGTGTATTAGCCCTGGCGTACCGCTCTTTCTCTGAGCGTCCCGTAGATTTGACAGCCGATGCAATCGAATCCGAACTGAGCTTTCTCGGGCTGGTTGGGCTAATGGATCCGCCAAGGCCCGAGGCCAAGGAGTCGGTAGATTTGTGCAAAAGCGCCGGAATTACACCAGTCATGATCACCGGCGATCATCCCGCGACCGCGCTGGCCATCGCCATGCGGCTTGGCATTGCCGATGAAGACAGCAAGGTGCTGACCGGGCCGGAACTGGCGCGCATGAGCCTTGAGGAATTCGAGAAGCAGGTCAAGGAAGTCCGCGTTTATGCACGCGTGGCGCCGGAACAGAAGATCGAGATCGTCAAAGCCCTGCAGGACAGGGGGGAATTCGTAGCAATGACCGGAGACGGCGTTAACGATGCGCCGGCGCTAAATTCTTCTAATATCGGCATTGCCATGGGAAAAATCGGCACAGACGTGGCTCGGGAAGCCTCTCATATGGTGTTGCTGGATGATAATTTCGCTACTATCATAACGGCGGTACGTGAAGGGCGGCGGATTTTTGACAATATCAGAAAATTTATCAAATACGCCATGACGTGTAACTCGGCGGAAATCTGGACGCTGTTTCTGGCGCCATTTCTAGGCTTGCCAATTCCGTTGCTGCCCATCCACATCCTTTGGATCAATCTGGTAACCGATGGTTTGCCGGGTCTGGCCTTGGCTGTCGAACCGGAAGAGCAGGGCATCATGCAACGCCGTCCCCGTCCGCCTCAGGAAAGCATTTTCGCTCAAGGCATGTGGCAGCATACCTTGTGGATCGGTCTGCTGATGGGCGGAGTCTCTCTGTTCTCTCAAGGCTGGGCTTATTTTACCGGTTCTGCGCATTGGCAAAGCATGGTGTTCACCGTCCTTTCCTTATCACAGATGGGGCATGTGCTGGCAGTCAGGTCGGAACGTGAATCTTTTTTCAGTCAGAAGTTGTTTTCCAATATGCCCTTGCTGGGGGCAGTGCTTTTGACTATCGGTTTGCAGATGGCGGTGCTGTATGTGCCGGTCCTGCAACTGATATTCAAGACAGAGGCATTGAGCAGCGGCGAGTTGATCTTCTGTCTCGGTCTCTCTACCATCGTGTTCTTCGTGGTGGAAATCGAGAAGTGGATGCGGCGCCGGGGCTGGATCTATAGGGACGGTGAGCAGATTTCGAGGTAAAAGAACCGCTTTTGCCGACAGGTTTCGGCATAAGACACAGCGCAGCTTCTGACTATTGCTGATGCAGATATAGCACCGTCATGTTAAGGATATAGATACTGAACATGAACAGGCTGACCCATCCAACTGTCTTGAACAGGCGCATTTGCGGGCGATACAGCAGGCCTACGATGCCGATGCCGGTCATCATGATTGCCGAAAGGATCGTAATCAGGTGCACGTGCGAAACATTGGCAAGAAGGGGACCCTTGATGTATGCCAGATCGTCTACGGCGATGATCACCAGGTCGAACAGGTTGCTTCCCAACAGGTCGCTGATAGCCATGTCCAATGCTCCGATTCTCAACGCCGAAAGAGTGACCGCAACTTCCGGCAAGGAAGTGGCCAAAGCTACGAACACGGTGCCCACGAAGCTTTGGTCCCAGCCCATGGCCTGGGCCAGATGCTCAGCCGTTATGGGGAGCCTGGTACCCACCAGGGCTACCACGGCTCCTGCCAGAAAAAAGGCTATAAGGGCTCTTGCCAAACTAATTTTCGGATAACGCTCGGCAATTTCCTCCACGACCTCCAGGCGCTGGGATTTTTCGTAGCGAAAAACCGTGCGTACAGCAAAAATATAAAACAGCAAAATGATTGGCGTATATAAGCCTACATGTCTAAAACTCAGGCTAGCGCCGTTTTGGAACAAGACAATGTTGAACGCAACGAAACCAAGGAGCACGACCCCGAATCCGGCCGAGAGGATATGCCCCTGACTGATCCGGGTGTACACCGGGGCTTCCCGATGCAGAAAGTCCACCAGCACGATCAGCAGCAGATTGAATACACAACTGCCCAAGGCATCGCCCAAGGCGATATTGGGTACGCCGGCATAGGTGACCGCGCTGATGCCGGTAACCAGTTCCGGTAAGGAGGTAACTGTCGCGAGCATCGCAAAACCTACCCAGTTTCCCCCCAGCCCCGTCTTTTCGGCAATGACGTCTCCAAAAAGAGAGAGAAAGTAGCCGGAAGCTCCGATCATCAGAGCCAGGACAGCAAATTCTATGAAAATAGCCCAAGGCATCATAAGCACGAGTATCACCCCTTTTTCACATATTAAGATTGGGCATTCAAAATCGGCGCGGATTGAATGTCAGGCTTTCATGCCCTCCAGGAAAACTAGTCCTGCTGCTTGAGCCAGGACTGCCATACAGACAGCAGAACAGCCAGAATCACAGGTCCTAAAAAAAGACCGACTGCACCGAAAGCGGTAAGTCCTCCAAGCACACCAAATAAAACGACGAGAAAAGGCACTTGGCTGGCGCCACTGATTACCAGTGGACGAATAACATTATCTACCGTGCTAACGGCCAGAACACCCCACAGTAACAGCCCTAATCCGGGCCAAAGCTGATCCTTAAGAATCAGGATGATGCCGGTCGGGAACCATACGAGAGTGGCTCCCATTGGAATCAGGGCCAGCAATGCGGTAATGGCACCCAGCAATGCAGGGGCTTTGACGCCGGCCATATAGTAACCGACTCCTGCAAGAATACCTTGCCCCAGTGCGGCAAGCACCAGTCCATAAACCACAGCACGCGTCGTACTGCCTGCGGCTTGCAGGTAAATATGTTGATATTCGCCAAGAAAGCGGACCAATCCCTGTTGTAACTGTTTAATTATTTCCTTGCCATCGCGAAAACAAAAAAATAATGTGACCAAAATAACGCCCAGTTTTATGGCATTTTGCCCGATACCTCCCAGAAACTGAGCAAATCCGCCTAACCACTGCCTTGACCAACTGGCGAGTTGCGCAGCCATTTCTCTCCGGTCATTGGTCAATCGCTCCAGCCCTTCTTGTAAATAATTGCCCAGCCAGGGTATATGTTTAATAAACTCCGGCAATTGAAGAGAGCCCTGAGTAAAGTTATCCATCAGGCTTTGATAAGCCATTTTAGTCTCATCCTGTAACATGGCTGCAAGCCAAAAGATGGTTAGAAAGATCACCGCTGCGATAATTGCCGTCATCACTGCCGCACTGAGGTTGGCCCGGTCTTTGAGCCGACGCCTCAGCCACTGGTAAGGCGGCCACATAACATAGGCTATAATGAATGCCCAGGCCAGTGTGAGTAAAAACTCACGAAGCACCATAAAGCTCAAAAACAAGAGGCCGGCTAAAAGAATACCGGGAATAATGGATCGTATTGATTTATTGACTGGGAAAATATTCATAACGATGGCCTGAAAAAAGTAATGTGACCGGACTGCTGTTCAGACAGTGTTATATATTACTCCACTTCGTTAAGTAGCTATTCGGCCATACTCAGGAGAGCCTTAGGATAAATACAGTGGATATTCAAGCTGCTGGAGCTGCCTCAAGGTAATCAACTATTCGGGTAAAGACCTTGTTATTGATGACAAACGCTGTTCCGGTCGAACGATTTTTTCTGGCCCATAGGTATCTGATGTCAATTAGATTGTACCTTGCCTGTTTTATATTTTACAATTCAATGGGTATATGAGGTTAACGGGCGATTTATATCCACCAGGATACAAGTCGCCCGTATTCAATAATAATAGTTGGAGGATAAATATGTTTAAAATTCGTTCGCTGGTGACAGCATTGGCGCTGGCAGGCTCTATTTCGACAGCTTCGGCTTGGGAGGCGTTGCCAACCGTAGCGCCGGCGCCTGCTGACAACCCTACTACTGAAGCTAAAGTTGAGCTGGGTCAAATGTTATATCATGATCCGCGATTGATGTCGGTCAATGGAAGGGTTTCCTGCGCGTCTTGCCACAATACCATGCTGGGCGGCGAAGATACTCTGCCTACCTCTTTTGGTCATAATAATCAGGCCGGCGGCCGCAATGCCCCTACTGTCTGGAATGCTGCATTTAATAAGGTTCAGTTTTGGGATGGCAGGGCGGCCAGTCTGGAAGAGCAGGCGGCAGGGCCGGTGGTAAATCCTATTGAAATGGGAATGAAAAGCTGGGATGAGGTTGTTGCTCGCTTTAAGCCTATTGAAGGTTACCGGAAAGCCTTTGAAAAGGCTTTTGGCGATGATACGATTTCCAAAGAGACGGTCACTAAAGCTATCGCCGCTTACGAAAGAACATTGATAACCCCTAACAGTCCTTATGATAAATATGTTTCCGGGGATAAATCAGCTTTAACCGAACAACAGGTTCGCGGCATGAATAAAATGGCCGAATTGGGTTGTACCGGTTGCCATAGCGGCCCGGCCTTTAATGGCCCTGGCGTATTCCAGAAATTTCCGGTGAATAGTAATCCTTATTTTGAAGCACAGTATCACTTTAATAAAGATAAGGGTTTGGCAGAAGTTACCAATAAGCCGGATGATGAGCATTTATGGAAAGTGCCTACCTTGCGGAATATCGCTTTCACTGCTCCTTATTTTCATAATGGGTCGGTTAAAACCCTCCGGGAAGCCGTAAAACTAATGGCGAAACTACAGTTGGGTAAAGACTTATCCAAAGAAGAAACAGCTGATATAGTCTCTTTCCTGAATGCCTTGACGGGAGAATTCCCCAGGCAGAAAATGCCGCTTTTGCCGATTATACCGGACGTGAGCACAAATTAATCAAACCCTAGAGGCGCGATTTATCGCGTCTCTCTCCACAATAATTAATCTTTAATATTATAAATCGGTGTCGCCGAAATGCGGTCATCGATCAGCTTGACTATTTCCTGGTAAGCAGGACTATCAATAGATTGGTAGCGTTGTTTAAATTCAGTCTCGTCCATATGTTCGGGAAGATCTCTGGGATCGGGCATAAAATCGCTGTAGTCTTTTATTTCGGACATGGCTTTTTGGGTTTTACGGGCGCTTTCAGGTGATGACGTCGCCATTTCTCCAAAACGTGTACCGGCTTTATCCGCGGCTAAATCAATAAAGCTGAAGCCGCTGCCGCCTTGCGCGTCTCTTAATTCTTTTTCTTCACCTGCAACCTGGGCTGCCTGGCCGTTTACTGATGCAGTAATTGCGGCTGAACCGATAAAATGTTGGGCCAGATCGATTCTTTTATACAAAAAAGTGGAATATTGCTGTTCCGTTGCCGGCTTTGGTGCAGAAGTAGAAAGTAAATTTTTCGTTTCTTTTTTATTAACGTAATTATTAACCGTCATAATAGCCATTTTATTTTCTTCAATGGCGGTGTCCAATGTAGAGCGTTGATAGGCCAGCTCAAATAAAGGCTTTAATAATTCGGCCAGTGATAAACGCCATTTCGGATCATGTCCGGCAATAATTTCTGCCAGTTTTTGCTGATAAATGTCCGACTCGGCGCTATTGCCGCTTTGAGTCAGGAAGTTTCGAGTCTTTATCAGATTTTCAAGGCTTGAGAAGTAGATAATGGTAATTTTTTGCTCGTCAATTTTAACGTATTTGACAGGATGGGTTGCCAGCATGAAATACTCATTCAACGAGGTATGATGAATGACTTTTTTGATAACAAAGGCGGCAAATCTCGCCGGGATGAGTAATTTCCCCACTTTAAATTTTTTGAGGCTGGGAAGTTCAATTTCGTCATCGTTACCCAATCTGAAACTGATATTTAAATACTGTCCCAGGCTGTTTTTGGGTAAGGTCATGGTCACAATGAATCTTAGCATGTTGTCTTTCAACTCTACCTTGACTGCACTTTTACTGTACCGGTTTAATAAATAATTGGCGGCAAGATTAAGATCGGCTTCGCTTAATTCGATTGTGCCGATTTCGTCCGGCTTGGTTTTAGAGCCTTCATGCAGGATTTTTTTCGCTCTGGCAATGTCATTGCGAGTCAGCGTCCATTCCACAGCAATGTCAGGCTTGTCGCTGACGCCAAAAAAAATCAGCATGGCGCATAATATGATTAACGTGCTCAGCAACAGTAAAAAAATATGTAACAGGGTTTTCATAAAACCAATACCGCTCAGGCAAATTCCAGTTTGAATCCGGCGGATTTAAGGTACGCAGCCTCCTGAATTAAATCAGCATGAGTCAGAGGTGATTGGTCCAGCCAATCGGCGGGAAACTGTAAATAGACTCTGGACTTTTGGATGGCTATTGTAAAGCCGGGTAGTTCATGCTCATGGCGATTGCGGTGCAGTAAGACCGCCAGGCGTAAAATAAGGGCCAGATAGGGAGCATATACATTCCAGGGTGACGATAAGTTATTAAAAAGGATTTGTGAAAATTTGCGGCGATGCGACCTTACGATGGAGGCCAATAAAATCTGGTCCTGCTTGGAAAAGCCAGCAAGATCCCCGTTTTCAATGATATAAGCGCCGTGTTTATGGTATTGGCTATGGGCGATGTCAATGCCGATTTCATGCAAGTCGGCCGCCCAGTTTAAAATTTGCGCGCAGTCTTCATCCCGCGCCCAAGTGCAGTTTTTGCTTAATTGCTCCAGCATAATATGCAATGTCTGTTTAATACGCGCCGCATGTTTTTTATCGGTTTGATAACGCTCGGCGACAGATTGTACCGTTGCAGAGCGCATGTCATGGTCATAAATCCGCCCCAATAAATCCTGTATGAGCCCTTCTCTTAATGCGCCGTCCGCAACCGCCATCTGCTCAATACCCAAACTTTTGAAAGTGGCATAGACGATGGCCAGGCCGCCGGGAAATACGGGAAGGCGTTCTGAGTCAAGTTCCGGCAGGTTGAGTTCATTGATGTGGCTGCATTGGGTAAGATGAGCGACAAGCTTATCCAGCCCTTCCCGGGTTATACCGTTATTACTCCAGTTTTTGGCTTGCAGAACTCTGGCAATTGCCCGTAAGCTGCCGGATGCTCCTATGGCTTCATCCCAGTTTTTACGATGAAATTTAGTCTGGAAGGGCTCAAGTTCCTGTTCGGCAAACAGGCTGGCCTGGTTAAAGGCATTTCTGGAGAGCCGGCCGTCTTTAAAAAATATATTGCTGACCGAGACGCAGCCCATATGCAGACTTTCTTTCTCTTTAGGCGTATTGCCTGTGCCTATGATGTATTCAGTACTGCCGCCGCCAATATCCATCACCAGGCGCAAGTTGGCGTTGCTGCTTAAACTATAGGCTACGCCCAGGTAGATCAGGCGGGCTTCTTCTATGCCCGAAATTATGTGGATAGGATGGTTCAGGGCTTGTTCCGCTTTTAACAAAAACTGAGCGGCGTTTTTAGCGGTGCGCAAAGTATTCGTGCCCACAATGCGCACACTGCCGGGCGGGAAATTGCGAATTCTTTGGCCAAACCGTTCAAGGCAGGCCAGCGCTCTATTTTGAGTATTCTCGTCCAGGAAATTGTTCTCATCCAGTCCGGACGCAAGTCTGACCATTTCTCTAAGCCGGTCAATGGTTTGTAGATTTCCTTTATTCAGACTGCAAACAATCATGTGAAAGCTGTTGGAACCGAGGTCTACAGCGGCAACGATTTCAGGTGGTTGGTTGGGCACAAGCTATCCAGTTTTGTCAATGAAGCATGCAATTATCTGATAGAATCAGCAGGTTTTTTGTTATCCGTTTGATCTTTTATCATGAATATAGCGTGTAATTTAACTTATTTAAAGGCTGTCGTTAAGTGTTAGTTTCAGTATGAATGCATTATCTATTCGTAAACTTCGAAAAACCTATAATAATGGCTTTGAAGCCTTAAAAGGCATTAATCTTGATGTAGAGGCAGGTGATTTCTTTGCTTTGCTCGGGCCTAATGGCGCCGGAAAATCAACGGCTATCGGCATTATCAGTTCACTGGTTAATGAAACCAGCGGTTCGGTCAGTATCTTCGGCCACGATTTAAAGACTGACCGATCAAGAGCTAAAAGCTGCCTGGGACTGGTGCCGCAAGAGGTCAATTTTAATCAGTTCGAAACGGTTAGAAGTATTGTTTTAAATCAGGCCGGTTATTACGGCACACCCCGTAAACTCGCACTGCAAAGAACGGAACAATGCCTTAAGCAAATGGATTTGTGGGATAAGCGCGATACAGTTTCCAGGCGTTTATCGGGAGGCATGAAACGCCGCGTCATGATTGCTCGTGCCATGGTGCATGCGCCCAAGTTATTGATTCTTGATGAGCCTACCGCAGGTGTCGATATAGAAATCCGCCGGGCTATGTGGAAAATGATGCAGGAGGTTAATGAACAGGGAACGACTATCATTTTAACTACGCATTATCTGGAAGAGGCAGAAAGCCTGTGCCGAAATATCGCTATTATTGATCAGGGACAGATAATCGAAAATTCTGATATGGCGAGCTTACTGGCCCGGCTTCATATCGATCATTTTGTGCTGGATCTGGCTGAACCTGTCGTTACGACTCCTGTCATTGCAGGCTATCAAATTGAGCGCATAACGGATAAAGCACTTAATGTCGCTGTGCCGAAGGAAATCGGGTTGAATCTGTTATTCAGCGGCTTAAGCGCAAATAATATCAAGGTCATCAGCATGAAAAACAAGAGCAATCGCCTGGAACAGATGTTTATGGACCTGATAGACTCCAAGCCGGCAGGTGAGCAATGAATTATTTTATTGCTTTTAAAACCCTGATAAAAAAAGAAGTTTTTCGTTTTATCCGGATCTGGCCGCAAACGTTATTGCCCCCGGCGATCACCACAGCGTTGTATTTTTTGATTTTCGGCAAATTGATCGGCGCCCGCATAGGTACTATCAGCGGGGCAACTTATATGGATTATATTGTTCCGGGCATTATTTTAATGTCGGTTATCAGCCATTCCTATGCAAATGTCGTTTCGTCCTTTTATTCGACTAAATTTCAACGTAATATCGAAGAATTGTTGGTCGCCCCCGTACCCAACTGGGTAATTCTTTTCGGCTATGTCAGCGGCGGTATTATCAGGGGACTCTTAGTCGGCATGGTGGTCGCTTTAATATCTCTTGTATTTGCGGACATCACTGTCAATAATGCTTTAATTACTGTATCGATCGTCTTACTGACTGCTACTTTATTTTCACTGGCCGGCTTTATCAATGCAGTGCTTGCGGAAAGCTTTGACGATATTTCAATTGTTCCCAACTTTATATTGACCCCTTTAAGCTATTTGGGCGGTGTTTTTTATTCGGTATCCATGTTGCCGGAAATCTGGCAGACTGTTTCCAAGGGTAATCCCATTTTGTACATGATTAATGCATTCAGATATGGATTAATCGGCGTGACGGATATTGATATTCAGTTGGCTTTTAATATTACCGGGGGATTTATTGTGGCTCTGACGCTGCTTAGTCTGTTTTTATTGCATAAAGGCATCGGAATAAAAAGCTAGCAACGATATTTCTCCGTCAAGCTCTATATATTTTTCGGACAAACACATTATAAATCTTTATCATAGTCGGCTTTTAAATCACGAATAAGGTTTTAAATAATGCAAGTAGCTGACAATATGGCTGTTTCTATCCACTATACGCTGACTAACGATGACGGTGAAGTGCTTGATAGTTCCATTAATGACGAGGCATTAGTTTATTTACATGGCAGTGGAAATATTATTTCCGGGCTGGAAAAAGCACTGTATGGCAAAGCGGTCGGTGACAAATTCAACGTGCGTATTGCCGCTGAAGATGCTTATGGCGAGATCATGGATGAGATGGTTCAGGTTATCTCACGGGAAATGTTTGAAGGCATTGATGACATTGAAGTCGGTATGCAGTTTCATGCGGATGTGAGCTCCGGTACCGGCGTGGTGACCATAGTTAATATCGACGGGGATGATATTACGATTGATGGCAATCATCCGCTGGCAGGGCTTGCCTTGACTTTTGATGTTGAGGTGGTTGATGTAAGGGCTGCAACTCAGGAAGAAATGGCCCATGGCCATATTCATGGCGCCGGTTGCCACCATTAATCCCGAAGTTATTGTCAGATTAAAGATGCAGGATAAAAAATTTATTCTGCGCCTTTTGTGTGCCGGTGATTAGCAAAATCAGCCATTAGCATCTTCCTGATGCAGGCTGAACTTCAAGGGTTCATTTGCAATATCCATTTTCACGAAACCAGAGAATGGCATCTTTAATGGCTTCTTTCGCCGGACGATAACCATAGTTCAATTCGCGTATGGCTTTAGCGCTGGAAAAGAACATTTGATTTTTCGCCATACGCACACTATCTATTGTCGCACGCGGTTCTTTTCCGGTATATGCCGCAGTTTTCTCCATCAGCCAAGCCGCAGGCAATACCAGGTTATGTGATAAGCGTATCCGCCTTGATTTTTTTCCTGTGAGCTCATCTATCATTTCCAGGATTTGCAGCAGACTCATGTTTTCGCCGCCGAGAACATAGCGTTCTCCTGCTTGACCTAAATCAAAGGCCAGCAGATGTCCATGGGCGACATCATCCGCATGCACCACATTAAGTCCGGTATTCACATAAGCCGGCATACGGCCTAAGAGTGTATCCAGGATAATACAGCCGGTTGGCGTGGGTTTAATATCGCAAGGTCCGATAGGCGTGGATGGATTAACTATCACCAGGGGTAATTTATGCTGATCTGTAAGTTGCCGTACAGCTTGTTCCGCGAGAAATTTTGAGCGTTTATAATGCCCTGTCATTTCGGACAATGAAGAAGCTGTGTTTTCATCTGCCGGGCTGCCGTCCGGATTCAAACCCAGCGTGGCTACGCTGCTGGTGTAGACCATGCGTTTTAATCCTGCTTCTGCCGCGGCCAGTATGAGTGATTGCGTGCCTGTAACATTGGTGGCATACATGACCTCGGGGTCAGGAATCCACAGGCGGTAATCGGCGGCCACATGAAACAGGTTATCGCAGCCGTTGACGGCGCGTTTTATAGAGGCGGCATCGCAGAGGTCCCCTTTACAGATTTCCACCGGGAAATTATTCAGGTTGCGTCTGTCGCTTTGAGCCCTGACCAATACCCTGACATCATGGCCCGCCTTCAGTAAGCGTCTCATGATTGCCGATCCCAAAAAGCCATTTGCGCCAGTCACAAGCGTTTTCATTTGTCTGACTCGATTCCGTTTTTTTTAAATGTTGCCGATGGGAATTGCATTTACCGGCAAGTTGTTGTCGAGTGATGCCTGTTATTTATCCGGTCGTCACCCATTCTGAAAGCGCTTATGAATATCGCGTTCAGAAAAATACAGCAATACAGCTATAAGGAAAATTGATTTTATCATTATTTTCTGGTGACTTCGACGTGGCAGGGGTACTCCGATAGCTTTTGCAGATTGCCATATTGGGCATTGAGATTTTAGAACCGGATAAAAATTAGCAATCATCAGACACAGCCTGAACGGTACCGTACACAAGTTTGCACTCTGCGTTCGTGATAAGTTGTCCATTAGTCCGTATCAGGAGTTCCGGATTAGCGGCAGATTCTGTGTTGGCAATATGATCCTTGATGTATGTCCGCTGATTTACGTATCAGCTTCAGCTTGGAAGTAATATTTTGATGATTGGGAATTGCCGGCAAAGAACAGGCAAGCTTTGGGAAGAATAATTTAATCAGGCTGCCAAAAGCGATGCAGATGATACGCCGCCAGCTATGGGAGAAGTGGTATTCAGCAATTTTTACACGTTAATAACAATAGCATGCATAGTTGACCGATATCTCCGAAGAGTTATGCGGACAGATAAGCCGATCGTTGTAAGCGCTAGTGTTCGGTAATGTCTTGAAGGCAGCCACAGTCCGACCTTTCCAATCTAAAAAATGAGTTGTAAGCCGCTTCTTCCGGATTGCGCTATTTTGTTTTATGATAAAGTTGCCCTGGAATTCTATCCCTTCAAGGAATGGCGACCTTTTGCCGAACTAACGGTCGCAGTTCAACAGGCGGCTCATTAGATAGCCCGTTAACATTGCGATACTGACCGAAGTGAGGGGGTTGTCACTGATATAACTGCGGCAATTCTTGACCAATCTCTGTTCTGTTTTTCTTAGTTGTTCCCCTTTTTTGCAAAGGACTTCCCCTGCCTCACCGGTTGCGTCAGCAACCTTATCTAAAGCCTCATATGCAGAATGGGATACTTTATATAACGTTTTCATAATAGTTTCCTGCTTTATTGAGTTGTATGAATACCTGCGTATCGGTAAAACCGGCTCTGCAATGTTATTTCAATCAGGAGCCCGGCTTTAAGACCGGACATTAAAAATAAATGTATTCATAAAATCAGCCGGAGTCGGTACGTTAACATATAAATATACAATGAATTCTATATGAGTTTGTCTTTCAGCTTAAAATAGAGGGTCTTCATGACGCTCATACCCTATCCATACCTGATGAATATGAATGAGGAGCAATAGGCTCATCTCTGTAATGGGGCACAAAGGTGTGCTCTTCCCCCAGGATGCGCTCGTAGATGTCTTTATCGGCCCGGTAACATTCGCAGGCCGCCGTTTCCAGGCCGGCCCGATCGAGAATCGTGATATCCCCGCGGCGATAGCTGATGAACTTTTGCTTCAGCAGGGAATTGGCGGCTTTGGTAATGCCAACCCGGCGCACCCCCAGCATATGGGCCATTAATTCATGGGTCACATGGAAGTGATCGGAGTGCGCCCGATCCTGGGTCATCAACAGCCAGCGCGCGAGGCGGGCCTCGACCACATGGTAGCGGGTACAGGCCGCGTTTTGCGCGAGCTGGGTCATCGTTACATAGAGGTAGCGCTTTAACTCCTGCTGCAGGGCAGGGCTGTGTTCGAGCTCATCAAGAAACGCCGGCGCCGTCATGCGCAGCGCCGGGCCTGAGCCATGAACCAGCGCATGAAAAGGAGTGACGTCGACGCCCAGCATGAGGGTGAAGCCGAGCACGCCTTCATTACCGATCAGCTTTACTTCCAGACCCGCGCTGTCATTGACCGGCCTCATCAGGGAGATCAGGCAGCCGGTCGGAAAATAAACGTACCGGATCAGTTCTCCTGAGCGATACAGCACCTGGGCAGAATCAAGCTTGACGGCTTCGCAATGAGTCAGCAACTGTTCTCGATCCTTATGGGGCAGAGCCGTCAGCAATCGGTTGTTAGCGAAAATAGCTTGGGTCGATGGCACCCTTGACTCTCCTGTAGGAATAAGGGAAAGCCGACCCCAGGAGTAAGATAAAGGCGACCATTAACCCCGATGTCGGCAGTTGTTAGGGATCATAATCTAAACGAGCGGCCATTAATCGTCTATGCGTTAGAGCACGTATCGGCGTTGGAAAGAAAAGGCGGGAGTATTTCAGCTTTTTGCAGAAGTAGGAAAGAACATGAGCAACATTGCGTACCTGAACGGGTTGAATGTAAAAAAATAATCAGGTATAACGCAAATCCAAGCAGGCCAAGTATTCCCTCGTAAATAAGGTAATACTTTTATACTGTTGAGACTTTAAGCCGTCACTTTAGGCTTTCAGGTGAACAGCTAACCATACAGTATTTGTTTCGGGTGATGTCCATTCAATACGGTGCCGGGTATGCGCAGGGAGTAATAAATAATCGCCGGCAGTCAATTGTACAATCTGCTGATCCTGTTCATAGACTATTGTTGCCTTCCCATGCAGTAATATAACCCATTCATCCCATGCCTGATCATACCATTGTCCAGCCGGTGTAATATGGCCTTTAGAAACGATGCGTTCAATATAAACATTATCCCGCTTAAGAATACTGGCAAACAATTCTTCCGGTATATGCTCAGGGATATCAGTGAAAATATTGCTTGAAGCTGACGGCATATGGCTGATTTGGGCTTATATTGTTATCATAACGGACGCAATTTTCTCTGGTATGTGGAAAAGTTAAAGGCACTTCAGGCACAAAATTCCTCAATCTGTTGAATAATACCGGTGGCGTCGAGCTTGCAGATAGCCAGCAGTTCCTCGCGGCTGCCTTGTTCGATGAAGCGGTCGGGCAAGCCGATATTCAACACCGGCATCAGGATGCGCTGGCTGTGCAGGAAATGCGTTACGGCCCCGCCGGCGCCGCCGGCAATGACGTTTTCCTCGACCGTGATAAACAGCTCATGGCTTTTGGCCAGTTCCAGAATCAGCTGTTCATCGAGCGGTTTGACAAAGCGCATATTGACCACGGTCGCGCCCAAATGCCGGCCTGCCGCCAGGGCCGGGGAAACCATGCTGCCCCAGGCCAGAATGGCGATGCGGCTGCCCTGATGGCGCAGCTCGGCTTTGCCTATCGGGAGGGTGTTCAGCGCTTTCTGTACCGCAACCCCAGGCCCCTTGCCGCGCGGATAGCGCACCGAAGCCGGGCCTTCATGCAGAAAGCCGGTGGTCAGCATTTGCCGGCATTCATTTTCATCGGCGGGCGCCATAATCAGCATATTGGGAATGCAGCGCATGTAACTGTAATCGAAACTGCCGGCATGGGTCGGGCCGTCAGGACCGACCAGACCGGCCCGGTCCAGCGCGAACAGCACATCCAGATCCTGCAGGGCGACATCATGAATCATCTGGTCGTAAGCGCGCTGCAAAAAGGTCGAATAAATCGCCACGACCGGCTTGGCGCCCTGGCAAGCCTGGCCTGCCGCCAGCGTGACCGCATGCTGCTCGGCAATGGCGACATCAAAATAACGCGTCGGGTAACATTGCGAAAAGCGGACCAGCCCTGAGCCTTCCCGCATGGCCGGCGTAATGCCGAGCAGGCGTTCGTCCTGTTCGGCCATATCGCATAACCAGTCGCCAAACACCTCGGTATAAGTCGGGTGCGGGGAGGGCGACGATTTGGGCAGAGAGTCCTTGCATGGATCAAAGGCCGGTACGCCATGATAGGCCAGCGGATCTTTTTCGGCCGGCGGATAGCCTTTGCCTTTTTTGGTGATGATATGCAAAAAGCGCGGTCCGGAGATCGCTTTCAGGTTCTCCAGCGTCGGCACCAGCATATCCAGGTCATGACCGTCAATCGGGCCGATATAATTAAAGCCCAGCTCTTCAAACAACGTGCCCGGTACGATCATGCCTTTCATATGCTCTTCGGTCCGGCGCGCCAGTTCCCAGACGCTGGGCATCTTGCTCAAGACTTTCCGGCTTTCCTCGCGCACCGAAGAATACAGGCGGCTGGATAAAATCTTGGTCAGGTAATTATTCATTGCCCCGACATTGGGTGAAATCGACATATCGTTATCATTTAAAATCACCAGCAGATTGGCGTCGATAGAGCCGGCATGGTTCATCGCTTCAAAAGCCATGCCGCCGGTAATGCTGCCGTCGCCGATAATGGCCACCATCTGCTTGTCTTCGCCCTGCAATTCCGAGGCGATCGCCATCCCCAAGGCGGCGCTGATCGAGGTGCTGGAATGGCCGACGCCGAAGGCGTCATAGTCGCTTTCCGCCCGGCTCGGGAAGGCGGAGACGCCGTTTAGGGTGCGGATCGTCGTCATCCGCTCCTTGCGGCCGGTCAGGATCTTGTGCGGATAAGCCTGATGGCCGACGTCCCAGACCAGTTGATCCGAAGGCGTATCGAACACATAATGCAACGCCACGGTCAGCTCGACCGTACCCAGCCCTGCCGAAAAGTGCCCTCCGGAAATGCTCACGGTATGGGTTAAATACTCCCGCAGCTCTTTTGCCAGCGGCTTGAGCTCGCTCTTGCTGAGCTTGCGTACATCGGCTGGGCTGTTGATGCCGTTAAGCAAGGGGTAATTAGGTAATGTATTCATAATTAATAAAGGGGTTCACGATAGAACATCAGGATAATCCCAATCTGAAACAGGGCGGCTACAGAAACAAAACCGGCAATGTCCTTGCCGGGCTTATCGAGTTTTAGCTCCAGCCAGCGGCCGGTTGCCAGGATAAGAGAAAAAATACCCATCGTAGTATGTCCAACCTGAATAAGAAAAGCACTTTTGGCTTGAAAGCCGACATGTGAATGGGTGAGCAACATTAATCCCCCGAAAGCTGCCAGAAGAGGAAAGATGAAGGGCAGTTTGCTATCAGGATTTTTGGTCATTCTGGCGCTCAGTTCGATGATGCCAAGGACAAACACCAGCAAGGTTGCAATTCTATGCTGCAACACTTCGCCATTATTAAAAGTGCTTTCCCAGAAGCCTATGGGACCCAATGGCCAAGTTTCAGCATCACTGCGGAAAAACAGAAAAATACCCAGGAAAACGAAGCCCAATGGCCAATATCGGATAAAAGATAAACATTTATCGAAAAATGAGCTTGGAGTCGCCGGATGCCTGCTATAAGAAAGCATGGCAAAGAAACTCATCGTCATCAGGAAAATACCGGCTATATTGTGGTTGTAGTTTGACCATTCGGTCGCTGCTATGGAAGGCACCTGATCTATAATAGCGACGCGGCCCGGCTCACCGGCTATCAATGCAGTGTGGCTAGGAGAATTGAATTGGGGGATTTGTGGACTAAAAGTATTTAATACTTCCTGCCAGCTTGCGGTCAGCGCCGGAATATCAATAGCCGGCGGTTGTGAAGCCAGACTGGCGGCGGTAAATAACAAGGTAGTTAATACAAAAGTTTCGGCCTCAATGTAATAAGGGACGCGGTTGCTCAGTGCATAATGGTTGCCGGTTATGCTATATTCCAGCACTGCACTTTTATTAAGCCAGGCAAAACCCAGGGCCAGGGCCAATAATGTTATTTTAACCATTAATAAATTGCCATAGCCCGTGCCGACCAGTCCGTTCCAGCTATCGATATATTGCAAGGCGATAGGCAGGCCCGAGATAAGAATCATAACAACCGATGCCATGCCATACTTGGAGAACCGGCTCAGCATTAAAGGCCATAATTCGGCCGTAACCAGCTTGTTTTGACGCAACAGCCAAAGATTGACCAGTTGGAAAATGCCGCCGATCCAGGCGGCGGCGGCGAGTTGATGAACAACGGTCAGAGGCATCAGGATGAACTTGTTGTCAAATCGTCCTGCCGCATGCACGAGCCACGCGCCTGAAATAATCATGGGTAAAGCGGCAATGGCGGCAGTTATCCAGTGCTCTTTGGAAAAAGGATTTGTACGAAGATACTGATAACAATAGGCCGCTAATACGACAGTCAGAATTGTGCGTATTATGCCGCCGATAAATTGAGTCGTGACGGCGAACTCAGGGAATGGCCAGTGCTCAAGCACGGCTGTCATCAACCAGACTTTAAGAATTATTTTAAAAAGTTGCGCTGCGGCTAGTAAAAAACCGCCTTTATAGATAAGGGCTATTGTTTTTTGCAGCAATATATTATTGTAGCCGTCCTGATTATGCCATGGACGTAAAACGAAGAGACCCCAGAACAGACCGCCGGTTGTTAATGAATAACAGATCAAAGCAAACCCGCCTATCAGGGAGTCCAGAAAATCAGCTATACCCGCCATTGCGTGTCCTATTGAGATACAGAAAAATGGATAACGTCTTCGGTTAAATGACCGTCAGCAGCGAAGACTTTAAACCTGAGGGCATAATCACCGGGTTCCAGCGGCGGAATATGAATAATAATTTGCCCCTGCTTGTTGCCGCTTTCTGCCTGCAACAATTCATGTTTATCGCCTTTACGCACCAAAAATATCTGCGATAAACCCAGTTCTATTTGCGAATTAAAAGAAAGTTCTACTTTATCTTGCCGGTTAGCATGAATGGGCGCAATTTTTAATGAATAATCTGTTACCACAGCATGCGCTGAAACCAGCGCTGTCTGGCCTAAAAACAGCAATAACAGGATTAATTGAACCAGCTTTTTCATGATTCTCTACCTCAGTGACTTTTTTTGCTTTTTAAAGCATGGCCAGCAAGATTTTTACCTAAATCCCAGATTGAACCGGGAATTTGATGCGTATCTGCAATGACTTTATCAAATGCACTGATAATATGATCGCGATCTTTTTGCGTCAGGTTTAACGGCGGCAACAGTTTGACCACATTCATGCCGTGTCCTGCAACCTGAGTCAGTATGTGGTGCTCTTTAAATAAAGGTATGGTGATCATTTGGCAGAATAAGCCTTTATTGGCGGCTTCCAGCATTGTCCAGGCCGCTTTGAGCGTCAGGCTTTTCGGTGACTTGAACTCGATGGCAATCATCATGCCTTTGCCGCGGGCTTCTTTCAGGAATTCATACTTCCCGGATAGCGCGTTTAAACTGTCGATAATATCCGTACCTGTTTTTAAACTGTTTTCCACCAGCTTTTCATCTTCCATGACATGCAAAGTCGCAAGACCTGCCGCCATCGCCAGATTATTTTTGGCAAAAGTGGAACCATGTACGACGGCTCTATCCATACGATTAAAAACACTATCCATGATTTTGTGTGTCATGGCTACCGCGCCCACCGGGGCAAAACCCCCGGATAAGGCTTTAGCCATGCAGATCATATCCGGTTTAACGTTCCAGTGATCAATGGCCCAGAATTTTCCGGTACGGCCGAGACCTGTCTGAACTTCATCGGCGACAAACAAGGTCCCATATTTTTTACACAAGCGTTCAACTTCAGATAAATAATTATCGTCGGGCACATTAACACCTTTGCCCTGAACAGGTTCGACGATAAAAGCGGCAACGTCTTTATTGCTTAAAGCCATTTCCAGTGCTTCAGGATCATTAAAGGGTACGGAAGCGCAACCCGGCAGCAGTGGGCCAAAACCCTCGCGGAAAATTTCTTCGCCGTTCAGGGATAACGCGCCCATCGTCAAACCATGATAGCCATGCTCACAAAAGACTATTTTCTCCCGTTTGGTGGTATAGCGAGCAAATTTAATAGCGGCCTCTACCGATTCGGTTCCGGAATTGCAGAAGAACATCTTGTCGAGATTATCCGGAGTTGTTTTCAAAATCTCTTTAGCCAGCAAACCGCTGAGTATGGAAACATCCATCTGCACAAGATTCGGCAATTCCAGCATCAGGGATTCTTTTAATGCACTAATAACGGTAGGGTGATTGCGGCCAATAGCAAATACCCCAAAACCGCTCAATAAGTCCAGATACTCGGTACCGGCCTGGTCATAAAGATATTGTCCGGCAGCTCTTTGGTAATGACGGTCATAACCGATGGTCTTGAGCATCCTGACCATCTGGTTATTGAGATGCTGTTCATGCAGATCAAATTTATCAGTGCTGTGTTGAGCAAAAAGCTCGGCAATGCTGAAATTCATGTAGTCCTCTTGTTTGTATTCTTTTACTGCTCAACGTGTCGAAAAGTAGTAATTATATTTTTAATGTTGATTTACGGCGCACTTATTGCAGGAGGTTGAAGTCTGTTACAGTTCCAATGTGCCTGGCTACCGATTTCAGTGTTTTCTTCGCAGCGCGAAAGTGCAGGCCCAATTTTATCAGACCGGGCAATTCGGCGGGATGAAGAGCTAGAAATGTCAGCAATTTGCCTAATATAATATCGCCCTGATCATTAAGCGAATAATTAATAGCCAAGGGTAAGTCCATGTTAACCGGATCAGCTATGGCCCGGATAGCTAAAAAAGGCAGCGCGTAGAGTCCCGCAACCTTGGCTATGGCAATACTCTCCATATCTAATGCAACGGCCCCTGTTACTGGTTGCAGTTGTTCTTTGTCTTTGCTCGATGAAATAATGTTTTTACTCTCAGCCAGACTGCCGGAATGAATGGCCATTGACGTTGACAGTCTCTTGCTTGTGTAGCTGTGCCAATCGGTAGAGACGCTAAATTTTGCGTTTCTATAACCCGTATTATCTATCAATTCATCAGCCAGGATTAAATCGCCTGGTTTTAATGCCGCACTAAGAGCTGCGGCGCAACCCCAGCTTATCAGCCGGGTTGCGCCTTTAGATACCAGCAACTCAGCGGCTGCCTGCGCATTCGCAGGGCCGGCGCCTGAATTCGCAACTAGTATTTTATCAGTAATGAAGAGGCAACATCCTTTAGCAATTTTTTTTGCTGTCAGGGTAGTTAATTCTTCAGGTAAAGCAACAACAATACCGGTGATCACTTCTTATTAAGCTCATTCCGGTACCGAGCCAGCGCCCACAATGGGAAAAACTTGTCGTAACCATGATATTTAAGATAGAAAACCTTGGGAAAACCGGGAGCGGTAAAGCATTTGTCATTCCAAACGCCATCCGCTTGTTGATGATGCAAAATGAAATCAATGCCGGCTTTTACTTCGGGGCTGTGTGCTTCTCCAGCCGCCATCAGTGCTAACACAGCCCAAGCTGTTTGGAATGAGGTGCTAAAACGATAGCTTCCGCTAACACTTTTGTCATGATAGCTGCAGTTATCTTCGCCCCAGCCGCCATCTTCACGTTGTATGCTTTTCAACCATTTTACGGCTTTAGTGTACATCGGATCATTTTTAGGCAGACTGGTTTGTTCCAGGGCTAATAAAACAGACCAGGTGCCGTAAATATAGTTAGTTCCCCAGCGGCCAAACCAGGAGCCATCCTTTTCCTGCTCGCTACGAATATAGTCAATAGCACGTTCCAAAGCCTGCAGGTATTCAGCATTATTCCGAGCGACTCTGGCCATTAACATGGCGCAGCGGGCACTGACATCCGACGTCGGAGGATCCAGTAAAGCCCCGTGGTCGGCAAAGGGAATTTCATCCAGATAATAGTGGGTGTTGTCGACGTCAAAAGCCCCGTAACCGCCATTTTTGGATTGCATTCCGACTATCCAGCGAGTAGCTCGATGGATGGACTCCTGCAGATTGGTTAGTTTCGATTCGGCCATTGCAAAACCTACGATAGCCGTATCATCGACATCAGGATAATGGGGGTTCTCAAACTGAAACGCCCAACCGCCGCCCTCTAAATCAGGTTTAGAAATGCGCCAGTCGCCCGGCTCATTGGACAGCTGTTTACTTTTAAGCCAATCATAGGCGCGTATCAGCGCTGAATCAGAAGCCGGGTGAAGTCCATCCCCGTCTTTATCCGCCTCCTGTAAAGCTAACGCTGATAGCGCCGTATCCCAGACTGGAGAAAGACAGGGCTGGCAGTAGGCATCATGTTCATTAATAACCAGTAATTTATCTATCGCCTTGCGTGCGGTAACAATAAGTTCATGATCTTTAGGCAGGCCTACCAATAGCAAGGCCTGATAAGCTCCTATCATGGCCGGGAAAATACCGCCCAAACCGTCTTCGCCGTTCAGGCGCTCGATAATCCAGTTTTTTGCTTTTTCGATCGCAAGGTTTTGTGACTTTTTTGGAATTAATGGACGGGTTACTCGGCCCAGGAAATCCAATCCCAGAAAAATCTTGTTTAACACAGTTCTTTTAGGAAAATAATGGAGCTCTTTGTCCGGATGCGTGATAAAAAGTTCCAATATGCTGACTTGTTTCGGGTTCTTAGCCGTTGCTTTCAATGTGCAAAGAATAAACAGCGGCACCATAACTGTTCTGGACCAATAAGATACTTTATCCAGATGGAATGGAAACCACTTGGGAAACAGCATGATTTCCACGGGAATATAGGGAACGCCTCGCCAGGGCAACTGTTTAAAAGTCGCCAGAGCAATACGGGTAAAAACATTTGCTTTCGCTGCTCCGCCCTTGCTAAGTATGAAATTTCTTAATTTCACCATATGGGGCGCGGCAATGGAATCTCCGGCCAGTTTTAATGCGTAATAAACTTTTACGCTGGCGCTGAGGTCGCCCGGGCCTCCGGTAAATAGCGGGTAACTGCCGTTTTCAGACTGGCGGGATCTTAAATAGTTGGCAATTTTAGTTTGCAGCGGCTCATCAATTTCACCCAGATAGTGCATCATCAGGATATATTCTGAAGGTATTGTGCAGTCTGCCTCCAATTCAAATACCCAATAGCCGTCTTCGTGTTGCAGGCTTAATAACTTATCCTGTGCTCTGCTAATCGCTTTATTGAGATTGTAGGCCTTGGAATAAATAGCAGCTGATGAGCTGGCAGTAGTGCCAGTATGTATTTGTGTATTTGCATCGGTAAACATAGAGTACGTCCTTAAAGGTCTAAATTGGCTTTTGAGGAAGATATTGAATAAATCCAGTCGGTCGTTTTAAGTTCCCGGCCGACTAAATTAAAAAGTAAAGTGAGCAAGATATTGCTGCGGCCAGCTAATCGGCTGGCCAGAATTGTTGCTTTAACGCTCTTGCGGCTGATTTTGACCTGGTCGGAATGCTTGAAATCCAGGTTTTGTTTGACTTTCTTTAAGGTCAAAACTGCCATTCCCAGCGCCCAGAGACAGAAATTGCGAATACCGGTTTCATGTGCAGGAATTAATTGCGTATAGGTCAGCGCATTCTGTAAATGGCCGTGAGCAATGCTGATCAAATGCTCCAAACCTGTTTTGAAGTTTTCATCATGGGTTTCAGGGCCCAAATTTTTAAGATCAAAACCGGTTTCGGTAAATATATCTTGAGGCAACCAGCAAACGCCGCGTTGTGCGTCATCCCAAATATCTTTCAAAATGTTGGTCATTTGCAGTCCCTGACCAAAGGAGACGGACAGGGCTAACAGTTCGTCTCTATGTTGTGCGATTTCCGGTGAGTAATGGCAAAAGAGTTTGGCCAGCATTTCGCCAACACAACCGGCAACGTAATAACAGTATCTGTCCATGTCGGCAAGGCTCGCAAGCCCATTATGCAGATTTTGAGCCTGAAATATCGGCATGCCTTCGGCCATTGTTTCTACGCATGAAGCCAGCGCGTCAATTTGATTTTCCTCGAAGGTATGGGTAATTTGTATAACCCGAGGTAACACATGAATAAGTGTATGTTCGGCTGGGCTCGTCTGTTCAGAAAGTAATGGTGCAAGTTCCACTGCAAACGGTTCAGCATTAATGCCGGTTTTGACAATATCGATAAACTCTGAACAAAAATATTTTTTTTGTTCAGAGGTTAGAGATACTTCATCTTCAATCGTATCAACTATCCTGCATAATAAATAAGCATTGGCGACTGCGCCGTAGAGCATTTCCGGTAGCTGGGGAATTGTTAATGCAAATGTTCTGGATACGCCTTCAAGTAACAATGTCTGAAATTCACTATCAGAAACTGAACTGAGTGATTTAGGGTTATCCAGAGATATTGGAGTTCCGCTCATAATATTGTGATGCCAACCCAAGTTTTAGTTATATGGTGGTTGTCGGCAATCATAGCGTGTTTGTTGGTATTTTGCAAAGTAATGTTGTTTTATTGTCAATAAGGCTAATCAGTAAGGCTGCAAAGCACCTTATTAAGAATGAAAACAGTCATTTAAAAGCTTATGTTGTATTTGTACAAATATGTTTAAAACAGGCAGTTATAGGCTCATTTTTAGATAATTTAGAGTAAAAACTGGAGTCAATAGTGAAAAGATAGTATTCTAGTCAACAATAGATAAGCGATTGTATTTTATAACAGCCTAGACAATTACTCTGAACCTTTGGTTAGTAGACGAGAGTAGTTTGGCAAGGAATTTCGCTTGTTGTTAAATTGGTACATACTTATTGTTATGCCTGTTTATGTGGTTTCAGGATGGTCAATAACGCTCGACCATCATTTAAGTTAAAAACAATTTTGGAGAATGGGTCATGGGAGTTCCTTTACGTCAACAGTTGACTGTAGGCAGTTATCTGATTAAACAAAAACTCAAAGGAGTTAAAAAATATCCTTTAGTGCTGATGCTGGAGCCTTTATTTCGCTGTAATTTAGCCTGTGCAGGTTGTGGCAAAATTGATTATCCTGACGAGATTCTTGATAAGCGGTTATCATTTGAAGAATGCATGCAGGCTGTCGATGAGTGCAATGCGCCGATGGTTTCAATTCCCGGCGGCGAGCCGCTGATACATAAAGAAATGCCGCAAATTATTGCCGGGATTGTTGCACGTAAGAAATATGTTTATTTATGCACGAATGCGCTATTGTTGAAAAAACGGATAGGTGATTATACGCCGTCCCCTTATTTGACCTTTTCAATCCATCTGGATGGCATGCAGGAAAGGCATGATGCGTCGGTTTGTCAGGAAGGGGTTTTTGACAGGGCCGTTGAAGCTATAAAGCTGGCTCTCGGAAAAGGCTTCAGGGTCACTATAAACTGCACGCTTTTCCAGGGTGAAAATGCTCAGGAGGTGGCTGATTTTCTTGATTACGCAATGGAGCTCGGCGTCGAAGGCGTAACCATAGCTCCCGGGTTCAGCTATGAGCGTGCGCCGCAGCAAGATGTATTTATTAAAGGGAAAGACGTTAAGGACTTATTCAGAGGTATTTTCAGAATAGGTAAAAATCGTAAATGGAAATTAAACCATTCATCGCTCTATCTTGATTTCCTGGCCGGAAATCAAAGCTATGAATGTACGCCTTGGGGCAACCCGACGCGAAATGTCTTCGGCTGGCAAAAACCTTGCTATTTATTGGCCGATGAAGGCAATGTGGCAAGTTTTCAAGAGCTTCTCGATACGACGCCCTGGGAAAAATATGGCAATGTCAATAATCCAAAATGTGCAAGCTGCATGGCTCATTGCGGTTATGAAGCGACCGCTGTTGAGGATATGCTAAAACATCCACTGAAGGCCTTGCTGACGTCCATCAGAGGTCCCAGAACTAATGGGGATATGATTCCAGAGCCTCAACCTCAGTATGTGCTTAAAGAGCCTCATTCAAGACTTGCAGCTATTCCTGTCAGAGTGGAATTGGCTGATTAACAAGTTATAAAGCCCCATTTTCTCAAGTTTTTTGAATCCGGCCTATTAAATTGAGTCTTATCAGCTTCGTGCTATATTTTTTTATGAGATTTTGCATATGGTATTTAAAAATATAAAATTAGCTGTTGTTTTTATGCTCTGTGCTTTTGCAACAGTCAATGTTTTTGCCGAAAGTGAAACGGGGGCGACGGCCAGACAGGTTGTTGAGAAGTTTCAGACCGAGCTTATCAATGTCATGAAGAACGGCAAGCAGTTGGGATATGCCGGAAGATATGAAAAGTTGTATGTACCGGTTACCAATAGCCATGACTTAACGAAAATTGCCCGCATTGTTGTCGGTAAAGAGTCGGAAAAATTAACCGAGGCGCAGCAACAAAAACTGGTTGATGCATTTACCCGCTTCAGTGTTGCGTCTTATGCGCATAATTTTAAAGATTATTCAGGAGAATCATTTGTCTTTGATTCAGAAGAACAGACTGCAAGAGGCGGAGTTGTCGTTCATTCCCATCTGGTTATTCCTGATGATAAGCCCGTAAAATTTGATTATATGTTAAAGGAAAAGGGCAACAGCTGGAGAATTATCAATATCATAGCTAACGGCGTCAGTGATTTGGCCTTGAAAAGATCAGAATACACGACTATTTTACAACGTGAGGGCTTTGATGCTTTAATAGCGAAGATAAACGAAAAAATTGATAATTACTCAAAACAGTAACAAGATTTTTATGCCAATGAACAAACTCTACACTTGCCATCGCAACGCTAAAATTAAACAACTTTTCTTAAATCTGTTCATTGCTACTGCCGTTACTTTGAATGGTTGCGCGACAACTAAAATCGCTGAACAGCCGCATAGAGTCAATAAGGCCGATCCTTATGAAAACTTTAATAGAAAAATGTATGTTTTTAACGATACCGTTGACGACTATGTTGCCCAGCCTATTTCAGATGCTTATAAATGGGTAACGCCCCAGTTTATGCAAACCGGTGTTTTCAACTTTTTTAATAACCTGAAAACAATTAATGTGATCATCAATGATGTTTTGCAGGCTAAATTTAAGCAAAGCGGTGAAGATGCCGGACGATTCGCATTGAACACTACGCTGGGCCTTGGTGGATTTCTTGATGTCGGCAGAAATGTTGGGCTGGAACAAAATGATGAGGATTTTGAGCAAACCCTGGCGGTATGGGGGGTCCCTCAAGGCTCTTATCTGGTACTTCCTTTTTTAGGGCCATCAACCTGGCGCGGAATTCCCGGCTCGGTTCTTGATACGGCAGCAAACCCGGTTAGTTATGTCGGTATGCCGATACAGTTGGTCTATCTGTTGAATAGTCGTGCAAACGCAGAAGGGGCCTTAAAATTCATTGATGAGGCTGCACTGGATCCCTATGTCTTTACGCGTGAATCTTTTTTACAGTGGCGCAATAACCTGGCTACCGATGGTAAGACGGAAGCATCTTTTGAACTGGATATGGATTTAGATTCAGACGTAGATTCTTCTGTTAAGAGTAAAGATTTAAATGCGGACGGCAAAGCGGAGTCTAAGTAGACCGCATTCATTTAGAGACGTGGTTTTATCACGTCTCTAGCAATGCAATAAAGAGTAGACTTCATAATCTTTGAGTCTTTCCCTTCCCTTCAGGAAATCCAGTTCCAGTACAAAAGCGCAAGCTTCAACCTTAGCGCCCAGCTTTTCCACTAATTCGCAACTTGCTTTCGCTGTTCCACCTGTTGCCAATAGATCATCGATTAATAATACACGGTCACTCGCGCTAAAGGCGTCAATATGCGCTTCCAGTGTAGCTGAGCCATACTCAAGATCATAAGCTACGCTTTGTACATCATAGGGCAACTTTCCCGGTTTTCTCAGCGGTATAAAAGGAAGCCCCAGTTCCCAAGCCACTAATGATCCAAAAATAAAACCGCGTGCCTCCATGCCTGCAACTGCCGTAATATCCCTGCCTAAAAAAGGATAGAGTAACTGATGTACGGCGAGCCTTAAGGTCGTGGGATCTTTTATCAGAGGGGTGATATCCTTGAATATGATGCCGGGCTTGGGGAAATCAGGAATGTCCCGGATTTTATTTCTTAGTCTGTCCATTGTTTTATTTGAGTACTGAAGAGTTCAATTAGAAAATTTTTGCAGTGGCAAATGAATTCAAATATATATCAACATAGATTAATGTTGCGGATTTGTTGAGCCGGTTTTCACCACGAAGCATACGAAGCTTTATGTATTTTCATGTGCTTCTTGATAATAAGAATTTCAATATGGCTGTTCAACGTATATGTCAGGCACAAAATTCCTCAATCTGCTGAATAATACCGGTGGCGTCGAGCTTGCAGATAGCCAGCAGTTCCTCGCGGGTGCCTTGTTCGATGAAGCGGTCGGGCAAGCCGATATTCAACACCGGCATCAGGATGCGCCGGCTGTGCAGGAAATGCGTTACGGCCCCGCCGGCGCCGCCGGCAATGACGTTTTCCTCGACCGTGATAAACAGCTCATGGCTTTTGGCCAGTTCCAGAATCAGCTGTTCATCGAGCGGTTTGACAAAGCGCATATTGACCACGGTCGCGCCCAAATGCCGGCCTGCCGCCAGGGCCGGGGAAACCATGCTGCCCCAGGCCAGAATGGCGATGCGGCTGCCCTGATGGCGCAGCTCGGCTTTGCCTATCGGGAGGGTGTTCAGCGCTTTCTGTACCGCAACCCCAGGCCCCTTGCCGCGCGGATAGCGCACCGAAGCCGGGCCTTCATGCAGAAAGCCGGTGGTCAGCATTTGCCGGCATTCATTTTCATCGGCGGGCGCCATAATCAGCATATTGGGAATGCAGCGCATGTAACTGTAATCGAAACTGCCGGCATGGGTCGGGCCGTCAGGACCGACCAGACCGGCCCGGTCCAGCGCGAACAGCACATCCAGATCCTGCAGGGCGACATCATGAATCATCTGGTCGTAAGCGCGCTGCAAAAAGGTCGAATAAATCGCCACGACCGGCTTGGCGCCCTGGCAAGCCTGGCCTGCCGCCAGCGTGACCGCATGCTGCTCGGCAATGGCGACATCAAAATAACGCGTCGGGTAACATTGCGAAAAGCGGACCAGCCCTGAGCCTTCCCGCATGGCCGGCGTAATGCCGAGCAGGCGTTCGTCCTGTTCGGCCATATCGCATAACCAGTCGCCAAACACCTCGGTATAAGTCGGGTGCGGGGAGGGCGACGATTTGGGCAGAGAGTCCTTGCATGGATCAAAGGCCGGTACGCCATGATAGGCCAGCGGATCTTTTTCGGCCGGCGGATAGCCTTTGCCTTTTTTGGTGATGATATGCAAAAAGCGCGGTCCGGAGATCGCTTTCAGGTTCTCCAGCGTCGGCACCAGCATATCCAGGTCATGACCGTCAATCGGGCCGATATAATTAAAGCCCAGCTCTTCAAACAACGTGCCCGGTACGATCATGCCTTTCATATGCTCTTCGGTCCGGCGCGCCAGTTCCCAGACGCTGGGCATCTTGCTCAAGACTTTCCGGCTTTCCTCGCGCACCGAAGAATACAGGCGGCTGGATAAAATCTTGGTCAGGTAATTATTCATTGCCCCGACATTGGGTGAAATCGACATATCGTTATCATTTAAAATCACCAGCAGATTGGCGTCGATAGAGCCGGCATGGTTCATCGCTTCAAAAGCCATGCCGCCGGTAATGCTGCCGTCGCCGATAATGGCCACCATCTGCTTGTCTTCGCCCTGCAATTCCGAGGCGATCGCCATCCCCAAGGCGGCGCTGATCGAGGTGCTGGAATGGCCGACGCCGAAGGCGTCATAGTCGCTTTCCGCCCGGCTCGGGAAGGCGGAGACGCCGTTTAGGGTGCGGATCGTCGTCATCCGCTCCTTGCGGCCGGTCAGGATCTTGTGCGGATAAGCCTGATGGCCGACGTCCCAGACCAGTTGATCCGAAGGCGTATCGAACACATAATGCAACGCCACGGTCAGCTCGACCGTACCCAGCCCTGCCGAAAAGTGCCCTCCGGAAATGCTCACGGTATGGGTTAAATACTCCCGCAGCTCTTTTGCCAGCGGCTTGAGCTCGCTCTTGCTGAGCTTGCGTACATCGGCTGGGCTGTTGATGGTGCTTAAGAGGGGGTATTTACTTGATTTATTCATGTATAAGTCGATTCCTTGTGTCGGCATGGTTTTTGTCATGTCTCATTGATTTGTGGCCTTCAAGATATTCAGCTCATGGAGGCCCATCTTATTATTTGTAACCAATGAGAAATGATTGATCTGTTAATAATTGCAAATTATACAGATCAAATCCAGAGCGATCATTTCTGCAATTAGTGAGTCCGCTGAATAATGTAAAGCGACAGGTCGCGCAATAAATCGGCTTCTTTGCCGAAAATGCTCAGACTGTCCAGCGCCTTCTCATGAAGTTCCTGCGCTTTTTGTTTGGCGCCGGATAACCCTAATAAGGCGGGATAGGTCGGTTTATCGTTATTCTTGTCTTTGCCCTGTGTTTTTCCTAATGTAGCGGTATCGCTTTCTTCGTCAAGAATGTCATCTTTAACCTGGAAGGATAAACCGATGCATTTAGCATAATGATCCAGTTTTATCGCCGCAACCGGATCTAAGCCGGCTTTTACAAGAGTAGCCATATTGACGCTGGCGCGGATTAAAGCGCCGGTTTTATGGATATGCATATTTTCCAGTTCCGGCAGATTTAATTTTGTGCCTACCGATTGCAAGTCAATAGCCTGCCCGCCTACCATGCCTTGAGAGCCGCTGGCCTTGGCTAAAGCGATGATCATTTTTAATCGATTTTCAGCGGTGGTTTCAATGCTGGGATCATGAGCCAATGTTTCAAAGGCCAAAGCCTGCAATGCATCGCCTGCTAAAATTGCGGTGGCTTCATCAAAGGCTACATGGCAGGTCGCTTTCCCGCGCCTGAGGTCATCGTCATCCATGGCCGGAAGATCATCATGTATCAAAGAATAAACATGAATAAACTCAACAGCGCAAGCCGGTCCATCGAGTAACTCGGGTGCGATGCCCAGCGTCTTTCCTGTGCAGTAAGTCAGCATGGGACGCATACGTTTGCCGCCATTCAGCACGCTGTAACGCATTGCCTGATGAAGTTTTTGCGGCAGTAGCTGTTCACCGGGAAGACGATCTTCCAAAGCATTTTCAACACGATTTTGGCAAAAATTAAGGTATTCTTTTAACGCATTACTCATCAGTAAAGGGCTCCAGGGTTTGAGTGCCGTTTTTTTCTATCAGAATCTGAACTTTCTGTTCTGCTTCCTGTAAGGCCTTTTGACAGGTTCGGGTGAGAGTGACCCCTCGTTCAAAAGACTTTAATGACTCCTCCAGGGAGATATCGCCTTGTTCCAGTTGATTGACCAGCTGTTCAAGCTCTGCGAGAGAGTCTTCAAATACAGTCGTATTTTTCTTTTTTGTCATGTAGATAAAGTATTAAATAATTGACTTACAGGTCCTCTAAAAATCCATGTTTTAATCGACACAGTCCTGATAATTTTTTATATTATCCAATAGCTTGTATTCATGGCGAGCCCTTCGCTTCACTCGGGAAGCGCGATGAACCATGAATAGCCTGTGTTTGGAATGCACTTATAAAAATAAGCTGGGCATTATATATGAAATCGGCGGAAGAGTTACCAGGAACTATGATGCCGTGTGCTCGATTTTATGGGTGGATACAGGAATGCCTGCCTGCTGGTAATAGCGGTAGCGATTTCTACCCAGCTCTTTGGTTTCTTCACCATTATCCAGTATTTCCAGTATGCGTTCCGCTAATCTGAAATTCGCAGGACATTTTGAAGACAGGTTGATAATAGTTTTCTGCCAATGTTCCGGCGCATCCAGCGAACCTATCAAAATGACTTCTTTAAAGTCGGGCGCCTCACCGGTATACAACTGGTGCGGTATGAAACTGCCTGCCCGGAAAGTCCAGAGCAGGTCGTCCAGGTGCTGGCTATGTTTAATAGTGTCAGTCAGTACATAACAAAAATGACCGCCGCGATACGCTTTTTCTATCAGTTTACAGGCAAACAAATAACGTTCCTGCAAGGATTCGGATGAAAGTACATAAAAGCTGACTTCAGCCATGCGCCCTGTTAATGAGATATTGAGTTAATAAGGGCACGGGGCGGCCGGTTGCACCTTTGGTCTGGCCTGTTCGCCAAGCCGTACCGGCGATGTCCAGATGCGCCCAATGATAGTTTTCGGCAAACTGTGACAGAAAACAGGCGGCAGTAATAGTGCCGGCATCCTTGCCTCCTACATTGGCCAGATCGGCAAAATTGGATTTAAGCTGCTCCTGGTACTCTTCCCATAGCGGCAAACGCCAGAGGCTATCGTTTGCGGTTTCGCTGGCCGCTAACAAGGCATTGCACAGCGCATCATCATTACCGAGCAAGCCGCTCGGTACACGGCCTAAAGCCACCAGACAGGCGCCGGTCAAAGTCGCCATATCAATGACCACATCGGGATTATATCTTTCAGCGTAGGTTAAGGTATCGCAAAGGAGCAGCCGGCCTTCAGCGTCGGTATTTAAAACCTCAATGGTTTTACCGGACATGCTGGTCAGGATATCGCCCGGTTTATTGGCATCGCCGTCAGGCATATTTTCTGATGACGGTATCAAGCCGATAATATTCAATGGCAACTGCATTTGCGCGGCTGCCAGCAAGGTACCCAGAACTGTTGCTCCGCCGCACATATCATATTTCATCTCATCCATGCCGGGAGCCTGTTTTAATGATATACCGCCAGCATCAAAGGTGAGTCCTTTGCCGATCAGGACAATAGGCCTGCCGTTTTTTTCTCCGCCCTGATAGTCCAGAGTGATCAGTTTTGCGGGTTGACGGCTGCCTCGTGAAACGGATAAAAAAGCTCCCATGCCTAACTTTTCCATGTCAGATTCTTCCAGGACGGTGACTCCCAGTTTGTCGTATTTTTTGCTCAGTTCAAACGCCTGCTCGGCAAGATAGGTCGGAGTGCAGATGTTTCCGGGCAAATCCGCTAACAGTTTAGTCAGGTTTATTCCTTCGGCAATTGCCTTGCCTTGTTCAAGCCCCGTTTGAGCAAGCCCGAGTTCGGCTTCGGGAGCAATAATACTGAGTTTCTCAAGCCTGCTTTCAGTTTCTTTATTGGATTTTAATTGAATGAATTGATACGCGGCATCATTAAAAACTTCAATAATCTGCCGGGTTTTCCATTGCCAATCGGCTGCAATTACATCACACTCTCCGAGACAACAAACAGTCGACTTTATTTGCGGTTTTTTCAAGCTGTTAACAGCGGCCAGCAGCGCTTTTCTGAAGTTTTTGCTGGATAGAGGTTTATTTTCGCCCAGCCCGACTAACAAGATACGTTCAACAGGACTGTCGGGGATGGCGTTTATTAATACGGTTTCGCCAATTTTTCCGCTGAGATCGCCACGGTTAACGATTTTGTCGACAAGCCCTTGCGTGCTATTGTTAATAGCCTTGGCTGACTCGCTCAGTTTTCGATCCTGGTATACGCCAACAATAAGACAATCACATTGCAATTTTTCTAAGGGCGCGGTTTCTATAGCATAGTCCATAATTTAACTCATTGATTATTTAATAAATTTTTATCGTGATCATATTTGGATAAATATGCCGCCTCAAGGTAAACTGTTCTGGGGCTGAATTATACAACCATTGCCTTTGCTAAACAGCTATAGGGATGTATTTATTCTTAACGGCTGATGGCTGTTATGTTTCTTAACCTGCAAATACCACATCAAACCGCTTCATTAAACCGGCAATGTCTTTTCTGTAAAATTCCTGAACAGGCAGGCATAAATCCCCCGGCTTCAGTCCGCGCTCCTGTAGCGATTCCACTTCTGCGTAAATATCATTAACGTCATATATCTCCAGAGCCTTAAAAATAGCGACCGTATCTTTCATGCTGGCGCATTCCGGATTCTGCCCCGTTTTTAACTGAAATACGCCATCATCCAGCAACAGAATGCAAACTTTTTGATCAAAAGCGGCAGTAGTCAAAATAATATCCAGCATTTCCTGAACTAAAGCGCCACTATGCGCCGGTTTTCTTAGAACAAATAAATAACTTTTCATAAACACTTATCCAAATACGATAAATCGATCAGCTTCCAGCGTTGCCTCAACCAGTTGCCCCAAACCGGAAATACGGAAACCCTCAGCCAGATCATCATCCTGTTTGCCCTGTCTTTTAGCTTCATCGGAGCATAATAAACCACGCCGTTGAGCGGCAGAGATGCACACCACTAAATCCACCTGATGAAGCTTCGCCAACTGACTCCACTGCACGGCAAACCAGGGTTCATCATCGGGCGGTGTTGCATATTTGAACGCATGATAAACGCCGTCATGATAAAAAAATACACGGAATACTTTATGCCCCAGCCCCAAAGCGGCATTAATAAATCGATAGGCTGTTTGTCCGGCATTTGATTGATAAGGACTGGTATTGATCTGAAGGGCAAATTTCATCTAATTATATAAAGTGTTTTTCCTGGTTTTGATCAAGCGGAGATATTTTATAATCAACCACTGGTATTCTATTATAATTGCCCTGATTATAGGCTTGGTTATCGCAATTTCCGAAACATCATGTTTAAACCCGCTGTTACACTACTGGCTTTAAGTCTTGCTTCGTTTTCCGCTCCGCAGCAGGCCGTTGAGATTAAAAAAATTGAATTGCCTGATATGGGCGATTCTTCCGGAACATTAATTACGCCCGCCGAAGAAAAAGAGTATGGCGAAGCTTTCTTCAGAAGTCTGCATTCTCAAGTCACCGTCAATCAGGATGCGGAGATTCAGGAGTACATCCAGTCTATTGGTCAAAAACTGGTCGCCAACAGTGATGCTCCTAGCCATCCGTTCAATTTCTTTGTCGTCATGGAAAATGATATCAACGCTTTTGCAGGTCCTGGAGGTTATATCGGGGTCAATTCAGGATTAATTTTAACGACAGAAGCAGAGAGTGAATTAGCTTCGGTTATGGCGCACGAAATTGCTCATGTTACCCAGCGCCATCTATTTCGTGCCGCCGAAGCCGCCAGCCGGTTATCGATCCCTACCGCAGCAGCCACATTGGCCGCTATTTTATTGGGCACACAATCGGCTGCATTGGGACAAGCTGCGATTATGGCGATTCAGGCAGGCAGCGTACAGTTTCAAATTGATTTTACTCGCGAAAATGAAGAAGAGGCTGATCGTGTCGGTATGCAAACCCTGGCAGCTTCCCAATATGACCCGCGTAGCATGCCGACGTTTTTCGAGCGTTTACAGCAAGCGACTCGTTATTACGGGCAGGCCATTCCCGAATTCTTAAGGACTCACCCGGTCACTGCTTCACGTATTTCAGATACGCGGGGACGCGCAGAAACTTACCCTTACAAACAATATCCTGACTCGCTAGGCTATCAATTAGCCAAAGCAAAAATCCGGGTTTTAACTGCTACAGATACAGCAGAAGCGCATAAATATTTTCAGTCCAGATTAACTCAAGGCACAGCCGAGCAGCGTACAGTTGCCCGTTATGGCATGGGCCTGATTGCGCTTAATGGACAAAAATTCAAAGAAGCTGAAGCTATTTTTCAATCATTAGCCCAGGCCTATCCCGAGCAGGACCAATATGCGGCAGCGCTTGCCCGTACCGCGCTGGAATCCCGAAATTACAACACGGCGCTTTCCCGCTATAAAAAACTGATTCAGCAGTTTCCGGATAATACCGCGATTAAGCTTGAATATGTAAGCGCTCTGTTAAAAACAGATAACCCGGAGCAAGCCCGAAAAAGTTTATTTGAGCTAAATGCAGAAACGCAGCAACTACCCGTCTACTGGCAATTATTAGCGCAAGTCTATAGCAAGCTTAATCGACCCGCTGAGTCACATCGCTATCTTGCCGAGTATTATTATGCAACAGGCCAGACTAAAAATGCGATTTTGCAGATAAGGCTGGCGCAGGAATCGAAAGGACTTAATTTTCAATTATCCTCAATTCTTAGTGAACGTCTTACTTTTTTCCTGAGTCAGGAGCAAGAAGCAAGGCGTAACCAATAAAAGGTTATTTTTTCTGAATATCCGTTTAAAAGCACTTGTTGCCTGGCTATTTTGTGTATTAGAGACTTCTAAAATTCAATAAGATACTGTATTTATTCATATTTTAGTAGTCATTCTATTTTTTTAAAAAAAACCTGCTTTTATTTATGGACACTGCCATTTTTTTAGCTATAGAATACTGCAGCTTCAGGGAGCGGTGCTGGTTTAATAACCAGTTACGAGAGGGGGAAGAGCCTTTTAAGGCCATTAATAACAATAATAAAAAATAGTGATACTGCTTGAGTTGGGTTGTGCTGGTAACAACTAAATAATAAAAATAATAAAACTCAACACGCCCGCTTTAGCGGGCTTTTTATTGCCAGTCGTTTAGCCTTGAAAGCCGCAGTTTCATCATACCCACTGATATGGCAATGAGAAAAGTTTATCCCAGCGACATCAATCGAGAGCAATTTGAACAGATCAGGCCATTGCTGGAGGGTGCCGGCAAGAAAACGCGTCCCCGGACAGTAGACTTGTACGAGGTATGCTGTGCCGTCC
>JAQURG010000027.1 GCA_028715725.1 Methylococcales bacterium
CAGGACTCAATAAATGAATAAAATCTGAATAAGCCTTAACTGATCAGTAGGCAGCTTAAAATGAGAAAAAATGACGCCCAAAACGCCAACTCTCTAATCTTTTGATGTTTTTACACGGCCTAAGTCGAACTGAAACAGTTAATGTTTGATGCAGTTGAGACTAATTTTGCCGATTGTCGGATCGAGTACAGAGTTTTACAATTTATCAAAACCAAGGCAATGAGCGATACAAGCCATTGCCCTGTTTTCTTCTTATGGCTTGTCACATAGCGTTATAGGTTGATTCCTGCGCTACTCGATCAAGCCGTTATCCATTCACAGCATCTTTCAATTCTTCGCCGGTTTAAAGGCTGGGACGTTGCTTGCCCCGATCATGATTTCCTGACCGGTTTGGGGATTTCGACCGGTACGCTCAGCTCTGGCTTTGACAGCAAACGTACCAAACCCAACCAAAGAAATAGAATCGCCGACTTTTAAAGTAGTTGCGATGGTTTTGATTAAGGTCTCCAAGCTTCGACCGGCGTCGGCTTTGCTTAAATTTCCTCGTTCTGCGATCGCGTTGATAAGTTCTGGTTTGTTCATGAAGCAGTTCTTTAATGAATAACGGTTAGGTTAAGTGCTCTACTTTTAAAACACACACTAAACATCATTTACAAACACTATCTTTCTCTTAAAGTATATGTGGATGGCTGTGGTAACTATCAGAGCTTAACAATTACGCATTACACCATACTATGTTCCTGATAGATTTTTTCGCTATCACGTTGGGTAAGCGATTCTTTGGTTAATCCATAGCTAGCGTATCTGCAAAAAAAATCGCCAAGGACAAATGTCCTTGGCGTAAGTTTTAGTCATTTAATTGTTTAATCAATGCAGCCAATTCATTTTGTCCGGCAGGATCCAGCGGGAGTAAAGGTTTGCGCGGAACGCCGGCGTCAAACCCACGCAATTGCAGGCCGGCTTTGATCGTCGTCGGTAATCCGCCCTTAAGAATGAATTGCAGCAAGGGGAGCTGTTTGTAAAATACGTCGCGCGCCTGCTTTAAATCACCCGCCAGGCTCGCCTCATACAGCCTCAGCGGCCAAGAAGGAATCAGGTTGGGTGCAGCGGTACACCAGCCGACAGCGCCAGCGGCAAAAGCTTCCAGCGCTAAAGGATTACTGCCGTTATAGAAGGGGATTTCTGCATTGGAAAGCTGGGAGATTCGATGCATGCGTTGAATATCGCCAGAGCTTTCCTTAACCATAGTCACGTTATCAATCTCCCTGATGATGCGCACGATTAACTCGGGCGACAAATCCAGACCGCTGGTAGCAGGGTTGTTATAGAGCATTACCGGAATACTTATGGCTTCGCTGATAGAAGCATAATGCTGAAAAATTTCCCGTTCCGTCAGCTTCCAATAAGAAATAGGTAAAACCATTACCGCGTCTGCACCCGCTTTTTCGGCAAACTTTGCCCGGCGCATTGCGTTTTGAGTCGTCAGGTCGGATATCCCAACTACTGTCGGTACACGCTTTGCGACTTGTTTTACTGAGGCTTCTGCTACGGCATTCCATTCCTCATCGTTCAAGTATGCACTCTCGCCAGTGCTGCCCAGTGGAGCAATGGCATGAGAGCCGTCCTGGATAAGGCGATCAATTAATTGCTCTAGCGTTTTAATATCAACCCCACCATCTTCTGCAAGAAAAGGGGTTATTGGATAAGAGATGATACCTTTGAACACATTTTTTGACATGCTATTTAAGTCCTTGTGGTGAGTGAAAAAATGATCTGCATTAAATAATTTTTGCTAAATTGCTTATCGAAACATTCAACTTAGGCAATCGGGATGGGCCCTCAAGGCCCGGCGTGCATAATACGCAAACGCGATCTGGTTACGTTTTCCGGTGGAGATCCAGTCATGTGCCTCACTGCCCAATTTTTGCGGGATGGGTTTAATCTCGCCGGAAGCCAAAGCAAGCAGCTGCATTTTCGCGGCACGTTCGAAAAGTATGGCGAGCATGCAAGCCTCTTCAACGGTCGTGCCCACGACCAATTGGCCATGATGGGACAACAATAAGGCGCGTTTGTCGCCCAGAGCGGCCGAGATGATCTCGCCTTCCTCATTGCCCACCGGTATGCCCGGCCAGTCTTTCAGAAAGGCGCAATCGTCAAATAAGGGACAGGTATCCATATGCGACACCACTAATGGTGTTTCCAGCATAGACAGTGTAGCAATATGCAGCGGATGGGTGTGTATGATGCAATTAACGTCAGGGCGCGCACGATAGACCCAGCTATGAAAACGATTGGCTGGATTGGCCATGCCCGAGCCATCCATCACATTCAAATCCTCATCCACCAGCACCAGGTTGGACGGCGTAATTTCATCAAAACCCAGGCCGAATGGCTGCGTGTAATAGGTGCCGGGATTCTCGGCTCTGGCGGTGATTTGTCCAGCCAAGCCGGAATCATGTCCCGCATCGAACAGAATACGGCAAGTGAGGGCCAGTTTTTCTCGAATACTCCATGAGTTACCCGCCAGTACCTGTTGCATCTGCTGATGCGCCTTGGCGATAAGTTCGGATTTTTCAATGTGAAATGTATCAGTCATAAGCTTGAAATTTTCCTGTGAGGATGTTTCCAGTGATAATGCTAGATTGAATACTAAAGCTTTACTGGTCTAGTTGTAACCTCCAGAATTATAAATCAAGATGGTCCAGATGAGGATTATGATGCACTGAGCGTGCGTTTGATACGTTGAATGCCTTCTGCCAATTCAAGCTTGTTCAGACTGGCAAAGCCTAGCCTGATTGCTTGCGTAGCTTCATTAACGTCAGTAAAAAGTGAACCCGGCAGAATGCGTACTTTTTGTGCCAAGGCGCGTTCGGCTAGATTGCCGATAGTGATGGGCTGTTTGAGGCGCAGCCAAAATGCTAAACCCCCGGGCGGCAATTCAAAATCGACCAGTAAACCCAGTTCGTGATGAATCAGCTGCTCCAACGTAGCTCGCCGTTCGCTATAGATTTTGAAGATTCTGCGGATATGGCGTTTGATTTCCCCCTTATCCATCAACTCGGCAATCGCCAGCTCGGTGACCGAATTACCTTGGCGATCTATTAGCATGATTTCAGCGGCACAGCGATCTATAAAAGCGGTCGACGCAACGAGATAGCCAATACGCAAACCGGGTGCCAGAACTTTGGATAATGAACCGACATAAATGACTCGTTCTGCACGATCCGTACTAGCCAGTGGAAAGACCGGATGGTGTAAAAAATGAAACTCGTGGTCATAATCATCTTCAACAATGGCAAAATCATATTGCTCTGACAGCATTAACAGCTTGAGCCTGCGCTCTGCTGTCATCATCACGGTCGTAGGGAATTGATGATGCGGCGTGACATAGACGGCACGTATCGCTTGCTGTTTGCACAATTGCTCCAGCTCCTCCACATTAATGCCGCATTCATCCTGGCCGACACTCAACACGTTGGCGCCGCAAGATTTGAACGCCGCGCGCGCCGGCGGGTAAGTCAGATGCTCGACGACAATGTAATCATGGGGCCGTGTCAACAGACGCGCCGCCAGAAAAATACCCATCTGACTGCCGCGCACCATGCATATGTGGTCGACTCCGACATGCAAACCTCGCTCCATATTAAGCATGCCGGCAATGGATTTACGTAGCGCCAGCGTACCTTTGGGGTCATCATAGCCCAAACGGTTAGCTCTTGCAGATACCACCAGCGCATGACGAAAGGCTCTGGAAAGCACTTCAAACGGAATCAACCGGGTATCGGGAATACCGTCATTAAAATCAATGACATTTCCAAATAAAAGGGGCGCCGCTATGGCGGCGGATGTCGTATAAGCCACGGTTTGAGAGTGGGAGGTTTCCGCAACAGGGCTGAATGGATGATGAGCCGGTAGTAACAAACTAGGCAGATTAGCCGAAACAAAGGTGCCCCGGCGACTTTCAGTAGACAACCAACCTTGCGCCACCAGTTCATCGTAAGCTTGCACGATAGTTTTTCTGTTGACCTTCAAACTATCGGCCAGTTTTCGACTTCCCGGCATCATAGTGGAAGGCGGTAATCGTCCCAGCTGAATTTCTGCAATGATTTTTTGCGTTATTTGCAAATAAACGGCAGGACCTGAGGTCTTGCTGAAATCCATTTTCAGGCTCCATGAGCGCAGCATGTTGATTCGATCCGTAGGAGTTAATGATTCGAGAAGCGGAGGCTTGTGTTGAGGCTGTCAGACCGGACGTCAATCTACTCTCAATTTTTAATAGATTGGAGCAGATTTGTAAAACCAAGCACCAAAGCACCCCTATGCATAGATAAAAATGGCTACGCAAGGTAAATTCCAGCCTGGAAAATTCCGATATAATGCGCTGTATTGCAAGTGGTTGAAAAACTGGAAAGACGACCCAGGTCTGGCGGCCGGCTACCAATGTTTTGCTATGGTTGGAGATTTTAACGCTAGTGTATTTGAAAATATATCCTTTTCTCCCAATAAGCTGAAATATAAGCGAGGGAAGGGCACTGTTGTGGCAAAAGTGGCGCCTATTTGTAAGTTCGTCTCGAAATGAGAACCGAAAAGTCGATATGCAGTTAAAGGCACAAAGAGGCCTCTGCCGGTCCCATTAAGCCATTGGAAGACTTAGGAGTTAAATTACCAATTGACAATATGAATATGAGTTCATTGCAATCATTTTCCCAAAAAATAACTTAAATGTTTCCCCAAGAAAATTCATTCGCTATGCTTGTTTCGAGTCGCTATTATCTGACGAGTTAAATAGGTTATTAAAAGTTTTCCTCCATAATGCCCCCGATTTATATTGAAGGGCATCTTTTCCAGATAAACACACGTTGAATATTTGCCAGTAAAAAGCTATCAATGCCACTAATTAAGTATTTCTATCTTATTTTTTGACTCTGAAAGTGACAAACATTGTCATGTTCATCTGATTTAAATGACCGGTTTTAGGCAGGTACCGGTCGTACAAAGAACTGTACTAGATGCTAGATAAATGACCGCACTTGGAACTTAACTGCCTATGGCAATGTTACACACCGAATTTAAGTTGGTCATTCTAACTTTTCTACCATTTTCCATTAATGCGCTTTGCATTATTGAATATCGAATTGCAAGCTTGCAAGCTTGGCGTACAAACCGCTCTGTTTGCGTAAATCATCCGGTGCGCCGATTTCGACGATACGGCCTTGGTTCAAAACGATAATACGGTTGACTTTCTTCACAGTGGCCAACCGATGAGCAATGATGAGGGTAGTACGACTCTGCATGGCCGCGTTTAATCCTTCCTGCACCAGGATTTCAGATTTCGCATCCAGTGCGCTGGTGGCTTCGTCTAACAGTAAAAGCGGCGCATTTTTCAAAATTGCCCGCGCGATAGCAATGCGCTGGCGTTGTCCGCCAGACAAGCGGATGCCGCGTTCTCCCAAGAATGTCTGATAGCCATCCGGCAGGCGGTTGATGAATTCTTCCACTTGCGCTGATTGGGCGGCGGCTATCACTTCATCATCGCTGGCAGTGGGGCGCCCATACCGAATATTCTCCAGGACATTGGTTGAGAAGATCACCGGATCTTGTGGCACCATGGCTATATTGTTACGCAATTCATGCAAGGAAAGCTGGCGAATATCCTGTCCGTTGAAACGGATGGTGCCGTAGGTTACCTCGTAGAAACGCAATAAAAGTTGGAACAGGGTGGTCTTGCCCGCACCGGAAGGTCCGACAAACGCGATGCTTTCGCCAGATGCGATGCCGAGGGAAATGTCGTCAAGTGCGGTCGATTGCTGTCGCGAAGGGTAACGAAAGCTGACCTGTTCGAATTGTATCTCCGCTTTTGCGGAGTGCTGCAATGGTTCTGGAGTGTTGGTATCGATAATGGCAGAATTAGCATGAAGCAGTTCCAGCAAGCGCTCGATTGCACCTGCCGCACGCATGACATCGCCCCATACTTCCGCCAAGGTGCCTATTCCGCCCGCCACCAAGACCGCATATATCACGAAAGAAGCGAGTTGTCCACCCGTCATGCTGCCTGCATGCACTTGTTTAGCGCCGATCCACAGCACGAAAATAATGGCGCCCATCACTGCTATGATAATGAGCGCCGTCAACTCCGCACGCAGGCGGGTACGCCGGATAGCGGTCATAAAGCTTATTTCTGCGCGGTCGGCAAAGCGTTGGGTCTCTCGTTGTTCCTGGGTATAAGCCTGAACTGTCGGCACAGCATTGAGAATCTCGCCAGCCAGTGCCGAGGCATCCGCTATTTTGTCCTGCGAATCACGCGAGAGTTTTTTCACTTGTCGGCCAATGGCAAAGATGGGCAGCATCAGCAAAGCCATCAGGCCCAGGTTTAGAGAGAACAGATAAAAACTGGTCACCGCCAACATGACCATGCCACCAGTAAACTGAAACAGGCTTCGTAAACCCATTGAAATGGAACTGCCGATCACCGTCTGGATCAGTGTGGTGTCCCCGGTTAGGCGTGACAGCACTTCGCCGGTTTGCAAGGTCTCGAAAAATTGTGGGGACTGCTTCAGCACCCGCGCATACACCGCACTGCGTAAATCTGCTGTCACCCGTTCGCCAATCCAGGTCACCGTGTAATAACGCACCGCGACCGTCAATGCCCAAAGACTTGCCAGTCCGAATAACGCAATGAAGTGAGCGTTCAAACTCAGCGAACCCAATAGCCCGCCTCTGCTGTTTTGCTGTTGTCCAAAACCAAAGTCGATCAGGTCACGGAAGGCCAGCGGAACCAATAAGAGGGTGGTAGAGCCAAGGCACAGCAGTATAAAAGCCAGAACGATCCTGCCCAGATAGGGGCGCATGAAAGGCCACAAATCTTTAAGAGAAGATAGGTGTCGAGTGGATTCAGGCTGGACCGATTTCGAGATAGACATTCGCAGTCCTATTTGATGATGTGGGTTTCATTTTCTCATGCCTGGTAGAATCAAAACGAGAAAATATTCACACGGGGAATTACAATGCTTTAGCGGTCACCTGATTTGGTCAGATTTCGCCGGTCATACTACAAGCAAAAAAAACGACCCTAAGCGGTAAGTAAACAGATAGTGTATCAAAACATTACACAAACTGTTCTTTTACCCCATCTGTCATGGTTGCGAGATTTTCAGTTATCTTCAATTGTATCTTAAGAAACAGTAAAATCTGAAAATGATATAAACAGGAGCACGGTATGCAATGAGAGTTTTGGCACGAACACTGGAAACTAAACCAGATTGGCTTTCACAGCGAAGAAATCAATCTTCACCTGCAACCTTACTGGCCTACATTGAACATTGCGAGCGGTAGACGGGTATTCGCGTTGTGCGGCAAAAGCAAAGATATGCTGTGGCTGCTCATACTTGGGAATGAAGCTATCGGTGTTGAATTTAGTCAGCTGGCAGTAGAGGCGTTTTTCACCGAAAACAGCCTGTCGACAACAACTACTACCCTGCAAGACAAATTTAGTCTGACCGGGGTAGGTGCCGTCTATGACCGCGCCTCGCTCGTTGCACTGCCGCCGGAAATGCGAGCTGCTTATGCTGAACACATGCAGTCTTTGTTCCAATCAGGAACGAAAACGCTGCTGGTAGCTTTCAACTATCCCCAGCATGAAATGCAGGGACCGCCGTTCAGTGTAAATGCGCAAGAAGTACAGGCGCTTTAACGCAGTTGGTGCAATATAGAGTTGTGGCCTATCCGCGTGAAGCCCAGGAAACGGTGCTGGATGACCATAGTAAAGCCTTCGCTTATTTCGGCGGTGCCCTAAACGCAGGGTGTATGACAACCTGAAGACTGTTGTTGATGGGATCTTCGTGGTAAAGAACGGCGCTTCAATCGGCGCTTTTTGGCCTTAGCCAACCACTACTTGTTCGAGCCGGTGGCATGTACACCGGAATTGGGCTGGGAAAAAGGCCAGGTGGAAAACCAAGTCGGCAATATCCGTGAATATCACTCTATTCTATTACATAATGGATCTCCGATAAACCCGGGGCGATTCAGGCAAAGTTATCCCGCTAAAGCTGATCATTTGATCTATCCTTGACTAAAATTCAGCAATTATCCTAAGGACAACGCTTCAATAGTTTTGATTTGATTTAAAAGTAATATCAATGATTGTATGATGTGTATTGTCATACACCACAGGACATTTCATCATGCGCACTAACATTGTAATAGACGACGAATTAATGGATGAAGCGATTAATTTGACCGGTATTCATACCAAGCGGGAATTGGTTGATCTGGCTCTGAAAGAGCTGGTACAAAACCGCAAAAGAAAGGACTTGTTCAAACTTGCCGGAAAACTAGAATTCAGAGACGATTTTGATTATAAAGTGGCTAGAAGCCTACGCCATGATTTTGATTGATACCTCTGTATGGATTCTGATCTTTAAGGATAAAACCGGCATGGAAGCGGATCAGGTGCAAAACTGGTTAAATGGCCGTGAAGTAGCATTAACCCGATTCAGTCAACTCGAACTTTTGCAAGGCTGTCGTGATGATAAAGAGTGGTTATTACTGTCTAGTCATCTTGAAGACCAGGCCTATGTTGAAACAAGGGCATCGACATGGCAAGCCGCTGCAAGAATTTATTTTGATTTACGTCGCCAAGGCTTAACGGTGCGCAGTCCTATTGATTGTTGTATTGCCCAACTTGCTTTAGAAAACGATTTATTACTGCTGCATAACGATAAGGATTTTACTGCCATCAAACAAATGCGCCCTTTACATGAATACCGCTGGCGAAAGCTATTGAATGAAAGTATTTAATCTCGGCACAAATTTTGCCCCCTCAAGTGTTAACCTCCATGCAACCAACTCACAAAACCTTTATTGAAACGCATTTTGATGTGTCAACACTATTTGAGACTGTGAAAAAATTATCCTCTCCGATCCGGTTCTGTTGCATTAGAGCCGATGAGCAAGTCATAGTTGACTGCCAAGAGACGCATACCAATCATTGGCTTCATCCTGTAGGGAAGTTTCCTTATTGCTTCGTCTTTACCTGCCTTTCTGCTCTTTTGAAATTTATCTGATTGGTGACAATATAGCTTTGACTTTAAGTTTGAGGGGAGGGCATAGATATCCAGTTTAAAGTGATGGGTAAGAGCACATGCGCAAAGACTTTTAAAATTGTCCATGTTTTAATGAGTGTAGTAAATTTGTCACTACGCTCGAATGATTACAGCGTCGAGTGTAGTAAACTTGTAGTAGGTTAGAACTTGGCGAGCTCTGTAAGTAATTGATATTTAATAACTCATATTATGAGCACTGTATTCATAACCCCGGGGTCGGTGGTTCAAGTCCACCTATTACCACCATAGAAGTCAAGCACTTAGGTAATAACCGGGTGCTTTTTTTATGTCTGAGATTCTCCACGTGACACTAAAAAATAAAAAGCCATAATAAACCGCAACACTAGCCTGTATTTTTGGCACAAAAAAGCCGATGTCTGACCATAATCTTTACGGTTTCTCTCTGCATACCCCAAACAGAATTTTCAATCCTTCTTATGGGTTGCCATGGGCAGCAGAGTGATGGATTAGGTAAAATTGAACCCCAGTCAATCCTGAGTTGAATAAGTACTTTTATTATTTAATTGTAATTTCAAAAAAGTCATATCAAAAGCGCTTGTTTCCTTAAGTTTCCCGTGAAAAGCTTGCCGATACTGAACGTAATTGCTAGATTCGGCTAAACTGACCACAAGGAGGTACCTAGTGCTAATGTCTCAACCCATCATTCCCGTCAAAACCTATCGTTTTTACTTCTCTACTGACAGCGCAATAAGATTGTCCCGTTTTCCCGGTTCAGCCTGGCGCGGCGCGTTTGGCCATGCGCTAAAAAAGGCAGTATGCGTTGTACGCAATACGCCGTGTAATGAGTGCCTGCTGAAAAGTGCCTGCGCTTATAGCTATGTGTTTGAAACACCGCCGCCTGCTGACACTGAAAAGATGCGTAAATATACCGCAGCGCCGCATCCGTTTGTGTTGCAATTTCCTTTGCCGGAATCAACATCCGGCACAATTTATAGATTGGACATCATCCTGTTCGGTCATGGCCAACGTTATTTTCCTTATATCATTCATGCCATGCAAACTGCCGGACGCGACGGCATCGGCGGACATCAACAGATATTTACTTTACAAAAAATTATAGATATCAATCCTCAAGGTATTGACCGGATTGTCTATCAAAACGGAGAACTTAAACCTCAGCAACAGGCAGACTCGCCGGAAATACCTCCCATGCCCGGACAAATCGAAATCGTCTTTCAGTCACCGTTGCGCATCAAACAGGACAATAAAAATATCGCATCACGGCAATTCACCTTCGGCATATTTTTTGGCACACTGCTCAGGCGTATCTCCATGATCAGCTATTTTCACACCGACACACCGCTGGAAACCGATTTTGCCGCCCTGACGGCACAAGCCCGAGCTATTCAATTCTCCAAAACACAACTACGCTGGTACGACTGGACCCGCTACTCATCACGTCAACAGACCGAAATGAACATGGGCGGACTGACAGGCAGCGCCTCTCTTGACATGCAGGGCCTGGAAGACTTTTGGCCCTACCTGTGGCTTGGACAATGGACCCACGTTGGCAAAGGCACCAGCATGGGCATGGGGGCTTACACAATTCAATCGACAAGCTTGCCAAATGCCTGAAATCAGCCAAATGCATCTATTGTGGTACCCCTCTCACACTACTGCATTGAACAACCAGCACTATCAGGATGAACATAAAATCCATTTTACTTAATGTCACCGGACTGACTCCTCAAGTGGTCACCGAAACTTTGTATGCACTGCACAGCCAAGGCCAGACTTTGCCTGAGCAAATTCATATACTCACCACCTCCGAAGGTTTTCAGAGGGCTCGGCTAACCTTGATTAACGACGGTTGGCTGGCCCGTTTTTACCATGATTATCAACTGCCGGCGCCGAATTTCTCTGAACGCCATATCCACATCCTGCAACAAGCCAATGGCGAGCCTTTAGCCGATATTCGCTCCCAGGCTGACAATCAGGCTATGGCCGACAGTATTACCGAATGGATCAGAACCTTAACAACTGACCCGGACACTTCGTTGCATGTTTCTATTGCCGGCGGCCGTAAAACCATGGGCTTTTATGCCGGCTATGCGCTTTCACTTTATGGCCGACCGCAAGACAGGCTCAGCCACGTGCTGGTATCCGCCGACTACGAATCGGATCCGCAGTTTTATTACCCCACGCCCTACTCACAGGTCATCTATGGCAACGACCCGACTCGCAAACCTCTGGACACGCAAATTGCCGAAGTCATGCTGGCCGACATTGCCTTTGTGCGTCTGCGCCATGGTTTAGATGAGGTTTTGTTGCAAGGCAAAAGCAGTTTCAGTCAATCGGTCATCAAAGCCCAGCAAGCGCTGGGTCCTGCTCATTTAAACATTGATCTTAAACAGCGCTTCATTAAAGCTCAGGATACCGTTATCAAGCTCACACCCGCCGATTTGGCTTTTTACAGCTGGCTGTTGAAACGCCAACTGGCAAACCAACCCTTACCCGCCTGCCCCAGCGACGGTGCGCCGGAATACGACTTTGCCGGACAATACCTGCAAGAATACCGGCTAATCAATGGCGAAATGGGCGGCGTCGATCGCACTATTCAGGCTTTACAGCACGGCATGAGCAAATCTTTTTTTGAGCAGCGCAAATCGCGAATTAATAAAACACTGCAACAAACGTTATCACAAGCAGCATCAGCTTATTTGATCAGCGCAGTGAGCAAACGGCCGCAGACCCGCTATCAGATATTGTTGGATGCCGATCAGATTCAATACCAAGAGGAAAATAAAGGATGACCATTAGTCCATTGCTCGAACAGTCCAGTCGCATTGCATTAGCGGCTTTTTTGCATGATCTGGGTAAATTTGCTGAACGGGCAAAAATACCGGTTAATCAGGAGACGTTGGACGCCAACAAACAGCTCTATTGCCCTCATCGTAAAAAATACACCGATGACAGAGGCTGGTTTAGTCATGTTCATGCAGCTTATACCGGCTTGGCGATGGACTTGATCGAAGACCACATGCCAGAATTAAAAGGAGAGGAATTTGCCCCTTTCGGCTCATGGAAAACCAAAGATGCAGATGATTCCTTTATCAATGCAGCGGCTAAGCACCACAGGCCCGAGAGTTTTTTACAATGGATTATTGCCACCGCGGATCGTGTGGCATCGGGTTTTGACAGGGAAGAATTTGAAGAATATAACCAGGCTGACGAAGGTACCTCTACCGGAAAAAACCATTACACTGCCCGTCAGTTGCCGCTTTTCGAGCAAATTCGTTTGGATAGTAAAGCTGAACAAAAATACATTTATCGTTATCCGCTAAAACCCTTATCACCCGACAGCATCTTTCCCGTTGAAGCCGGTAAATGCGAAGGTGGCGACGATAAAGCCGCGCAAGACGAATACCTAAAACTCTGGCAAGGCTTTACCGAAGCGTTAAAGCTTATGCCAAAATCGCATCGCAGCAACTGGTCGTTATGGCTGGATCACTTTGAAACCTTGTGGGGCGTTTATACCCAGGCGATACCGTCAGCAACCGCGTTTAATATTCGACCGGACGTATCGCTATATGACCATTCCCGCGTCACCGCGGCTTTGGCAACGGCGTTATGGCGTTATCACCATGAACTCGGCAGAACTGACAAAGAGGCGGCCAATAACATTAAGGACCAGCAATCAAGCTGGAAAGAGGATAAATTTTTGTTGATCCAGGGTGACTTTTTCGGTATTCAGGATTTTATCTTTGCCAGCGGCGGTGAAACCAATAAGCGCGCCGCCAAACTCCTGCGCGGCCGCTCATTTTACGTATCTCTGCTCAGCGAATGCGCAGCTTTGAAAGTGCTGAATATTTTGGATTTGCCCTCAACCAGTCAAGTCATCAATGCCGCCGGGAAATTCATGATTGTTGCTCCCAATACCCCGGCTACCATCAAAAAACTCCAACAGGTGCAACAGGAGTTGGATAGCTGGTTTTTAACTCATAGCTGGGGCCAGGCTGGCGTTGGTTTGGCCTGGACAGAAGCATCCTGTAATGATTTTCGCCGTCACTCTGGTAATCTCGGCGGGGCTGTCGCTCCCACAAAAAGCCCCTATCAAGAACTGATCAAAAAACTGTTTGAACAACTGGAAATTATTAAAAACCAGCGCTTAAACCTGTGCGGTAACGCTTCATCGACAATCATTTTTAATGATTTTCTCGACAGTTTTGACAATGAAAAAGGGGTTTGTAAAATTGATGGCCGCTCACCGGCAAGCGAACAACTTGATAAAGAGACCTGCATTAGCAAGCTGGCTTGGGATCAGTTCAAAACTGGGGAATGGCTGACGCGATACGAGCGCATTCTGGTTACCCGTCAATCCTTGGGTATGACCAGTGCGTTAAAAATACCTGTTTTCGGTTATCACATCAGTTTTGCTGAAAATGAAGAGGCCCGAGGTAAATTCGGAGAACAAGCCAAAAACGGAAACTTACTTAGAGCCTGGGACTTTTCCTTGCCTAAATCAGCTGATAATGCGCTCTGGAACGGCTATGCACGTCGGACCATTAACGCTTATGTGCCAATTGCCAAAGAAGCGGATAAACTGGAAGAGCTATGGGACAAATACATTGGAATAGAAGAATCACTGGAACTGGGAGATGCTAAAACCCTAAACCATCTGGCTTGCGGCGATAGAGTCCAGAATGAACTGGGCAACTGGCAAGGCATTAGCGCACTGGCTACATTGAAAGGCGATATTGATAATCTCGGCATGATCTTTCAATCCGGCTTGAGCGACGATGTCAGCTTTAGTAAAACCGCCGCACTGTCCCGGCAGATTAACGCTTTTTTTACCGTCTATTTACCTTGGGCTTGCCAATCGGATGACCAGTATCGAAACACCTACACCGTATTTGCCGGAGGCGATGATTTCTTCCTGATTGGTCCGTGGCTGTCGCAAATCAAATTGGCCGGCAAAATGCGACAAGCTTTTCAAGCCTATGTAGCCGGGAATCCGGAAGTACACTTTTCAGCGGGGATCAGCACGACCAAGCCGGGCTTGCCGATTGGCCAATTGGGCGGAATGGCCGAGAAAGCGCTGGAACAAGCCAAGGCACATAATCCGGCAACAGTCCTGGAAGCGGCGCCCACGTCGCGATTGACGCGATTACCCAAAAACGCCGTAAGCTGCTTCAATCAACAAATGTTTTGGGAAGAATTTTGCCTGCTTATTAACAAAAGGCTTCCACGTTTACAGGAACTAAGCCACGACAACCACTTAAGTACTGGCTATGTCTATGGTTTGCTAACCTTGATCAACATGGCGGAAAAGGTCACTGAAAAACCTGAAAACGCCATCTGGCACAGTTATTTTGCTTATCGCACCGTGCGGATGCTGGAGCGTAACAAGCAACTCGACAAAGATCAGCGGAAGCGGCGACAAGCAGAACTCGCCGAAGAAATTGCTAATGCCGGTATTATCCGGCATGGCGGAAATTACCGGGTGGCGCTGTTTTGTCATTTATACCAGCAGCGCTAAAACTTTTGGCTCATCGAAATTGAAAAAATACTATTAGAACAGGAGATTAAAATGGATATAAAACTCAGCAAAACGGGGGAAAAACTTGACCCGGAATTATTTAATACAGTTGCTCAACAAATGGCTCGATGTATCGCAGGCGATGATCCCAGAAAAACGGATAACAAACCCACTCAGTTAAGAAAGTTTTATGATGAAATTGTTCTGTGGGATAACAAGGTGCTGCTCCACCCGGAAAAATTCGATGAATACCTGCCTTTTATCAGAATGCTTAACGCTAAGGCGGCCTATGCTAAAGGTCGAAAACTTGTAGATGATAATTTTGTCGGTCTACTTAATAATGGTCTCCAGCAAGTTATCAACCCTGAAACATTGCACACCTTCAAATTGTTCATGGAAGCCTTCATGGGCTTTTATAAACAAGAACGCCCTAACTGACAGGAAGCAAACTCATGCAATTAACTAACATTCAAAAACTCACCGGCCAAATTGAATTACTCAGCGGCCTGCATATTGGCAGCGGCAATACTGAAATTCATATCGGCGGCACCGATAATCCTGTAATCACTAACCCGATTACCCAACAGCCCTATATTCCCGGTTCCAGCATTAAAGGCAAAATGCGCAGTTTGCTGGAGTGGCAACTGGGTATTATCGGACAAACCGATGGCCAACCTTTAAGCTTTAAGCACCTGAAAAAACTGGATTACAAGGTGCTTGATAAAGCCAAAGCCTTGATAAAACTATTCGGAGGCGCGCCCGATGGCGATATTGCTCAAGAGTTGCTCGCTGAAATCGGCCCCAGCCGACTGGCTTTCTGGGATTGCTCGCTTGATCCTGAATGGGTCAAAAAGATGGACGAGAAAAACCTGCTCCTCACCGAAGTCAAAATGGAAAACACTATCGACCGCATCAAAGGCACGGCCGAACACCCCCGCAACACCGAGCGCGTTCCAGCCACCGCCAGGTTTGACTTTAACCTCACTATCCGTATCCACGATCATGAGGACCTGATTGACACTATCCTGATCGGTCTCAAATTGCTGGAACTTACAGGGTTGGGCGGCTCGGGCTCACGCGGCTACGGAAAAATAGCCTTTCGTGACTTAAAACTGGATGATCAAGACATTCAAGCCAAACTTGATCAACTCAAATTGCAAGAGGCCGCGTAATGCAAAGCGTTTGCGTGACCCTAACACCTTTATCGGCATTCGCTACCCCTTTAAAGGGCGACACACTGTTTGGGCAACTGTGCTGGTCAATTCATAATCGTTTAGGAGAAGCACACTTGAATCGTTGCCTGGAGGGCTACGCCAACAACCAACCGTTTGCGGTAATTTCTGATGCATTTCCGGAAGGTTACTTACCTCTACCTAAATTGCCGAGTTGCTTTTATTCTCTTCCGGAAGGCGATGACCGTAAGGCGATTAAAAAGCTTGCATGGTTGCCGGAAGCCGAACTGCAAAAGCCGCTTAACGAATGGCTGTGCCATGCCGTCGATGCCAAAACCCTTGCTTCATCAATAACTGAATCTGTAGCGCCTGTGGGAGCAAAACTCTCGTCGCGATTAAACACTGCCAGCCTTAGCGAAAAACACCAGCAGCCTCACAACACCATCAATCGCCAGACCAACACCACCGGCGAAGGCGGCTTTGCACCTTATAGCATTGAACAGGAATGGTTTATCCCCGGCTTGCGCTGGACCTTATATATCCTGCTGGATACTGCTCGGCTGGGTGTCGAAGACTGCAAGAAATGTCTCGCAGATATCGGGGCTTTTGGCTTCGGCAAAGACGCCAGCATCGGCATGGATAAATTCCAGATTCAAGATTTTCAGGAGCAGCTATTACCTGCGCAAAGCGATGCCAACGCTTGTTTAACGCTCGCGCCCTGTGCGCCGCAAGGCTTGGGGTTTGGTAGCCGGAACAGCTTTTACCAACTGTTCACCCGTTTTGGTCGGCATGGCGATATTGCCGTACATCAGGAAGGCAAGCCGTTTAAAAATCCGGTGTTATTGGCGCAAACTGCCGCAGTATTTGCTACAAATCCGCCAAAATCCGGCTTTATCGGCCAGGGGATTGGCGGCAACGGCGAATTATCCAAAACATTAAAAACTACCGTTCACCAGGGCTATGCGCCAGTGATTGCGATTAACTTTAATCCAAAGGTGTCCATATGACACATTTTCTAAATCATTACACGCTTAAATACACACCACTGTCGCCTTTGCACATCGGCGCCGATGAAAGCTATGAGCCGGGCAACTATGTGATTGATGACGAAGGTGGCGCCTTATACAGCTTCGATAGCCAGGCAGCCTTGGCCGGATTGACGGACAGCGACAAACGGCAATTACTGGGCATAGTCAATGGCAAGCCGGACGACAGCATGTTGACCAAGGTGCAGGCATTTCTTCATAACCATCGGGAGAAATTGCTGGCCTTCGCAATGCCGCCTGTCCCTACTGCCAGCGGCATCACATCTCTTTATGAAAAACGCATCGGCAAGACAGCTCAGCACGAAGGCCAGGGTAAAAGGGTCATCAATAAGCTGGAAATCGAACGTACCTCTTATAATCCGGTTAACGGCAAACCTTTCTTGCCGGGCAGCAGTATCAAGGGCGCTATCCGCACTGCATTATTGGATGGAATTAATAACGGGAAAAATAGTAGCGAACGCAACCAACAACTTCAGCAACGGCTGTTTGACGGAAAATTTCATACCGATCCGATGCGTCTGGTGTCTATCGCAGACGCTGACTGGCAAAGTCATGCAGACAAACCGGCATGTCAGGTGCAATTTGCTGTTAACCGCAAACGCAAACCCGTGATAAAAGACGGAAGACAGGTGCAATCGCAAGCCGAAGCCAGCAATCTATATCAACTGCTGGAATGTGTAGCGCCCTATCATTACCAAAGTTTTACCGGCAGTTTGACTTTGCTCAACACCCAATCGCTTGGACAAAATAACCCTAAACTTCCCAAACAGCAGTTGCACTGGACTGTTAATGAAATTGCCAAAGCCTGCAATGATTTTTACGTTGGGTTGTTCTGGCAAGAATTTAACGCCATAAAAGAACGCGGCTACGTAAAGACTGATTGGCTCAATCAGATGGAACAATTGATGGACAACGGTTTATTGAAGCGTTTGCATAATGGCGATGCGTTTCTGCTTAGGGTTGGCCGACATAGTGGTGCCGAGGCGTTGACGCTCAACGGTGTACGTAACATTATGATTAAAGGTAAAGGGAAAGAAAAAACATGGGAAAAACAGCCCAAAACCTGGTGGCTGGCCGCTGATGATGTCAGCAATAAACAAGGCTTGCTGCCTTTCGGCTGGGTATTGGTGGAAATTGATCCAAAAACCCCGGATAGCTCGCTTCATCAATGGCTGGAAAATGGCAATAGTGAATTAACCAACTGGTTGCAACAGCAACAAGCCAAGCAGCATACGCTTAAGCAAAAAGCCGAATTGCAGCGACAACAAGAGCAGGCAAAAAGACAAGCCGAACAGCAACTGGCAGAGGAAATCCGCTTGCAGAAAGTGGCGGAAGAACAACGCCTGGCCAGTCTTAGCCCCATTGATCAGGAAATTGAAGCCTTTCTTAAACCCATTCAACCGCAAGACCATGATACTCGTTTATTACAGGAACTGGAAAAAGGCCGCTGGCGGGCTGCCGATGCCAGAGTCGTTGCCCAAAAGATTAAAACCTTAATGGAGCAGGCAGGCAAATGGATGCCTGACTTTGCAGGCGAGAATAAGCAAAAAGTGAAATTGAAAGAGCGCAGCCAAAAAGTGCAGTCTTATTTGAAAGACGAACCATGACCACCTACTTCATCACTCGCCATCCTGGCGCTATCGCCTGGGCGCAGCAGCAAGGCATCACTGTTGACCGGCAAATCGCCCATCTGGATATTAACGACATTCAGCCGGGCGATACCGTAATTGGCAGCCTGCCGGTCAATCTAGCCGGCAAGATATGTCAGCGTGGCGCGGCCTACATACACCTGGCATTGACCCTACCCGAAAACTGGCGAGGCAAGGAATTAAGCGCAGATCAGATGACGGCATGCGGAGCCCGGCTGGAAAACTATGTGGTTGAAAAGCGCTGAGGGATTCTGGACGAAGGCGTCGCCCTTCAATAAAACGACGCCTTGGTCGCAATATCAAATTACGTCCTGTCGCGAATATAAATCGCCTCAACTTACCTATGAATCAAATAAAACCCAACCCCAATATCCTCCTTTGCACACTTGGAGCCAGTTGGGCCGTTATCCCCGAAGCTTACGCTTTTTTAGCGCCGGAACGCTTGCCGCTGTATCAACATCATCCGCAACTGGGCAAACTAAAAGCCTTAAACGCCGATTATCAACTGCAAGCTCCCGATGAAATCTGGGTTTGCACGACGCAAGGCAAACAGACTCAAGAAAGCCTGGAGCAACTGCAACAATGGATTCTCCTCTGCCCGCAAGCTCCGATATTAAGAATCTGGCAAGCCGAGCAAACTGATCAACTCGCCAGTCAGGAAGAATGCGGCAAAATCCGTGAATTGATCCTCAGAGCGTGCCTCAAAGCCCATCAGCACGCCAACGGTGCTCAAGTAGTCCTGTCATTAGCCGGCGGCCGTAAAACCATGAGCGCCGACCTGCAATGGGCAGGCAGTTTATTTGGCTGTCAAGCCCTGCTGCATGTCATCAGCGCCGATTCATTGCCGGATCAATTGCGCAGCCCGCAGCCTGAACTGTTAACCCAGGCTTTACCAATTCAACTGGCCGGACTGATCATGCCGCTGATCGCCGGACAAACCACTCGCAGCGATTTACTCGACATCAGCGTTGATGGAGCCGGGCCCATCCATAGTTCAAGTTACCCGCTCAAGCTTCCTGCGCCGAACCGGCCCGAAAAATTTAAAAATACTGAAACTGAGCTTACCCGCGAGCTCAACAAACGCGAAAAAGCCAGCAGCAGACTGTTCGGTAATTATCTACTGGAAATCAGCCGCGACGAATGCCACGAAAACTGGCGCAGTCTTTACCGGCTCCCGCCACGCCTCATTGACCAGTTGCGTACTACCTTATTGACCGATCAACATCGAGACTGGTTAGTCAGGTTACCCAAAGCCGACCTTCACCGCCATCTTGGCGGCTGCCTCGATTTAGCGGGCCAGCGCCGGGTAGCCGGCACCATTTGGCATAGTCTGACTACGGTCGAACAAAGCCGGGCGCTTCAGTCTTGCCAAACGTTGCTGGGCACATCGGATTGGCCATGGCGGTGGCCTGATCAGCTCAAAAGCCGGGGTTCCCGCAATCATAACAGCGCCGCCCTGCTCCTGCATGCCAGTGATGCGCAACTGGAGCAGAATCTTTGGGGAATTACCGAACCCCGCATTGCCTTAAAAACACAACATTCAGCCAACTTTGCCGCCTACGAACGCCCAGGGGAACTGACCGGTTCCGCTTTATTAAGCCATCCTGCCGCCATTCAACCCTATGCCCAGGCTATTGTTCAGCAGGCCGTTGATGAAGGCCTGGCTTATGTGGAACTGCGCGGCAGCCCGCAAAAGTACGGCGACGGCTTGGCATTTATCAAAAATTTCCACCATGCTCTCTCAGAAGCGCTCAAAAGCTTGCCAGCGCACAACCAACCGCTGTTCCGCTTTATTATCATTGCTGATCGACGCAGCAATGAAACGGCCTTGGCGAAAACGATTAACCTGGCCGTCGCCGCCAAACAGCAACTGCCCGACTTTGTCGTTGGTCTGGATATGGCCGGTGATGAACAGCAAACCAGACCGGAGAAAATTGCCCACTTGTTTAACCCGGCCTTTGAGTATTGCCTGCCGATCACCATTCATGCCGGCGAAGGCGAACAAGCGGAATCAATTTGGCAGGCCGCTTATCATCTGCACGCCGACCGCATTGGTCACGGTCTGACTCTTAACGACAATGCCAACCTGGCTCAGCGCTTCCGCGACCGCAATATTTGCCTGGAGCTCTGCCCGACATCTAACCGTGAAGTCGTAGGCTTTTATGATCCGCGCTTTCCGGCCAGCCGTAATTATTCGCGCTACCCGCTTCTGGATCTGTGGAAAAAAGGCTTGCCGCTCACTCTCTGCACCGACAACCCCGGCATTAGCCGCACCACCTTGGCTGACGAATACCTGACAGCCTCAGCGATGATCGATAACCAACTCAATCAATGGGATGTGTTAGCCATGATCAAACAGGGCTTTGTCCATAGTTTTCTATCCGGAAGCTGTAAAGAAACCCTGTTAAAACAGGTGGATGCCCAAATTTACCAACTCATCTCCGCGCAAATATGAAGATCACCACTCACCTGATCCTGGTATCGGCTCAGCCGATACCCAACCTGACCCCTATCCTTGATGACACGCTTCGCCCCAATAAAGTCGTCATGCTGGTCAGTCCCGATATGCAGGAGCGCAGCAAAGCCCTGGAAAAAATCTACAAGGAGCGCAGCATCAGCGTTGAGCGCTGCCTGATCGAAAATCCCTGGGATGCCGCTCACATCAGCGATCGAATACTGGATTTGCTGACCCAATACCCTCAGGGCGGCATTGCCCTCAATGCCACCGGCGGCACCAAACTGATGAGCATTGCCGCTTATGATGCCTTCCGCAGTTGCGAATTGCCGGTTTTTTATGTTCACCCCGAGCATGACCGGCTGATCTGGCTCTGGCCGAAATTGCCGGATGTGGATTTGTCCGGTCGCCTGAAGCTTAAAGATTACCTGACAGCGTACGGCGCCGGCACGGTGGAAAGGCCAAAAATTACCGGCGTTACCGAACCCCTCCGGCGCTTGACCCGGCAGTTGTTGACAAATATCGACCGCTATGCGGGAGATCTGGGCGCATTTAACTATCTGGCCGGGCAAGCCAATAATTCGCGATTGACCAGCCAGATTGAAGCCGGCCCGCTGTCCAGGCCCTTGTTATGGGAATTGCTGGAACTGTTTGTAGCCGCCGGTTTGTGCGAGATTAATGGCCACAGCCTGCGCTTCATCGATGAAGACGCCCGCTTTACGGCTAATGGCGGTTGGCTGGAAATGCACACCTATGCGCTGTGCCTCAACCTTAAAAAAGCCCTGGATATACAGGATATTGCCTGCAACATTACCGTCAATCGGCTGGCGGCAGGCCACACTGTCGTCAAAAACGAGCTCGATATCGGCCTGATCAAATCCAATCGCCTGCATCTGATCGAATGTAAAACCCAGCAATTTAAAGATGACAAAGACGCGGATGTTCTGTATAAACTCGACAGCCTTCGCGATTTGATGGGCGGGCTTCAAGGCCGGGCCATGCTGGTCAGTTTTAACCGGCTCGATAAACCCAGCCGGGCCCGCGCCAGGGAGCTGAACATCCAGCTGTGTTGTCAAACCGAACTGCGAAATTTGCAGCATCACCTGCAAATCTGGCTGACCCATGAGAGATAACTTTTTGAAAATGAAAAATCTTGTCAATCACCCCGTTAACGTGTTGAAATTGAGGAGAAATAAATGCCATGCACTTTAAACCGGAGACCTTATTAAGAAGGGATTAAGACCTGTGTCGGTAATGAAGCTAACGCCTTCTTTCAGCTTTAAACCGGAGACCTTATTAAGAAGGGATTAAGACTTACCATCGCTGCTTTCCGCCTTTACGCTTACCTTTAAACCGGAGACCTTATTAAGAAGGGATTAAGACTTGAAAGTTTTTGGAAGTTTTGAAGATTTTGTTCTTTAAACCGGAGACCTTATTAAGAAGGGATTAAGACAAGTGATGTGCGTACAGATACGTTGCTTTGGTCTTTAAACCGGAGACCTTATTAAGAAGGAATTAAGACCTAAAGGAGAAGCCAAGAGCGTTAAGTCCTTTCTTTAAACCGGAGACCTTATTAAGAAGGGATTAAGACATTAACCGGAGATCACCTAGGTGCGTGAAATAACAATGTTTATATTGATACTGGCATTGCTTAAAGAGATCTGGCCCATGGCGGAATTAGGCTTATTTCTTTATGTCCTGTTAAGATTGTTTTAATGAGGTTAAGGGGAATAAGTATGTTACAAAATTTGATTTCGGTGTTCCTGTTCCTCTGTTTCATCAAGTTCCTGGCGCCTATCGTAATCCTGGTACTATTATTGGCCTTAGTAGTCAAGTGGTTTGGATAGTAAGGCAGCTGCTCTTTAAACCGGAGACCTTATTAAGAAGGGATTAAGACTCACCATTAGGAGCGGTAAATCGTTTTGTTGCTTTAAACCCGAGACCTTATTAAGAAGGGATAATCGTTGGAGCGACGCCCTCGTCGTGACTAAAATACTTTGCCGGCATGCTAATCGCGACGAGGGCGTCGCTCCTACACTCTTTCCATTAATTCCCCATAAATTGACCCAACAAGCTCCAATCCGCCGGCCTGCCGGCTGGCATCCTGACAAGCTTGCCAATGACGCCAAACGGCTGTTTCAGGCTTATTATTTCTGCCATGACAAATCGGCAACTTTATCTGGCGGCTTACGATATTTCCTGTAACCGGCGCTTGCGCAAGGCGCTGACTGTGTTGCGCGGTTTTGCGTCGGGCGGACAAAAATCGGTGTTCGAGTGTTTTTTAACACCGGCAGAAAAAGCGCAATTGCTGGCAGAGATGGGCCTGGTCATTGACCCTGTTGAAGATCGTTTTATTTTGTTGCGGCTGGCGGGCGCCAAACATATCCGCACGCTCGGCAAAGCGATGCCTCCTCAGGATGGTTCGTTTTTTTATGTGGGGTAATCCATGAGCAGTTTGTATCTGGACCGGAAAAATCTGGCGGTTAAGCTGGACGGTCAGGCGCTGGCGCTGTATGAAGATGGCGTCAAGAAAGGCACGGTGCCGCTGCATTTGCTGGACCGCGTGGTGTTGCGCGGCAATGTGCAACTGGAAAGCCGTATTCTGGGAGCATTGTCGGAACGCAATATCGGCTTGCTGGTGTTGTCAGGCCGTAATACTGAAGCGACCGCGATGCTGGCTGCGCGTTCGCATGGGGATTCAATGCGGCGACTGGGCCAGTATCAAACCAGTCTGGATGAAGTTCTGCGTACACCGTTGGCGCGCTGGCTGGTGCTGGTCAAGGTGCGAAACCAGCAGCATTTGTTGCGCGATGCGTTGGCGGCGCGGGCTGATTTGCGGTATCCATTAACCTCTGCTTTACAGACCTTGAACGGCATCATCGGCCAGTTACGCGAGGATACTTTTGAAATATCGCTGGCCAGTTTGCGTGGTTTCGAAGGCGCGGCGGCAGCGGCTTATTTTGGGTTTTTCTGACGGTTAAACGGCTTTTAATATTTGCCGTTATTGAAAATGTTGATATATTCAGTCAAGGCTAAGCTTGCTCATAGGCTTGCCATAAGGTCTTAATGTCAATTTTGGTCATTTTTAGCATTGCCTTCATTAAGCGACCGGATTTTGCGGGATCAGGACTGCTCATCCATTGATTTAATATTGAAGGGATAATCTGCCACGACACGCCATATTTGTCTTTAAGCCAACCGCATTGCTGCGCCAGCTTATCGCCCCCACTGGACAACTTGTCCCAATAGTAATCTACTTCGTCTTGCGTTTCGCAATTGACCTGAAACGAGATGGCTTCGTTGAATTTGAATACCGGACCGCCGTTGAGTGCAGTAAATGCATGTCCATTAAGCTCGAATGCCACAGTCATGACTGTTCCGGATGGCATTTTGTGGATTTCAAATCCCGCTTCGCTATAGCGTGAAATGCTGCCAATCTTTGAGTTTTTAAAAATAGAGGTATAAAAATTTACAGCTTCTTCTGCCTGGTTATCAAACCATAAGCAGGGTGTAATTGTTTTCATCGTGTTTGACTCCTTTGTATCAAGAAACCCCGGTTTTTTATCTCGAAATAACGCTGTGGATTCGATGAATTAATGTAGCCTTGATTTCATCAATATTTAGCGTCCAGGCTAACCTGCCGCGGCGGTTGTTGAAAGATTGGAATACCTGCTTATGGTCAAGTCAACGTTCGATTATACCGCTACTTACATTAATAATGTCGGGTGTGCCGCCGCGTCTGAAAAGCGCATCAGCAAAACATAGTCGCTCGATAACCACTTCCTTGTGGAAACTTCGCTAAAGTTTATTTTATTCGGCTGCCGGTATAGCCTGAGGGTTCAATGGAAAGTATTAGAAGCTTTTTTACTACACACAATTCGAACAGTACAAAAGATAATCAGAGGCCTCTTGCAGAACCATTTTATGCGAAGACGGGATAAATCCGCTGCTTAGGAATGGCCCATTGCTTGTCCAAAATATGTGTTTTTGCAGTAAATCGACAGATCGCTATTGCACCCTTATCAGCTCATCAGATAAGGCAGGTGCGGTCTGGTATTTTCGTATTGCCTCAAGCCCTCGCTCCGTAAGATAAATATCTTTCAACTCACCCATATTCTCATTAACCCTCTTGGCCAGTTCACGAAGATAAAATTCTTTGGTATGGCTTGTTTCGTTTACCAGGGTATTAATACATTGTTCATTTTCGGATGTTATTGGGATAAAAAGCGTCATAATGTTAAATCTGTCTGGAAGAAAAAATAATTTACCCATTTATAAAAAAAACAGTGGATAGATCATCCACGGTCAGGGGTACCAATAAGGGCGACAGGCTAAACGCCATTCGGTGTTCCGTCAATACGTATAAATACTACCATCAACTTCTAGCACATGCCGGCCGGGTGGAATTAAAGAGAGAGCTATTTAGGTTTTAAGCCATTCGTTAATTTTCGCCGCTACCCACTCGTCGCCATCGAGTGTCAAATCATGTCCTCCCCAAGGATGAGTGCGGAGTTCAAGCTGCCATTTTTGGGCTATCACTTTCGAGCATTGCGGAGCGACCAGTTTATCGCCGAGACTATTCAACATCAGCACCGGCGGCTCAGGTTTGCTATCGCCCGGGCGATAGCTTGCCGCCGCTAGTAATTGACGTAAGGCCGTTCTGGTGCTGACCGGCCGCGCTTTCTGTATGGCGGTCCAGTTCGCGGCTATTTTCCGATAGTCGTCTATACGGTTGCTGAGCAGTGCTAAAAGGGCGGATTCCCGCATCTCGATATGCCCCTCCAGGGCAGCAGTCATCAATCTGCCGTAGCACTGCCAGCGCAGACGCTGATAAAAAGGATTTATACCGCCCAGGCTGATATTAATCAAAACTGCACTTTCGGCTTCTTCGGGATAACGTAGCATCCATTCCCAGGCAATCATACCTCCCAACGACATTCCAATCAGCGTTGCCGGACCAGTGAGCACGCCGTATGCTTGCGCACGCACTTGCTCGAGTATGCCTGGTATTGTGTTCGGCGAGTCTTTGTGAAAATAAGAACCTGCGCCGGGTAGATCAAGCGGGCTCAGTTTTGCGTTCGGAAAGGCGGCTTGGAGTTGCGGTATGAAATTGCCCCAATGTGCCGATTCGCGGGTCAGACCGCGCAGCAAAATGAAATGATGTGCAGATTGTTCAGGCATACCAGCTCTCCATCCCTTTTTGAATATTGAGGTGTTTTTGCTGTTCGGTCAGTCCGGTCCAGGCGCTCGGGTAAAGCAGGCTGCGGTGCAGGAAGTCGAACAACAAAAAATGCCGCCGATAGATACGTTGCTGGCGATGCGGCAGAATCGGGTGAAACAGGCCGCGGCGAGAAAATAGATGCCGCGGGCTTTTACGCAGCCAGAGCCATGAGCCCATTTCCAGCGTCAGCGGTAGAAACAGGCCGCTTTCCGGCGCTCGCTCAACAAATTGATCGAACAGATAATCCCATAAATCGCCGTGGATCAGATATTCGCTGCAGGTCGGTTCAATTTTGTAGATATGATGGGGATAGCAGCGATCGAAGTTTTCCTTTAGCGCAACGGTTTCGGCCAAATTGCTGAACGGCGTCTTGCGGGAGGCATAGGGAAACCAAAGCCGGTCACGAAGGCCGAACCCCGAGTGCAGATCCAGGGTTATCGACAATCGTGAACTGAACACGTGTTTTTGGACAACATAGCACAGCGCCTGTGCTTCAATTTCCATTTTACTTTCGCCGCCACTGCCTCGATACCAGGGTAGACGGGGGCTGATGCGATGTCCGGAATACAGTCGAGTGGCGCCTTCGGCATCAATCGGCGCATTGCGCATCAAATCGATGCCGTTGCCGTTCGCGCGCGTGCCGATATAGACGCCGACCGGATTGACGAACGGCACGAAGACCAGTCGCGATTTTTCCAGCCGTGCGGCGAATTCTTCATCCCAGTCGAGCAGGCGGCTGATCGTCTGCATATAGGATAGAATCACTTCCGAGCCGATTTTTTCAAGCCCATGCACGCCGCCGAAAAAAGCCAGCGTCGGTGTTTCGGGTTGCTTCGAGCCGAGTGTGATGCAATGAATCGGAAATTGATGAGTCTTATATGGAATGCGTGCGATAACCTCGCAGTGAGCGCGGTCGCCGAATTGCTCGATGATACGCTCGAGCTGGGCGAGTTCCGATAAGACAAAATTGGCCATGGTATAGGTTATTCCTGCTGTGAATTAAGCTTTGGTTCGAGTATAGGCTCACAAGTGCGAAACTATGCAGATTGATTCTCTGAAATTTTTCGTGATTTATAATCTCGCGGCAAGTAAGTTCCAGATCACGATCGTCTGAGTTCTTTAATCCGACGGTCTATAAGTCTACAAGGCAGTTTTTCAACGCCGCTTTATGGATTATTTTGCATCTTTAGCTGTTGCTTGGAAAATTCAGGCGGGGGAGGATGATCTTCAGCCGCCATGACTGCGGCAATCTGATTTCTGGACTCGTTGGCGACCGTATTGCGGGAAAGAAGTTCTTCGCTGTCGATTACGGGTAAAAAATCGATCCTGACTTCGATGGCTTCGAGTGCCAGCATCTTCAACAAATGCGTGATGAATTCGTCATCGCCGACAAACGGTGCGTTTGACCTGGATTCGTTCAAATAGCGGATAACCGTGGGTTGTATCGCAGTCCTGGTTAGCAGGGCGGGCTGAAACAGCGAGGCGTGAAAATCCAATACTTTACGGCCGTCAGTGGTTGTTCCTTCCGGAAACACGAGCATATTGCCGTTCTGCCGCAACTGCCAGGCCATCATTTCGGTGGTCTGCAGAACCTGCTTTTTATCGCCCCGGCGGATAAACAGAGTGCCGGCATGCCGCGACAAATAACCGATCACCGGCCAGCCGGCAATATCGCTCTTTGCGGCAAAGCAGCCCGGCGCAAACTGGCCCAGCACAATGATGTCCAGCCATGAAACGTGGTTACTGACAATCAGGGCCGGCCCTGCGGCAACATTGCCATTCTTGACGATTTTCAGGTTCAGGATGCAGCCGAAAGATCGCAGCCAGCGCATTTTGATTATGTCTTTGGTTTGTTTGGCTTTGAGGGGAGAGTATAGCCTTCCGATGGCCGGAAACCATGCAGCCGCAATCAGAACTCCTCCCAAAAACAAGACAACAAGCCGAAATATTCTAGAGTACAACCGAATTTTTACTTTCATCGATGGGCTGATTCTCTTTCAAGTAGTGTTTGCTGTAACGCTGCTCCAATTGCTCGAGCGGCAGTAATATCAGTAAATCCATGCAGTTGAAGTCTTCGTCCCAGTACGGCTCTCCGCAGACTAGGGCGCCGATGCGCAGATAAGACTTCAACAGCGGCGGAATGCCGGACTCGTCGCGTTGGCAGCGTAAATGCTCAGGCACCGGAATAATTGGCGTGGTTTTCAGCGTCATTGGCGCCATATTTCTCGTTTCAATATGGCGGAACACCGCATCGACCGCATACCCGCTCGGCCCCGGCGTAATGCTCGCGCAGCCCAGTAGATATTGATAGCCGCCTTCAATCGCGTATTGCGCGAGTGCCGACCAGAGAGTCGTCAGGACGGCGCCGCCCCGATAGTCCGGATCGACGCAGGTTCGGCCGATTTCAAGAAAGCGGCCGGGCAGGGCGAGGATTCTGCTCAGGTCGAATTCATGCTGCGAATAAAAGCGGCCGAGCGCTTGCGCCTGCTCATGATTCAACAGACGCGTATAACCGGCGATCTTGTTCTTCAGATGGTCATAGACGATCAAGTGATCGCAATAGGGGTCGATTTCGTCATAATCCAGTTCTTCAGAAGCGGACTTGAGCCTGGCGCCCATTTCCCTGGCGAAGACCCGGTAGCGGAGTTCCTGCGCGGCTTTGATCATCGCTTCCGAATCCGCAATAAAGCTGCTGAAGCGTTTGGTATTTGGTTGGGGCATCTCCACATGTATGGTTTTCATCGATTTCTCTTAGAGTAATAAAAGATGCCGATACATTACGGGAGCAAGATGTCAGTCCCGTGTCGGAACGATGACTGTTTAATGACAATATAAGTATCCCTTGAAGCCCGAATATCTTTAATCAAATTCGCCGGTCACTTTTCATAAATTCCGGTTTGTCACAAAGTTTTCATTTGACGTTGATAGCATTGTAATTGGGATGGCGATCAGACGCCGGGGAGGATTCTTATACGCTAATACCGGCGATTTTGTCTAAAGCTGCATCCAATTGTTGAACATTTCAATGGCCTTCTGGAACTTGTACATTGGATTAAGAAGTAAAAACCACCGTTTGTATCTCAAAAATATCTCGAACCCAATGTTCATAATTGAAAGGTATGGAGCATGAATAAATTCTCAGATCCTCTTGCTGTAATCAGCCCAATAACTGACGCGACTCCAGCGCTCGCCGAGAATACGATGAAGAGAGGCTTTTATACGATTTTAGCTGCTCAGTTTTTTTCCTCATTGGGCGATAATGTATTGTTGTTCGCGGCCATTGCGCTGCTCAAATCAATGGATGCGCCCGCCTGGCAAATCCCTGTGTTGCAGCAGTTCTTTGTTTTTGCCTTCATTCTGTTGGCGCCGTTTGTAGGCTCGTATGCGGATGCCCTGCCGAAAGGCCAGGTTATGTTCATCAGCAACAGCATCAAAATTCTCGGCTGTCTGGCGATGCTGCTCGGCCTGCATCCCCTGATCGCTTACGGCTTCGTAGGCCTCGGCGCGGCATTATATTCGCCGGCTAAATACGGCATTCTGACCGAATATCTGCCGGTCGAAAGATTAGTCTGGGCGAATGGCTGGATGGAAGGACTGACCGTCGCGGCGATCATTTTGGGCGCGATTTTCGGCGGCTTGATAATCGGGCCGCGTGCCGAGGGCCAGATCGTCCGGCAATTGAACGAAATGGCGTTCAACGGGGGCATCGACACCGCTCCCGAATTCGCGATTCTGGTGATCCTGGGGATTTATCTGATTGCGGCGGTCCTGAATTACTTCATTCCGAAACTGGCAATCGAGCATGCGCTGACTCACCGCGACCCGATCTTTCTGGTTAAAGAATTTCGGCAGAGCTTCGTTATGCTCTGGAAAGATTCTTTAGGCCAGGTTTCCCTTGCGGTCACTTCATTGTTTTGGGGTGCCGGCACCTGTTTGCGCTTCATTATTCTAGCCTGGTCAGCCGCCGCGCTGAAACTCGAACTGGAACAGGCGACGCAATTGACCGCGGTCGTAGCCGTAGGCCTTGCGATCGGGTCGATCATTGCCGCCAAATCGGTGCCGGTCACGCATGCGGTAAAAGTCTTGCCGCTAGGCATTGCCATGGGACTGGTCGTTCTGGCAATGGTCTGGGTGACCGACTGGCAAGTGGCCTTGCTGCTTTTGATTATAATCGGCATTTTGGCGGGCAGCTTTTTGATCCCACTGAACGCCTTGCTTCAGCTCCGCGGCCACTTACTAATGGGATCGGGGCATTCGATTGCGGTGCAGAATTTTAATGAAAACCTGAGCATTTTGTTGATGCTCGGCGCTTATTCCCTGATGATCAAGGCCGACTTTTCGATTGATACCATCGTGATCGTCTTTGGTTTATTTATCGCTTTCAGTATGGGCGTAATCCATCGAATCCATGGTCATGACCAGGATTTTAACCCTTAAGCTTCATATGCTGGAATGTCATTCTCTTGAACTCTTTGGCAAATTTGTTGCGAAGGACCAAGGATTCTCAAGTTGCCGATTGCGATTTTCCTGTCGCAAAGAACGGTAAGATTTATGAGGTGCAACTGCATGAAGTTGACCTGACTACGTAATGCTTTAAAACATGCAAATCGGCTATCCTCCGGTTTGTCCTATGAAAGCTGTGGTATTTGTCGACGGCAAAGGGAAGAATATATCGTGTCCTAACATCAGTTATTAATTGTCTGGATACGGTATGCTTCTATCATGGCTTTATTTGTGTCCGGCATTATCGAAGCCACATAAAGCTTATCTCCATAAATTAACGGCATGGAAAGTTGCCTTCCGGCCCCTTTTAAGGTTTGTTTGGCAATCAGCTTGCCGTCTTTTACACGAACCCCATAAACTGTTCCATGTGTACTAATATCGACAACCCAGATTGTGGCCTCTCCATTTTTACCTTGAGTAGCCATGGCAGGCAATGACGGATGGCTTCTGAATGCCTGAACGGCTTCATGACCTGAAGGATCAGGAAATTGCCAGAAACGTTTAAATCTTGGCTGACCTTCTTCGAGCACAATTTTTAAAGCCACCAAACCCGCCGGATGAGTTTTATCAGCGACAAAAGTAGGAATGATAACAACTGGATCGTCATCAACAGAAGCGAGCACAGGTTGAGTAACAATCATACCCATCCAGCCGAACTTGCATTCGTCGGTTTGGGTTCCGCAAACATCAACGATTTGCAGGCGGTCATATTGAGTTCCGAGATGCTCTGCATCGATTAAATAGACACTGCCGTCCTTGCCGGGCTGCACCAGTACAGAATATTCATTCTTCACGTTCACTTTTACCGGGGCACTGGCGCCCAAATCATAATCCATCCATGCCAGACATTCCCAGTAAGATTTATTATCGCAATCACCGGAAGCCGGTTTTAAGGGTGCGTCACCTTCCGGTAAACGGGGAATGAACAAATTTTTGCAGGACGCCATGCATGCCGTATCCGGATTAGCCGGATTAAAATTCGCACACAAATTATCATCGCAACCTGAATCAAATTTCAGCCCCGGCTTTAATCGCATAAGCGTATTGGCATAGTCATGCCGTGCAAGATCGGTTTGCCCGTTGCCGGTGGGAACAAATAATTCAAACTCATTACCGGACGGATAAATTTGCGGGCCTGGAGGCGTCCAGATACCGCCGCCGCAAATCATTTCCTGGTCGCCATACTCTGTTGTTACCGGACATTCAGTCTCTGGCGTTGTCAGCAGCACGCTGCTAATTGCCGGTTTTGCCTTTTCGCTTCCAGATTCTTGTACAGGAGCATTCCAGGCATCCATATCAATTTCAAAAAGCCAGCCGTGATAGGGTTGCTCATCGCCGGAATTACCAAATGCAGCGTAAATGTAACCGAATCGGGAGCCCGGCTTGAGCGCATGTTTTATCGCTGAATGAGAAAAGGCGGTTGGCGGATTAAATTTCACCATTTCCGTTCCGTCTGCTGCCGGTTTCTCGGCAGACAGCACCAGCACAGGAAACGCCTCGTCCAGTTGTTTTTTAGCAAGATCGATGACCGCTAAACGATGGCTGGTGCGCACGCCTTTTTCCAGGCATTGGTAAAGAATAATCAGCTTGTCGCCTATTATTACCGGAGTCGATATAAGATGAGCCAGTTGCCCGTCAGGAACCGGCGCATGGATTTGCCAATCCAGAGCCCCTGTTTCTCCATCGAGTGCTGCAATAAGCCCATCGGCAGCAGGCACTATAATCTGTGGCTTGCCTTGTGATAAATACAACAGCGGAGAGGCAATAATACTTTCATTGAAGCTAATCGAGGGCAGGGGGCCGGTAGGAAAGAGTCTTTCCAGCTTGTAGTATTCGGTCTTGTTTAACTCAGTCGGATAAGGACTGGCAGAGCTAATCAAGACTACGCTCATCATGATGGCAATGGCAGCAGAAAAAGGAAAAAAAGTGTTCTTTACAGAAGTCTTGTTCAAGCTTTAGTCATCATGTGGCGAAATAAAATAAATTTGAATTTTACCTCTGAACTATGACGAGTTTATGAAAGCAATTAAAAGATCGCTTTCAAATTAAGCTTGAATCAAGGGTTCTTTATAGCTAACCTATACGAAGCGCATACCGGTGTTGGCATCAGATAAGTATCTTGTAGGAGCGGCTTTAACCGCGCTTGTCGAGACTAAAGTCTCTCCCACATAACTGCCGAATTCAGTTTGTGATGAGAATGTTTAAATCTCAATATCCCTTGTAACAAAACTGTCAAAAAGCAAAGTTATACTTTTTAGTTATGAAAAAAACCAAAATCGAAAAACATAAGCTTTTACTTCGGCATTTAACACTTGATGACTACGATAATATTGCGGTTTTAATGGAGCATGTTTACGGTAATTTAGGTGGCGCCTGGAAGAAAGACCAATACATGGCTCAAATTACCCGTTTTCCCGAAGGGCAGATTGTCATTGAAGATAACGGCAAGCTAGTGGCCGCTGCATTAAGCATGATTGTTGATTACGCCCGCTTTGGCGATGCCCACACTTATGCTCAAATTACCAGCAATGGCTATCTGACTCATCATGACCCATTTGGCGACACCTTGTACGGCGTCGATATTTTTGTCCACCCAAAGTATCGTGGGCTGCGCTTGGGTCGAAGATTGTACGATGCGCGCAAGGAATTATGCCGAAACCTGAACCTGCGCCGATTTATCGCCGGCGGACGGATTCCCGGCTACGCCAAACATGCCGAGACCTTAACGCCGGTGCGTTATATTGAAGAAGTCAAAAATCGGGAAATTTTCGATCCGGTACTGTCATTTCAACTATTTAACGGCTTCCATGTCCGTAAAGTATTGACGGGTTATCTGCCTGTAGATCTGGATTCGAAGGGTTATGCGACGCTCCTTGAATGGGTCAACCTCGATTATGTCGATAAAGCGCCCGCACTTGGCGGCTCCAAAAACATCATTCGTTTAGGTGTGGTGCAATGGCAGATGCGAACCTTAACCAGTGTCGAAGAGCTGCTCAAGCATGCCGAATTCTTTATCGACGCGGTAGCAGGCTACCATGCCGACTTTGTGCTCTTTCCCGAATATATGAGCGCGCCGCTGATGGGCCTGTTTAACGATAAAAACCCTCCCGATGCCATTCGCGCGTTAGCGGGCTTTACCAGTGAAATAAGAAACGGCTTATTGGAAATGGCCATGTCTTACAACATAAATATCATTGCCGGCTCCATGCCCGAGTACAGTGCGCACGAACTCTATAACGTATCGTGGCTGCTCAGGCGCGACGGGACTTTTGAAGCCCAATACAAAATCCATGTCACGATTGATGAAGTCAGTTGCTGGGGCGTTAAAGGCGGCGATGCGCTAAAAGTGTTCGATACGGATTGCGGCAAGATTGCAGTTTTGGTTTGTTACGACTCCGAATTCCCCGAACTGGCCCGTTTGGCGACGATGCAGGGAGCACAAATTATTTTCGTGCCGTTCTGGACCGATACCAAGAACGCCTACCAGCGGGTGCGTTATTGTTCTCATGCCCGCGCCATTGAAAATGAATGTTTTGTGGCGATTACAGGCAGCGTCGGAAATTTGCCGTATGCAGAGAATATGGACATCCAATACGCACAAGCGGCCATTTTCAGCCCCAGCGATTTTTCGTTTCCGCATGATGCGATACTAGCGGAAGCCACACCAAATACCGAAATGACGCTAATTGCCGATGTTAACCTGGATTTGTTAAAACAAGTCCGCACCCGCGGCGCCGCCCGCAATTTCAAAAATCGGCGTGCTGATTTGTATCGCCTGGAGTGGGTGTAAAATAGACAGCCGCGATCCCAACGAACTAACTAAAAGTGCTTGAATCTAGAGCTTATGAATAAGATTTAATGCCGGGCAAAACTGCCGTTTATTTCCAAAAAACTCACGAAAACAATCACTGTTCCGAAACTGATAACACAAGACGCAGCGATTTAATCGACGTTGGCAGCGGCAATAAGCGTGTATTACCAGACGAGGTCAATTTAAACAGCCGGGTTAGTGATTATGATGTTCGGTGAACGCCATCACTTTCTTGACGAAGGGATCGTTCTCCATATCTCCGAAATCGGCGGCGTCTATATGTCTGTAATTGGCAATTTCTTCAATATCCACCGGCTTCCGGTGAGTTGCTGACAAAGGTTCAATTGCAATAAGGCGAAGCTCCGCACGCCCTGTTTTGTCTTTACTAATAATACTGGCTGGCAAGCTCACGTCCGGCAACCAAAGCACTTCTATATCCCTATTATCTACTTTTCCTTTGCGCAGCTCCGCGCTTCGGTCCAGCACGCGTGTTTTTTTGACAGGTTTAAGTGCATGAAGCTCCTGTTGATCAAGCATGCTGGATAATTTAATCCAATCGAAACTCATGTTATTAGTTGGCATATCGGCAGGCATGTATTCAATAGCAGTTTTATCGACATGGTAAAGCTTGCGGTATTGAATGCTGCCATTAGCCGTCCGCTGCCATATTTCGCCATAATGGCCGTCGGCATCCTGCGTTTGCACCATGCCGGGTTTCCGCCAGAAAAACCAGGCTTTAGTTGATGTTGCTTTAAATTTGCCATGAGGAGTCACTTTCATTTCATAACGGCAGGCGACCTCCGGTAATTGTGAGTCACTATTGGCAAGGGAAGATGCAGACAGCCAAGGAAGGCTAAAGCTGAATAAGATTTTTAAGAAATCAAAAATTTTCATGAAGGTATGAATCAGTATCGAACAAGAAAAAGGATAAAAGTATCCCTTTCCGTAATATGATAATAATCGTCTGGCCGGGTAAGGAACTCAAAGTCCGCCTTTCCTCACTATGTTTCCCGGATTTGTCTATGTGCTCTTAATCAGACCTTAACGACGTTGCTCGGCAAGTCCCAGCGCTTCAGCCATTACATGATAAATCACGTTTTGCTCCATCACACCATGAAACAGATGCGCTTTCGGTCCGCCTGCAAATATGGCGACATCTTCAGCGGCATGCGTTTCCGCCCCCAGCGGGATAATTGTTTCCTGTAGATAATCCGGAGCTTGCACCTGAGGATTGACAAGTAAAGGACGTCCAAAGGCAGGAGAGAAAGACGCCGGATTGTGACCTTCACTACCTGAGGGCCATGACGCAGTGTTTGGCGTCGTGAAGGTTTTTGAACCTGCCGGCTGAAGATTGGAAGCCCCCGTATAACCTGTGCCGTTAGCATAGTTCAATGTAGTGTAGGGCAGGCCCAGCATATCGAGATCCGGAGAGCTTGCGCCCACGCCTTGGGTCAAGCCCAAAATAGGATTACCCCGCTGCGGATAACCGCCAATGGTGAATACATGACTATGGTCGGCAGTCACTATGATCAGCGTTTCCTTAGTGTTAGTCTTTTCCATAGCGGCTTGAACTGCGGCCGCCAATTGCTGGGTGTCGGTCAATGCGCGATAAGCATTACCCGAATGGTGGGCGTGATCGATACGCCCTCCTTCAACCATTAAAAAATAACCGTTTTTATTTTTTTTCAAAATATCGATGGCTTTACGGGTCATTTCGGTCAATGACGGTTCACCGGCTTTATCATGTGCGATACGGTCGGCTTCATAGTGAACATGCGAAGGTTCAAATAAGCCCAGTAAATGATCGGTTGCGTTCGGGTCAATCGCATCGAACTGTTCCTTATTCCAGACATACCGGGCATTGTTGTGCTTGTTTATCCAGTCTGCGGTGAGATCGCGTCCATCTTTGCGTTTTCCTGCAATGCCGTATTCAGGATCGGTTGCTGTCTTGGGAATAAAACGGGTTCGTCCGCCACCTAATGCGACATCAATGCCGCCGTTTATATTGAAATCAATCAACTGTGCAGCGATATCCGGGACTGTGGCGCCGGCCGGTAGATCTGAATCGCCTTCCCAGTCGCGGTTAGTGGTATGTGCATAAGTTGCAGCCGGTGTTGCATGAGTAATCCGCGCAGTAGAAACAATACCTACCGACATGCCATCTGATTTGGCTCGTTCTAAAATAGTGGTCAGTTTATTGGCGTTGACAATATTAGCATCAGGCTCGCTATGCGCCACAAATTGATTGACAGAAAGCGAATCACCGATAGTTTTAACGCCGGTAACCATGGCAGTCATCGTAGGCGCGGAGTCCGGAGTTTGCTGATCGACGCTGTAAGTTTTAGATAACGCCAGATAAGGCAATTTTTCGAAGCTCAAGGAGTTTTCTTCGCCATGGCCGCCTTTTTGCTGGCCGTCATAAATTCGTGCAGCGGTGACAGTGGAAACACCCATGCCGTCACCGACAAATAAAATGATATTTTTTGCATGTTTTTCGTTCGGATTCAAATGTCCGGCGTCGATAACAGTTTGACGTCCGGCGTTGAACCAATCTTCCGGAGCGGGTTCTTCGGCCGACTGAACGATGCCGGTTGCAAGAACGGAACTAATAGTCGCTACGCTGAATTTCTTTAATAATTGCATGATGTATCCGTCTCAATACTTTAGTGAATCAGTGAAAAAACAACAACTGTTACCGGATTTCGCGTCAGTGACGATAATAATCGGGTTGGTGAAATACTAATGAAAAGTTGTGACAGGATGATGAAACACCCCGGCTTCAAGATTAACCGATAAGAATGGGGCTGGCAGGCGCTGGGATTGCTTAGCTGATAGTTTCCCGTAAATATCCCATTGCACAACCGTTCTGATTTCGTTATAGCCTTTCAAAACGGCAATTATTCGGGAGCGATTTCATTAAAAAGTCATATTCGTACTATAGCATTGGAGTTTGGCAACTCATTTTGCTAAAACCCGAAAATCCGATTTAAAACCATTAAAGTTGATGATCAATTCCGGGTTGCAATCGCTTTGCCGAATCTAATCAGATACCGCCCGGGGACTTTATGACATTGAGAATTGCATTCATCAGCGATGCCTGGCAGCCGCAAATAAACGGCGTAGTAACAACCATTGAAAATACCTGTGCAATCTTGGAACGATCAGGGCATCAAATTAAACTCATTACCCCTGATCAATTTAAAACAATTCCCTGTCCCACTTACCCTTCAATTCAGTTAGCGCTTGCCTGTTATGGGAAATTGAAAAACTCACTGGATGAATTCAATCCGCAACGTATCCATATTGCTACCGAAGGTCCCTTGGGAATGGCTGCGAGGCGATATTGCCTCAACAGAAGGCTGGCATTCACCACATCATTTCATACCTTGTTTGCACAATATATTAATTTGCGATTTAAAATCCCCGTATCGTGGGGCTACGGTTTTTTGCGCTGGTTCCATGCTCCGGCCAAGAGGGTGATGGTCGCAACTTCATCGGTAGAATCTGAGCTAAAAGCAAGAGGTTTTAAAAATAGCCTGGTGCGCTGGTCTCGTGGCGTGGATTCTGATTTCTTTCATCCCAGGAATAAAAATTTTATATCCCTGCCTCGACCTGTATCCATGTTTGTTGGAAGAGTCGCCATCGAAAAAAATATTGAAGCCTTTTTGACCCTGGATATATCAGGAACAAAAGTGGTGGTGGGCGATGGTCCGCAGTTGAAAGAGCTTAGAGCCAAATATCCTGATACGGTTTTTGTGGGCTTTCAGTCAGGCGAACTATTAGCCAGTTATATGGCGGCGGCAGATGTATTTGTATTCCCCAGTCGTACCGATACTTTCGGCATTGTCATGCTGGATGCATTAGCCAGCGGTATACCTGTAGCCGCTTTTCCGGTAACGGGTCCGGTTGATGTCATTAACAGTGATAAAGTGGGTAAGCTTGACGAGGATTTAAAAAAGGCAATCACTGAAGCTTTGCAACTGGATTCACAAGACTGTCGAAATTATGCGCTCGACTATTCATGGGCTAATTGCACCGAACAATTTATTAATAACCTTGTTCCTGCCTTTGAAGAGATTAAGCAACTGGAATTAATAACAGATAAAGCATGAATATCCTGACGGGAACTGACAGTTATCGATGCTTGTAGCAGTGATAATTCAACAGGCCTACCTATCCGGTTTGCATCAATTCTCTGTTGGCGACAAAAGAGAATGATTACACTAGCCGTAGCACCGCCAATAATACAATATCAGCTTGTTATAACCTTTACATAAATCTAAACAAATATATTGCGATAAACGCCCGGCTTTATGGAACTCTCACTGTTAACACTGAATCTTCATACTTATGAACAACATCCCCGCCATTGTGCTTTTGACACAATGCACCAACATGAGCGCGAGGTGGCTATCATTGCCGAGGCGATTGCTCATTTAAGTATCGATGTCATTTGTTTTCAGGAAGTCGGGGAATACATGCATGACTCGATCACTACTCCTTACGGCGAATCGCCTTCCAACATGGCTTTTCGAATTTGCAGCAAATTACGTCATTGGGGACTTTGGTATCATATTCATCAGGATTGGAGTCACATTGGCTTTAATCGTTGGCGGGAAGGATCAGCCATCATGAGTCGTTATTCGATGCAGCACAATTTTTCGGCTTATGTGCCTGCAGATTGTCGCAAAGACAATTATATGTCTCGAAATATCACTGTGTCGTGTATCGCTGTTCCCTGGTTCGGATTATTGCATATTGCCAATGTTCATTTAAGTTGGGCGCATCATGGCTTTTATGAAGAATACTATAACCTCCAAAAACTGATCCACTCACGCTTGCATTTCGGTGTCAGAGGCGATTTAATCGTCGGCGATTTTAATGCGCCGGCCGGTGAACATGCCTATAACCATATCGTAGGGAATTTGGAATACGTGGATCAATTTTACGAATTATACCCTCAGCGTTTTTACCAACCCAGCTATCAGGGCCAAATAGACGGATGGAAAAACTATCCGCCCAAGCGCATTGATTATATCTTCAAGCGTAATGGCCGCCCAATGCAAATCAAGACCATGGATGTCATATTCAACGAAGCATTCTATCCAACTGTTTCCGATCATTTCGGGTATCTGGCAAGATTCGAGATGTTTTAATCCTATTGAGCTATTTTTGAGTATGAACATGAAAAATCAATAGCCTTAAATAGTTGAAGGATAAATTGTCTGCGTAAAAAGAGTATTGCCTTCGATGTCTTTTAATACAACGGTCATGACGCTCTCATTGTCAATATCAACCTGACCGAAGAACTGAAGGCCTGACAAGGGTGACAGGTTTGGGCTGGGGGATGCTTTCTGAAATATCACTTGAGGGCCGAAAGTATTATCAAGCTGATGAGGGCTGAAACTGCCGGCATTCAGAGGGCCGGAAACAAATTCCCAAAAGGGTTCGAAATTTTTAAACTCGGCTTTGCCAGGATCATAATAATGCGCAGCACAGTAGTGGACATCGGCAGTAAACCAGACCATATTTTCAATTTTCTCTTGTTTGACAAAAGCGAGTAATTCCGCCATTTCAAACTCACGGCCTGAAACAGGACCGTTCCCGTTAGCAAAGCTTTCAAATTGGGGCCGATTCAGTTGATCCACGCCATCACGTGACTGCAAGCCGATAGGCATATCTGCGGCAATTACTTTCCATACGGCTGTCGAATTTTTCAAGCCGTCTTTCAGCCAATCTAATTGCTCAAGTCCTAAATACGCCGTATCAATGCCGGGCTGATCCTGGCGATTGTAGTTATTTGCCCCGCGAAAGGAGCGCATATCCAGTGCAAAAATCTCCAGCAGTGGCCCATACGGCAATTTTCTGTAAATACGCTGGCCTTCGTTTGACTGGTAATAACGTATGGGTGCATATTCCAATGCCGCAAGAGTTCCCATTGACACAAGATCGGCTATATTTTTTTCGGCATAGCGATCATCGTCCTCTAAATCTTTCGATGGCGACCAGTTATTAGTGACCTCATGATCGTCCCATAACCAGATTGTTGGAACTTCTGCATTAAAACGCCGTAAGTTATGATCCAGCAGATTATATTTATAGCGGCCGCGAAATTCCTCCAGAGTCTCGGCGACCTTCGATACTTCCGGAATTACGAGGTTGCGCCAGACTTCACCTGTTTCATGTACTATCAGGGTTTCCTGGATAGGGCAATCAGCATAAATACTGTCACCGCAATGGATAAAAAAATCGGGGTCAGTTAAACGCATGGTTTCATAGATTCTCATGCCGCCAATGTCCGGATTAATTCCCCATCCTTGTCCACAGGTATCTCCAGACCAGAGAAACCGGATATTTTTCGCTTCATGGTCAGGGGCCGTCCGAAAACGTCCGGAATTAACCTCGCTCAATGCCTGGTGATTATTTGGATACTGGAACATCACCCGAATGAAAACCTCGTGGCCGGCAGGTAATCCGGTTAAATCGATACGCGCAGTATAGTCGGTATCTTCAAGAGCCAAGGGGCCTTGTACTACCTTTAAATCCCTAAAGTCAGCATTGAAACTGTATTCGACAATCATTTTGCCGGGGCCGTCGGCTCGGCTCCAGATAATAGCCCGATCTGAAAGCACATCGCCAAATTGAATCCCGTACTGCAACTGTGGCTGGTCTGTTATTTCTGTAGTATTTAAGGATAGTGATGCCAGGCTGCTTAATCCGGATCTTGATGCAACAACGCCGGCGCTTAATGCGAAACCTGCTGTTTTTATAAAGGTTCTGCGTGATTTTTGATATTCATTCAACATAATTACAACCCTTGAATCTGCAATTCAGGCTGTATTATTGAAGCAGGTTATGACATGCTCATGACGATAGAATTAAATCTTGAAGAATTTGGAGTTGCGCATGGCACCTCCTCAAACAGATAGTGTCTTTAGAAGCTGTTTGGAAATTCATCTTTTCGCCCATAAGGTATAAATTTTTATTATGAAATGAATAGTATGAGCACAAAAAACGGAAAAAACGTTACCCGAGTAATTTGAGTGAGGGGGCGTGGCGG
>JAQURG010000028.1 GCA_028715725.1 Methylococcales bacterium
CTGACTTTAACTCCAAGCCTGCGCCAGCATTTTAACCTTGTATCCAATCTTCCCGGCGTCAACTCTTTTTGATTCTCCTGATCCAATGCCAACCCCACAAAGCGCTCATCGACGACAGCTTTGGATCATTGAAATTGGTAACCTTCGGTATCCGGCATTGTTAAATTGGTATAGTTACACCTATAATTACTCGCTTTATCTTGAGTACCTGTTATATGAATTGCCCGAAATGTGGATCAACCGACTGCGCTAAAGATGGCATAGTCAGGGAAAAGCAGCGCTATAAATGTAAATCTTGTGGTTATAGGTATACCGTCCAGTATCGAGGAATAAGTCCGGCAACCAGGCGACAAGCGCTTCAGCTTTACCTTGAAGGGCCAGGTTTTCGTTCCATGGGTCGATTCCTGAAAGGCAGCCATATTGCCGCCTACCACTGGATCAAGGCACAGGGAGAGTCAATTGAGGCCATTCGCTCTGCTACCGGCGTTGATGGGGTCGAAATGGATGAAATGCATACCTCTATAGGCGCCAAAAAAACGTTTGCTGGATAGGGATGGCTGTTGATCGAAATGGAAAACGCTTGCTCAACTGCGAAGTGGGTTCCCGCGACACCGACACCGGACGAAAGCTCTGGGATGCCATTAAAAACAATAGCATAACAGACGTCATGAGTGACTACCGGAGTCCTTATGAAACATGCGTTCCGCAAAAGCTGCCTACGCAATCAAAAGCCGAAACCTATACAATCGAAGGCTATAATAGCTTGTTCAGGCATTTTCTGGCCAGGCTGCGCCGAAAGTCGAAGTGCTATAGCAAAAGCAAAGACATGCTTAAATATTCCGTCATGCTTCTAATGCTTAAATGGAACGGAGAACTAAAAGCTATACTTGATTAACAATGCCTCCTTAGAAAAGCTTCCGCCGCCGGTTTGTCAGGCATATACCAGAGATCATTGAACAGCACTAAGGGGGTTGCAGGCCTAAAGCCATGCTGAATAATGTTTCACTGTTCATGGCCAGATTATCGCATTATCCACTGTATTTCACATAGAGCATTTTATCGCTATTTGCAGGTAATCAGCTGCGAGCAACTGTAGCTTAAAATAGTGTATTTGCCGGCATTCGAATAATATATATTGATAAAGCTCTGCACCGGGAATAGATAGCATGCTTTGCTGGCTGGAGCGATAGCTGTATAAAATGCCGAAGCGCGCCTGAAAAATGTTTTATAAACGGCATAATAAATGTCGTTTAAAATGGTCATCCCCGACAGCCGAAAATGACAAGTACTCAAGAGGTAGAGCTTCATACCATGGATTTTAAAAATGATACCATTATGCCAGAACAGATAAGTACCCAATCTTCATTGATAAAATTGAAAAACTTTATTAATGAGGAAATTATTGGCCAGAATGTCCTTGTTGAAAGAATGTTGATCGGTCTGTTGGCCGATGGCCATATTCTGGTTGAAGGCGCTCCCGGTCTTGCCAAAACCAGAGCAATTAATGTTTTAAGCAAAGGTATTCAAGGCGATTTTCATCGGGTACAGTTCACGCCAGATTTATTACCCGCTGATTTGACAGGGACTGAAATTTACCGCCCGCAGCAGGGCACCTTTGAATTTCAAAAAGGCCCTTTATTTCATAATCTGATATTGGCTGATGAAATCAATCGTTCGCCCGCAAAAGTACAGGCGGCCTTACTGGAGGCCATGGCGGAGCGGCAAATAACGGTCGGTCAGGCAACCTATCCGTTACCGCAATTATTTATGGTAATGGCGACGCAAAACCCTATCGAACAGGAAGGAACCTATCCGTTGCCGGAAGCGCAACTGGACCGGTTTTTACTGCATGTAAAAGTGGACTATCCCAAGGCCGAGCATGAGAAAAGCATTCTGCATCTGGCCAGATCGGAAGCGCGCTCAGAATCAATAAAAATCGGCGATAAATTTCAACCGATCAGCCAAAGCACTTTGTTCGAAGCGCGTAATCAAGTGCTGGACATTTATATGGCGGAAAGCCTTGAGGATTATTTACTGCAAATCATACTGGCGACCCGCAACCCGGCGGCGTACGGATCAGATCTGGCCGCATGGCTGCAATACGGCGCAAGTCCGAGAGCCAGTATTGCCCTGGATCGTTGTTCCAGAGCCAAGGCCTGGTTGATGCAACGTGATTTTGTCGGGCCTGAAGATATTCAGGATATGGCGTTCGATGTTCTGCGGCATCGTCTGATTCTGTCTTATGAAGCCGAAGCGGAGGGCATCACTACCGATCATTTTATTAAAGAACTTATTTCCAGGGTTGCTGTCCCTTGATGTTATTCGGTAGACAGGCTAATCCGGACAATCAATCAGGCCGTGAGCTGGTTTCTGTCTCGCTGAAAACGCTGATTGATCTGGCAAAACCGGCTGGCAATTTAAATTTGCAGCACAGTCAGAAGCGTTCCCGGCAAAGCGGCGGCTATGTGTCTCATTTTAAAGGGCGCGGCATGGAGTTTGATGAAACCCGGTTATATCAACCCGGCGATGACATCCGCAGCATTGACTGGCGGGTTACGGCGCGCACTGAAAAACCTCATACCAAGCTGTTCAGGGAAGAACGCGAAAGGCCGGTGTTTATTTCTGTGGATAACCGTCTTTCCATGCATTTTGCTACCCGTGGTGTTTTTAAATCGGTTTTGGCGGCAAAACTGGCCGGATTATTGGCATGGGCGGCTGAGTATCATGGCGACAGGATAGGCGGGCAGCTATTTTCCGAACATGAATGTCGTGAATTAAAGCCTCAAAACGGCAGGCATGCAGTGTTGCGGTTTTTAAATGCTCTGGTTAAACCTCAGAATCCGGCAGGTAAAGATTTTACTCTGGATCAGGTACTGGCAAGGCTCAACCAGCATACGCGCCCTGGAAGTGTTATTTATATCATCAGTGATTTCCGCGGTAACAATGATCAGGCCGAAACGCATATAGCGAAGTTGTCCCGGCATTGCGAGGTCGTATTAATTTTCATCTACGATCAGCTGGAAAAAAGCCTGCCTGCTAAAGGCCGCTATCGTTTTACCGACGATGAACGTGATGTAGTTATTGATACCAGCGATCAGCAGCGGCTGGCGGTTTATCAACAGCGTTTTGTTCAGCGTCTGGAGCGGCTGGAATTATTAGCTAAAAAAAGAGGTTTGAATTTTATCCAGTGCAGTACTGTAGAAGACCCCATACAATGCTTAAGATAATAATAATGATGAAATAAATTATATGGCGGCGGATTATATCCGCAGCCGTTACTTTAATTAAAACAATGCCGACAACTCCGCTTCCTCTAAAAGACATACACCTGCCCGAAACAATCGGCTGGTGGCCGCCGGCCATTGGCTGGTGGCTGCTGGCGGTTTTGATTCCTCTATCGATAGTGTTTTTTTACTGGTTATACAAACGACTGACTAACAAAACCGCTATTAAAACCGCCAAGAGTAAGCTGGCGGAAATCAAGCAGGATCCTGCCCTGGATAACAGCAAGAAGCTGCACGAACTGTCCATGCTGATCCGCCGCGTCGCCATTAGTCTTAACCCCAGAACTGAAGTTGCAAGTTTAACAGGACATCAATGGTTGGCATTTCTCGATAAGTCGGTAACAGGTGCGCCTTTTAGCGAAGGTTGCGGTCAACTGTTGGCAACTGCGCCTTATCGAAATCGTCCGCCGACCGAACTGGAAGTTTCTCAATTAATCAGTCTATGTGAAAACTGGCTTAAAGCCCAAACCTTACAAGCCAAAAGAAAACAAAAATCATGATTCATTTTGAATGGCCCTGGCTATTGACCGTCTTACCTTTGCCGGTATTAATCCGCTGGCTGGTTCCTGCCCAGGCTCCTATGGAGCAAGCGGCATTAAAAGTCCCGTTTCTGGATGATTTTTCTGTCGGTCAAACAAAGACTGTTTCCAAAACCCGGCAATGGCAGTTATTGGTTGCGGCAGTCGCCTGGTTTTTCCTGGTTATAGCGTGCACCCGGCCACAATGGCTGGGCGAACCGATTGAGCAGGCAGTAAGCGGCCGGGACTTAATGCTGGCGGTGGATTTATCAGCCAGTATGGAAGAGCAGGATTTTATCATTAACAAAAAACCTGTAGACCGGCTGACGGCCATCAAATGGGTCGCCAGAGATTTTATTAACAGACGTGTCGGTGACAGGGTGGGCTTGATATTATTCGGGACTCAGGCTTATTTACAAACACCTTTAACGTTTGATAGAAAAACTGTCCTGACTTTACTAGATGAGTCTGTGATCGGACTTGCGGGCGATAATACGGCCATCGGCGACGCAATCGGCCTAGCGGTAAAGCGCCTTAAAAACCAGCCGGCCAATAGCCGCGTCTTGATTCTGTTAACCGACGGAGCCAATACCGCCGGCGAGGTTTCACCCTTAAAAGCGGCCGAATTGGCCGCGGCAAACCACTTGAAAATTTATACCATCGGCGTCGGCGCCGATGAAATGGTAGTGCGCAGTTTTTTCGGCAGCCGTAAAGTCAATCCGTCAAGGGATCTGGATGAAAATACACTGGTGAAGATTGCGGAAAGTACCGGCGGCCGTTATTTCCGGGCCAGAAATACCGATGAATTGAATAATATCTATTTGCTGGTGGACCAGCTTGAGCCCGTGGAAAAAGACAAACAATACTTCAGACCGCGTAGCGAGTTGTATTACTGGCCATTATCGCTGGCTCTGTGTCTGGCTGCCTTTATCTGCCTGTCGCGCGTGAGGTTGTCATGAACCTGGCTGAATTTCACTTTATCAGACCTTACTGGTTGCTGGCCATCATTCCTTACATTGCCATCATCGTTTTAATGTTAAGAAACAAACTCAGCCGCGGCAATTGGTCAGCGCTATGCGATACCGAATTATTGCCTTATTTATTGCAGGACGAGGCAGTCAGTCAAAGTCGCTGGCAATTGACAACAGGCGCTATTGCTGCTTTGTTGGTGATTATTGCTCTGGCGGGACCTACCTGGCAACGTGTCCCGTCGCCTGTATTCAGAAATGAATCGGCGCTGGTGATTGCGCTTGATTTGTCGCGTTCAATGAATGCAGAAGACATCAAGCCCAGCCGCTTAATCCGGGCGCGCTATAAAATTGCCGATATTCTAAAGCAGCGCAAGGACGGTCAGACCGCACTGCTGGTTTATGCCGGTGATGCCTTTACAGTTACGCCGCTGACTGATGATACCCAGACTATAGACAGTCAGCTGGCTGCACTGACTACCGAAATTATGCCCGGTGAAGGCAGTAATGCAGAGTCCGTGCTGGAAAAGGCCGTGGAATTGTTCAGGCAGGCAGGGCTGCAAAAAGGCCAGATTCTTCTTGTCACGGATGGCGTTGATTTTAATAAAGTGCTTGCCAAGGTAAAAGCACTGGATAGCTTTACTTTATCGGTATTGGGCGTGGGAACTGCTGATGGAGCTCCGATAGCGCTGCCTGATGGCGGCTTTTTAAAAGATGAGCAGGGCTCCATCGTAATTCCCAAACTAAACGCCGGCGATTTGGCAAGGCTGGCTCAGGCAGGGAAGGGCGTTTATCAAACCATAACGGCAAATGATGCGGATATTCAAACATTGCTGGCGGCTTTTAATCAGCCTGTTAAACAGGAAGGAAAAGAGAACAGGAACTTGCTGCTGGATCAATGGGAAGACAAAGGTCCTTGGCTTTTATTGCTGGCTTTACCTCTGGCGGCCTTGAGCTTTAGAAAAGGCTTGCTATGTTTTACCTTGCTGCTGCTATTGCCGTTGCCCAAAAACAGCTATGCTTTTGAATGGAAGGATTTATGGCTGACTAAGGATCAACAGGCGCAGCAGGCTTATAAAAATGAGCAATTTGAGCAAGCGGCAAAATTATTCGAAAACCCTGATTGGAAAGCGGCGGCAAACTATAAAGCAGGCAAATATGGCAAGGCCCTGGAAAACCTGAAAAACAACCAGACTGCCTTGGGCGCTTATAATCAGGGTAACGCATTGGCGCAATCCGATCAGTTGGAAGAGGCTATAAAAGCGTATGAAAAAGCGCTAAAGTTGAACCCTCAGAATAATGATGCCAAATACAATAAAGAACTTGTAGAAAAAGAACTGAAAAAACAAAAGCAAGAACAGCAGGACAATAAGAAGGACAACGAGCAGCAACAGGATAAAAAGCAGGATGATCAGCAAGTGCCTAAACAGGATTCTCAGCAAGGAAAGGAAGGTGACAAGTCGGAAAAATCTGAAGAGCAGAAAGCCTCTGAGCAAAAGCCCGAGCAGTCTGAAGAAAAGAGATCTCAACAGCAGCAGGCGGATGACCAGGCTTCTGCTGAGAATAAAGAGCAGCAGAATAAGCCGGAAGAAAAAAAGCCGGATACCGATAAGGCTCAACAAGCCGAGCAGAAGAAACCCGAAAAGCAACCCAAACAAGCGACCGCCGAGGCACAGCCTTCGGATGAAGAGCAGCAAGCCAATGAACAGTGGCTTAAAAGAATCCCTGACGATCCGGCTGGCTTGCTAAGACGTAAATTCAAATATCAATATGGTCAGCGCCAGCGCCGAACAGATGGTAATGCTGACTGAACGCCGGATAGCTCGGAACGTGTTTTAAAAGCAATGGATAAAATGTTACAGTTGGTTTTTCTGGCATTAACCAACTTTACCGGAATTAACAAAACAGTGGCAATATGGGCTTATCAAAAACAATATTAATTACGGGATGCTCCAGCGGCATTGGCTATGCCACTGCTGTTGTACTAAAAAACAGAGGCCATAAAGTTATTGCAACAGCAAGAAAACCGGAAGATGTAATCCGGTTAGAACAAGAAGGCTTCCTTGCCGTGCAGCTGGATTTGGCGGATAGCGACAGCATACAACAAGGGGTTAAACACGCACTGGAATTATGCGATGGAAAAATCGATGCCTTGTTTAACAATGCCGCTTTCGGCCAACCCGGCGCTGTAGAGGATTTAAGTCGCGATGTACTTCGGTTTCAGTTTGAAACCAACCTGTTTGGCACTCATGAGTTGACTAACAGGCTTATTCCCCTGATGCGCGGGCAGGGACATGGCCGGATTATCTATAACAGTTCGGTATTAGGGCTGGTTGCTATGAAGTATCGCGGAGCTTATAACGCCAGCAAATTTGCTCTGGAAGGTCTGGCGGATACGTTACGGCTGGAACTTTACGGCACCGGTATTCATGTATCACTGATAGAACCGGGCCCTATCTTAAGTAATTTCAGAAAAAATTCGTATGCGCTCTATAAAAAGAATATAGATCCGGAACACAGTTTTCATAAAGAAACTTATAAAGCGATGGAAGCGCGCTTGCAAAAGGAAGGCGCCGCCGTGGCATTTACCTTGCCTGCTGAAGCGGTTGCTGAAAAAGTGATACACGCACTGGAATCCAAACGCCCCAGGATGCGCTATTATGTTACTTTTCCAACGTATTTATTCGCGGTTCTTAAGCCCATTCTGCCGATGTCCTGGCTGGATATTCTACTTCGAAAGGTTTAATCATGAACGATCTGGACGAAATGATTATTTATTGCCCTTATTGTGGCGAAGCGCTCGATGTTCTGGTGGATACATCCGCAGGCCCGCAGCAATATTATGAAGATTGCGCAGTTTGTTGCGCCCCGATTTTATTTACCATATCGGAGGATGAGTCAGGAGAAATAGTAGTTGATGTCAAAAGAGACGATGAATAACAATTCTTGGTTCAGTTTAATTGATTTTCTATGCTAGAATCCCATTTCCTCCGTAGGAAATTAATTTGAAGGCTTGTGTTATACATTTAAAGACTCATCTTAATTTACTAGGACTAATAATTATCAACTATGAGTTTTAATCACACATGAAAGTATTAAAGAATATCCTGGTTTCTCTTGTTATGACCGTATCCATGGCGGCAGTTTCAACAACTGCTTTTGCTGCTCCAAAAGGAGAGGCTGAAGTTAAAGCTGCCATAGAAAACACCATTACTTCAATAACAGCCGCGCAAGAAGCTTCTAAGAGTGGCGATTTGTCAGGCGTTTCAAAAGCTATCGGTGAAGCTCGTCAGGCGCAAAAAGAATTCCGTTTTGAAGGCACCGAGCGTCAACGTCAAAAAGCTAACGATAAATTAAGAACGGCTCGTGAAGCTTTTGAAACAGGTGATACAGCCGCTGGAGACGCAGGGCTTGCAGAGGCTTTAAAATCATTTACAGAAATGAAAGCAGTCTACGACGCATCTCATAAATAAATATACGCTTAAAATCAGATTCGATTATGCCCGCTGTGTGATTGAATCTGACTCATTGGCTTAGCCCGGTTCAAAAACGAAGTTTTTTAACTCATCTGAACAGGTTAAATCCCTGTTAAATGTGCTAGAATTGCCGCTGGCAAAGAATATATTGATTATTTCGCCAATATAACGAGAAGTAACAACACCTTGAGGATTAGTAAAATATGAAAACATTGAAAACGATCTTGCTATCTTTATTTATTGCAGCCTCTATGGGAGCTGTTTCAACTTCAGCTTTAGCCGAAGTTGATCCAGGTAGAATCGTCTACAAACCCACTGATGCAATTGATTTGGTAGTCGCTAGAATACAAACAGCCATTGAAGCAATTAGCAAAGGCGCAGGCAACGAAGAAGCGGCTGCTCTTATCAAACAAGCGAGTGATTTAAGTAAAGAAATCAATGCCAACGATAAAGTAGATAATGCGCGCGCAAAAGCTAACAGAAAGTTGAAATCAGCAATCTCACATGCTAAAGAATCTGCTTTACAAGAAGCTGAGCAAGAATTAAGAGACGCTAAAAAAGATTTTGAAGCACTCAAAGGCTTGCTTTAATAGCTAGGGACCCTATCAGGCTTTTTATTCCTGGTAGGGTTGCCCTGATATTCCCTCACGCTGGTTGAATTTCCCCAACAGTTAATCCGGATTAATACGGCTAATCTTGGAGCCCTGTAAGCTGATTCCTGCCATCAGGCCTTTCTGGTCAAAAATATACGCATACACGCCCTTTTTCGCTGTCGTAGTGGTCAGTGATGCAGCAACTCCCTTGTCAACCACAACAATACTCGGACCGATACCGATCTCCCAGCCTTCGCTGCGGTTGAGGTAATTCAACGATTCATTGTCCATAAAAAATAAAGCATAACTGGAGGCTTCCACGCCGGCCTGGAGACCATAGGATGCTGCAATGATATTGTAATAATCAACGATTGTGTTGTTTTTAAACAGTGCGCCGCCACTTCCGTATTGAGCGCCAACCAGGAACCCGGCTTTGACGACGTTCGGAAACACCAGTATGCCTTTGGCCCGAGTTGCCAAAAGCTTGGCTTCCGGGTTGTGTGCGTAAAGATTCTGCAATGCAGCTCTGGAATCAAGAGCGATATTCTGTGTAGAATCAGCCAGTTTGCCGCCTGTCGATTGACAACCCCCGAGAATCAGTAGACTTATCAACAAAAAGCATAAGCATTTTTTATTTAACATAGTCTTCACCTTTTCGTTATGAATCGATTGCTGAGCTCTATCCGGAGCCAGCTTCCGGTAGAGTATTAAAAGTCATGACCTTCATAAGTTTAATCCAGCATCGTTTAATATTGATCAATTGAGTATTGATGATACTTCATCAATATCCATTACTTCACTATGACTAAAACACGGTATAGCACTAGAGAATAAAATTTCTGCCGGCCTTTTTAAAAGAATAGGCAGAATGATATTATCATAACCATGACATAACTATCAGCATGAAAAAGTAATTGTCATGCCCAAAATTATGCAGAGGCCAGTTAAATTCTAACTAATGAATTGATGCGCTGCACTTGCGAACTGAATTTTAAAATAATTACAATAGTCGAATTCCAATCTGAAATAAGGCAATAGTATGAGTAAGCCAAAATTATCATTACAGGATCAATTGTTAAAATCGGGTTTGGTAAGCACCGCTCAAGCCAAGAGTGCAAAATCCGATAAACACAAACAAACACAACAGCAACGAAAAAATAACATATCAATAGTTGACGAAGCCCGTGAGTTAGCTTTAAAAGCCCAGGCAGAGAAAGCCGAAAAAGACCGGGAACTCAATCAAATAAAACGGCAGCAGGAAGAGCAAAAACAATTGCTTGCGCAAGTCAAGCAATTGATTGAGCTGAACAGACAGTCCCAGGATGCTGACGGGCTTGCTTTTCATTTTAGCGATAGTAACAGGATTAAAACGATTTATGTCTCGGAAAACATGCGCGAACAAATTATCCGCGGCAGTCTTGCAGTCGTGAAATTGGGGGAGACCTATGAAGTGGTATCGGCTGAAGTAGCGGAAAAAATAAGTTCGCGTAATCCGGCCAGCGTCATCGTGCACAATGATTCATTGGCTAATATAATTGATAGTGCCGACGATCCCTATTCCGCTTATCAGGTTCCTGATGATTTAATGTGGTGACACATGCGTTAGTATCGATGGATTGCAGCCTTGCAGTTCCATCCATTGAAAGGCGGCGCCCGGTGCCTTTACAGGACAAACGGGAGGCAATAGAAGCGAGCTTCCGTCAGAGCGGAGTTGCTTTGCCCCGATATTTGAATAGATCGCGGTGCAAAAATCCAGATTTAACATGATAGTATCAAATTGGATTCAGGCCAAATCTTGCACTGTCAGGTTTAGTTTGACCCCGAAGTATTGTCATTCGAGGATTTCCGCCTAATGTCGGGTGCAGTGCTGGAAGGAGTCATTCAATACCCAAAATCAGCGGCGGCTGGCCAAGGGCAAGAGAAAGAACAGAAACACGCTCCCCGCCGTCCGCTTCATTTTTTTGTTAGCGTTTCGTATAACCCCAGACTTCGTTTAGCATATCTTTAAATATTCCAAGAAGTTCCTCAAGAGAATTTTTCAGTATATCGAAACGATCGACTGCTTTGCCTCTGTGAACAGCATAGGATCTAACTTGGTAGTAATACTTGATCGATTTAACAGGGTCATGTAGATCCAAAATACATTTCTCTAAACCGCTCGTGCAATAGATTTCTCGCGGAGCCTTTACATGCTTTTTCAGACTCTTGGCGAACACTTTCTCTTCCGCAATTTGGTACACCTTTTCATTAACTTTTTTCCCAAGATGATATTTGAGTCCGGCATATCTTTCCAAAGCGGTCCATAGAAGAGAATATACCATTTGAAGGCGCAAAATTGTCTTGAAGTCCAACCTGAATTGGGAATTGTTCTTCAGGATAATCTCAATTTCTTCCACAGCATCCTTGAAGAAAGGGTCAGTTCGGCTATCCCATTCTTCTACATGCTCGAGGTCTGCACTACCTCTACATTCTTCTTTCCCAAGAGGGCATTGGCCTTAGTTCCGTCGGCCAACTGCACCTCTTGCCATTGATAGACTTTGTCAGGTTCTATTTGGACTATTTGCTTATAAGCGTTTAGTTCACGTTCTTCTTTGAAATGAATCAAAACGCCTTGACCTTAGAGTCATCACTCAGGATCAACAAAGGAATCCCATCTCTCTCTTTCAGAATTCCAGAAACATCTGCGTCAAAAGAATTCTTGACCAAGTCTTTGATTCTAAAAAACATAGCTGACCTGGCTTAAAAAGGCCGTAAGCAAAGAATGGCAATTTAGTATTGTTCGGTAAATTCATAGTGAGATCATTCTCCTGGCCTTGTCCAGAACGGTTTTTAGCAGATGAGTGCAGTCGCTGTGTGCCTTGCTTGCCTCGATGTAATCAATTGCCGACTGAGCGAACCTTCCATAGAAGTCGTACTTTGATACAAAGTCTATAGCCCCAGTAAAGACGTCCCTGAGGCGATAAAAAAGCCAACTCAATTCCTTTGAACAGTCTGTAATCACGACACGGCGTCGCGGTTCTGTAGTCTGGAGACTTATGACCAAATTACTATTGCCAAGCCACTTCTTTATGTCATGAGTCCAGTGAGTACTGATAATAACATCAGCCCCGTCCCGTTTGAGACCGTGTGTGCATCGTGGATGAAATCCCCAACTTCGATTTTGCGTTGTAATTCATCAAGCTGTTTCGCTATCGCTTCGTTCACAGTAAGTCATCCTCCGCAATCCGGTTCATTGAACGCTAACTAGTAATTAGATAGTTTCCGTATATCTACACGAAACCTGTGTGGCCGCAATGAATTTGTGAACGACAAGGCTTTTGTCTTTCTGTATATCATCTAAACTGCACTATAATCGCTTTTGGAGGTTGTCATGCTTAACGTTCCCGCATCCCTCAGTCAGATGTTTGAGACACATCTTATTCATCGCAATGTTCTGGATCAGCAACGCCGCGATTTTAGGTATTATCTAGATTTTTTGCGCAAAGTACGCTTCTGACCCGAAGCATACCGCAAGCTTTATTTTCTGAAACGGCGTTATTGCACTTTCCAACCGCGGCCTGATTATGCCGGACTGCTTTAGCAGAAGCGCTTTTGGGCTTAAAACGTAAAAAAATTTCTTTCGTTTTCCCTTTCTAATGACCGATTTTTATCCGGCTCGGGATTGTTGGCAGAGAACCGATCTGTCTTAAGCATCAGCCAGCAAAGCATCCAGTTTTTTTTGCTGTTCCAGAGCATACAAATCATCGAATCCGCCAATATGAAGGTCGCCAATAAATATCTGAGGCACCGTCCGGCGCTTGGTTCTGCGCATTACTTCTTCTCTCAGGCCCGGTTGGGCTTCCACATTTATTTCGGTGTAACAAACCCCTTTTTTGTCGAGAAGGCGTTTAGCCATTATGCAGTAAGGACAAACTTTAGTGGTGTATATCAGTATCTCAGGCATGTTTTAATGATATTTGTTAATATATGGCTTTAGTCTATAGGTTCAAGGCTTCAGATTCAAGGTTCAACAGTGGGTCTTGTGTTTTGAACCTTAAACCTGATTACCTATGGGATTATTTTTGAGAGATTAGCATGAGCGGTTTACCAGAAGATTTAAAATATGCGATGACGCATGAATGGGCAAGGCTGGAGGACGATAATGTCGTTCGTGTGGGTATAACTGATTTTGCTCAGGAACAGTTGGGAGACCTGGTTTATATTGAAATGCCTGAGTTGGGTCGCAAGGTAAAGGCTGGGGAGCAGTGCGCCGTGGTTGAGTCTGTTAAAACAGCTTCAGACCTGTTCAGCCCGGTTACCGGGGAAATTGTTGCTGTGAATGTTGCATTGGCGGATGAGCCCGAAGAAGTCAACAGCTCGCCTTATCAGGCCTGGCTTTTTTGCGTCAAGGCCGATAATCCGCCGGAACTGGATCTGTTAATGGATGCCGATGCTTACCGGCTGATGATCGAGCAATGATGTGTCTAAGGAATAAACTTTTAAGTCAGGTACAATTCACTTTTTTGAATAGATAAACGGATAATAGTGAAACAATGGCAAATCAAAATACAAAAGGCTTTAAACGTCTTATTAATGCCTGCTTCTTCTCGGTTGCCGGATTTAAGGCAACATGGACGCATGAAGAAGCCTTCAGACAAGAAACTATCCTGTTTGTGGTGACAACTCCCCTGGCAATCTGGCTGGGAGAAACCCATATTGAAAAACTGTTATTAATAGGCAGCATGGTTTTAGTTCTGTTGGTTGAATTATTAAATTCAGCGGTAGAAGCGGTGGTTGACCGGGTGGGTTTTGAACATCATGAATTATCCGGCAGAGCCAAGGATATAGGTTCCGCCGCCGTTATGATGTCTTTGGCCTGGGCAGCAGTAACCTGGGCATTAATTTTACTTTAAAGAGGAATATAAATGAGTGCATTAATATGCGGATCTATGGCTTATGACACCATTATGGTGTTTCATGATAAATTTAAAAACCATATTCTGCCGGAAAAGGTTCATATTTTGAATGTATCCTTTTTAGTGCCCGTCATGCGCCGTGAATATGGCGGTTGTGCAGGTAATATAGCTTACAACCTGAATTTGCTCGGTGAAGAAGCCTTGGCTATGGCAGTCGTAGGCCATGATTTTGAAGCCTATACTCAATGGATGATCCAGAACGGCTTATCCAATGAGTTTATTTATATGATGGATAATCATTATACGGGTCAGGCTTATATTACGACTGACGAAGAAGGCAATCAAATTACTGCGTTCCACCCGGGCGCTATGAGCTTTTCGCATTTAAATTCGATTCCTGTCGACAGAGATATCAGCATAGGCATTGTATCGCCTGATGGCAAGGAAGGCATGGAATTGCATGCCGAACAGTTCGTAGAATTGAATATCCCTTTTATTTTTGATCCGGGCCAAGGCATGCCCATGTTTAATGGCGCCGAATTGCTTAAATTTATCGATCAAGCGACCTGGATGACGTTGAACGATTATGAATCCGAGTTAATGCAGGAACGCACCGGTTTGTCGTTAGAGCAAATGGCGGAGCGGGTGGAAGCCCTGATTATTACCTTGGGCGGTAAAGGTTCAAAAATTTATACGAATGGACAGTGCATCACTATACCGGCTGCGCAACCCACTGCTTTGCTTGATCCTACCGGATGCGGCGACGCTTACCGTGCAGGCTTGCTCTATGGTTTGATGAATGAACTGGATTGGGAAACCACAGGAAGAATCGCGTCCTTAATGGGCGCTATTAAAATAGAACATCACGGCACACAAAATCATTCGTTCGACATGGACGAATTTAAACAACGCTACCACGAAAATTTTGGTTGCTCATTTTAATGCTGAAAAACACCCAGCAACTATTAGACCTTATGGCCCGCCTGCGCCGTCCCAGAGACGGATGCGCCTGGGATCTTAAACAGGACTTCTCCAGCCTGATTCCTTACGTCATTGAGGAGGCTTACGAGGTCGTCGATGCGATTGAGCGTAATGATCTGGATGATTTGCGCTCGGAATTAGGCGATTTACTGCTGCAAGTCGTTTTTTATTCGCAGATTGCCGAGGAACGCGGACTGTTTACTTTCGACCAGGTCTCGGCAACCATCGCTGAAAAATTAATACGCCGTCATCCGCATGTTTTTGCTGATGCGGTTTTCAGCAGTGACGAGGAACGCCATCAGGCCTGGGAACAGGCCAAGGCCGAAGAACGGCAGGAAAAAAATAAAGCTGTTGAGCAGAAAAGCGTTTTATCAGGTGTGGCAGGCAGCCTTCCGGCTTTAATGGAATGTGAAAAAATCCAGGATCGCGCCGCTCAGCATGGCTTTGATTGGCCGGATGTGCCGCCGGTTTTTGATAAAGTCCAGGAAGAGCTTGATGAAGTCAAAGAGGCATGGAAATCGGGGGATCAGGCGCATATACAAGAGGAAATCGGCGACTTGTTGCTGGTTGCAGTTAACCTGGCCCGTCATTTAAATGTCAATCCTGAACTGGCGCTTAAAGAAAGTACTAAAAAATTCTCTAAACGTTTTCATTACATTGAGCGGGAGGTAGAAGCCTCCGGCCGCAGTTTAAGAGACTGCGAATTGGAGGAACTGGATGCATTCTGGCATGAGGCAAAAGTGGTTTTGAAAAAACCGAAATGTTAGGGTCGGCGCATTTTCCCGGCCTGTGTGCAAGTTTGAGTATTTGAAATAAAGCCGGCAGAAGTCGGCTTTTTTGTTGAGCACTTTATGTATTATCAAGGCGTAAAAAAAATCATAGTCGCTCGATCTTTCGAGAAGTCCTCGTCCTTTTTGGGTGATATTCATCCTCTGCTGGAACGGCTTTTTTTAGCCAGGGGTATCACTTCAGCAACAGAACTGGATAGGACTCTGGCAAAGCTGCCATCTCCGTGGCTGTTATCAGGTATGGAAGAGATGGTGGCTCATTTGGTTATCGCTATCAATGAGCGACAACGAATCTCCATTGTTGCCGATTTCGATGCCGATGGCGCGACCAGTTGTGCAGTCGCTATCAAGGGTTTGCAATTACTGGGGGCAGGGCAAGTATCATTCGTAGTCCCCAATCGCTTTGAATACGGATATGGTTTGACTGCGGAAATTGTCGAGCTGGTTAAACAGCAAGCTCCTGACATTATTATTACCGTCGATAACGGCATATCCAGTATTGAGGGGGTACAGGCGGCAAAAGACTCAGGCATAAAGGTTCTGGTGACCGACCATCATTTGCCGGGTCATGAGCTTCCCGCAGCCGACGCCATTGTAAATCCCCATCTGGTTGATGATCAGTTTCCCTATAAGTCGCTGGCAGGCGTGGGGGTCGTGTTTTATGTATTGATGGCGCTAAGAAGCCGGTTAAGAGAAATGAACTGGTTTGAGAAAAATCAGCTTCAGGAGCCGAATCTTGCTCAATTACTGGATTATGTCGCCCTGGGTACTGTTGCTGACGTGGTTGCGCTGGAGCAAGTCAACCGGATTCTGGTACATCAGGGTTTATTAAGAATACGCACAGGACGCTGTCATCCCGGCTTGAATGCACTGATTGAAGTATCGGGAAGAAATCCGCAAACCATTATGGCGTCGGACCTGGGCTTCGCGCTGGGCCCCAGGCTGAATGCGGCAGGGCGTATGGACGACATGTCATTGGGCATTCAATGTTTATTGACTGATGATCCGGCGCTTGCAAGGGAGTTGGCTCTTCAGCTTGATGAATTGAATAATGACCGGCGGGAAATTGAAGGAGTCATGAAGCACGAGGCGATGGCATTATTAGGTGAAATGAAGGCTCTGGATGAGCATCATTTGCCTGCCGGAGTCTGTCTGTTCGATGCAAGCTGGCATCAGGGCGTTATAGGAATTCTCGCGTCACGTATAAAAGACCGTCTGCATCGTCCTGTCATCGCTTTCGCTTCTGCAGGAAAAGATTTAATAAAAGGCTCGGCTCGTTCTATTCCAGGCGTGCACATTCGAGATGTATTGAGCGATATTGCCGCTTTGCACCCCAAATTGCTGAGTAAATTTGGCGGTCATGCAATGGCGGCGGGTTTGAGTTTAAAAATGCACGACTATCCGGCATTTGCCTTGGCCTTTGATGAGATGGTCAGTCAACGTTTGGCTGATGTTGATCTGGAACAAAAAATTCTTTCTGACGGCGAGTTGACTGAGCAGGAAATGACGCTTGAGGTCGCGGACTTACTACAGAATGCGGCTACCTGGGGGCAACAATTTCCAGAGCCTGTTTTTGACGGAATATTTGATGTGGTTCAGTCGCGAATTGTCGGACAGAGGCATCTTAAATTGGTGTTGAGAAAGCCAGGTAGTGATCCGATGATTGATGCTATCGCTTTTTTTGTCGATCAGCCGGAGCGTTGGTTGGGGCTTAGACAAATCAGGGCGGCTTACAAGCTGGACGTTAATGAGTTTAGAGGTAATCGCAGCGTGCAGCTTATCTTGCAGTATCTGGAAAAAATAGCATAAAAAAAGGGCGGATGAACCGCCCTTTTTATTAAAAAGAAATCTACTTTTTAGATTCGGAAGTGGCTTCTTTTTCAGCTTTTTTGACTTCTTTTTTAGCCGCTTTAGCGGTTTCCTTTACTTTATGGGTCGCTTCTGACGCTGCTTTTTCAACTTTCTTTTCAGCGCTTTTTGCAGTTTCTTCAACTTTTTCGACGGCCGCAGGTTCTGCTGGCTTTTCAGCAGCTTCTGTTGCTGCTTTCTGATCTGTATTTTCTACTGTTCCTGCCGCAGGCGCCTCAACAGGAGCTTTCGCCGCGTCAGCGGGTGCTTTTGGCTGTTCGTCAGTCAGCGGTACCAATACTTCTACCTTTGCCTGTTTACGCAATGTTTCTACCATATTCTGGACTTTTTTACGTTGCAGGTAAGGCGTTAACTGCTCTTTTACTGATTCCAACGGAGGTGGAGTTTGCGCGCGCGAATCTTCTCTTAAGATAACATGCCAGCCAAATTGGGTTTGCACAGGTGTTTTAGTGTATTTGCCTTTTTCCAGTTTTACGACGGCTTCGGAAAAAGGGGCAACCATTTGACTTGCAGCAAACCAGCCCAGATCACCGCCATTTTGTGATTCTTTAGCATCCAGTGAATGTTTATTTGCTAATTTGCCAAAGTCCGCGCCTTTGTCTAATTCTGCGATGATTTTCTTGGCTTCATCTTCAGTTTTAACCAAAATGTGACGGGCTTTATATTCGGTTCCATTTTCACCGGCGACTTTACTGTCGTATTCCGCTTTGATTTCGGCGTCGGTTACCGGATTAGCTTTTATGAAGTTTTGTACATCAGCTTGTGTCAATAATGTTTTTTTGACGCTATCAAGCTGCGCCAGGACTTCGGGAGATTTATCCAGTTGTTTTTGCATGGCGTCCTGAACCAATAATTCACGTTGGATCAGTTCTTCAATCAATTTTTCTTTAGGAAAAGTTTGACCGTGTCCGCGCTCGGCAATTTCTTTTTCCAACTGCTCCAGGGTGGATTTGGGAATATACTGGCCATTGACGACAGCAACTGCATCAGTTTTTTCTACAACCGGGGTGCCGGGTGTATTGGTTTTTTGGTCACAAGCAGCAAGTAACGCCGTACCGGCGACGAGTAATGGAATGATCTTTTTTTTCATTTATGGGTTCCTTTGGTTTCTTCAGATGGGGATAGAGCATTAATGCCCAAGGCATGAATTTGTTGTTTCATCATATCGCCCAGCGCGTTATAGATAAGCTGGTGACGCTGAACTAAGGATTTTCCTTCAAAAGCCTGGGAGATAATAGTGATATGATAGTGGCCGCCACCGCTTCTTGCGCCGGCATGTCCGGCATGGGCCGCGCTACTATCAATAATTTCCAATAGCTCCGGTTTAAAAGCATCATTTAATAAACGTTTAATTAATTCGACTGTCATTGTGGAAATACTTTTTTGAAAGGTTTAACGGTAACTTGGGCATAAACGCCGGCGTCGTTATAAGGATCATTATCCGCCCATTGTTGAGCGGCTTCCAGATCGTTAAACTCGGCGACAATCAGACTGCCCGTAAAACCGGCTTCGCCGGCAGTGTCGCCATCAACAGCAGGGTGTGGGCCGGCTAACACCAGGCGTCCCGCGTCTTGAAGTTCTTGCAGCCTTTTAATATGGGCAGGACGGGTAGCTATTCTTTTTTCCAGGCTATCTTCCACATCTTTACTGATAATTGCGTATAAAGCCATTTATTCCTCTGTTTCAGGGATGTATTTGTATAAAAAAACCATTTGCACCACCATAAAGATAACCATCAAGCCCGGTGCAATAAATGTTTTAAAGGTAACCCAATCATCGGTATTGTAATTATACATCACGTAAACATTGAGAAAGCCTATGCCGGTAAAGAAGCTGGCCCAGCTAAAGTTCAGGCGTTTCCAGATCAGCGTCGGCAAGGTTAGATTGCCGGACATCATTCGCTCAATGAAAGTTTTTTTACCAATAAAATGGCTGCTTAAAAAAGCCATGCCAAATAACCATTCAATTATGGAAAATTTCCATTTAAGGTATCGCTCATCATGCAAATAGATGGTTGCCCCGCCAAATATAACAACCAAAGCTAACGTAATCCATTGCATGGTTTCGACTTTGCGGTGTTTAAACCAGGTATAAGTTACCTGAATAACAGTCGCCACAATAATAACGGCAGTCGCTATATAAATATCATAAAGCTTATAAGCGACAAAAAATAAAATAATCGGAAAAAAGTCAAAAAGCTGTTTCATGCGAGCTGGCGTGGGTGGTCAAAAGAAATCGAAGTTATCATAAGTACGTTGTACGCCATGATAAACTGAAAAACTATATTGTAAAATCTTTACTGCTGGATGTATATGTTTACATAATTGTTTCCTGCTAGAATAGTCTTCATTTTGGAGAATAGTTATGGATAAGAATACTCAGACCGAATTAGAAGCGGCGGCGTTCAGACATTTGGTCAATCACTTGCAGCAGCATACGGAAGTACAGAATATTGATTTAATGGTTCTGGCGGATTTTTGCCGAAATTGTCTGGCCAAATGGTATTTAGCCGAGGCGGTAGAGCGCGGCGTAGAAATGGATTATGAACAGGCCAGGGAAGTGATTTATGGTATGCCTTATAAAGAATGGAAGGATAAATTTCAAGCCGAAGCCACAGCCGAACAGCTAGCCTCTTATGAGCGCAGGCAACAGTCAAAATCCTGATTAATCCGGTCAGCTTGGGGGTTTTGTAAAGCGGTTTTTCACCACGAAGAACTTGAAGAAAATATAAAACCTCGTGCTCTTCGTGTGCTTCGTAGTGCAAAGAAATGCCATAAATATAGCGTGCGCGGTATTGGCACTTATTGGTTAGCCGCCAGTCATATTCATATACCTTAATATGACTGGCCGCTCATGAATATTAAATTCGTGTTTCTCAGGCTTAATCAGCATCGCCTCGATAATGGCTTGCTTGAGGATGGCCATATTTCCCGGATTAGCTCTCAGCACTCTTTTTAAATCGACAGAATGTTCATTGCCCAGACATAGCAATAATCGGCCTTCGACAGTTAATCGCACGCGATTGCATGAACCGCAAAAATTTTCACTGTGCGGAGAAATAAAACCAACGCGAGTTTGAGTGCCGACGACCTTGAAATAATTTGAGGGACCTCCGGTTTTTTCATCAATCGCGATCAGGGAGAAATTCGGCTCCAGATCCTTTTTAATCAAGTCGCTGGAATAATAGGCGAGCGATCGATTGTGCCGGCTGACTATACCAAGCGGCATTTCCTCAATAAAGCTGATATCAATGCCATGATCAACTGCAAACTGTACCAGGTCGTTGACTTCTTGATGATTCCTGTCTTTAAGTACAACTGTATTGATTTTTATACGTTCAAAACCGGCTGATTGAGCAGCCCTGATCCCTTTAAGAACCTGGTGCAGATCGCCGGTTCGCGTGATTGTCTTGAATTTATCGGCATCGAGTGTATCCAGGCTGATATTGATACGTTTAACGCCTGCCGCTTTTAAGGCGGGCGCCATAGTTTCAAGCTGAGAGCCATTTGTAGTGATCACCAGTTCATTCAGGCTTTCAATTCGACCCAGGTTTTCCAGCAGGCCTAATGCGCCTTTTCTGACCAAAGGCTCACCGCCTGTTACTCTTATTTTTTTAACGCCTAGCTCGGCAAATGCTTTAGCCAGGGTATGGATTTCTTCCAGTGTTAAAATTTGTGCCCGCGGCAAGAATGTCATTTCTTCCTCCATACAATACAGGCAGCGAAAGTCACAACGATCAGTGATAGAAATTCTTAAATAATCAACGGTTCTGCCGAAGCGATCGATTAATTGCCCCGGATTGGATGACTCAGTCATAACAATAATAAAAATTTAGGATATTTAATACTAACATACTACGGCAGAATCAAATGACGTTAAGTTCCGTACAATTAATAATGAGTATGTGAAAGCAGGGGCCTTGGTATAAAATTACCGCCTTTATTGAAATCTACAGACTATGCAAATTAATGCAATTTATCCGGGGACATTTGACCCCATTACTAATGGCCATCTCGATTTAATAGCCAGAGCTTCAAAACTTTATGACAAGGTGATTGTTGCCGTGGCTGTTAACAGGGGGAAAACGCCGCTATTTTCTCTTGATGAGCGTGTTGCTTTGGTAAAGGCAGTGACACCGGAATTTCCTAATGTGCAGGTAATTGGATTTGACAACTTGCTGGTGGATTGTGCCAAACAGCATGGCGCCGATGTTATTTTAAGAGGGCTGAGAGCGGTATCTGATTTTGAATATGAATTTCAGCTGGCGGGAATGAACCGGCGGCTTGCTCCGCAATTGGAAACTGTTTTTTTGACGCCTGCGGAACAATATGAATTTATTTCTTCAAGTATGATCAGAGAGATTGCACAACTTAACGGCGACGTGTCCTGCTTTGTTCCTGATATTGTGCATCAGTGTTTAATCAAGAAATTCAGTTAGGAGTAAATATGGCCCTTATTATTAATGATGAGTGTATTAATTGCGATGTCTGTGAGCCGGAGTGCCCGAATGGCGCTATTTCTCAAGGCGAGGATATTTATATTATCGACCCGGAATTATGTACCGAATGTGTCGGTCATCATGGTGTGCCGCAATGTATGGAGGTTTGTCCTGTCGATTGTATCGATAAAGATCCCGAGCATGTTGAGGATCAGGAGAGTTTGTATCAGAAGTATTTGAAGTTGACGCAATAAACATTTTCGGTTTGTGGAAGATGTGCTGTGCACATCTTGTAAGACGGCAAACGGAACCGCCCCATGGTCAATAAAACCAGTCCAGACTTTCGGTTGTCGTTCCAACAGATTTATATTCGGCGCCTACCCATCCCGAATAAGTCGATTTTTCAATTGCTGAAAATACCCGGCTGAAATTGATCTGCCCCATACCGGGTTGTCCTCTTCCTGGGCAGTCGGCAAACTGAATATGGGCGATTTTGTCCGCGTGTTGAGTAATGAACTCCTCGGGCTCTTCGCCCATCATCCGCATGTGGTAAATATCGTATTGCATAGACAGTCCAGGAAGCTTGAGCTGATCTAATACGTCAAGCATTTGTTGACTGCTATGGATAATAAACCCGGGCATATCAACCGTATTAATGGCTTCAAAAACGGTTTTAATGCCTAGCGGCGCGAATGACTCAACAGCGAAATATAAATTATCCGTAAAGGTTTCAAGATATTCTTTTTGCCGATGTTGATTCAGACAGCGCCCCGGCAATACATTGATGACTTCCGGTTTTAACAGCCGGGCGTATGCGAGCGTTTGAGCGACAGCCTGCCGAAATTGCTCCTTTTTTTCAGGAACACAGGCCAATCCTTCGCCTCCCTGTAATAAATCATCCGCCGCTACATTAAACATGACCAGTTTTAATTGCTGTTGTTCAAGGGTCTCGCGCAGCGTTTCCGTGTTCAGATTATAGGGAAATTGTATTTCCACGGCCTTAAAGCCATGCTGTTTAGCGGCTTTGAAACGATCGATAAGCTCTACTTCAGTAAACAGCAAGCTTAAATTAGCAGTGAACCTGAGCATCAGTCTTTTGCAAACAATTTAATCAAGGTAGAAGGGTCCTGCTCCAGGTAGCCGTGAGCGCCGTGCAGTTGCATCAGTTGCGCAGCCAGACCGGACATTGGAATGGCATTGCCCTGTTTAACGGATAAATCGATAGCCATGGTCAGGTCTTTTAATAAGGTTTTAACGTGCCATTTAATAGGTTCAAATATCCCGGCCGCCATTTCTGGACCAACTATTTGCAAAGGTCTGGAATCGGCAAAACCGCCTGCGAGTGCTTCCGGTATTTTTTCCGCAGCTACGCCGTACTGCTTGGCCAACGCCATCATTTCGGCGATTACCAGCACGTTGCAACTGACTATCATTTGATTGCATATTTTAGTGACCTGACCGCTGCCTACGTCGCCCATGTGGGTAAGTTGTTTATACAGCGGGGCTAAGACTTGGCGCGCTTTATTTATATTTTCCAGGCTGCCGCCTGCCATAATGGCCAAATTTCCTTGCTCAGCGCCTGAAACGCCACCTGAAACAGGCGCATCCACCCAGCCCATGCCACACTTTTTCTGCATAACTGCTGCTAATTGCCGGGTGTTTTCCGGCTGAATGCTGGACAGGTCAATCAGCAGTTTGTCCGGTGAACCGTTTTCCAGAATATGATTGCGTATGACTGATTCGACTGCCGCCGTATCGGTCAGGCACAAAATAATAACATCGGACATATGGATTACTTCGGCAATAGAGGCGCAGGCTTTGGCTCCCGCCGCCATAACAGGAGTCAGTTTTTCAGCACTGCGATTCCATACGTTGACACTAAAGCCGGCATTTAGCAGGCGGAGGGTCATCGGCTTGCCCATAAGGCCGATACCAATGAAGCCGAGAGTGGGTTTCTTGACGGGCATAATAAATATTCTGTTTTGTTGCTGAGAAAGTATTAAAAGCAATCTTTAGAAAAGTTTAAAGGTTCTGTTTAAATGGCCAGGGCCGGTCCATGCTTGAGGTGTTATTCATCCGCATACAGTATTTTTAACATTTCCTCGCGAATTTGATTCTGCTTATTTATGTCATTGATAGGTTGCAGTTTCATGTCTGTGACATAAAACATATCTTCAGCGCGACTGCCTATGGTGGAGATCTTTGCACTTTGCAGATTGACCTGTTGTTTAATAAAAGCCTGTCCTATTTTGGATAAAAGCCCTGCATGATCCGTAGTGATAAGCTCTATTATGGTGTACCGGTTTAATGGGTCCGAGAGAAACTGGATTCTGGTCGGGATTGGAAAATGCAGGGCCTGCCTTGATTTTGATTGGCGATGGATGTTTATGTGGCCTTTTACTCCTCCATGCAACAGATTATTGCGCAGTGCTGTGCAAATATGTGACGCTCTGAATAATTCGTTAATGGGCTCTCCTGACTGTTCAAGCACCTGGAAGCTGTTAAGCACATAATTGTCCAGGGTGGTTATAATCCTGGCATCAAGAATGGTGAGCCCCAGTTGGTCAAGGGTCGCTGTGCATATTGAAAAAATAGGCCCTTCATCCCTGGTATAAACGAAGACTTCCGCACTGCCGCGATGGGTTTGGGGGCGCAGCAATACCAAAGGCAGATCGGCTTCACTGGACGACGCAATAGCTGTGGTATGCCATGCTATTTCATCTGCCGAATAACGCAAAAAATAATCATCGCTGGTATGTTGCCAGGAGGCGTCGATAGCAGCTTCGGATAGGCCGAGTTTAATAAGCTCATCACGGGCCTCCTGTTTATTTTCGCGCAGGCGATCAGCAAGGTCCGCAGGATTTTGCAAGCCTCGGCGCAGGGCATTATGAGTCGCTGAATAGAGCTCTTTTAGCAGTGAGTCTTTCCAGGCGTTCCAGAGTTCGGGGTTGGTGGCGCGAATATCTGCTACGGTTAACAGGTATAAGTGATTGAGATATTCGACGCTGTCGACTTTTTGCGCAAACTCATGGATGACGTCCGGGTCGCCGATGTCTTTCCTCTGTGCAGTCGTAGACATAACCAGATGACTGCGGACCAGCCATGTGATCAATTTGATGTCATGAGCGGAAAGGTCATGTTGAACGCAGAAATTCCGCGCGATTTCTTCGCCTATAGCGGAATGGTCTCCATTTTGGCCCTTGGCAATATCATGAAAAAGGGCGGCAATATATAAAATTTCAGGTTTTGGAATTAAAAGAAAAACATTATTGCAGAGAGGAAACTCATCGCTGTGTTCTTCCAGGGCAAATCGACGTAAATTACGGATAACGAAAAGAGTGTGTTCATCCACTGTATAAATATGAAACAAGTCATACTGCATACGCCCGACAATATTAGCGAAACTGAGCAAATAGGCTCCCAGTACTCCATACCGATTCATACGTCTTAATTCATGGGTGAGGCCGCGCGGCCTGCGAAAGATTTCTATAAAAAGGCGGTTGGCGGTTTTATTATTGCGGAAATCATCGTCGATCAGATGCAGGCTTTTCCTGATTAAACGTATGGTCGCGGCTCTAATGCCGATAAGCGAGGCGTTTAGTTGCAGGATTAAAAAAACTTCCAGTAAAGCCAACGGGTATTGTTCGAATATAGACTCGTCTATCGCTTCAAGGTAGCCGTTAATGGCAATAAATTTTTCATTAATGGGCGTAACCTTGCATGCCGTTTCCCCGGTCACAAAGCGTTCATTAAATAATTGCAGCAGCATTTCATTAAGCCGTTCAAGTCCTTGCACGGTTCTGAAATAAAACTGCATAAACTGTTCGACATCCTGATTATAGTGCTGATGTTCTGTACTGAAGCCGAATTGCTGAGCATGTTCTGTACTGAAGCCGAATTGCTGAGCAAGATCACGTTGATAATCAAAAAGAAGCCTGTCTTCAGCCCGGTGGGTTAAAAGATGCAACGCATAACGAATACGCCAAAGCACATCACGCGCTGCAATCAGTTCCGCATATTCAGATTCAGGCAAGAAGTCGTATATAATCAGTTCCTTGAGGGTTGATGAATTGTAATGGCGCTTAAATACCCAGGCGATGACCTGCATATCACGCAATCCTCCCGGGCCTTCCTTAATGTTGGGCTCAAGGTTATAGGCGGTATCGTGGAATTTGGCATAGCGTAGCCGTTGTTCTTCCATCTTGGCGGTAAAAAACTGATCCGATGGCCAAATTTTATCGGGTGTAATTCTTAATCTGAGGGTCTCATAAAGCGGTATATTGCCGGAAATCAGGTTGATTTCCGTCAGGCTTGTCATTGTGGTTTGATCGTCAAGCGCTGCTTTAACGCATTCATTGATGGTGCGTACGCTGTGCCCCGGTTTTAAGCCAATATCCCAAAGGAAAGTAAACAGATTTGCCAGCAATTCCTCGTAAGGAGACGTGTCGTCTGAATCCAGTAAAATGAGGATATCGATATCGGAATGGGGAAATAATTCTCTCCTGCCATAACCGCCGACTGCGCACAAGCTGAGCCGTTGGGCATATGGTCCGAGAAAATGCTGCCAGCAACAGTCCAGAATCAGGTCTATGAAGTCTGATTTTTCCTTGATTAGCGCTGAAACCGACTGTTGAGGATCAAATTTCAGTTCTAACTCAATATCTTTCTGTTTTAACAGGTGTTTAAATTGCAACAGGCTGTCTGGTTTTCCAAAAAGTTCAGAGTTAATGTAATTATTTAAGGTTGTCATATCTCTTCCTGACGTAGCGTCAGGATTTCATAGCCATCAGCAGTTACTAAAATAGTGTGTTCAAATTGCGCAGACAGGCTCCGGTCTTTGGTGACAGCGGTCCAGCCATCCGCTAATACTTTAACATAACGTTTGCCCAGGTTAATCATGGGCTCGATAGTTATTATCATGCCGGCTTCAAGAACTTCTCCGGTCCCTGCCTTGCCATAATGCAGCACTTGTGGATCTTCATGAAATTTTTTACCAACGCCATGTCCGCAAAATTCCCTGACTACGGAATAACGGTTGGTTTCAGCATGTTTTTGTATGGCATGGCCGATATCGCCAAGGCGGGCGCCTGCTTTAACCTGTTTGATGCCGAGGTACATGCATTCCTGGGTTATTTTAATCAGGCGTTTTGCATGTGGGCCCACTTCGCCAACACAGAACATTTTGCTCGTATCTCCATGATAGTCATCCTTGATGACAGTGATATCGAGATTAACAATATCACCTGACTTTAATCTTTTTTCGCTGGGTATGCCATGACAAACCGTATGATTAATCGATGTGCAGATAGACTTGGGAAAACCGTGATAATTAAGCGGGGCAGGAATGGCTTTTTGTACATCGACAATATAATCGTGGCACAGTTTATCGAGCTGATCGGTAGTCACGCCTGGTATCACAAAAGGTTCAATCATTTCCAAAACTTCGGCAGCCAGCTTTCCGGCGATACGCATTTTTTCAATTTCACTTTCAGTTTTAATAATGATGCTCATGGGGCTGATTTCGGTGCTAAATTATAGACGGGGGAAGGGGTGCAGGCGGTAAGCTTTTGTCTTGTTACCTGATTCTGGCACCTGTGGAATAATGGCAATTTTAGCAGACATTTGCTTGTTGTAAAAAGTGTTTTATGGTATAAAGTCAAGTTCATTTTTGTAAAAAATACTCACGCTTATCGTCACGTTTGGTAGGGTGCTGACTTCACTTGATGCAGTTGGTTATCAGACGGGATAAGTGGAGGCGTAACCCAACCCGGAATAAAATATTCCGATTTAAAACTTAGGAGAAATTAATGGCAGCAGTATCCATGCGTCAAATGCTTGAAGCGGGTGTTCATTTTGGGCATCAAACTCGTTACTGGAATCCGAAAATGGCGACATACCTGTTCGGAGCTCGTAACAAAATCCATATCATCGATTTGGAAAAAACGCTTCCGATGTTTAACGACGCTATGAACTATCTGGGTCAAATGACAGCCAACAAAGGCACTATACTCTTTGTCGGCACCAAAAAGGCAGCACGTAAAGTCGTTGCAGAAGAAGCAAAACGTTGCGGCATGCCCTACGTTAATCACCGCTGGTTAGGCGGCATGATGACCAACTTCAAAACCATCAAAAAATCGATTAACCGTCTTAAAGAGCTGGAAGCTATGAAGGCTGATGGTACGCTTTATCAACGTTTCGCTAAAAAAGAAGCGTTGGGCATGGAGCGTGAACTGGAAAAGCTGGAACGCAGCCTTGGCGGTATTAAAGACATGAAAGGCGTTCCTGATGTGATTTTCGTACTCGATGTCGGTTATGAAAAAAATGCCATCAGTGAAGCTAAAAAATTAGGCATTCCTGTTGTTGGCGTCGTAGACTCTAACAATTCACCAGAAAAAATTGATTATGTTATTCCAGGCAATGACGATTCAATCCGCGCAGTTAAACTTTATTGTGAAAGTGTTGCTGCGGCAGTGACGGAAGCTAAAGCGGCAGGTTTGGGATTATCAGCAAAGGCTGATGATTTTATTGAAGAAGCTGCTGTAGAATAACTGCACACGAATCCTCTACAGGCTCCCTGCGATGAGGAAAGTTAGATTAGGCCAAAAAACGCCTCCTTATGGGGGCGTTTTTACAGTGATGATATATTGAGGAAAAGCAAAGAATGAGTATTACTATCAGTGCAGGAATGGTTAAGGAGCTGCGTGAAAGAACAGGCTCCGGTATGATGGAGTGCAAAAAAGCGCTAGTTGAAGCTAATGGAGACATGGATTTGGCCATTGAAAACATGCGCAAGTCCGGCTTGGCTAAAGCCGATAAAAAATCAGGCCGTATTGCGGCTGAAGGTATTATTGGTGTTAAAGTCAGCAATGACGGAAAATCGGTAGCTATTGTCGATATCAACTGTGAAACTGATTTCGTTGCCAAGGCAGATGATTTTGTCAATTTCGTTAATAGTGTATCACTTGCCTTGTTGAATGCCGAGAATATTGAAACAGAAGAACAATTGCTGGCAATGCCGTTAGAAGGCGGCGTGACTGTTGATGAAATGCGCCGCGGCTTGATTGCCAAACTGGGCGAAAACATTACTGTCAGACGTTTTGAAAAGTTTAAAACCACTGAAGGCGGTACGGCTTGTTATCTGCATGGCAATAAAATTGGCGTGATTGTTGAGCTGGCGGCAACCGATAGCGAATTAGGTAAAGACATTGCCATGCACATTGCGGCAAGCAAGCCCAATTATCTTTCTGAAGAGCAAGTTCCAGCAGAAACGGTTGACAAAGAAAAAGAAATTTTCATGGCTCAGTCTGCCGAAAGCGGCAAACCCGCAGAGATCATTGAAAAAATGATTGCCGGACAGATCAGAAAATTTTTGGCGGAAGTGACCTTGTTAGGCCAGCCTTTTATTAAAGACGATAAAACGACTGTTGGTAAGCTGGTCGCTTCAAAAGGTAATAATGTTATTCGGTTCACTCGTTTTGAAGTGGGCGAAGGCATAGAGAAAAAAGAAGAAAACTTTGCCGAAGAAGTGATGGCGCAAGTCAGAGGAAATTAAGGCGAATCCTAAAAAATTTGTCTTGCCTCTGTTTTATACCTTAAATTCAACTTAACTCCAGAAAAAAACGATGACTAAACTGATCTGTCAGAGAATTTTGCTTAAATTAAGCGGCGAGGCTTTAATGAGTGAAAAAGGGGGCAGCATTGATGGCGATATTGTTAAACGTCTTGCCACCGAAATTAAAGAATTATGCGATGTTGGAATTCAGGTTGGTCTAGTTATCGGCGGCGGCAATATCTTGCGCGGCGCAGAGAAAGCGGCAGAGGGCCTGGATAGAGTAACCAGCGATCAGATGGGAATGCTGGCGACAGTCATCAACGCCTTGGCTATGCAGGATGCGCTGGAATATTTAGGGCAGCAAGTCAGGGTGATGTCTGCATTAAAAATCAATCAGGTCTGCGAAGATTATATTCGCCGTAGGGCTGTAAGGCATCTGGAAAAAGGCCGGGTGGTCATTTTTGCTGCCGGTACGGGTAATCCTTTTTTTACTACTGATTCAGCCGCCAGCCTTAGAGCGATTGAAATCAATGCAGAGCTGATGATTAAAGCGACCAAGGTTCGAGGTGTTTATTCAGCTGATCCTGAAAAAGTCAAGGATGCGGTATTCTATTCACATTTAACCTATGATGAAGCCCTCGATCAGAGACTCAACGTAATGGATACAACGGCGCTGGTATTATGTCGCGATAATAATGTGCCGATGCGGGTAATGAATATTTTTGAAAAGGGCGCTGTTATGAGGCTGATGATGGGCGAAGAAATCGGCTCTCTAATTCAACGAGGAACACATTAATGATTAGTGATATTCAACAAGATGCTGCAACCCGAATGGGAAAGAGTATAGATGCGTTAAAGCATGAATTCTCAAAAATAAGAACAGGGAGAGCTCATCCCAGCTTGTTGGATCAAATCAGTGTTTCATACTATGGCACAGAGTCAGCATTATCACAGGTCGCCAATATTGCAGTAGAGGATGCGCGCACACTAACGATCACGCCATGGGAAAAAGGCATGGTGCAGGCCATCGAAAAAGCTATTTTGAAGTCAGATCTTGGTTTAAATCCGGCTACTAATGGCATGACTATTCGCATTCCATTGCCGCCATTGACAGAAGAGCGCCGTCGCAGCCTGGTTAAAGTTGTTAAGCATGAGGCCGAAAATGGTCGTGTTGCCATCAGAAATATTCGCCGAGACGCCAATTCAGAAATAAAAGAAGCTTTAAAGGAAAAAATGATTTCTGAAGATGAAGCGCGTGCAGCCGAAGAAAAGATTCAAAAAATAACTGATCAGTATGTAAAGGAAGTGGAAAGATTACTGGAAGCCAAAGAGGCGGATCTGTTATCAATTTAACAGGGACTTAAATAATGCCTGCCGAAGTTAATAATATCTTGGAATCCGATTCTAATACTCCCCGGCATATCGCCATTATCATGGACGGCAATGGCCGATGGGCGCAAAAACGGTTCATGCCCAGAGCTGTTGGGCATCAGGCTGGGGTTAAAGCCGTCAGGAAAATTGTAGAGTATTGCGCCAAGCATAAGGTGGAAGTTTTGACCTTATTTGCTTTCAGCAGTGAGAACTGGCGAAGGCCGGAATCCGAGGTTTCGCTGCTGATGTCACTCTTTATGGCAACCTTGCAAAGAGAAATCAACATACTGGATCGTAATAATATCCGTCTGCGCTTTATAGGCGATAGGACTGCATTTTCCGACAAATTACAGCAAAAGATGGCTGAAGGAGAGGCCCAAACCCAAAATAATACGGCTTTAACTATCGTTGTGGCAGCAAATTATGGCGGCCACTGGGATATGTGTCAGGCGTTTCAGAAAGTGCTGGACAAAATGTCTTCCGGGGAATTAGTACATCAAAAGATCAGCGAAGAGTTGATTAATCAACATCTATCAACCGCCGATTTGCCTGAACCTGACCTGTTCATCAGAACAGGCGGGGAACAACGCGTTAGCAATTTTATGCTATGGCAACTAGCTTATACAGAATTCTATTTTACAGCAACGCTCTGGCCGGATTTTGACCAGAACTCACTTGAAGACGCCATCAAGAGCTTCAAAAGCCGGCAGCGGCGTTTTGGCCACACCAGCGAGCAAGTTCTTAATAAATCCGTCACCCTATAACTTTAAACCTGACTTTACCACAATGTTAATACAGCGAATTATAACCGCATCAATCCTTGCTGCCCTGATTGCACTGGCAGTACTCAAGCTACCGACGGACTATTTTTCATTGCTGATGGGTTTGATTGCTCTTTGGGCCGCATGGGAGTGGAGCAGCCTTGCCGGAACTACCTCAGTGCTTAAGCGTGTATTATTTCTGTTGGCGCTGGTCCTGCCAATGTTGGGCATTTATTTCTGGACTCAATTTCTTGAGCTGGTCGCCCAATTAACTGATTGGCCTGATGTCAGGGATTATTCAGGCGCGCTGGAATGGCTGGTGATACCGCCGGTGTTATTCTGGATATTGGTCATGATATTAATCAGAAATAAACCTTTGAGCCTGCTGGATCTGAAAATCAAAAACCGATATAAGTTATTAGTCGGCTGGTTTATCCTGTTGGCAGCCTGGATGTTCTTGTGCAGATTGAGATCTTTTTATGGCACTGAAATGACGATGTATTTTTTACTTCTGGTTTGGGGCGCGGATATTGCAGCTTTCTTTGCCGGAAGAAAATGGGGTAAGACCAAACTGGCGCCTGAAGTTAGCCCGGGTAAAACTGTTGCCGGAATGTATGGTGCGCTCGTTGCAGGACTGGTTTGTGCTGTTGTCTTAAGCCTTATTTACGGTTTCCAGATGATGGTTGCATCTGATTTTGTCTTGTTGTCCATGCTGACCGTTCTGATTTCAATTTATGGCGATTTATTTGTCAGTGTAGTCAAGCGTCAGTGCGGTGTTAAGGACACTGGCTCACTGCTACCCGGTCATGGCGGCATTCTGGATAGAGTGGATAGCTTGATTGCAGCCATTCCATTTTTTTATGCGGGCGTCTATTTAATTTACAGGACTGTTTCATGAAAGGCATCTGCATACTCGGAGCGACAGGCTCGATCGGCGTCAGCACGTTGGATGTTGCCGCGAGACATGCACAGCTTTACAAGGTTGTGGCATTAACGGCTAATAACAATATTGACTTGCTCTATGAACAATGCCTGGAGCATCATCCGGAATATGTCGTCGTAGTCGATGAAAACAGCGCTCAGCTATTTAAAGAAAAACTTGAAAGCTCGAGCATTTCCGATATTGAAGTTTTATCAGGAGCTAAATCACTGGAATATGTTGCAACACTGGACAACGTTGATTCGGTAATGGCGGCCATCGTTGGTGCAGCAGGCTTGCTGCCTAGCCTGGCGGCGGCAAAAGCGGGTAAAACAGTTTTATTGGCGAATAAAGAAGCTCTGGTCATGTCCGGCGATATTTTTATGCAAGCCGTTGCAGAGTCAGGCGCGCAGTTATTGCCTATTGACAGCGAGCATAATGCTATTTTTCAATGCATGCCCGCCGGCTATAAATCGGGCATGCAGGCAAAACAAGCCAGGCGTATTTTATTGACGGCTTCAGGCGGGCCGTTCCGTCAAATGCCGCTCGATCAAATGCCTCATGTAACACCTGCTCAGGCGGTGGCGCACCCTAACTGGGATATGGGCAGAAAGATTTCGGTTGATTCTGCAACCATGATGAATAAAGGCCTGGAAATGATCGAGGCCTGTATTTTATTCGCTATGATTCCGGATCAAATACAAGTTGTTATTCACTCACAAAGCGTGATTCACTCAATGGTGGATTATGTGGATGGCACTGTGTTGGCGCAAATGGGCAATCCGGATATGCGTATTCCGATTGCTTATTCGATGGCATGGCCGGAACGATTTGATTCCGGCGTTGAACCTTTAAATATCTTCGATGTCCGACGGATGGATTTTGAAGAGCCGAACCTGGAACGTTTCCCCTGTTTACGTCTCGCTTATGAGGCCATTAATAAGGGTGGCATTATGCCCACCGTTTTAAATGCTGCAAATGAAATAGCCGTGGATTCATTTTTGAATGAACAAATCCGTTTTACCGATATTCCGGTTATTATCGAGCGTTGCATGGAAAAGTTTGAAGTCAAGCCAGCCAATACACTGGATATTATTCTAGAGGCGGATCAACAGGCCAGGCTGGTGTCTAAACAAATTATTGCCGAGCTTAACTATTGATGGATTTACTGCATACACTGTTTTATTTCGCCGTTGCCATTGGTGTTCTGGTTTCATTCCATGAGTTTGGGCACTTCTGGGTAGCGCGTAAAGCCGGCGTAAAAGTGCTGCGATTTTCTGTCGGCTTCGGCAAGATTTTATGGTCCTATCAGAATAATCCTGAATCCCCGCAGTATGTTTTATCAGCCATTCCACTGGGCGGCTATGTCAAGATGGTCGATGAGCGTGAAGGAGAGGTAAAAAAAGAAGATTTGCCTTTTGCTTTTAATCGGCAGTCCTTATTGGCAAGAACAGCGATAGTTGCGGCTGGCCCGGTGTTTAATCTGGTGCTTGCCATTGCCTTATTCTGGAGTGTTTTAGTTATTGGCGAAACCGGCATAAAGCCCATACTTGGAAAGGTAGGACAGGGAACATTAGCGGCTACAGCCGGTTTTGTTGAAGGCGATCAGATCATTTCGGTGAATGACAAGTTGACGCCGACGTGGAGTGAGGCCATGAGCGTCATTATCGCTGCGGCACTGGACGGCGACCAGGATATTAAGGTTACAGTTAAAAGCCTGGAAGATAGGCAAGACGTCAGAACATTAAAAATTACTGAAAGCGATGCCCAAAATCCTGAGGTGTTATATGAACGCCTGGGATTCAAGCCATGGTCGCCTAAATTAAAGCCCATTATAGGAAAGATACTGCCTGATAGCGCTGCATTAGCGGCAGGTTTACGCCAGGGCGATCTAATTGTCAGTGCTGATGGCACGATTATAAACGACTGGATGCAATGGGTGGATACCGTAAAAAAACACCCTGATTTAGCTATAAATCTGGTTATAGAGCGCGAAGGTGTTCGGTTACCGTTAACCATAACACCAAAAAGCGTGCAAACTGAAGAGAAAACGGAGGGCAAAATCGGCGCGTCCGTTTTTGTTCCGGAAGAACTGATAAAGTCGGTCAGTGTTGAATATTCATTATCACCCTTGGCAGCGATACCTGTTGCATTGGAAACTACCTGGTATTATTCCTCCGCAACCTTGAAAATGATGGGCAAGATGCTGATAGGCAAGGCTTCCGTAAAAAACCTGAGCGGTCCCATCAGTATTGCCGAGTATGCAGGCCAATCTGCGGATATGGGCCTGGCGCCTTTTCTGAAATTTATGGCGCTGGTCAGCGTCAGTTTGGGGGTATTGAATTTACTGCCGGTTCCCGTGCTGGATGGCGGCCATCTTATGTTCTATGCCGTGGAAGCCGTCAAAGGCAGCCCTGTTTCAGATAAAATACAGGTTTTCTTTCAACAAGTGGGCATTTTCTTGCTAATGTCGTTAATGGCATTGGCTATGGTGATGGATGTCCAGCGATTATTTCATTATTAAGTCAGGCGCAGGGCTAAAGCTGCAAGTAGTCAGTTTTCTAGCCTTAAAAAAATTCATTAGGAAACACGAGGAAAACATGAGAAAAGTTATTAAGATCGCCGCACTCTCTCTATTCGGTCTGGCGTTGCCTGTCGCTAATGCCGATGAGGCTGCTATCAGACAAGCGATGGCCAAGTCTATGCCGTCCGTGAAAATTGATTCCGTTAAACCCTCAGAAGTTAAAGGCCTTTATGAGACTGTCGTCGGCGCGAATATCTTTTATGTTTCCGAAGATGGGAAATATTTGCTGCAGGGCCGTCTTGTTGATGTGGCTGCCCGCAAGGATTTAACGGAAGAAAAATTGAGCGGTATACGGAAACAGGCCATTGAAAAAGTGGGCAAGGAAAATATGATCATATTTAAGCCCAAAATAGCTAAATATACCGTTACCGTGTTTACCGATATAGATTGCGGTTATTGTCGTAAACTGCATTCAGAAATTGATCAATATTTGGCTGAAGGCATTACTGTCCAATACCTGTTTTTTCCAAGGGCTGGTAAAGATTCGGATTCATACAAAAAAGCAGTCTCTGTCTGGTGCGCCGAAGACCGGAATGCAGCTTTGACAGCAGCGAAAAAAGACCAAAAAGTTCCATCTAAAACCTGTGATAATCCGGTCGATGAGCATATGCAGTTAGGTGAAGATTTTGATGTAAAAGGCACACCGATGATCGTGACGGAGAAAGGCAATATTTATCCAGGCTACCTGCCGGCAAAACAATTGCTTGAAGCACTGGAAAACGAGACAGCTTCAAAATAATCAGTAGAACACCGGCAATGGTTAATGTTGACTCTTATAAAAAAACACAGCGGTCTTTGTCGGGTCGCCTGTGTTGAGATCACAGCCGCTTTAAATCCTTACCGTTTTATCACTGTCGAGATAATAAATGCTGAAATCAGTTTTAGTGCTGATTTCAGTATCTCGAATTCTTGCAATGCTATTGCATAAAGTCCATTTATTGCTTTTTATCGTCTTCTTTGACGGATTCTTCAGATTGTGAGATAACGGCAGAATAGCACTCCATCAAGCTTTCAGTATAATTATTATGAGCATCACTCAGCGCTTGTGCCGAGCCAAAATCATTGCGTAATTCTTCAATCGCCTTTTTAGGATCCGTAGACGAGGTAAGCGTCAGCATTTTTGCATAGTTGCGGTAAGCGGTCATACGGTTGGGATCTAAAGGGAAAGCACCGGGCATATTCTGTGCCGTTGTATCCACAACACATTTGGTCATATACTCAGGGGTTATTTTATAATCCTTAAGGTCTTGTTCTTTCTGCATTTGTTCCAGCACTGCCTGTTCATATTGTTTTTTATCAGCGCAGGCCGGAAGTAATAATACAGCTAGGGAAATTAATAAAAGTTTTTTCATGCGAGAGTTACCGTTGATGATATAAGAAGTGGTGCAGGATGCGATATTATAACCCTATATAAAAGGTATAAGGGTTCTTTAAAGCCAGCTTTTTACATCTCCTTGATGGCTTGCGCTATCCAGCTTTCAGCCTCTGCATTAATTTCTCCGGCTTTTCGTCCTTTGCTTTCAATTACGGGCCCTATTTTCACTTTGATGATTCCGGGATATTTTAAAAAACTGTAACGAGGCCAGAAGTTTCCGGCATTATGGGCGACCGGGATAACGGGAAATCCTGATTTCTGGGCTAACATAGCGCCGCCGATACTGAATTTCCTGACTTCTCCTGGCGCTGTGCGCGTGCCTTCAGGGAAAACGATCACCCATAAACCTTCGTTTAAATAAGCGGTGCCTTTTTCAAGTAAAGTACGCAAAGCGGTAGTCTGGCTTTTCCGGTTTATTGCAATAGACTTTAAGGTGCCCAGCGCCCAGCCCCAAATCGGCAACCAGACGAGCGAGCGTTTCAATAGAACAACCTGGGGCGGGAGGATATGTCTGACTGCAAGCGTTTCCCAGGCTGACTGATGGTTGCTTAATACGATCACTGCCTGATCTTTATCGATATGTTCCAGCCCTTCAACTTCGTAGCTGAGGCCGCAAAAAACCTTGGACATCCACAAAACGAGCCAGCACCATATTGCGGAAATTCTATAGCCGATAGAGAAACTGAAAGGCGCTGATAATAATATTAATACGCCGGCGGCTGTGGCGGTGGAAAAGATACCGATAGACAGTAAGGTGGAGCCCAGATAGTTTTTAGGTCTAGGGTTTTGATGAGATGTATTTTGCTGCGTCATATAAATTCTGAAAAACCGGAATGTTGAGGCCGGGATTATGGGTCAGGGTTTTTTGGCCCTTGCCTGTCTTGACCAATATGGGCTTCGCGCCTACTGCTTGCGCTGCCCGTATGTCACGGAGAGAATCGCCGATAAAAGTGATATCTGTTAAATTAACGTTGTGCTCCTTGGCAAAAATTTCCAGCATCCCCGGTTTGGGTTTTCGGCAATTGCAATTATCATTGGGGCCATGGGGGCAAATATAAATAGAATCTATTTTTCCGCCTTTCTCTTCGGTCATTTGCCGCATTTTTTGATGAATTTTTTCCAGCGTGCCTTCATCAAACAAGCCTCTCGCCAGCCCTGACTGATTGGTGATTACGACGATTTTATAACCCTGTCTGTTAAGCAGGGCAATCGCGTCGAGACTTCCCTCAATGGGTTGCCATTCTTCCGGCGATTTAATGAAAAGATCAGAATCATGATTAATAACACCATCACGATCCATCAAAATATAGCGGTTTTTCAGCATCTTAAGAATTGCTAATTATTTTTACTGTCGCTGTCAAGCCATTAAATAACTGCCTGGCTTTCAGCCGTCCGTAGAGAGACAGACTCATGAACGGCATAGGCATAACAGTGAGCTTTAATTTAACCGATACAGGCCGGAATGATGGGAATGCCTTATGATTGCAGTCTGGAGATATCGGCACAGGTCAGGAACTGTCCGGATAACAGATTTAACAGAGCCAGGCGATTGGTGCGAAGCTCAAGATCATCAGTCATTACCATGACATGATCAAAAAAAGTATCCACGTCATTTCTTAACTGCGCTAAACGGTTGAGGACTGCTTTGTAATCACGCTGCGCCAATAAAGGCTGAATATCGGCCTCGGATTGTCTCGCCGCTTCCAGCAGCTGCTGTTCTTCAGTTTCAACAAGTAAACCGATCTTGTCAGCCGGTTCGGTAGCTGATTTTCTCAAGATGTTGCGGATGCGTTTATTCGCTGCGGCCAGGCTTTCGGCTTCCGGCAGTTGCCTGAAGGCTTTAACCGCTTCCAGGCGCTGCATGAAGTCTAAAGGTTCGGAAGGTTTCACGGCTATGACAGCATCAAATTCATCGGCTGTATAACCTTGATCAAGGCAGTAACCTTTCAGGCGGTCAAAAATAAAATCAATAACGCGATCGGACATTGTTGGCGGTGGATTGCCAACATATGCTGTTGCATTTATTTTATCTCCAGAACCAACATGACTGGCCCCAGATTTGACTTGAACGCCGGCAAATTCCGCCAACTCAATGATATTGATGTTAAGTTTGTTCTCTATGATAGTTCGGAGGATGCCCAATGCGGCGCGGCGCAACGCATAAGGGTCTTTGTCGCCGGTAGGGATCAAGCCGACCTCAAAAATACCGACCAGGGTGTCCATTTTTTCTGCAATAGCAAGAATTTGCCCCGTCGTACTGTTGGGGGTCGGACTGCCGGATTGTTTGGGGAAATACTGTTCCTCAATCGCCAAGGCGACCTCTTCCGGTTCGTTATCCGCCAGCGCATAATAGCGCCCCATAATACCTTGCAGATTGCCGAATTCACCCACCATTTCGGTCATCAGGTCGGTTTTGGCCAATAATGCAGCACGTTCGGCTAATTCGACATTGGCGTTCAGGTGTCCTGCAATAAATTTTGCGAGATTTCGAACCCGGATTGTCTTGTCGTAAACCGTGCCCAAATTCTCCTGGAAAATAACGCTGGATAGGCTTTCAACGTGATCTTCCAGCGTCTTTTTCCGGTCCTGTTTCCAGAAAAATTCGGCATCGGTAAGACGCGGAGTAATCACCCGCTCATTACCCTGCTTTATAGATTCAGGATGAGTGCTTTCAATATTGCTAAAAGTAATGAAGTGCGGCAATAAATGACCGTCGGCATTTTTGACCGGAAAATATTTCTGATTGGTCTGCATCGTGGTAATCAGCACTTCAGCCGGTAACTCGAGAAAACGCGGATCAAAATTACCTGTAATTGGTACCGGCCATTCATTTAATGCTGCAATTTCTTCCAGCAAATCGTCTTCTATATGGGCGATAGCGTTAACCGAAGCGGCGGCTTTTTGCGCGGCATCAAGAATAATAGCCTTTCTTTGCTCAAAATCGGCAATCACTTTACCTTGCCGGTACAGTATATCCTGATAGTCTTCCGGATTGTTAATGGTCAGCTTTTGCGGGGCATGAAAGCGGTGTCCTTGCGTTGTTGTGCCGGTTTCCAGTCCAAGAATTTCTGTTTTAATAACGCTGTCGCCATAAAGTAATACGGCCCAGTGTACGGGTCTGACAAATTCTGTAGCAAAGCTGCCCCAGCGCATTCTTTTGGCGATCGGCAATGCGGCAATGCTTTGGCGAATGATGTCCGGAATCAGGCTTTCAGTGGCTTGCCCTTTGATTGTTTGGGTAAACGCCAGCCATTCGCCCTTGTCGGTTTTCAAGCGTTCCAACTTGTCGAAAGTAGTGCCGCAACTGTCGGCAAAACCTATAGCGGCCTTGCTCGGTGCGCCATCTGCGGCAAATGCCGCCTGCACAGCGGGACCGCGTTTTTCGACCGTTTTATCCGGTTGCGCTGCAGACAGGTTTTCAATCAGAACGGCCAGACGTCTTGGCGTGGCATAGGCTTTACTGCCGGTAAACGTTAATTCAGCGGCGGCCAGTTCTTTGACAATATTATTCAGCAGGGCATTGCTTAATGTCAGCAAGGTTTTGGGCGGGAGTTCTTCCGAACCCAATTCGAAAAGTAAATCTTTGCTGTTTGTCATGATTATGCTCCCTGCCCGTTACACATCGGAAAACCCAGCGATTCGCGGCGTTCGTAATAAGCTTCCGCCACTGATTTGGAAAGATTTCTGACTCTTAAGATATAGCGTTGACGCTCGGTGACGGAAATGGCATGACGTGCATCCAGCAGATTAAAGGTATGCGAGGCTTTTAGCACCATTTCATAAGCGGGTAAAGGCAGATTTGACGCGATAAGTTTTTGGCACTCCTGCTCGTAGGTATCGAAGCAAGTAAACATAAAATCAACATTGGCGTGGTCGAAGTTATAAGCCGACATTTCCACTTCATTTTGATGAAATACATCGCCGTAGGTCACTGTGCCGAATGGACCCTTGGTCCAGACCAGATCATAAACGCTTTTGACGCCCTGTAAATACATGGCGATACGTTCCAGGCCGTAGGTGATTTCTCCGGTGACCGGCTTGCATTCGAGCCCGCCGACCTGCTGGAAATAGGTGAACTGGGTGACTTCCATGCCGTTTAACCAGACTTCCCAGCCCAGTCCCCATGCGCCTAGAGTGGGAGATTCCCAGTTGTCTTCAACAAAGCGGATATCGTGTTCGAGTAAATCAAATCCCAAATAGCGCAATGAGCCAAGATAAAGCTCCTGAATATTGTCCGGCGACGGTTTTAACGCGACCTGAAACTGGTAATAATGCTGCAAGCGGTTGGGGTTTTCGCCAAAGCGGCCGTCAGTCGGTCTTCGGGACGGTTGAACGTAAGCTGCGTTCCAGGGCTCTGGTCCTATTGAGCGTAAAAAGGTGGCAGGATGGAAAGTTCCCGCGCCTACTTCCTGGTCTAAGGGCTGTAATAAAATACAGCCTTGCTTTGACCAGTATTCCTGTAGGGCCAAAATAAGTCCCTGAAAAGTTGATAAATCGTTGTTTACACTCGACACGGCAGCTCAATGATGGACATTAAAAAGTCGGCAATTATAGCCTAAAAATGTTTTTTTAGCAGATTCCGTGTTTGAGATGGAAGAAAATGAGATCGGGCTTGCCGTCAAATTTTTTTAAACCGCTTTATGATGATTTTATTCAGAGGCTTCATCTAATCGATGGCTTGTAGCGATAAGCCGTCTTTGTCATGATCAGTCGAGGAACCTGGCGTTGACGAGCCGAGACCCTCGCTCAGATTGATTTTCAGCTTGAGATTATTGGGAGAATCCGAGTTTTGCAGTGCCTCTTCGAGAGTAATGGCACCTTCTTTAAATAGCCTGAGCAGATGGCTATCAAAAGTCTGCATGCCGACATTTTCTGATTTTTCCATGACTTCCTTGATGCCGTGTATGTCGCCTTTATGGATTAAATCGCGGATCAGTTGCGTG
>JAQURG010000029.1 GCA_028715725.1 Methylococcales bacterium
GTATTCGTCCTGATGATCATAGACCATCCGGACCCCACGTTCACGTATTTCTGGTGAATATTTATTTGTCGTTTTCATCACTCATCCTATCAAATAATGGAGTCTCCGATAAAGCCGGGGCGGTTCACCGGGTCGGCCGCGCTGTATCAGAGCGCGGCGCATCCGCTCCTTTTTGGGTGCAGGCAGCAATGATTATTACGAATGAAATTAAACAGGAGACAATTTTCATAGAATGATTTCGGCGATTTATTTGCTCTTTTTTCGTAGTTTCATTGTAACAGCTCAACTCTGCCGGAATTGGAAAATTCAATACTTTAACAGAACCCCTAAATTTATCGGTCCGGCCGGCTTCAGGCCGTCCGATTCATAAAAATCCGAAATCGACCTGAAAGATTAGAAACTCATGGTTTAGAATACAAGCCAGAGCACGGCGAAAGGAACGATATTTAACAGAATAATTCCGATCTTGTAGACGGCCATGCCGGCGTAGTGTATGGCATCGAAGGTTTCAGCCGAGAGGCGAAACCATTGACTGTGGAGTCGATACATCCAGTCATGAGCCAGGCTGAACACGCCAAACCAGATCATGAGTATCGCGTAGTTGAAGGCGAGGTTGTAAAGCAAAAGCTCCTTGATGGCATCGGGATTCATTGTGAAAGCTCTTATCTTTAAGATTTAAGCAAACCCGTCCGGATTCCATTCATCCATCATTTTCTGGCGTGCCGCATTGAGGCCAGCGGACATTAATCCTGCAAATTTCTTTAACAGCTCATAGCCGAATTTGGGCTCCTGCTCGCATCGCGCCAGTATGGCTTTGCCGTCAAACTGGAGCAATTCCGAGTCTTCTTCGGCCTTGGTTTGAAAGTTCCATTTATAAGGCGATATCAGCCAGGACCATCCCAAGACCTGATCTTTGCCCAGAGTCTGGATATCAAGCGCGGGACCGAGTATCGCAGGTATTTGCATGGCGATGCGGCCATTGCGGACCACATAAAATTTATCCGCGTGTTCGCCCTGCCGGAACAGGATTTGCTCCTTTTTAATCTCGTGCGTGCTTGAACACTCGCACAGAAACTGAAGAATATCATCACTTATCTCGACGAAAAACTCGTGGGTCGACAGGTAGTCGGTAGTAGATTGATTGCTCATTGTTTACCTCCTGAATGTTTGGACTGCCGGTGCTTTGTACCCCGGTTTCCAGGAATTAATTTTGAGTTGTGCAGAAAATCCTGTACTTGTTTCTGATTAGGTTTGCTGCCTACTGTCTGTAAAATTTAAGCACTGATGGGCTTGATGATGTAAACAAAAGCGCTTAGTCACTTAGGAGTGAAAATAAATAACTTGAACATTTACTTTCTTGTGGGAGCGGCTAAAGCCGCTCCCACGATAACTCATATTATCCAATTTATTTAGTTACAGTTCCTTAATTCCTGGCAGTTATCAGATGAATGAACAGGCAGCTCTGTTGCTCTTGAGTTGGAAGCAAACTTCATAACCTCCCATTTTGAGGGAATCATAATGTCAGGTAAACCGAGTAGGGGCATCTCCTCGCGTGCAATTCAAGCGCTTGTTTACTGCGATTAATTAGCCTGGCTGTGACTTATGATGATCATAAAATTGCTGAGCAAATGGTGTGCTTATCAGTAAAACTAAAAGCTGGAAAAAAGCAGCACTTGCTATCGCAAAAAGAGAGGCTAGTAGAATCATGGCTTTTATAATTTTCATAGTACCTTGTATTAAACAGTCATTACGTTAAAAACAAATAATCCTCCCGTTGAATAAGCAAAACAAGCGATTTTATTCAAAATTAATAAGCGGTCTTTATAATTTTTGATTCACAGTCAGGTAACAAGAGAGCCGGTTGTTATTCCACAACAATTAATTTGGAATTGACCTTAAGTTCCAGAAAAGGACTTGTTTTTGTATTGGGCGTCCTTAAACCAAAAATTAATTGGCAAGCATTTATCTATTATTTTGCAAAAAAAACAACAAAATGATCAAGGGTTATCCCGGCAATAAATTAACTGTTAAATTTAAAATAATGTTAACAACAATCGCACTGACTGCCGAGAGTCAGGGGCATTTTGTTGCAAACACAACTAGAGCAGAGCGCTAAATATGGCCATATCTTGTAGTGATATGTTGCCGCTTGTACCAGAGCCGGGCCCGCACATAGAAATCTGATTTGCACATGATCAAGGTTATGCTATCGATCTGCCGGCTCATTTGCGGCTTCCAACACAGTTTTATAGAGTGAGTTAACGGGGTTGGCAAAGAACTGCCGCAGCATGGGTTCGAATTCGCTGATGGGCAAGGTTTCGGCATGGGCGTCAAACGCAGGGCTATCGTACAATTCACAAAATTCGGCTGTGCGCTCGAAGTGGACATGTTCACGGAATTGCTCACGCAAGTTGCGATCCATGCCGATATGGTGGAAAAAATAGTAGCCCTGGAAAATGTTATGGTGCTGGATCATCCAAAGGTTGGCTTCACTGACGAAAGGCTTGAGAATGGCGGCCGCAATATCGGGATGATTATATGTTCCCAGCGTATCGCCAATATCATGCAGCAATGCACAGACCACGTATTCATCATCCCGGCCATCACGCAACGCGCGGGTGGCTGTTTGCAATGAGTGTCTGTAACGGTCTACCGGAAAACCGCCAAAATCGCCTTCCAGAAGCTTCAAGTGGGCGATGACGCGATCAGGAAGTCCTCTGGAAAACTGGCTAAACTCGCTAAGAATCAGTTGCCAATCTTCCTTTGCACTCTCCTGTAAAGACTTGAAATTCGTACGCATTCTCATGATTTCGAGCTCCTCTATGGCTATAGGAAAACCTAAGCTAAAGTGTCAATTTATTAAATCATTTGCGGACAGGAGAGTGAAATGCCGGCATAAATGAGCTTCGCTAGAGCTGTCCGAAATTTAGCCGGCTTAACCGGCTCATTGCCTAGCGATAACGCCGCTTTTGAGGAATATTCCCATATCCGCTGCCGGAACCGGCTTGCTATAAAGATCACCCTGGATATTGTAGCACTGCTGGGCGGATAAAAAGTGTAATTGCTCAACAGTTTCAACGCCTTCCGCAATAACGCTGATTCCCATTTCGCGCGCCAGGCCGATAATGGCTCGGGTTATAGTCGCGTCTTCCTGGTCATAGGATATTTTGTGCACAAATGACTGGTCGATTTTCAGTTTATCGATAGCAAACCGCTTGAGGTTGGATAGTGAAGAATAGCCGGCGCCAAAACCACCAATAGTCAATTTGATGCCTTTTGACTTTAATGCCCAAAACAGGGCAATGGCGACTACAGCTTCGTGCATGACAATATTTTCGGTTAGCTCCAGCTCCAGCCAGCATGCGTCCAGACCGCTATCCTCCAGAGCAGATGTGATTGTGCCCAGTAAATGTGACCGGCGGAGTTGAACAGCGGAAATATTCACGGCCACGACAACCTGCAAAAATCCTTGACGTTGCCACTGGGCATTTTGCCGGCAGGCTTCGTGCAATACCCAGGCGCCAATAGGAATAATCAAGCCGGTTTCTTCCGCCAGCGGTATAAATTTTGCCGGCGGCACCAGCCCCAATTCCGGATGCCGCCACCGCAACAAGGCTTCCATTCCGATTAGCCGGCCATTTTCACAATTCACCTGAGGCTGATAAAACAATTCAAATTGACCTTGCTCGAGCGCCCGGCGCAATTGGTTTTCCATTGAAAAATGCGCCAGTACTTCCGAGTTCATGCTGGAAGTAAAAAATTCGTAATTATCACCTCCGTTTTGCTTGGCGTTGTACATGGCGATATCGGCATTTTTCAGTAACGTATCAAAGTCTTTACCATCTTCAGGATACAAAGCAATGCCTATACTGGCCGATATGATCACATCGTGTCCCTCAAGTAAAAACGGCAAGCGCAGACTCTTGTTGATTTTTTCCGCCAAAGTAATAACATCCGCCACTTCATTGACAGTTGGCTGCACCACGATAAACTCATCACCTCCCAGACGCGCCAAGGTATCGGCTTCACGCATAAGCTCACGAAGCCGAGCTGCCGCCTGGGTTAGCAGGACATCGCCAATATTGTGCCCCATGGAATCATTAACTTCTTTGAAGCGATCCAGATCCAGAAAAAATACCGCCAGGCCGTTACTTTGCCGTTGGGCGGTTTTAATCGCCTGCGTCAGACGGTCACGCAGCAAAATGCGGTTGGGCAATTGAGTCAAGGGATCATAGTGAGCGAGAAAAGCGATATATTCACTGGCGGCCTTGGACTCTGTGATATCAGAAAAAACACCGATAAAGTTATCGATAAGGCCGGCTGCATTTTCAACCGTATTAATTGACAGCCATTCTGCATAAATTTCTCCATTTTTACGCCGGTTCCATATCTCGCCTTGCCAATGTCCGCGCTCCAGTACAGTTTGCCAAACTTGCTGGTAAAACTCAGCTTCATGACGCCCGGACTGTAGCAGACGGGGATTACATCCAAGCACTTCTTCAGTCGAATACCCTGTAATATGATTAAAAGCCGCGTTCACTGACACGATATTATTTTCTTGATCGGTGATCATAATTGCATCCTGAGTGTTATCGAACACTTTTTGGGCGAGAGTTAATTGCTTCTCGGCATGGCGCTGTTCACTGATATCCCGCATTAATATCCAAATTTCAATGGGTTGGCCAATATCATTGCGCCTCAGGATAAACTGAGCCATAACCTGTAGCGAGTGTCCATCGGCGCACAAAATTCCCAGTTCCAGTTCACGGGTAAAACCGCGCACCATAAGCTCATCTGTCAGCAGGCTCTTGATCTGTGACTGGTATTCGGCCTTGATTAATTCACCCAATGTGCGTCGGCGTATACTTTGAGCATCCTGATACCCGGTGAACTTCAGGAAAGCCTGGTTGCAATCCAGAATCCGGCTATTTTCGTCGATTGCCGAGCTTATCAGTTTTTCTAAATTCAATCGGTTATGGTTAGTCGAACTGATAATAGCTATGGGCACTTGGGAAAGCGTGAAAAGCACCTGATAGCGCTCCTTTATTTCGCACAGCGCTGTTTCAGCCCGGATAGCCCGCGCGCTCTTCAGCAATGCCGCTTCCAGAATTTCAGGATTCACCGGTTTGGTAATATATTTATCAACCCCCATATCAATGGCAGTACGAAGATAATACGTGTCTTCAAAGGCGGTGATAATAATAATGGGGATATTGGCATTAGCCGCATGTATGATCTCACTCATCTTCAGGCCATCCATGACCGGCATCAGGATATCAGACAAGACAATATCCGGCTGGTGTAGCCGGAAGGCTTCCAAACCTGTTATACCGTTTGAGGCAAGATGAACTGACGAGCAACGCCGCTTGAGAAATTGAGCCAACTGGTCACGAATGCCATCATCATCTTCAACATAAAGCACGGACAGAGTTCTCAGATATTCCAGATCATCCAGTGAGGTCGTATTGATGGCGTTCATTATGGCCCTGTCTCCGTAATTGGCTGGCTACTGTGACATAACTTCATTGTTGCCGTTTATTGGAGTCACAATCGAAAATTCGCCGCCATCCTGATGATTTCGCACCTCAATATGTCCCCCCATACTATTTTCAATAATCATTTTGGACATATAGAGTCCAATTCCTGTTCCGCCTTCTTTAGTGGAAAAATACGGTTCAAACAAACGTGGCATGATCTCTTCGTCAATGCCTCCGCCATTATCGGTGATGGCCAAACGCACCAGACCGTCTTCCTGCGTCAGCCGTATCATAATAAGCCCATCACTGATGCCTCGTGCAGAAATAGCATCCTTCGCATTGGTCAGCAGGTTGAGCAGCACTTGGGAATATTCATTCGGGAATCCATGCTGCTCTATATCTTTCTGAACATCCAGCATTATCCTGATGCCCTGTACCTTGAAGCTGGCGTCGACGAGTGATATGGCTTCATCGATAGCATGGTTGACGCTGAACCATTCATTCGTTTTATCAGGTTTGAAAAAATCGCGAAAGTCATTGATGGTATCCGACATTTTATCTATATATTGCCGCGCTTCCTGCTCCTGTCTGTGCAGATAGTCCGGCGTTAATTCGCCGAAGCGTTGCGCATCCTTAATGTTGCCGAGAACCAGCCCCAAGGCATTCAAAGGCTGCCGCCATTGATGTGCGATGTTATTAATCATCTCGCCCATCACCGCCAGGCGTGATTGTTTAATAAGCAGATGATCCTTCTCACGATTTTTCGCGACTTCAATACTCACGCGCTGCTCCAGTTCGGTGTTGAATCGGGCGATTTCTGCGATAAGGCGTGCGTTTTCCATTGAAATGGCCGCTTGCAGGCTAAGTAGTTCAGTATCCCTAACTTTATCGGCGGTAAACACGCCCGGCGCCAATCGGTTTTCCAGGTACAGTAAGCCGACCAACTCGCCTTGCCGCAGCAACGGCAGGCACAACAGTGAGCGCACGCCCAGTGCGATAATTTCCGGTAAATTACGAAATTCAGGCGATTGCTGGGCGTCGGTCAGTACCACCATCTTGCGGGTGCGGCTGACGTAGTGGACGATGCCCTGGCACAGATTTTCAGAATCGCCAAGCGGATGGCGGCGGGTCTCCAGGTTTAATTGTTCCATCATATGGCCGACTGCACGCACTATCCAGACATTATTTTCCTGAATCATCAAATAGCCGTGTTGAGCGCCGCTGGATTGCATAACGACACGCATGACTTTTGTCAGCAGCTTCTCCTGGTCGATTTCCGCTGAGAGCGCCAGGGCAGATTTAACCAAATAGTCCATATTCAGGTTTGGCAGAGTCGATTCCTGCTGGAAGTCGAGGCTGGCGGGCAGACCCATATCTTCCGGGTCGTCAAATGCGGACGGATGCTGCTCCCTCATCCGGAGTTGTTTACCCTGGGCGCCGCAGCGCTGATACAATCGCATCGCTTCCCGCCAGTACATATCGATGCTTTGCCGACCGGCTGCCGCCAGCCATTCGCCGAGGCTTTCATTAGCAAAACCCTCCAGGAATGTATAGCTCTGCAATCTGGCCGCTTCGATGGCGTCCAGATAGCGGGCGACGGCCGTATCGAAATCCGCAAAGCAGCAAGCCCGTTCCGCATGGTATAAAGCCAGATAGGGCTTGAGCAGCGGCCCCAACGTAGCCCAGGTTTCCACCGGCTCTATCCAGAATTTGAGGTTATCGGCCAGGGTCTGGAGAGAATCGCCCGGTTGTTGCCGATACAGGCGTAGCGCATTCAGCGCTTGAAATACGTACCACTGGCGTTTGAGCACATTGTCGGTCATTCCGGTCAAATAATGCTTGACTTCATCCAGATAACCGGCCGCTTCCTGATAACGGCCAAAGTAAAAACTGCACAGCGACAGGTGCACAAAGTAGCTGCCGGCCGAAGCCACATGATTTCGGCTTTGCCATAAGGCCAATTTATCCGTCATGGAAACTCGTGGGGAATCGACGCTTTTCATCGGCTCCACCCAGCCTGACATCACAGCTTCCGCCAGCCCCACAGAAAATGACAGCTGGTTCCTGCTGGAGAACTCCAGACATTCCGCCGCAACATCGGCGATATCGCCGAAACTGGCGCCCTGCACCTGCAAATTCCACATCAAAGGGCCATAGCAGAGACCGGCGTTGTATAAATCGCCGCTGTTTTTGCCGAATTGAATCCCTTTGTAGCAATAGGTGACAATCTCTGACGGATGGCTGCGAGAGTGCATATTGCACCAGACGATACCGTTGATGCCTCGGGTTGCTCCGAAGGTATCGGGATAGCGCGCGCACAGTTCGTGGGCCAGATCCTGGTAGCGAAAGGCCAGCTCGAACTGGTTTTGTTCGCCGAGATTCAGCCCCATGATGGAGAAGGAATAAATCACCGATTCAGCCATGCCGCCCTGGAGACAAAGAAGGGTGGACTGAGCGGAAGACAGATAAAGCTGGGGCACCAGGCCCGACATGTACAAGTCGGGAATCAGCTCACTGTAAAAAGCCAGCTCGATTTTACTGCGACGATCCTGAGTAAAAGGCATATTCAGAATGATATGCCACACATCGCCATTCTTGTGAATTTCTTTCATCAGTGTCTGCATTCTTTGTCCGGCTGACTCTTCATTATCAGGAATCGCCTTGTCGAAATAGGCCAGACCGCGATTGGCGACTTCGATGGCTTTGATAAAATTTCCAATGGAGGATAACGAGGTGGTTTGTTCCGCCAGGGCTTCGGCGCGATCCAGATTATCGGCGGCATTGCTGAGCAGCGTATCAAGCAGTTTTTCAGACACTTCGTAGCGGCCGCCCATTAATTCAGTTTTGGCCAGCCGCTGATGCAACCGGAACGTCAGCGTGTAATGATGGCTCCAGGCATCTTCCGACAGTAAGGCCAGGCTATTGCGGTAATACTCGTTGGCGGCCTGGGTGGCTAAGGCGTCCAGGGCCTTATTGCCGACATGGAAATTAATGGTGGCCATCTCCAGCGCTTGCGGCGCATCCATCTGAGACGGACGGCCCAAATTCAAGTGAGCGGCGACAGTAAACAAATTTTCCTGTTGCTCCAATGCAGGACCTATAACCGCGCCATTCAGCAAATGCAGGCCGATACGCCAGTGGATATCGCGCCGTTTTTCGGCATCGATGAGCCGTAGCACGGCTTCCTGCACTCGGTCGTGAACGAATTGCAATTCGGTTTTGCTTTCCATCACCAGCCCCAGGCTCAGGACCGGCTTAAGGCATTCAAATAAAGATTGGTAATCAATTTCCAGGATAACGGCAATATCTTCAGCGGTGAAACGATTGCCCATGCAGGCACACAGCATCAGGATATCCAGGGTCTGGTCCGGCAGTTTGCGCACTTTGGAACTAAACAGCTCAACGACGCTGAGCGGCATGCTGGAATGGCGGATTTTTTCCAAATCCCAATCCCATTGGCCGTTTTCGCCGAACAGCAAAAGTTGTTCGTTGTGCAGCCACGACAGGCTTTCACTGACAAATAACGGATTGCCTTCGGTCAATTGGGTCAGGAACAATGCCAGGTTTTCGGTCTGCTCCAAAGGCAAGTCCAGTATATAAGCCACCATCTCGTGGCAATCGTGAGCATCGAGGGCCCCGAGGCGCAAATCGTGCAAAGGCTGGTGACGCGCCTGGATTGAGCGCATCAGATGGCTCAACGGGTGGCCGCTATCGACTTCGTTATTGCGGTATGCGCCGACGAAGTACAAGTAGGGATAATCTTCCGTATTGGCAAAAATATGCTCAAGAAATTCGAAGGTAGCGCTATCGCACCATTGCAAGTCATCAATAAATAACACCAGCGGGTTTTCCGGACTGCACAAACAGGCCAAAAAGCGGCCGAACAGATTGTTGAAGCGGTTGCGCGCCTCCACAGGCGGCAAGCCAGACACTTCGGGCTGCGAGCCGATGAGAATGGAGAGTTCCGGCACGACATCGGTGATGACCCGGCCTTGCTGCTCCACTGTTTCAAGTATCTTCCTGCGCCACAGGGCGACACGCTCATCGCTCTCGGTCAAAAAGGTGCGGATCAGGTTGCGCAGGGCTTGCAGCAGGGAACTGTAAGGTATGTTTTTCTGGTATTGGTCGAATTTGCCGGATGTGAAATAACCATGATGTTCCACGAGGGGCCTTTGCAGTTCCTGGATCAGGCGGGTCTTACCGATGCCCGGCAGGCCTGAAATGAACACGGCGGCAAAACCGCCATGCACGACCTGATCGTAAAGGTCGAGCACGGTTCTCGCTTCGGCTTGCCGGCCGACCATTTTGGAGATAAAAATGACGCGCCGGTTATAGTCCGACCGGCCTGTTTTAAACAGCAATACCCGGCCGATAGTCCGGTATTCCGTGGCGCAAAGTTGCAAATCGGCATACAGGCCGGAACCGCTTTGATAGCGTTTTTCAGGCTCTTTCAAGGTCATTTTGGCGACTATTTCACCCAGCATGACCGGGACTTCGGGATTAATTTGCTGCACCCGCGGCGCTTCCTCGGCCAGATGGGCATGGATTAATTCCAAAGGATCGGTGCTTTTAAACGGCAAGCGGCCGCTCAGCAGTTGATAGAAAATAATCCCCATAGAATAGATGTCCGTGGAGAAATCCACTCGGTGATTAATGCGGCCGGTTTGCTCCGGCGACGTATAGGCCAGGGTGTCCCCTACAAAGCCGGGGTCATAAATGAAATGGCTAATTTCGCGTATGTCGATGGGCGTAATGAAATCGGTCAGCCGCAAGGCGAGGGTATCCGGACGAATCAGGATATTGTTAGGCTTGACGCCGCCATGTATAATGCCCGCCTCTTGCACGGCGTTCAGCGCCAAAGCCAATTGGCCGGCCAGATTGAAAAAATTCATCAGGCTTGGCGTATTCTGACGACGCCATTGTCGAAGCGTCAGACTGGAGAAAAAATCCTGAACGATAAACTGCACATCGCCATAATACTCGAATGCGATAGGCGTAATGATATTCACGTCGTGGATAATTTTTAGCCGCTCTACTTTTTGTTTCAGGTAACGGCGCAGGTTTTCGTGCTTGAGAGGATGCCGGAACAGCTTGAGCGTGTAATAGCGCTCCGGCTGCTGTTTGGAAATCGCTTTGAATACCAGCGATTGCCGGCTTTTGCCCAATAATTCCAGCACATGGTAATTCGGGATGGAGATGTCGCCGATATTTGTCAGATCTATTGACTTAATATTATCCACTAATGAGGCATCCTTGGGATTGTATGACTATTACGGCAAATTCTCGGAATGAGGATGTAAATTTTCCATAAGCCCTGGTTTCTAATACAGCCAGGTCTGCATGCTGCACCAGAGATTCCGTATTCCGGTCATCCGGAGTTAACGTGCAGTCTATGTCATCAACTGATATTCCAATTTATATAGAATTTTATATTTAACACAATACGTAGAGATACTTATACTCGCTCATTATCTTTTCTGGTATATTCCGACCTAACGTCTATAATGCTTTCCATGAGATTTAACAGAGAGCATCATTTATGCTCGTATTAAGTTCAAAACCCACTGAATCTATTCGAATCAGAGCTAATCAAAAAATTATTGGCAACCTGTCCAATGAATAATATGTACTCATCGACCTGGATATATGGCCGGTGAGGAGGAAACCTTGATGATCAACAAAGATGACTTATCTCCGGTTGGACTTGACGCGCTGAAAGCCGCATGCGTTAAGGGTGACGATAGCCGCTACATTCTCAAGCTTTACGTCACCGGTATTACGCCGCATGCAATAAAAGCCATCGTGAATATTCGCACGCTTTGCGAGGAGTATCTGCAAGGCCGTTACGAACTGGAAGTCGTGGATATTCACCAGCATCCGACACTGGCTGTTGGCGAGCAAATTATCGCAGCGCCCACCTTGATCAAAAAATTGCCGTTGCCCTTGCGCCGCTTTATCGGCGACATGTCGCAAACCGATCGTATCCTGCTCGGACTGGATCTGCGCAAAATGGCCGATGAATCTTCATCGGCCTGGTAATGCCACCCAATCATGCCTAGTCATGCTTCCACCGATAAGGACCTGCTAAACGAAAATGCCGAACTGCGCGCACGTCTTGATGAGGCCGAAGAAACTCTGCACGCGATTCGCAACGGCAAGGTCGATGCGCTGGTGGTGCAAACCTCCGATGGCCCACAGATTTTTACGCTGCAAGGGCTTGACGCTGAATTAAACCGTTTTCGTGGTGAAATTCTGGAGCAAATCAGTGAGGTTGTTGTTGCCCTTGACGACGATAAGCGCGTCATTTATCTCAATGCCGCGGCCGAGCAACAATACGGCGTCTCCGCTTCCAGCGTACTCGGATGCCATGTGAGTAAAATTTACCGATGCCAATGGCTCCAGCCAGGCGATAAAGCCGAAATGAAAGCCGCCCTCAGCGAGAGGGGCTATTGGCAAGGTGAAAAAATTCATATCACCGCCGCTGGCAAAGCCATTCATGTCGAGTCTCAGCTAAACCGCATAAATATCGCTAATGGCGCACAAACCGGCGTGCTCTCTGTCATTCGCGACATCACCGAGCGTAAATGCTTCGAGAAAAGTCTACGCGAAAGCGAAGAAGCCTACCGCGTTATGTTTGAAGCATCAAGCGTAGGCAAAATGGAGGCCGACCCTGTCACCGGCCGTTTTATCCGGGTCAATGCGGCCTACTGCCGACTTACCGGCTATTCTGAGGCCGAGTTATTGGAAAGAACTTTTCAGGAGTTCATTTTTTCGAAGGATCAGGCCGCGTCCTATCTTGAGCCGGGTGACCGGTTTGATGGTGGCGAAGTGCCTTTGTTTGAAGGAGAAAAGCATTATGTCCGCCCGGACGGCGGCTCCGTTTGGGTTCTGGCAACTTTGAACGAAGTTCGCGACGAGGCAGGACGGGTATTACGTGTAACCGGTGTAATTCAGGACATCACCGAGCGTAAGCACGTTGAAGAGGTGCTGCGTGAGTCAGACCAACGCAAAGATGAATTCCTCGCCATGCTCGGCCACGAATTGCGCAATCCGCTCACTCCCATAAGCAACGTAGCGAAGATATTGTCCTTACCGACTTTAGATGAGCCGAAGCTTAGTTGGGCAAGTGAAGTGCTTAATCGTAACGTCTCCCATATTACCCAATTGGTCGACGACCTGCTGGACGTCTCACGCATTACACGGGGCCTGGTGAAAATTCAACGGGAACGCGTCGAACTGATCCATTTGCTCCAGGACTTGGTTGAATCGATTCAGACAATCCTCCAATCGAAACAGCAAACGCTCGATCTCGATTTACCTGACCCACCCGTCTACCTGGAAGGCGACCCTGTCCGCCTCACTCAGGTATTTACCAATCTGCTTAATAACGCTGCTAAATATACCGGCGAGGGCGGCCGTATTAACCTGAACGTCAGCTTCCAAGGTTCATCAATCATTGTTCGTGTCCGGGACAACGGCATGGGTATCGAATCGGCGTTACTTCCTCATATTTTTGAATTGTTCATTCAGGGTAAAAGGGGAGCCGACCGCTCCGAAGGCGGGTTAGGACTTGGGCTTACTCTGGTAAAGAAACTGGTTGATCTGCATGGCGGCAGGATCACCGCCTCCAGTAAGGGTGTCAATAAAGGATCGGAATTTGTGGTTCAGTTACCCGGACCTCTGGAAGATGCAATGCAGGTGGAGACATTAACTTCGCAGACATTAAATAAAGCGAGTGTCAAGGACCTGCGGATATTATTAATAGATGATGATGAAGATGTTGCGGACAGCGTTTCAGTCTGGTTTAAAATATCAGGGCATCAGGTGGCGATCGCTCGCAACGGAGCGGAGGGAGTCAGCGCTGCCCGTGATTTTAATCCCGATGTTATTCTGCTGGATATAGGGCTGCCGGATATGGACGGGTATCAGGTCGCCAGAAAACTACGGGAACAACCCGCTTTCCAGCGGACATTAATTATCGCCCAGAGCGGTTATTCGCCAAGCAAAAACGGCCCACTCTCGGGTACCGCAGACTTTGATCATTACCTGATAAAACCTGCCAACTTGAATCAGCTAGCGAATCTGCTTGCCGAATACCAGCAATCAAAGCAAACTATATAAAGTACGGCGGCGACCTGAACCGGTTAAAGGAAAATTGATAAGGTTCCGGAGTATGCCGGATGAGGTAATAATTTCCAGCGATTAAACTCAATGTCAGCCGGCATTTGGAGTTAGAACCCGAAGCGGATATTGAAACTGTCACTTGCGCCCGAAAGCCATCGCTTCCCATGAATTGCGTTAACCACTTTACCAAAACCTATAATGATTTTGTCGTCGTACGAAATTTAACGTTTAGTGTAGAAATCAGCCGCAGCCAATAATCCGACCGGAGCGAGCCGGTTGTTGAGTAATCAGTATGATGTTAGTCATGATGAATACGTTGCAACGAATCTTGTCGGTAGTAAAGCTGCAATTGCTGATAGACATCGCCAAATTGCGTAAAGAGGATGTCAGGCGCACAAAAAAAATATTCACTGATCACGGCAAAAAATTCCGCCGGGTTCGTCGCCGCATAAGGGTTGATAGAGGCTTGAAATTCATAATCAATTTCTCGAACCAATGCCTGATAGGCGGCAGTTAACACCTCTGTCCACTGTGCGATATCCATACCGTGATGCAAGGGAGGAAAACCATTGGCGCTGCCATTTAACATGTCCAGCTTATGGGCAATTTCATGAATCACGACATTGCGGCAGGAGGATTGCTCCTGCATATCCTGCTCAATATCTTCCCAGGAGAGTATCAGCGGTCCCCGCGACCATGATTCGCCGATGAGCACCTGCTCCTGGTGATGAACAATTCCTTGCGCATCTTTTTCGTCTCTGCTAATCCGGAACGCCCCCGGATAAATGATGATTTCGGTCCAGCCCGACAAACAGCCCATTCCAAGGCCGAGCGCCGGAAGACAGGCTTGAGCGGCGACAGTCAAACACATCGCATCGGTAAGTTGAAGCCCCTGTACGCCGGTGAATTGCTTTTCGTGCAGAAACAGCGTCGTCAGTTCACGCAAGTGCGCTTTCTCAACCGCAGTCATTCCCTGCAATAAGCCCATTTTTTTGGTAACTTCCGCCCATAGATCATGCGCGATCGCATGACGTTGCAGAATATATCGGGTACGTAGGCGTTTTAAAAAGTTCATGGCCGATCATAGCCCGATTCACTGTTAATCGCCAAGAGCAATGAGCCGTCATTATCAATGCCGCCCCGGCCTTTAACATTATCAGGAATGTCCCGGAGAGGTACGTCTTGTATTTCATCTGTCGGAGGTAGACAATGCCGATTTCCAAGCTTGGCTCATCTTCATTACAGAAGCACAGGATGAGCTGCCATTCATTTTTATGATCTTCAGGCAGGCCGGCGATGAATGATTATGAGCTAAAACCGAGAACGCGAAGAGATTTCCTGAAATTGGGCGGTATTGCGACCGCCCTGGCAATGGCAAAAACGTCTTTATCGAAGGACAGAAATAACATGCTTTCCAATCAAGATTTTTCAACTCAGGCTTCTTTTCGCGATGCCCAAACCATAACGCTGTTTCTGTGCGGTGACGTGATGACCGGCCGGGGCATCGACCAAGCGCTGCCGTACCACAACGATCCGCGGATTTATGAACCGTATATGACCTCCGCGCAGGGCTATGTTAAGCTCGCGGAGAAAGCCAATGGCCCTATTCCAAAATCGGCGGACTTTAGCTATATCTGGGGGGATGCACTTGAAGAGCTTCGGCGCATCAACCCAGACGTCCGAGTCATCAATCTTGAGACGGCGGTGACGACCAGCTCCGAATTCTGGCCCGGAAAGGGTATCAATTACCGCATGCATCCCGGTAATGTACCCTGCATCACAGCGGTAAAAATCGACTGCTGCGTGCTGGCTAACAATCATGTTCTGGATTGGGGCTATGCCGGTTTGACGGAGACTTTAACCTCTTTGGGCGGCCCGAATATAAAAATTGCCGGAGCGGGCAGCAATCTTATGGATGCCGAAGCCCCGGCGATTATCGAGTTGGCAGGGAAAGGACGAGTGCTGGTGTTTGGATTCGGCCATGAAAGCAGCGGCATTCCCCGTGTATGGGGTGCTCGCAGCGATAAGCCCGGCGTTAATTTGCTGCCGGATTTATCCGATGGCACGGTGGATCGTCTGGCTGAACGAATAGCGGGTTTTAAGCAGAAAGGCGATTGCGTAGTGGCATCAATACACTGGGGCGGAAACTGGGGCTATGAAATAGTAAATGTCCAAAGAGAATTTGCACACCGGCTTATAGATCAGGCTCATGTGGACGTGGTGCATGGCCACTCCTCGCATCATCCGAAAGGCATCGAAGTATATCGAGGTAAACCGATTCTCTATGGCTGCGGCGACTTTCTGAACGACTATGAGGGAATTTCAGGACACGAGGAATTTCGCGGCGATCTGAGCCTGATGTACTTTATGACGATGGATATTACGACAGGCAAGCTTGCCGGCTTGAGCATGACGCCCATGCAGATCAAACGCTTCCGGTTGAATCATGCGCATCCTGATGATGCTCATTGGCTCCAGCAAGTTTTAGACAGGGAAAGCGGGCCGTTGGGCGCGAGGATAGAGTTGACCGATAAATATCGACTGAGCTTGTACCAAAATCTCTCGTAAACTCATTGGCGACCATCTCGGCTGGCCGGGGTTTGAAACCCCGGCCGGAACGTTTGAAGACTGCGGCGATTCAAAAACGTGAGTAACGGGGTTACAAACCCCGCTACGCTTCGAAAACTATAAACTTCGTGCCCTCAGAGGTGAAATATCTTTTACCCCTTCAACGCCTTTAACACGGCCTGCATGCTCGCATTGGCGTCGCCGAACAACATGCGGGTGTTTTCCAGCACGAACAGGGGATTGCCGACTCCGGCATAACCCGACGCCATACTGCGTTTAAGCACGATAGTGGTTTCGCCTTTCCAGCATTCCAGTACCGGCATGCCGGCAATCGGGCTGTTGGGATCATTGAGCGCCGACGGATTGACAATATCATTGGCCCCGATGACTATCGACACATCCACATTGGTAAAATCATCATTGATTTCATCCATTTCGAAGACGATGTCATAAGGCACTTTGGCTTCCGCCAACAAGACGTTCATGTGACCCGGCATGCGCCCTGCAACCGGATGGATGCCGAAACGCACTTTTTTGCCCTTGTCCCGCAGCAGCTTGGTGATTTCATATACGGTATGCTGAGCCTGTGCGACCGCCATGCCGTAGCCGGGGATAATCATGATGTTTTTTGCCGCTTGCAGTAACTGCGCGGCTTCTTCGGCATCAATCGGCTGCACTTCGCCTTCAATGGCGGCGGCTTGGCCTCCTGAAGCGGTGCCGAAACCTCCGGCAATCACGCTGAGAAAATGCCGGTTCATGGCGCGGCACATGATATAACTCAGGATTGCGCCGCTGCTGCCGACCAGGGCTCCGGTAACAATCAGCAAATCGTTGCTTAACATAAAGCCGGTAGCCGCCGCCGCCCATCCTGAATAACTGTTGAGCATGGAAATAACCACCGGCATATCCGCTCCGCCTATCGCCATCACCATATGGACGCCAAAAACCAGGGCGATAACAGTCATGATGGCTAAAGGTATAATGGCGTTGCCGCCGCTTTCCACTTGTTGTAAAAACACAGCGCCCAGAACAATAACGGCAATCAGTAATCCCAGATTGAACCAATGACGGCCAGGCAATAGCATCGGTTTGCCGCTGATTTTTTCGCTGAGCTTGCCGAAAGCAATCACCGAGCCTGAAAAAGTAACCGCGCCGATGAGAATGCCGATATAAATTTCCAGTTCGTGGATAGTTTTTTCTGCACCATTGATGGTGATAGAGCTGTCCATAAAATTGGCATAACCAACCAGCACCGCCGCCATACCGACCAGACTGTGCATGATGGCGACCAGTTCCGGCATTTGCGTCATTTCAACTTTTAACGCGGCTGTAGCGCCAATGCTGCCGCCGATTAATAATGCCGCAATCAAAACGCCGTAAACGGTGGCTGCCCCGCTTAAAGTGGTTCCAAAAATTGTAAATTGCACGGCTGACGTGCTGTCAACCGATCCGCTTAATATGGTAGCGATAATGGCGATCGCCATGCCTAACATGCCGTAATAGTTGCCTTTGCGCGCAGTTTCCTGGTTGCTTAATCCGCTCAGGCTAAGAATGAACAGAATGGCGGCAACAATGTAAGACATCGTAACTAAACTGTGGGACATCATGATCTCCTGTTATTTTCTGAACATTTCTAACATACGACGGGTGACTAAAAAGCCGCCGACTATATTGATAGATGCGAGTAAGATAGCCACGCCCGCAAGAATAGTGACGGTGGAGTGTGGGGTTGAAATCTGTACCAATGCGCCAATAACGATGATGCTGCTAATGGCATTGGTTACACTCATCAAAGGCGTATGCAGCGAATGCGAGACATTCCAGATGACTTGATAACCTACGAAACAGGCCAGCACAAACACGGTGAAATGGGTCATGAAAGATTCGGGGGCAACAGCGCCTATGCCGAACAAAATCAGGCCGCCGATGATGATCGGCAAAAATTGCCTGATAGCCGGATGAATGATTGATTTTTTTTGTTGTTGTTCCAGTACCGACGGATAAGCCGGCGCTTCTGTTTGCGGAGCCGGAGCGGCGGAAAGTTTGGGTGCGGGTGGCGGCCAAGTGATATTGCCTTCCTTGATAACGGTGGTGCCGCGTATCACCTCATCGTCCATGTTGACGTTGATAACGCCGTTTTTTTCCGGACACAGTTCGGTTAATAAATGCCGCAGGTTTGTTGCATAAAGCTGGCTGGACTGGTTAGCTAAACGGCTGGGTAAATTGGTGTAACCGATAAGTGTCACATCATGTTTTACCACAACCTGGTCTTTTTCAGTCAATTCACAATTGCCGCCTTGTTCAGCCGCCAAATCCACAATCACGCTGCCGGGTTTCATTGATTCAACCATGGCTTTAGTGATTAATTTGGGCGCCGGTTTGCCTGGAATGAGCGCGGTTGTGACAATAATATCCACTTCCTTTGCTTGCTCGGCAAATAAAGCCATCTCGGCTTCAATGAATTCTTTTGACATGGTTTTGGCATAACCGCCGGTCCCTGCGCCTTCTTCCTTGAAATCCAGCATCAGGAATTCGGCATCCATACTTTCAATTTGTTCCTTGACTTCGGGGCGGGTGTCAAATGACCGGACAATAGCGCCCATGCCTTTTGCGGCACCGATGGCCGCTAATCCTGCAACGCCGGCACCGATGACCAGTACTTTAGCGGGCGGTATTTTGCCGGCGGCAGTTATCTGGCCGGTAAAAAAGCGTCCGAAATGTTGTGCAGCTTCGACAATGGCCCTGTAACCTGCAATATTGGCCATGGAGCTCAAGGCGTCCATTTTTTGCGCTCTGGACATACGCGGCACGCTGTCCATAGCCAGTACGGTGACGTGTTTTGCCGCCAGCTTCTGCATTAACGCTTCATTTTGTGCAGGCCAGATAAAACTGATTAAACATGCGCCTGGAGATAGCAGGTCCGTTTCTTCTATTGCCAGCTTAAGGTTACGCTCAGGAGCGCGCACTTTCATGACGATGTCGGATTGCTTCCAAAGCGTTTTAGTATCAGGTACGATTTCAACACCTGCCTCCCGATAGGCCTCATCTGAAATATTTGCACCGAGACCCGCACCGCTTTCAATGCTTACCGAAAATCCCATTTTTATTATTTGTGCGGCAGCCTCCGGCGTAGTGGCTACTCGCATTTCACCGGGGTGAATTTCTTTAGGTATACCGATCTTCATACAGTCTCCTGTGGGTTTGATTTAGGGCATAATAACGAGCACTAGGTTTTGGTGGAGCTAAAACCCGGCCATTGAGCATAGGCGATTAAGCTTTGAGTTTCAATAAAAAAAGCACTTCGTTTTGTACGGAATCTTTAGATCGGTTAACTTTCAAATTTAAGGTCAAATTTTGCAGTTTAATGTTATCAATAAAAAATGAAAATTCTTCATTTAAACTATTCAGTTGAAAGCGCCTGATGTTTTTTTCTAAAGACTTTATAGAAACGGCTGAAGGACTCATTTTTGCCGTCGTAGGGCAGGGGGTCGAACGGGAAAAAGTGCTGTGTTTTCTACGCTATGTTAAAGATAGCAGAGGCTGGCAAAAGATCGCGACTGAGCCCGCCAATGCTTTCCTTAAGCGGCATCACCCCGATTATCTGCATTATTCGCCGGTCCTGGATGCCCATTTACATGCAGTAGCCATAGATCGGATTGTTCGGCATCATCAGCCTAAACGCCGCTTGCAACAGATTGTGCGACAAAATCAGCGGGATGTTGTTGAACACGACCTGTTTCAACTGTGTGATTTATTGCAGCGGCGCGGCCTGGATTTGGCGCAAATCGGCATTACCGGCTCAACGTTGATTGGTTTGCAAAAGCAAAGTTCGGATATTGATCTGGTCTGCTATGAAAGGGCTGTTTTTCATCAATGCAGGGCCATTATGCGTGAATTGATAGAGCAAGGACAATTGCAAGAATTGAATAACGATGACTGGCAGCAATCTTATCAACGCCGTTCCTGTGATTTAAGTTTTGCCGACTATGTCTGGCATGAACGGCGTAAAACCAACAAGGCGATCATTAACGGAAGAAAGTTTGACTTGTCTTGCTCTCACACTCCGCATGAAAGCAATAATTCAGAGCGTTCTGAGGCCGCAAGTTATCAGAAATGCGGAATGATGACATTGCAGTGCACTGTTATTGATGATACTCACGCGTTTGACTTTCCGGCCGAGTTTAAAGTAGACCACAAACACATCGAGGCTATCGTCTGCTTCACTGCAACCTATACGGGACAGGCTGTTAAAGGTGAAACAGTGGAAGTATCGGGAACAGTCGAACAAACGCCATCCGGAATCAGGCGTATCGTAGTCGGCTCCACGCGTGAAGCGCACGGCGAATATATCAAGGTCATACGTGTTTAAATTAAGCGATTTTGCCGCCGTGATTTTTGATATGGACGGCCTGGTTCTGGATACTGAAACCACCTATTTCGCGGCCTGGCAACAGGCCGCCGAAGCTATGGGCTATCCGCTTTCCGAGCCTTTTTGCCAGTCGCTGTCAGGCCTGCATTATAGAGATGTTGAACTAAAACTGACGGACTTATGCGGCGCTGATTTTAATCTGCAAGCATTTAATCAATTAAGCGGTCTTTTTTGGCATCAACAGGTTAACGCCCAAGGCATAAAAATCAAGCACGGTTTTACTGAATTACTGGAGTTCATCATTCAGCAACAAATGCCCTATTGTCTGGCTACCAACAGTCGAGCGGTTAATGCTTATGAATGCCTGGAACTTGCCGGAATAAAAGACGTTTTTTCAACCATTGTTACCCGTGACGATGTTCAGCAAGGTAAACCCGCTCCTGATATTTTCTTAAAAGCAGCCGAGTTGTTGCGAGCGCCTATCAGCCGGTGTCTGGTGCTGGAAGATTCTCATGCGGGCATCATAGCAGCATCCAGGGCAGGGGCTTTCTCTGTTTTTGTGCCGCCGCCGTTTCCTGTTAATCCCCTGACTGTTGAATTATGTAATCTGACAATCGATAACCTGGCCTGCCTGCTTGAGCTTAATAAGCAGTAAGCGCTAAAAACTTTGAATACGGCCTTCATCTTGAAACTATCCGCGCTTAGTTCAACCATCGCCTGGAGCAATCGGGTATAATTTCCGGCTTTCCTAGTCCAACACACCATCAACGTGATAGCTCCCTATTCTAAAGTCTCAGTCATTGCTCCAGCCAGATTGCATATGGGGTTTATTGATTTAAGCGGATCATTAGGCCGTCATTTCGGAAGTATTGGTGTAGCGCTCAATGAACATGCGACGCGCTTATCGGTAACGAGTGCTGAACAGCGTATCGTTACCGGCCCTTCAGCATATCGTGCTGATAAATGTCTGACTCTGATGTGCAAGGCATTAAATGTTTCAGATAAGCTGCATATAGCGATTGAAGCGGCTATTCCCGAGCATGTTGGTCTGGGCTCGGGTACGCAAATGTCGCTGGCGATAGGTTCTGCGCTGAACGCATTTTACGGTTTGGGATTGACTGTTCGCGATATCGCATTGGTCATGGACAGGGGCTTGCGTTCGGGTATCGGTATTGGCGTGTTTGAACAAGGTGGTCTGGTAGTCGATGGCGGACGCGGCGATAAAACCAGCATACCTCCCGTTCTTGTACATCTGGATATACCCGAAACCTGGCGTTTTGTTCTGGTTTTCGATGAGCGCGGACAGGGACTGCATGGTCAGGCCGAAATACAGGCATTTAAAAAATTGCCGCCCTTTCCGCAGCAGGAAGCCGCAAATTTATGTTATTTATTGCTGATGCAAGGGCTCCCTGCTGTCGCTGAAAATAACATTATTCAATTTGGCGAAGTTATTACCCGTTTACAGCGCTCGGTAGGAGAGCATTTCGCATCCGCTCAAGGCGGTATTTTCACTAGCTCTGAAGTAGCCGAGGCGATGCAGTGGTTAACTCAACAGGGCGCGGTCGGGATCGGCCAGACTTCATGGGGGCCCACAGGGTTCTGCGTTATCGATGGCCCGGAGTTGGCTGATTCAATTACTCAACAAGCCAGGGAAGTTTTTGCGCATGTTGACAAGCTGAGTTTTGTTACAGCCAGTGCGGGTAATAGCGGTGGAGATGTGTTTCTGGATTAGGAAAAAACTTCCCGGCAATTCTGTTGATATATTTCATATCTAGGGTGAGTTTAAACAAACGACAGATTTGTTTCGTAGGATTTTGAGAGGAACCCTGTTTTCATCAAACCGGATGGAATGCTGAAATTCCCAAAATAGGGGAGAGGATTACATTATAAGTCAGGTAGTCTTGTTGTGTTGTCGGTTTCGTTTGGAGAAATATAAAGTTACAAGTGATAAAATGAATAACAACCCTTGCCATTAACAATAGATACTAGCCACACTTAGGAGCAGTCACTTCAGTATGACAGACAACTTTCCGTGTGAAATCAAAGTGAGCCGTCAAGAGCATACGCTGAAGGCCGCTATTGTTGGCGATTGGGTGATGGGCAGCGAGCCTCCGGCTCTCGAAGCCGTATTAACTCAATTAGGCGATGGTTCGGACATCAAGCAGCTTGTTTTCTCAACGGAATCTTTAGGGCGTTGGGATAGCTTACTGATGACCGAGCTGATCCGATTGATTGATTACGGAGCGAAACAGGGAATTCAGGTTGACACTACGACTTTACCCGAAGGTATTCAAGGTTTGTTAAGTCTGGTCTATGCCGTACCCGAAAGAGTCGGAGCCCGTCGCCAGGAAGTGAAAACGCCATGGTTCGAGATCATCGGCAAGGGCGGCATAAGAATATATAACGATGCCCAGGCGCTGGTGACCTTTATCGGTGAAACGGCGCTCAGTATCGCAGCCTTGACACGAGGCAAGGCGCGCTTTCGATGGGTCGATTTATGGACATATATTCAGGACTGCGGTCCTTCGGCTTTGCCCATCGTTACGCTGATAAGTCTGCTGGTAGGCTTGATTCTGGCTTTCGTGGGAGCCGTTCAGCTGGCATTGTTTGGCGCACAAATCTATATCGCGGATCTGGTAGGCCTAGGCATGACGCGGGAAATGGGCGGCTTGATGGCGGCCATTATTATGTCCGGGCGAACCGGTGCGGCATACGCGGCGCAGCTGGGCACCATGCAGGTCAACAGCGAGATCGACGCGCTCAAGACGATGGGCTTTGAGCCAATGGAGTTTCTGGTTTTGCCGCGTATCCTGGCGCTTATTTTAATCATGCCGCTGCTTTGCCTCTATGCCGATTTGATGGGTATTATCGGAGGCGCGCTGGTAACGGTAAGTTTTTTCGATGTGTCTCTGGTGGAATATCTTAACCGGACTGCAAATGCTGTTCATATTCCCGATTTCATAATCGGCGTCGTTAAATGCGCAGTATTTGGCGTGCTGATTGCGCTTTCCGGCTGTATGCGCGGCATGCAATGCGGACGCAGCGCTTCGGCCGTTGGAGATGCCGCTACTTCTGCCGTGGTGACCGGCATTGTTTTCATCGTTATCGCCGACTCTTTAATGACGGTGATATGCAACCGCCTGGGAATTTGAATGATCGCTGCTCCTTGTCTTACTATTAAAAATATGACAATGGCTTATGGTGATTTTGTTATTCAGCGTGATCTTGACTTCACCATTAATCGCGGTGATATTTTTATCATTATGGGCGGTAGCGGTTGCGGCAAAAGCACTTTGTTGATGCATTTAATTGGTTTGCAGCATCCCGCCAAAGGCGATGTATTATATGGCGAGCAAAGTCTGTGGCAAGCCGAACACAATGCGCGGCAACGCATTTTGCAGCGCACGGGTGTTTTATTCCAGAGTGGCGCTCTGTTGAGCTCAATGACGCTGGCCGAAAATGTAGCTTTGCCCATTACCGAGCATACCCGCTTGGGTTCACAGCGGATTCGTGAAATAGTCTCCTATAAACTTGCCTTGGTGGGTCTGGCGGGCTTTGAAGACTATTATCCATCAGAAATTAGCGGCGGTATGCAAAAACGCGCCGGGTTGGCGCGCGCAATGGCGCTCGATCCCGAGATTTTATTTTTTGACGAACCCTCGGCGGGGCTGGATCCGGTTAGTGCCAAATTGCTGGACGATTTGATTCGCAGTCTGCGCGATAATCTGGGGGCAACCGTCGTCATGGTGACCCACGAGTTGGCCAGCATCTTCGCCATTGGCACTAATTCGGTATTTCTTGACCCTGAAACCAAAACGATGATTGTCAGCGGCCCGCCCAAACAATTGCTGAATGAGTCCCGTGACCCAAAAGTCATCCGTTTCCTGACCCGGGGCGAAACGGAAAACCGGACAGAAAATGCAGCAAAAAACCAGGAAACATGACTTATGAGTAAACCAGTCAATCCCTACACCATCGGCGCTTTTCTGGTGGGTTCTCTTGCTCTGCTAATAGCAGCCATCCTGATTTTTGGCGGTGGGCAGTTTCTCAAGAAAAAAACCGAATTCGTTATCTACTTTGACTCCGCCTTGAACGGGCTAAACGTTGGCGCGCCGGTCAAGTTACAGGGCGTGCAAATTGGCACAGTAAAGGAAATTTCCCTTGAACTTGATCAAAAAGCCATAAGTATTACTAAACCGGTGGTAATCGAAATTGATCCTGCAGTGCTGGTGGATCCCAGTGGACAATCCTTGCATACAGCGCTGACTTTAAAACAACGTAAGCAAAATGCCAAGAATTTGATTGATGCCGGGATCAAAGCCCAGCTTCAAACGCAAAGTTTGCTGACCGGGCTCTTATATGTGGAATTCAACTTTTTTCCTAACGAACCAGTCAAATTAACCGGCCTCAATTATAAGGATCTGCCGGAACTGCCCAGCATTCCGACGACAGCAGATCAACTAAAAAATACAGCGGATGAGGTTTTGAATAAATTTCGGCAGCTACCCATAGAAGACATCGTTAAAGACCTTGCGTTGACTTTAAAAGAAATTCGAATAATAGCAACTTCCGATGAGCTCAAAAAAAATCGTGTAGCACTGGCAAAATCGCTGGACGAAACTGATAAACTGATAGCCAATCTGAATCGTAACCTGGTCCCTTTGGTTAATAATTTGAATAGTACCGTTACCGACACCCGAACTATGGTGCAGCAATTTACCCGCGATATGCGGCCTGTCTTGACATCATCCGAGAAGACCCTTAACACCGCCACCAGTATCTTGCTGGAGTCCAGGCAGACGTTAGGCTCCGTTGATGCGCTGACTGCGCCGGATGCGCCTTTATGGCAATCGCTTGAGGCGCTGCGCAGTGCCGCTCAATCTACGAAGGACTTGACTGATTACCTTGAGCGCCACCCCGACTCGATCATTTACGGAAAGGAGTAAGATTCTATGAATACGCTGAAATATGGATTGGTTTCTTTGTTTAGTATCGTTATGCTCTTATTAACCGGATGTATGCGCGACAGCAAGCCGGTCGAGTTTTATATGCTTAACGCCGACTCCGGTATTACTGCTATAACTGGAGCTCCTGCCGCTGACCGAGACGCAACGGTAGGGTTAGGGCCAATAACCATCCCGGAATATTTGAATCGGCCTCAGATGGTTATAGCGATTGCCGATAATCAGTATCGCCTTTCCGAAAATCATCGTTGGGCGGAACGTCTGGATCAAAATATCTCTCTCGCACTATTTAAAGCCTTGCCCCGTCAGCTTGGAACGGATCGTATAATGCGCTATCCCTGGTTGCAGAGGCAGGTTATCGATTATCAAGTAGGCATCGATATATTGGAATTTAATGTTGATGCTAACGGCCAGAGCCGGTTAATAGCCCAGTGGTTTATTAAACCTAAAGATAAGCCCTCTATCAACAAACGCTCTGCATTTCAATTTCCGGCATCGACCACTGATTACGCAATAATGGTTAAAGCCCAAAGTCAATGCCTCACTAAACTGGGACAGCAGATTGCCACAACATTACGGCAGCTTATGGCGGAACATGGCGCTAAATAGAATAATTAACGGCTGGATTAGTCTGCCGCAACAGCCAGCATTGGCAGAAAGGCTTCACCAGATTCACCTGTAGTTGATGCCGCCAAATGACCAAGTTATATGTTGATAAAAACAAGCTTTAAACCGTCATGGTGGCTGAATAATGCACACCTGCAAACTATTTATCCGGCTTTATTACGAAAATCCCCACCCCAAATAACGACGCGACGAGAGAGACTCGTTACGCCCGATAATGATTTTATTGATATTGACTTCTGCGGGGAAGGAGAATCGCCGTTAATCATTTTATTGCACGGTTTGACCGGCAGTTCTCAATCTGGCTATATCAAAGGCTTGCAACTTGAATTATTAACTCAGGGTTTTCGCAGTGCTGCTTTGAATTTTCGTGGATGCAGTGGTGAATATAACCGGTTAGCACGCTGTTATCATTCAGGTGAAACAGAAGATATTCATTTTTTATATCAAACATTGCGTCAACGCGAACCTGGCACGTCTTTTGCGGCTGTTGGATTTTCATTAGGCGGTAACGTCCTGTTAAAATGGTTAGGTGAACAAGGCAACAAGTTATCTCTGTTTGCCGCCATAGCTGTCTCTGTCCCTTTAGTATTGGGTTCTTGCGCGTCGAAATTGGATAACGGCTTTTCCAAGATCTACCGTGACCATTTGCTTCGCGAATTAAAATATTATGTCCTGGCCAAACAACAGCATTTGGAAAGGCTGGGTGAAATTCACGAAGCCAAAAAACTTAAAGAATTAGGGGATTTATCCGGCATTAATTCATTTTGGCAATATGACGATCGGATAGTGGCCAAGCTTCATGGATTTAAAAATGTGCACGACTATTACCAGGGCTCCAGTTCACGGCAGTTTCTTAAATCGATAACACTGCCTACCTTGTTAATTCAGGCAAGCGATGATCCTTTTATAACAGCAGATGTGCTGCCTGAACAGGCGGAATTATCTTCGAGCGTTACTCTGGAAATTACTCAAGGCGGTGGACATGTAGGCTTTATTACAGGGGCAAACCCGTTTAAGCCGGACTATTGGCTGGATCAACGCATCCTGGAATTTTTAAAGCAGCATATAATAAGGCACTGCCAGGATTTTGATTAAACTGTCTATGATGATGAGGGAAGCCCAAAAGCGAGATCAGGATTGTTGGATTATTACATAATTTAACATAATATACATTATGCGAAGTTGTTATTACTGACGTTACTACTAAAATTGGTTTTTTTAACCAGGCAGAAAAACAAAAATTTTGATAAGCTGTTCGTATGTAACATATTGGGTTAATCCCTAAATCTCCCGCTGTCTGGGCAAGCGCCAGGTCTGAGTCTTCGGCCGGTATCGAATTGATGCACATGATTCGCAAAGGTCAAATGGCAGAAGAAGAAAATCAGATGTCTTTTGCAGAGCAATTTTATGCGCTGGCAGGATAAATCCGTCCTGTTTGAAAAACTGGCATTCTAGCTCGCCCAAAATAGGCATTTTTATAGTTAATGCGACAGAACCGTTTGAAATCGGCCTTAGAGCAAGGGCATACGTCATGGATGATTATAATTTCTGCATGAATTAGCTCTGCAACAAGGGTTTGAATACGTCCAGCATGTGTTTCTTGTTTTCCGGATACCATAAATTACCCAGATGGCCGCCGTGAGGATAAATGATGGCGCGGTCGCCGAATATCTTCTCCAGATAGGCGATATCTTCCCTGGATATTAAAACATCGTCCAGATTATGCATAAGGAAAACAGACTGATTATTTTCCAATACGGGTCTGATGGCTCTTATGGAGTTTTGAAAATCCAGGGCTTTCAGATCAATTGGCTTGCCGGCTCTCCTCAATCTGGGAATAAGGAATGTCTCCACATAGCGCATAAGGCCATAAGAGCGGGCCTCTTCCAAGCGGCCGCTGCGATATGCCCAGCTGATAGGCGTTCTCAAGATCGAGGCATTATTGGCAAGATCAACGACGTATATCGCATCGCCGACCTCATCATCCAGGCTTTTCCCGATCAGGAATTTGATCTGTTGGTCCTCGAGCTGAAGGCGTCTATTCCAATTTGCAAAATAATCCGGAGAGTTAATATCGTTATCCTGGACCTGCGAAGCAACGCCAAATGCATAGGCTTGGATATAATCCTTTTCATTGTCGTCATAGTTCTTTCCGATACTGGCCATTTGATATATTTTTCTGGCGGCCTCAAACAAATCCACGGGTGGGTTTACTAGCAGATAGGTATCGATTCCGATTCGCTTTTTTTCCAAATCCGTCTTGCTGATATAAGCCGTATACAGTCCTCCATCACTCAAGCCTAACATGCCGATTTTGCCGATTTTGGCTTGGCAGTGGATTTTAATGTCATCCAATACCCGTTGCATTACTGAATAGAGATCCTGAGTATCTTCCTGAGTATGGCCGGGGTATCCGGAGTTACTTGCCGCCAATGTGAAATTCCAGTTGAAAGGGGAAGGCAGGATGAGTACATGGAATCCATTGCCTGAAAACCATTCGGCCAGAAATCTTGCGGTTCCGGAATAAGCGGAGCCGCCCAAACCCGGAATGATGAAAATAAGAGGCGCAGGCCCCGGGCCTTTCTGTTGATAGAAGCGATAGCGTAAAGTGCCCTTTCCTTCCAAAAGATAAATATTGTCCCGATGGTCCAATACCTTGATGCGCAGATCATTTATATCAGTTGCCGGGAGTTCTTCGTTGCCGCGCATTATGCCTACGGTGGCCGTGGCGATATACGGGTTTTTATAAGGGTACTGGTAAGATTTCTCGTCAATTCTTTGGGCAAACGCAGTTGATTGGAAAGACAATATCGCCAGGAAAAAACAGGCAATAAGCAGAGCTGATTTTTGGGGTCGCATTGTATATCTCCTTCAATTGCCGAATCGTTGAACTCCCCGGCCAATGCCTCGGCTGGCATTGATGACAGTCAGTCGGTGCGGCTGTAGATGCCAAATATGGGTGCTGCATAGTCGGCAACAAGCAATCCATAGATGGCTGTTCATCGTCGAGGAACTATCTGGTTGAGCAATGCCAATGCATGGCTGTTAAGAACATAGTTTTCGCCGGATAAGTAATCATGGCCTGGAGCGTCCGGCTCGTTAGTGTCCAGCACTAATTGCCAGCGTATATTCGTTTTGTAACTCGGGAGAGTGAACGTAATTGCTTCGTTATGGGCATTCAGAAGCAGCAGAAAATCATTGTCATGGATAGGCATGTCGTGCTCATCGCGTTCATCAAGCGCCTCGCCGCCCAGAAAGACGCCCAGGCAGTATGCAAGGGATTGGTTCCATTCATCCTGGCCCATTTCTTCTCCATTCGGATTGAGCCAGATGATATCTCTGATTCCTGCGCCTTTGATGGGGCGCCCTTGGAAGAAATGTTGGCGATGAAAAACCGGATGTTGCTCGCGAAAATGTATCAAGCGCTGCACAAAGGCCAACAGCTCCTGCTCTTCAGATTGCAGGTCCCAATTCACCCAACTGATCTCATTATCCTGGCAATAGGCATTATTATTGCCCAGTTGAGTGCGCCCCATCTCGTCTCCTGCCAGCAACATAGGCACCCCCTGAGAAAGCATCAGCGTAGTCAGTAGGTTACGCTTCTGCCTTTCGCGCAATTCAAGAACACGCGGATCAGTGGTCGGACCTTCCGCTCCGCAGTTCCATGAAGTGTTGCAGTTACAGCCGTCGTGATTTTCTTCGAGATTGGCTTCGTTGTGCTTTTCGTTGTAGCTCACCAGATCGTGAAGTGTAAAGCCATCGTGTGCAGTAATAAAGTTGATGCTGGAAGAAGGTTTACGGCCGCTGCGTTCATAAAGGTCGCTGGAACCGGTCAGCCGATAGGCCAAATTGCCGATCAGTCCGCCCTCCCCTTTCCAGTAAGCACGAACCCCATCACGATATTTATCATTCCATTCGGCCCAGCCCACCGGAAAGTTTCCGACCTGATAACCGCCCGCGCCCAAATCCCAGGGTTCGGCGATAAGCTTGACCTGTGAGAGTACCGGATCCTGGCGGATAATATCAAAAAAAGAGCTGAGGCGGTCCACTTCATGCAATTCACGGGCAAGCGCTGAAGCAAGATCGAAGCGAAAGCCATCCACATGCATTTCCAGTACCCAGTAACGCAGGCTATCCATAATTAACTGCAACACGCGCGGATGCGTCATGTTGAGGGTGTTTCCGCAGCCTGTATAGTCTCTGTAATAGCGTGGGTTGTCCGGCTCCAGACGGTAGTAGGCCTGGTTGTCGATTCCGCGGAAAGACAGGGTTTGCCCCAGCTGATTACCTTCGGCTGTATGATTATAAACTACATCCAGGATGACCTCGATTCCCGCGTAGTGCAGGGTTTTGACCAGGGTTTTGAATTCACTCACCGGTTCGCCATAAGCATATCGCCCTTCCGGCGCCAGATAACAGATAGAGTTATAACCCCAGTAATTGCACAGCCCTTTTTCCAGCAGGTGGCGGTCATCGATAAAGGCATGTATGGGCATGAGTTCCACCGCCGTCACGCCGAGCTTGCGCAGATGTGTTATAACGGGTTTTGTCGCCAGGCCGGCATAAGTTCCCCGCAAGGCGGATGGAACTTGGGAATGGAGGCGGGTAAATCCTTTTACATGCAATTCATAAATGACGGTTTCGTGCCAGGGAGTTTGCGGCGGCTGGTCATATTCCCAGGTGAAATCCGGATTGATGACCTGGCATTTCGGCATACTTGAGGCGCTGTCGCGCCGGTCGAATGATAAATCTTCCTTTTTATGCCCGATCTTGTAGCCGAACTGGGCATCACTCCATCCCAATGATCCGATGATGGCCTTGGCGTAAGGGTCGAGAAGCAATTTGTTGGAATTGAAACGAAGCCCCCGCGCCGGCTCGTAAGTACCGTCAACGCGATAGCCATAAAGCCTGCCGGGGCGCGCCTCGGGCAGGTGGCAATGCCAAATCTGGTCGGTCTGTTCCCGTAGAGGGATACGCTGGACTTCGTGAAGGCCTTTGGCGTCGAACAGGCAGAGCTCCACTCTTTCGGCATGTTCGGAGAATAAGGCAAAGTTGACGCCTCTTTCATTCCAGGTGGCGCCGAGAGGATAAGGCTTGCCCGGCCATACTATTGTTATTTGATCAGCCATGATTTGATTCCTTTAGACTGCAAAGCTCATAAAGAGGTATCTATTGCAGGCTTTGCTTTAAATATTCAATCTCCCATGAAAACCTGCGGTTTTCAGTGCAATGAAATGCCGATCCATAAATCTTATCGCTCCATCCAGCGTTGAGCGTCGAATTTTTCTGATAGGCTTCTGTTTGTATGCAAGGTAGAAGGCAATAATCTTGTATTATTGGGGGTCATAGACCTGTGTCTGTGCCAGTGCCAGTGCCGGAAGAAGCCGGCGTTTTTGCCGCGGGATCGTCGGTTATAGTCACTTCGACGCGGCGGTTTTGCTGGCGTCCAGCGGCGGTTGAGTTGGTTGTGACCGGGTAATCCTCACCCATGCCTTGTGCAACGATTCGTTCCGGCGAGATGCCATTGCTGACCAGGAAATTTCTAACAGATTCGGCCCTATTTTGGGAAAGTTGAATGTTATACTCTGTCGATCCCTGGCTGTCGGTGTGGCCCTCGATTTTTACCCTGGAGCCGGTATGCGCTTGTAAATATTCCACGATGGGATACATTTTCTGAAGGCTTCCGGGTTTGAGAGTGGCGCGCCCTGTGTCAAACAATACATCACCCAGGGTTACCAGAATACCTTGCGGGACTTTTTTGGCTTTCAGCTTTTCGATTTCAGCTTCGCGGGCTTTGAGGCGAATCTCGTCCTGCTTTGAGCTTAAGTCGTAAAAGCCTTTTTTCGCGGCAGCCTGGCTAGCGGTGGCACGCGCCAACTCTATCTTCTGGCTTGTCAGGTAGGCAAGATGGTTTGTCTCGTCGGTATCATCATCCTCATGCCAGGCTTTCTCGGCTTTCTGCAGCAGTTTTTCCGCCGCAAACAAATCCGCTGAAGCATCGGCCTTAATTGCTGGATCGCTTGCTGCTTGCTGATAGTCTGCACGCGCTCTCTCAAGGCTGGTATTGATGGCGGGTGTACAGGCTGTCATCAATACACTGCATAAGACAAGGGAGTTACTGATCAACCTGGGTGTTTGGAAAGGGATTTGTGATCGCATGGTACGCCTCCATAATAATTGATTATTGGCTTTGGACTGCTCGTGAAGTTTCATGCTTCAAAGCTTCGATCGTCTTCTTCATTGCATCCGTCTCCTGAGCCTGTTTTGCCGCCTCGGTTTTGGCATTGGCTAAATTGGCTTCAGAAAGAGCTTCTTCAGCCATTCTGCGTGCATCATCATTTTCATCATCATCCATGCTTTCTTTGGCGCGGCTGAGCTTTGTTCGGGCGCTGCTGAGCAGTTGCGGTTCGTACTGCGATACGCCTGCCCGGTCTGCATCCTGAATAGCTATCTCGGCTTGTGAAACCAGTTCTTTGGGCGGTTCTGAGGCGCAACCGGTCAGGAGCAACGATAAGCTTACCAGTGCTGCCGATGACCCTGATCTCAAGACTATGCTGGCTATAAACATAATGTGTACCTTCTGCTGATCTATGGGTTATAAAAACCCGGGTTGCGGATTGGCATACAGGCGGTTTCATTGAAGCTCCGGAATATCATTGGCTTTTGACATTACGGGAAATCATCTAATCATGCCCAGGATGCCGATAATAATGAGATAAATGGCAATGATATAATTCAACAAGGCGGGACGAATCAATATTAAAATTCCGGCGACCAGAGAGAGAAGCGCATGTGGATTGATATACATAAAATCACCTTTATTCTGTCATGGCTGGAGTAGAATTTTATTCTTGATCAGTGGTCAGTCTCTATAAATTCGATTCTGAACCTGAGCCGATTTGCAGCTTACACCTCCGTAAGAAACTGAACTTGCGGCTATGGCTGTCATGAAGTGATTATCGGCTCAAACGTCTGATCTATTCCCACTAGTTACGTCGCTACATTACAATATTACGGGCCAAATACAATACGTACGAATACCTATACGCATCAGCTTCGAAAACTATTGACTTTTCGTGCAATATTGAAATTTTCCAGGTGCTTGCCTGTATGGCTTAAAAGCAGGAGGCGGTAAATCAGCTACAGGAACTGGGCATTCCCTGCGGCTTTAATCAATAATGCCGAATAATAGGCCAAGTGGGAATAATTTAAATAAATCCTGAGCATAAAGCTGAAGATAATCTTCAACCGGTCTGGCCGTAACCTGATTTTGACTGAACAGTTCCTGGTAATGCCGGGGTGCTTTTTGCGGAATCTCCAGCCAGGTATCGGCCCAAGCATTATGCAGGGACTCCTCATTGAGCAGATGCGCGATTAAACGGGGTACGACGATAATAACAAAATTGTGCTGATCCTTTCTTGCAAAAGCCAGCAAGTGGTCGGAGCCTAAACCGTGGATAGTAATTTTCAGATATTCTCCATTCCGGAACAGGGCGGCATACTGACGCCTGAAACGCAAGGTCTGCATGATAACGAACAGCTTGATGCGCCCATCTTCCCTATTTGCCAATAATGAACTTATCAACATTGGCCGGTCCAGATCCGGTTTTGCCAAGGTTGCATCCATCTCATTCAATAATTGCCGATATTTATTGAAATCAACCGGACGCCGATTGTCGGGATCAACCAGGGTGAATTGCCATAGTTCGTGGCCTTGATAAATATCAGGCACGCCCGGCGATGTCAAATGCAGAAGCGATTGGGCAAGGGCATTATATAAGCCGGGTTTCCGGATGCGTCTTTCAAACTCGGTAAAATCATTTAAAAAAACCGAGCTGATATTAACATTCAGACATCGGCAAATAAATTGACTGACGGCCCGCTCATAATCTTCATTCGGGTTAAGCCATGAGGTGTATTGTTTCGCTTCACGGATGGCCTTTAACATATAGTTTTGAATACGCTCCTGATAAGCCATCATCTCTGAATCATTCAGGAGATATAACGGCCAGGTTCCGATTAATACCTGATAAAACAGATATTCATCATTGCGGGAGATAACCGCAAGGCTCATTTTGCGTTTCTGAAATTTATTCATTCGCCGCCAGCGCAATACGGCCTCCTGCCATAGCTCCGGTATTTCGCTTAAAACATTGACTCTTGCACGCATGTCAGCGCTGTGTTTGGTATCGTGGCTGGAAAGACATAACATCGTGTGCGGCCATTTTTTAATCCGTTCCAGATTAAAATGATGAAAGGCATTTACCGAACTCCCCATTTGCCGCGGATCGCCGCCGACTTCATTTAACGAAATAAGCCGGTTATATTGATAAAGCGCAGTATCTTCGTAACCTTTAGCCATAACCGGTGCGGTATATTGTTGCAGCTTCATGATGAATTTCAGCAAATCTGTAGCTGCAACGGCTGTGTTGTGTTCCATAAGAAGAATGGCGCGAATAAATTCAAACACGGTCTTATCCGCCGCCTGGCTCCGTTGCTTCGCCTGATCAATCGCCCAATGGATATATTGGCTATCTTTTTTACTGACGATCTGGCTATTAATATAAGTGCGGTAAACCGGAAAGCAGGCAACCACTTCCCACAAGGCAGACCGCAACGAGATGAGCGTATAGTCGCGGGTTTTTGAGCTGGCATCAGCGATTTTACTCAACTGATTTGCAAGTACATTCAATTCACTGGCTAAAGCGGTAGTCATCACCTGTTTTTTAGCCTGATAGACCAGTTCGTTGAAATCCTGACGATAGCCGATAAAACGCGCATAAGTGCGCGTTAATGCCTTTTCCGACAGGTTATTGATCAGTATGTTGTTAACAATATGAGTAAATGTGTATCCTGTGGTGCCGTGTATCGGCCAATCACTGGATAAGTATTCATAATTGGCGACAATTTTCTCGGCCACAATATAAATCGGTGGCTTATCCGGGGCGGTGTCGGCATTTAAAACGGCGGCGATCTTCCTGTTAAGGCATTGATAGTAGGCGACAGGATCATATAGGCCATCCGCATGATCAATGCGTAGTCCCTGGGTTTTACCCTGTTCAATGAGCGACAGAATAAGCTGATGGATCGCGTCAAATACTTTTTCATCTTCAACGCGCAGTCCGGCCAAGTCATTTATATCAAAAAAGCGGCGATAATTGATTTCATCTCCGGCGGAGCGCCAGTAAGCGAGCCGGAACACCTGCTGCTCCAGCAACGCATGCAACTCGCCCCTTTCGCCGGCTATCCGGTTAACTTCAGCAACACGAAAGGTGATAAATCCGATAATCGAAAGATTGTCCGCGCACAGCCTTGCCAGATGTCTTTTGAAGACTTCCTTATCCCGGTTACGTTCTTCTATTTTTTCGTCTGTTGTCTCCGTGTGTAAAGGCAATTTACTGAAACTGTTGTTGATGGTTTGGAACTCCAGAAATACGGGATCATCTGCGGCAAAATAATCCGGTGACTTTGGGTGTTGCGGATTCAGGATGAAAGGATAAGTCTGCGGGTCAACGGGAAAACGGTGCTGATAATAAACTATGCTGAATTCGCCCTGTATAGCATCGAAAACCAGCTTCAGTTCCTGCTGTTCCAATATATCGCCGTACCGGCCGCCCAGGACCGGAAGCAAAATTTTATTTTGCAGCGCTTTCTTGATAGGATACCAGTCGATATCAAAAAATGAGGCGCGGCTGGAAGCCTGGCCGTTCTCCAGCACATCCAGCCACCAGACATTATCGCTGCCCATAATGCCCATATGATTCGGGACGATATCGGTTATCAAACCCATGCCGTTCTGTCGCAATTCAATGATAAAACGCTCGAAATCCTCATGGCTTCCGATTTCCGGATTAAGCTCGTTATGATCAACGATATCGTAGCCATGAGTGCTGCCTGGGCGGGCTTTCAGGTAGGGAGAAGCATAACAATGGCTGATGCCGAGCTGACGGAGGTAGGGAACAAGTTTGGTCGCCTCGGCGAAAGTAAAATTTTTGTTAAATTGCAGGCGGTAAGTCGAAACCGGAATAGTCAACGGTTCCAGCTGATTGACAGAGTCAGCCATAAATCACTGGATTCTTGAGTTGAATTAAGCTGACGGTCGCCTCGATCATTTTCTGAATTCCTCCAGATAAAAAATGACTTCCCAGGGATTTAAACGGTTGTACCGCGAATTTATATCTGCTTTGGAATGGCTGGCAAACAGCAATTCCCTATTACTAAAATAGTCAGCGCTGACCGGTTCACCGCCCAGATTGGCTACCAGTATTAAAGTTGAATCATCGTTCAAGCGCCATTGCACACTTAATGCCTTGTCACTCAATAGTCGATAATGGGCTTGTTTGCCCGTGATATCCTTTATTCTCGGGATAATATAACGGCTGCGAATCTGTAATAATTTTTGATGGTATTCGAGCCATTGGTGATGCGGCTCCTGATTTAATTCATCCCATGCCAGTTTGGCAGCCTGAAAGGCCTGGATTGATGTCGGCAATAGCAGGTCATTTTGCAATTCAGTATCGGTAAATTTAAGCTTGGGAAATTCATGCAACCGCGCCTGATTTACCTGATTACCCAGCTCTTCGGGAAAATCCACAAAATAAGTAAACGGTTGACTGCAAGCCCATTCCTGCCCCATAAATAACAAAGGGGGCGAGGGCGCCAGTAATAAGATGGCTGTCACTGCATGTAAGGCTTCCGGGGCGCAAAGAGCTGAAATACGCTCGCCGGAAGCACGGTTGCCTATCTGGTCATGATTTTGTAAAAAGGATATAAAGGCTGAAAGCGGCAAATCTGAACAGGGCTCACCCCGCTGTTTCCCATCCCGATATTCAGAAACTTCGCCCTGATAGGCAAAACCTTCAGTCAGGCAGCGGCCCAGATGGCTGATGGGTTGCTGCTTATAATCCTGATAATAACCCGCAGTTTCACCCGTCAGCAGAACATGCAAAACATGATGGAAATCGTCATTCCACTGCGCGTTGAAATAACGATACGGGCTTAACGGATTGAGTCTTAAATAATGCGCGGTATTATTGTCGTTTTCCAGCACCAAATGAACAGGGCGGTCATAACCCGGCCCTAACCGGGCGGCTTCAGCCAGTTCTTCCAGAATATCGGGTGACGAGTCGTCAAAAATGGCATGAACGGCATCCAGACGCAAGCCGTCAAAATGATACTCTTCCAGCCAATACAAGGCATTGTGTATAAAAAATTGACGCCCCCAGTAACTCTGTTCAGGATCAAAATTAACCGTATTACCCCAGGGAGTCTGGAAACGGTCCGTAAAAAATGCCGGTGCATAAAGGTGCAGGTAATTGCCTTCCGGGCCGAAATGGCTGTAAACCACATCATTAAAAACCATCAAGCCTTTGAGATGCGCGGTTGCAATGAGATCTTTAAGCTCATCGGCCGTGCCATAGCTGCTGTCCGGAGCAAACGGCAGAACACCATCATAGCCCCAATTACGCTGCCCTGAAAAATCGGCGACAGGCATTAGCTGGACAGCGGTTATGCCTAAATCAACTAGATAATCCAGACGTTTTTTTACCCCCGCAAAAGTGCCTTCTTCACTGAATGTTCCTACATGCAGCTCATAAAACACCGCATCTTCCCAAGGCCGGCCTGTCCAGTCATTATCCTGCCATTGCCAGCCCTCAGGATCGATAACCTGGCTGGGCCCATTGACATCCTCAGGTTGATAGCGTGAAGCCGGATCAGGAACATAGCGCTTGTCATCGATCCGGTACTGGTAATAAGTTCCGATGCCGGCATGCTCGGTAGTGATGCCATACCAGCCGTCCGCTTCGGCTGCCATGAGTAGTTTGAACTCAGGCGCATTCCCCTGCAGGCATAATTCAACTTTATCGGCTCCAGGCGCCCATAATCTGAAATTGACTCTGCCGTCATCGAGTATATGCGTTCCGAAAGGCATTGAATGGCATCGGTGTGCGGTTGACATGTCTTGAGCTCAACTTAATTCAATTCGATCAATTCCGCCATATTGCAGCGATACCATCAAGGTCAGGTGCTCACGCAACTGGCGCGTCAACAGAAAGTTTTCGCGGACAAATTCCTTGCCTTTAAGCCCCATTTCCTGCATTTTCTGCTTTTGACTCATTAAATACCGGATACGCAATGCGGCGCCTTCCGGGGTATTGACTAAAAACCCGGTATGGAAGTTGATAACCTGCAAGCGAATGCCGCCGGTATCTCCGCCAATAACCGGCTTGCCTTTCCAGAGCCCTTCGGTTACGGTAAGTCCAAAGCCTTCCTTAGTGGATTTTTGCACAACAATATCGGCAAGCCGCTGTAGCGCATTGATTGTGCGGTGAGCGTCCGGCGGCAACAGCAGAACTTTAATATTGGGATCATCGCCGGCCGCAAGATATACCTCTTTGAGCACCGCCTCGCCTTCCGGATCGTCATCTGCCCTTCCACCCGCCATTACCAGTTGCAGAGTGGGAATATAGCACTTGGCCAGTTTATAGGCCTCTATAACTCCTACCGGGTCTTTAAAGCGATCAAAGCGCGAGATCTGTGCAATCATCGGCGCCTCGCTATTTATGCCAAAGCGTATCCGTACCGAGTCTAATTCGTCTTGAGTCAAGTCAATGTTTTTGTCGCTTAGCGGGTCGATACTGGGCGGAATAATATAGGATGGATGCGGGAATACTTGAACATACTGGGGTAATGAGAAAATACTGGCATCATAGTCACGGACAAAGCTATCAATAAAACGCCAGGTCGCACGATGCGGATGGCTGGCATCGATGTGGCAGCGCCAGATCCACTTTCCCTTTCGACGGCTGCAATACTTTAACAGGGCTGCGGGTTGCGGGTCGTGAATAAAGACAAAGTCCGCTTCTTCCAGAATGCTGCGCAATTGGTTGGCGTTTTGCTCATTCACTTCCTGAAAATGATTCAGCAAACTATCAGGAATAGTGACTCTGTTGCCCTGGATGGCGTTATGCATGCTTTTTGTACACTGATAAAATTCACTGTCACCGGTGATTACTTCCCAACGTGTATTGATTCCCAGTTCCTGGCTAAGCGGCACCATTTTATCCAGAATCTCGGCGACGCCGCCGCCAACACGAGTGGAATTGACATGAACCACGGTTTTGTCTTTCAATATTTCCGCCAGTTGTTGCAGATGCCGGATGACATCAGCACCCGTTACCGCTGCATAAGACTCTAGCATTGTAGTCATGATGCTCGCTCCGCAAAGTATTTTTGAAAGGTAGCCGCTAACTGCTGACGTAATTCGACCAGATTACTGAAATAAGGGTCAATGCCGGTTAACTGCTCAATTAACGGCTGATAGGTTTCACCAAAAAGAGCCAGCCACTGACGGAAGTCATCGATTCTTTCCTGAGTCCGGCGGCGAGCATCGATGAAATGGTAAAAGATACTGCTGATCGACATTTGCGGGATAAGCATGGATATCTCTTGAGGCTCCGCTATCTGTGTATGTGTTTCAAACACTACAATTTGCGAGCGGATAAATTCAAACTGTCGCTCGGCGCGGACCCATTGCAAATGTTCGCTCTCTTCGAGGCGATCGTCTATGTATTCCAGTAAATGGTAGCGCAAATCCTCCAGATCATTAAATGAGGTAGGGTCGAGAACCGCTAATTGTTCCGCCAATTTGGTATCGTAAAGACTATGGCGAGCCCAGCTGGCAAAATCATTAATATATTCACGTTCTTCAAAATGCGGTAATAACAGATTTGCCCAAAAGTGATAATACAAGCTGTCCAGACTCAGGTTTTCGATATGATCACGGAATTCTTTTAGGCTGTTGGCTCGTTTATTGGTGGCGATTGCTATCAATGCACAATCTTTCAAGACGAAGCGGCGTATTTCAGGCTCGGACTTATTAATTACCGTATTCATGTTATAACTCCATTAATGAACCATTGTATTTGTCTCTTGAGCGAATTAAAGCTACTGAATTGCTGGGTGCTATTGATAACAATTGTATGCAGAAAGAAGAGAAAAAATATATGAGTAAAAATACTTATAGGGTTATTTGTTCAGAAATTCCGAGTTGGTTCTGTCGCATTAACCATCGAGCAGTAAATTCGGTTATTCGAAGCACCTTTCAATAAAAGGTGTAACTCGATAGGTTCAATACCAAAAGAATGCGTTTTCCGATAGACCTAATTTTGGTGTGTAGTCGTTGGTACGCGGCGTATCCATTGAGCTACCGGCATATTGAAGAGATGATGGAGGAAAGGGGCGTGTTCGTCGATCATTCATTGGTTAATCGCCGGG
>JAQURG010000030.1 GCA_028715725.1 Methylococcales bacterium
GTCTGCTCACCCTGATCGGGAAAACCCCGGAACGGCAAAGGCCCGGCCGTTCCGCGCCTCGCCCCAAATTCAGATCCAACCCAAGGCCACGGCGCCAATACAAGTGAGGCTTAACTTAACGGCATTGGTTACATACCCCGTCCGGCTTGTGTTTTCCCACGAACGAAACTACTTCCCCATCAATGCCCATCGCAATTGCCATTGATGTTCGGCATCGAAGTCCTGTAGATAATGAATATTAGTGCGTGAGCCGTGCGCCATAGGCAGACCGTCCCGGTAGACCACTCTCTGGCTTGATGAAGACGGAACTCTATCGCCCGGGGTAATGATGCCGGTCAGATTTAACGGATCGGCAGCGCTGAGCACAGTCAGTTCAGCGGCTTTAGGAAGTTTGCGGATGTCTTTTAACTGGCTGAGCGCCTCGGGCAGAGCAAATTGTTCTCCTGCGAAACCTTGTACGAAACGGCCGCCGCGTATCTCGCCGCGGGCTTCCAGTCTGCGATAGACATAAAGCAATTCCCGCCAACTGGGGATAACTTCCTCCCGCTCGAGAATCTTGCGAAAAACCACGCCGTAACGCAGCAATAAAGTTCGCGCAATATGCTCGACATGCTCATAGCTGTCTGGGAAAGCTCGGGACGGGCGCAATAATGACCATCGGCCTGCCGCCGCCATTGGATCATGGCCGGGGTAGCGCCTGTTGCGACGATGCAAAATTTTTTGCGGCATCACCAGATTACGGAGCCCATTAAAGCTGTCTGAGGTAATCAGGCCGGAGGCGGCCAATTCGCCCAGCGCTTCTTCGAGTTGAGTTTTCAGCAGACCGGTTTCGCTCATCATTTCCTGAAAAAAACTGGCTCCCCAGCCCTTTAACGCGGCATAAACTCTTTCAGCATTGCTGGATAAGTCCATAGCTTCTTTATCGGGAAGAAGTGACAAATGCCTCCAGTAGTCCATATTGGAACGTGAGATCAGCGCGATTGGGGTAGATTTTCCGGCTGATTTTGGGTTATTTTTCTCGCCAAGCTGCTTTAACCTTAACCAGATAAACCGGCCTGCAATGCAAAGTTGATCCAGTTCCGAAGCGATATAAGGCTTTATCCGCCGGGGCAATATCTCCGATTCCCAACAGAAAGCCGGCAGATTGCAGCCCTCTAACTGTTGCAAGACTTTTGCAAGTCCGGCTTCGCCGGCCACAGGATCGTGCAAGCCCTGCCAGCGGAATAAAAAGCGCATAAAGTCAGCCGGGGCTACCGGTTCTATTTCACTGCGTAATTGCTTTAAGGTGTAGCGGTGTATGCGGGCCAGCAAGCCCCGTTCACACCATTCGACGGCTGATGCGGCGGGGGTAAATTGGCCACGCAGCAAAACGCCCTGCTGCTCCAGAGCCAATAAGGCTAAATCTACTTTTGACGCGGCGATTCCTAAAGGTTCGGCCAGTTGTTCTGCTGTGGCCGGCCCGAGCCCCTCCATGCGGCTGCGTATGATTTCCTGCAAAACATCTTCTGAGGATAAAGGCTTATCGGCCGGCACCGCGGCAATTGTGGGCGAAAGCCTGGCGTCCGGAAAAAGTACCTGCAATTCGTGCAGGCGTTCGGCTGCCACCCAGATACGCCGGCCATGCGGCAGGGTCAAAACCGTTGCCCTTTGATCTCTCTGCAAAACATTAAACATTCCGGATGTGTTCCGGATTACCTGAGACTTTTGTCTGAAAAAGGGGCCGCGTTCGCCTTCCTGTTCCGTCATGAAGCCCATAATAATTAAAGCATTATGCAGTTCATCTTCATTCCGTGCTTCAGGCCAGGCTTCGCTACGAACGCGCGCTATCGCTTCCGGATTTAACTGGCCGATTTCAGCGGCTTCCTGAGGACTGCCGAAACGGCGTTGCTGTACCGCAAGGGTTCGTCTTTCTTCCGCCGGCGCATCATCGAGAAACGCATAAGGCTTTGCGCTGAGAATTTCCTGAGCCATAGGAGACGGGCTGGTCAAGTCGCGCGTAATGATATTGATGCTGCCGTTTTCAATCCCCCTCAGCAATTGCTTTAAACCATCGATATCCATCAACTCATGAAGACAATCCCATAATGTCTGATTGACCAGAGGATGATCCGGCACTTCGCGGCCGCCGGCGATATTCTCGAAACACGCCAGTTGATCGGGAAAAATAATGGAGATCAAATCCTCCGCATCATTTCTTTGAAAAGTTGCCGGCACTTTTTTCCCGGCACGGTTGCGAGGCACAGCCAAGGCCGTATTGGCGACCCAGCGCCAGCGCGCAGGAAACATGGGAGCCGCCAGCAGCGCCTGTATCAAAACGTCCTCTACGCTCTCCGCCTTAAGATAATCGGCCGGTTCCCGCAATGGAAAGCTGTGCGTAGGCCCTAAGGACAGGACAATATTATTTTCATTGGCCGCCGCCTGTAATTCAAAATTGAAACGGCGACAGAACCGTTTGCGCAATGCCAGCCCCCAGGCTTTATTGATACAGGAGCCGTAAACAGAGTGGACGACAAAATGCATATCACCGGTTTCATCGAAAAAACGCTCGAAAATAATATTATTAAAGGTAGGCAGCACCGTAAGTGCAGCTTTAGCGGTCGCCAGATAGTTGAATAACTGATCAGCCGCAGCATTCGGCAAGGCTAATTCATTGTAGATAAACAGGCGAGCGGCATCCTCTCCGAGCTCCAGCAGGTGATCAGTAGTAGCCGTCAATTCCGACACTGCAATTGACAGCTCATAGCTGCGGCCCGGCGCTTCACCGAACCAGAAAGGAATATTCGGAGGCTGACCGTGAGCATCCTCGACAAATACTTTGCCTTGTTCGATTTTGAGCATCCGGTAAGAGCTGTTACCGAGCTGGAAAATATCGCCCGGTATGCTCTCAAACGCGAAATCTTCGTTTAAAGTGCCGATAAACAGGCCCTCAGGCTGAAGTATGACATCATAATCGAACTGATCCGGTATGGCGCCGCCATTCATAATAGCTGTCAAACGTGCTGCTTTTCGCGGCCGCAATACGCCATGAACGACATCGCGGTGTAAATAGGCGCTCCTGCGTCCGCGTCGGGTATGATAACCGTCGCTCAGCATTTTAACGACGGCCGTATACTGATCGAAGGTCAAGGAGCGATAGGGCCAGGCCTTGATAATGGCCTGATATAATTCGTGTTCGCGCCACTCCCTGCATGAAACTTCAGCTACGATCTGCTGCGCCAATACATCAAAAGGATGGTCGGGAATTTGAATGCTGTCGAGCTGGTCTTTCGCGACCGCCGCCAGCAGCGCTGTACATTCCAGTAAATCATCGCGCGTTAATGGAAACAAGCGGCCCTTGGGAATAGCGCCGAGGCTGTGCCCGGAACGGCCGACGCGCTGCAGGAAAGCCGCAATCGAATGCGGCGACCCCAGTTGGCAAACCAGATCAATATCGCCAATATCGATGCCGAGTTCTAATGAGGCCGTTGCCACCAAAGCCTTCAGTTGACCCTGCTTCAGACGATGTTCTGCCGATAGTCTGTGTTCCTTGGCAAGACTGCCGTGATGCGCCGTTACGGCTGATTCCCCTAGCCGGTCGGCAAGAGCCGCGGCCGCCCGTTCCGCCAGCCGTCGCGTATTGACGAAAATCAGCGTGGTATGATGCTGGTTAACCAACTGTTCCAGACGGTCATAAATTTCAGTCCAGACTTCATTAGCCATAATTGCTTCCAGTGGAGAGCTGGTGACTTCAATCAGCAAATCGCGTTGCCTGATATGGCCGGTATCGATGATAGTGCAAGGAACGTCGCGATTACCGCTCAAATAATGGGCTATGGCTGTGAGCGGTTTTTGGGTCGCCGACAAACCGATGCGTACCGGAGACTGCCCGGTTAATTCTACGAGCCGCTCCAGGGACAACATCAGATGAGCCCCGCGTTTATTGCCGGCCAGTGCATGAATTTCATCAACGATCACACTACGCACCGTTTTCAGCATTTCGCGACCGGAGTCCGAAGTCAGTAAAATAAACAGCGATTCCGGCGTGGTGACCAGTATATGCGGATGAAACCGCTTCATCGCTGTCCGTTCGGCCTGAGTGGTATCGCCGGTTCGCGTCTGTGCCCGGATGACAATACCGGGCAAAGCCGCTTCCAATAAGCCCATGCCGATACCGGTCAGGGGCTGTTCGAGATTTTTATGGATATCGTTCGATAAAGCTTTTAACGGCGAAATATAAAGCACCTGGGTCTGGTCCGGCAATGAAGACGCCAGCCCCTGCTTCACCAGTTGATCGATGACCGCCAGAAAAGCCGCCAGCGTTTTACCCGAACCCGTAGGCGCCGCGATCAGTGTCGAGTGTCCGGCCTGAATGGCAGGCCAAGCCTGGCGTTGAACTTCTGATGGCCCCGCAAATTGACTTAAAAACCAATTTGCCACCACCGGGTGAAATGTACTTAAAACTGAAGACATGGAATCCTTAAGCCAGTGAAATAGAAGCTTCGTTTGAAAACTCAACCTTTGGCATTGTAATGGTCTGAAAATTCAAGGCTGGAAATAATATAAACACACCATGCTTTAAATCCGCCGCTTCTGCCTTTCTGTTGCTGAAGAGGACTGGGAAAAAGCCCATTACCAAGTAATTTCCTCAGCTCATATTATTTAATATCAAAGGTATTAATAGTCGATAATGTTTCCAACGTTAATATTTACCCCATGAAATGACGGCTTGAAAGACATGTTATACTTACGTTAAAGTAGATGAATTTGTTGGCATACGGCAAGCATAAACACTGGAGCCAGACTCAAAAGTGCAGATCTAACACCCGGACAATTTGGAGTAAAGACGTTGGCAGTTATTAAAGTATCACCAGAACAGATCACCAAGAAAAAACGCAGAGGACCAAAAGGCCATGCAGTTGACCCGGTGGCGTTGGATGAGGTGCAAAAGCTCTTGGGCGATGCATCGCGCCAGAGAGACTTATTGATTGAGCATTTGCATAAAATCCAGGATGCCTATCACTATATTTCATCCAGACATCTGGTCGCACTGGCTCATGAGATGAATCTGGCTACTGCCGAAGTCTATGAAGTGGCTTCTTTTTACCATCATTTTGATGTCGTTAAAGAGGGCCAAACTCCTCCGCCACCGCTGACTGTCCGTGTTTGTGAATCGTTATCTTGTGATATGGCAGGCAGCCATGATCTGATTCATGCGCTTGAAAATGGCCTGGGCGATACTGTCAGAGTGCAAAAAGTACCCTGCGTCGGCCGTTGCCAGCATGCGCCGGTTGCTGTTGTCGGCCAAAACCCCATCGATCATGCCACTGTCGAAACTGTGGTAAAAGCAGTTGAGCTCAATGATGTTAAAGCCAAAGTTGCCGGCTATATCAATTTCGAACAGTATCAGACAGATGGCGGCTATCAGACCTTGAAACAGGTCATTGAAGGCAAAATCGACGCCGAAAGCATCATTCAAAAAATGGAAAATTCGGGTCTTCGCGGTTTGGGCGGCGCAGGTTTTCCCGCCGGCAGAAAATGGCGTATCGTTAAAGGCTTTGAAGGTCCGCGCTTGATGGCTGTCAATATTGACGAAGGCGAGCCCGGTACATTCAAGGACCGGCATTATCTGGAACAAGACCCGCACCGTTTTCTGGAAGGCGCAATCATCGCCGCCTTAACTGTGGGTTGCGAAGAAATTTATATTTATCTGCGCGATGAATATGCCGGCTGCCGTGAAATTTTAACCAGGGAAATCGCCAAACTGCACAGCCATGCATCATCAATTCTGGGTAACGGTGTGCCGCCGATTCATTTAAGGCGCGGCGCCGGCGCTTATATTTGCGGGGAAGAATCAGCAATGGTGGAATCCATTGAAGGCAAACGCGGAATGCCGCGTTTAAGACCGCCGTTTCTTGCACAAGTCGGTTTGTTTGGTCGGCCGACGCTGGAGCATAATATGGAAACCTGTTACTGGGTCCGGGATATAGTCGAGAAAGGTCCTGAGTGGTTTGCCTCACACGGCAGAAACGGACGCAAAGGTTTGCGCTCTTTCTCTATTTCAGGTCGTATCAATAAGCCGGGCGTTTATCTGGCGCCCGCCGGCATTACCATGCGCGAACTGATCGATGAATATTGCGGCGGCATGCAGGAAGGCCATGAATTTTACGGCTACTTTCCAGGCGGCGCATCAGGCGGCATTCTGCCTGCCAGTATGGACGATATTCCGATGGACTTCGATACCCTGAATAAGTACGGATGTTTTATCGGCTCTGCTGCCGTTATAGTCTTTTCAAAACAGGACAGCGCCAGAGAATTAGCCTTAAACGCGATGAAATTTTTTGAAGAAGAATCCTGCGGCCAATGTACGCCGTGTCGTGTCGGCACAGCCAAGGCTGCAATCCTGATGAAAGAAAAAAACTGGAACCAAGAGCTATTGGAGGAACTCTCAGTGGTTATGGTCGACGCCTCCATTTGCGGATTGGGGCAAGCCGCGCCAAACCCTTTACGCTGCGTAATGAAATATTTCCCAGACGAATTGCAATAAATATTGTTTAGTAAGAGAGTAAATCCATGGCTGCAAATCCAGAATATATCAACAAACCAATGGTAAACTTCACGCTGGACGGTGAAGCAATGTCAGCATTTCAGGATGAAACCATCTTGCAGGCCGCCAAACGTCGGGGCAAGGAAATCCCTCATCTGTGTTACACGGAAAGTTTGCGCCCGGATGGAAACTGCCGGGCCTGTGTCGTGGAAATTGATGGTGAAAGAACGCTGGCGCCCTCGTGCTGCCGCGCACCGACTGAAGGCATGAATGTTCAAGCGCGCAGCGAGCGCGCTGTAAAGTCGCAAAAAATGGTGCTTGAGTTGCTGAAGTCTGATATGCCGAAGCAAGGCAAATCGCCGTATAAACTGAATTCCGAGCTTGATATCTGGGCCGATAAACTGGGCATTGGCGCACCGCGTTTTACCAGTCGCGCCCAGCCGGCCGCCGATTACTCGCACCCGGCCATGGCTGTCAATCTGGATGCCTGCATTCAATGCACCCGTTGTGTGAGAGCCTGCCGCGAAGCGCAGGTGAATGACGTCATCGGTTACGCGAACCGCGGCGCTCATGCTGAAATTGTTTTTGATATCGCCGACCCTATGGGTACGAGCAGTTGTGTCGCTTGCGGCGAATGTGTGCAGGCCTGCCCTACCGGCGCATTGATGCCGGCAAATAATGTCGGTTTACAAGTCGCCGACAAAACCGTGGATTCAACCTGTCCTTACTGTGGTGTCGGATGCTTGATCAAATATCACATTAAAGATAACAAGATTCTTTATACCGAAGGCCGTGATGGTTATACCAACCATTTTCGCCTCTGCGTCAAAGGCCGTTTCGGCTTTAATTATATTGACAACCCGCTCCGCCTGACCAAACCGCTGATCAGGCGTGAGGGTGTCGCCAAGACAACTCAATTACTCGATCCCAACGATCTTAACAAGGTCTTCAGGGAAGCAAGCTGGGATGAATCTCTGGATTTTGCCGCTAACGGCCTGAAAAAAATCCGTGATGAAAAAGGCAAAAAAGCGCTAGCGGGCCTGGGTTCGGCCAAAGGCAGCAACGAAGAGGCTTACTTATTTCAGAAGCTGGTGCGCATCGGTTTCGGTTCAAACAATGTCGATCATTGCACGCGTCTTTGTCATGCGTCATCCGTGGTCGCCTTGCTGGAATGCCTGGGCTCCGGCGCCGTATCCAATCCTGTTTCTGATGTCAGTCAGGCTGAAGTCATCGTTATTATCGGTTCCAATCCGACGGTAAACCATCCTGTAAGCGCAACTTTCATGAAGAATGTGGCGAAAAAAGGCGTCAAAATTATTTTGATGGACCCTAACCGTACCGGCATCGCCAAATATGCCAGTCATGTTTTACAGTTCCGCCCGGATACCGATGTGGCGCTATTAAACGGCATCATGAACGTCATTCTGGATGAGGGCCTTCAAAATGATGACTATATTGCCCGATATACGGAAGACTTTGAGCAAATGCGCGAGCATTTGAAAAGTTATACGCCTGAACATGTCGCGCCGATCTGCGGCATTGATGCAGAGGTTATTCGTGAAGTGGCCAGACTTTACGCCACATCGAAAGCCTCCATGATATTTTGGGGCATGGGCGTATCGCAACATATACACGGCACCGACAATGCACGCTGCCTGATTGCCATGGCGCTGATGACCGGCCAGATCGGCAGGCCCGGCACCGGCTTGCATCCCTTACGCGGCCAGAATAATGTCCAGGGGGCGTCCGATGTTGGCTTGATACCAATGGTTTATCCTGATTACGAGCCCGTCGAGGACCCCGCATTCCAGGCAAAATATGAAAAATTATGGGGAGTTCCATTGGACTCCAAACGCGGACTTACAACCGTCGAAATGATTCATGCGATTTTACACCATGAAGTGTATGGCATGTTCATTGAGGGTGAAAATCCCGCCATGTCCGACCCTAACCAGAACCACGCCCGCGAAGCCTTTGCTGCGCTGGAACATCTGGTTATTCAGGATATTTTCCTGACTGAAACCGCGGGCTTTGCCGATGTTATTTTGCCGGCTTCGGCTTTTTACGAAAAAACCGGCACCTTCTCCAATACCGACCGGCGCGTACAAATGGGCCGACAGGCGGTTAATCCTCCCGGCGACGCCAGACAGGATCTTTGGATACTTCAGGAAATAGCCAACCGTTTAGGCTGCAACTGGAACTATAACGGTCCTGAAGATGTGTTTAACGAAATGCGTCAGGCAATGGGCAGCATCGCCGGCATGACGTGGGACAGGCTGGACAATGAAGATTCGCTGACCTACCCGCTGGAAAATATCGGCGATCAGGGAAAACCGATCATTTTCACCGACGGATTCCCGACAGCAACCGGCAGAGGCCGATTTGTTCCTGCCGAATATATTCATGCCGATGAAATGCCGGATGAGGATTATCCATTAATTTTCATTACCGGCCGCCAGCTCGAACATTGGCATACCGGCAGTATGACGCGTCATTCAGCAACACTGGACGCTATCGAACCGGATCCAGTGGTCACTGTGCATCCTGACGACCTGAGGCGGTTAGGTATTGACGCGGGCGGACTGATTACGATTGAATCGCGCCGCGGCAAAATCGCCGCCTATGCGCGAGCTGATATAGGCATTCAAAAAGGCACTTTGTTCATGGCTTTCTGCTATAACGAAGCCAACGCCAATATGATCACTAATGAAGCTCTTGACCCCTCGGCAAAAATACCGGAGTTCAAATTCTGTGCGGTTAAAGCCATGCCAGGCGGAACCATAGCGACGCGAATCAATTAAAATCGGGGCGGGCCAACTTCAAACTGACCCGTCTCAAGCTAACCTTTCTTTGGCTATCGTTCAGCCATAACCATGAGAAATGTTGCCTTTGATGCCGATATTAAAGTCGCGTCGAAGGCAGCCTTTCGCACAACCGGTTTTGAAATCCTTCCTTACAAGCCCAATTCAAACAGCAATTTAATCGACACATAGACAACAAGCACCTTCATCAGTATATAGGCGCTGTACAGCAAGGGCTTTTCTGTGAATCCTTTCAACAAGGTCTTCTGCCGGCCCGCTTTTTTAAGCTGCAAATAATTCTCTCGCGCAGTGAGAAACCGCTGCTGCTGATAAGCGTCGAGCACTGACCGGGCTTTTTCCAGATCGGCATCATTCCTGAGCCATAACGCAGGCATAGACATTCCCCAATTACCTGCTGAAGTTTCATAAAAGTCGATATCCTGCTCAGCCAGTAAGTCCCGCACTTCATCTGCTTCGTCTTCGGGAACACCGCGTAAAGGAAATAATAATTTTGCCATGATTTTTTATGAATTAGAAAGGCTACTGATTGAAAACCAGATATTATAGCGGCAACAAATTCACAGATAGCGATAAACATAATAAAGCTTCGGCTATCGCTGCATTTTCGCAATCATCAGGAACAGACCATCCCTGACTTGAATATGATGCAGAGCCGCAAGCTTAATCAATTAAAAATACAGCAATGGCCAATAAAGACCTCCACTTGATAACAGTAACCCGGACCTGGCTAAAAACCCTCATCATTGCCTACAGTATTTGCCCGTTTGCTAAACGTGAACTGGATCGCGGCAGTATTCATTTCAGCGTTAACCATGATACAGAAATTGAAAACTGTCTGGCGAACCTGATGCTGGAATGTGACCGCCTGGACTCTGACTCGAATATTGAAACGACATTGCTGATTTATGGCAGTGCTTTTACAGATTTTGGCGACTATCTGGATTTTGTTGAGCTTTCCGAAACGCTATTAATTGACCAAGGCTATGAAGGCATTTACCAGCTAGCGAGTTTTCATCCGGATTACTGTTTTGAAGGGGCTGATCCGGACGATCCGGCCAATTACACCAACCGATCACCCTACCCTATGGTGCATCTGCTGCGGGAATCCAGCATTGAGCAGGCCACTGCCAACTATCCGCATCCTGAACATATTCCTCAGCACAATATTAAGTTAACGCGTGAGTTGGGGCTTGCCAAAATGCGGGCATTATTAGCCGCTTGTTATTCTTCGGATAACTAAACTCCACCCAAAGCCGATACACTCGCTTTATCATGATGAAGGATGGGGTTAGAACGAAGCATTAGTTGTTGGAGTACGAACGCTGCAATCTGATAAAACTTCGGATCAAGCGGGAAAAGTCAGTGATGCGCTGCGTTGCAGCAAGTCAGCGAACGCTTCTGCGGCTACTGGCCGGCAGAAATAATAACCCTGGCCTTCTTCGCACTGCTGATCCAGAAGCAAGGCGAACTGTTCCGGCGTTTCCACACCCTCCGCAACAACGCGTTTCTTGAGGCTCTTGCCCATGCTGATTACCGCATTGACAATACAAGCATCATCCGGATTGCGAGTCATCCCCTCTACGAACGATTGATCAATCTTCATAGTATCGATAGGAAACTGTCTTAAATAACTTAGACTGGAATAGCCGGTGCCGAAATCATCGACCGCAAGCTTTACACCAATATCCACAAGCGCATTCAGCAAGGCAATGGTGGACTCGGCATCCTTCATGAGGACGCTTTCGGTCAGTTCGAGCTCCAGATAGTTCGGCTCCAGGCATATATCATCAAGAATCGTTTGTATATTTTCGAGAAAGCCCGTAGCCAGGAATTCAAGTGCGGAGGTGTTAATCGCCATAGTGACGGGCGGCAAGCCTCTCTTTCTCCATGCCTGGACCTGATGACAGGCTTCGCGCAGCACCCAGCGGCCGATCGGCAAAATCAGTCCGCAGTCTTCAGCGATGGATATGAATTGATCCGGCAGCAACAGCCCTTGTTGCGGATGCTGCCAGCGGATAAGCGCTTCGACGCCGACAATTTTGCCGCTGTTAAGGTTTATTTTCGGCTGGTAATACAACATAAATTCCTGACGAACCAGTGCATAACGCAGGCTTGCCTCGATAGTTTGCCGCTGAACAGCTCTTATATTCATCTCCGGCCTGAAGAACTGATAATTGTTGCGCCCTTTTTCCTTGGCATAGTACATCGCAATATCCGCATTCCTGATCAGTATTTCCTCATCCTGACCATCGTCGGGGTAGATGCTGATGCCAATACTCACGCCGATATGAATATCGTGGCCGTCGATTTTGTGAGATTCCGTAAAGGCCGCCAGTATCTTTTGCGCGCACAACCTGACGTCTGCTGCGTGTTCAATATTGGGAAGCAGCAGCACGAATTCATCTCCGCCCAGGCGGCATACCGTGTCCGAACTGCGCATACTCGCCGTTAAACGTTTCGCTATCGATTTTAGCAACTGGTCGCCAACCGCATGCCCCAGGGAGTCGTTAATATATTTAAACCGATCCAGGTCCATGAACATCAAGGCAACTTGCCTTCCCTGGCGACCTGCCAACTCAATTGCCTGGCTGAGCCGGTCCTGCAACAGTATCCGGTTGGGCAGTCCGGTGAGAGTATCGTGATGGGCCAAATGATTGAGCTGAAGTTTAGCCTTTTCGACTTTTTCAGCCAGTTTGTGTGCTTCAATCGTGGCAATGACCAGATTTGCATTGGCTTCCTGCAACATAATCATCTGTTTATTTAATCCATGATACGCCTTCTCCCCCATACAAATTTCCTGCTCAAGCGAGTTGACTTTTTCTTCGTTCAATTGGCCGGCATTGACGGCGATATGATCCAAATCGGCGGCGTCTTTATGCAATCTCTCCGCATCTTCCTGTGCACCTGGAACAGTTCCTTCATCATTAACAACAGCGCCATCACTGCTGCTTTCTACAGGGATTTCCGACGCGCTGTCTTTGTCCGGGCTCGCCGGGTTACCGGTACCGGAAGAGCCGCCATTGTCATTTGTGTTCATCACTGCTCCTACATCAATCAGTCATTCTTGCCGGAGCGCCTTCTGGGCCGATCCGACATAATTCCGTCATACCCGGATAGCGCCTCGCCAATAACAATATCTTCGTTATTAATCTCAAACAACCGAATGTCCTTGCTGTGCTGACTGCCACGGATTTTAACGACAGATAAGACGCGTTTGAACTGCCCGGCAATTTGAATATAACGTTGCACAATGAGGGCATCAGTGATAAAAGAACTATTAAACGGACTAAAGCGCAAATCCGTATAGCGGTCTTCCAGCTCTGTGGTCATTAATATAGTCACACCCATGCCCGTCAGTTCACCAGTCAACCTGTATATAGCTCCGCGAAAATCATCCCTAAACTCGGGCGCCAGAGCCAACTCAAATCCGGACAAGGAATCAATGACGAGGCGCTTTGCCTGCATTCTTTTGATTATTCCGATCAGATTATAGATAATTTCATCAATCGATAAATCCATGACGCTGGTGTCGATTACTCCGACTTTTCCTTCCCGGACCAATACATTAAGCTTGCTGCTCAGCAGTCGACCGGGGCTTTTCTCAAAAGCTGCAATGACACCGGGCTCACCCCTATGTATGCCTTCGGAGAGAAACTTGGACGCCAGAATCGTTTTTCCGGAACCGGACGGTCCGGTCACCAATAGTGAGTAACCAGCCGGCAATCCACCGCCCAGCATTTCATCAAGGTCAGGTATTCCCATCGCAATACGCTTTTTGGAGGTAGATATCTTGATTGCTGACTCAATCAATTTGCTCTGTTTTATAATCGCTCGCGGGAAAACTGTAATTCCTTCATTACAAATACGGAAAGTATGTAACCCCGGTGAATGGGCTTGACCGCGCATTTTGATTATTTGCAGCTTGCGCACCATTGAATCGCGATGCAAGCTCTGTGAAAGCCATAGAACGCCGTCCGCTACTGTACAGAGAGGGCTTGATTCTGATTCTGATAACGGATACTCACCAATTAAAAATGTGGTTGCTTGCCAACTGGTCATTTGTATAACCAGTTGATGCAAAAACTGATGTAACACGGACACACCCTGTTCCAGTATTGCTAACTGCATGACCGGCCGAAACGAATCGATAAATACCAGACGTGGGGTATATTCTCTCACTTGTTCGGCTATACGAGACAATACATGATCAAAATCTTTGCTCAGCAGTTCTTCAGACAGGTTGACGAAGCGAATCGAGTCATCAATTTTATTAATGTCAAAAAACGAGAACTGCTGCTGATAGCGGAGCATTTTTAAAGCAGGCTCACCGAGCACAGTAAAAAATAAGGCTCGATTATCCTGATTTGCCAGCGCAAACATGACCTGGTGAGCAAGGGTAGTCTTGCCGCTTCCCAGCGTACCGGCGATCAGGTTAAATGAAAATTCCGGCAGACCGCCGCCCAGTACACTGTCCAGGCCGGGAACTTCAGTTTTAAGACGGCGGATGTTTACATCAGGCATTTTTTGAAACCTCGACAGAGTTATCCCAGACGCTATCGCCCCAGGCGGCTCGTAGAATACGGATCATTAACTGCTCGCCGATCAAGGAGGCCAAAATATCAGTAAAAGTGATCATTAGCTGACTATTGGCCTCGTGGGCTTGCGCAGGATTTTGTCCTTCAAGATATGTTTTTAATTCTTCGAACCGGTGATCACTTTTTGATAGCTGTGGACCGGGCGCGAGCCAGGGAAATGTTGGCTGGACAAGAAATACACTTCTTTCATACAGCGAAGTAAAGCCATTTTTACCAATAATGGCAGTGACCTGGATTGCCAATCGCTCCCATAAGTCAATCGCGTTATCAACAATCGCCTCAGCCTCCTGCGCCATGAGACTCTTGATCAGTTTGTGCCGGGGCAGTTCATTGGTATTCATGAGAGAAAGCAGATAATAAGGCGCTGTCACGACATTGATGAAATATAGCCGCCGTTTTACTCATTTTTAACCACAAAAAATATATGTCAGATTCACTACGCCATCCAGTATTGCTTATACAGGGGTTATGGTATGGATAAGAGTTAAGAAGATGTCTTGCTGTGTTGCATATACTCCGAACGCCATGCTGAAGTAGTTGCTCAGTTTAAAACCGGATGAAACATCTTAAGCTAAAGATAAAAAACAAGTCTGTACGTTACCCGACAAATAGAATAATAAAAAACCGCACCATATCAGCAGACAAAAAAAAGCGTCCTATCGGAAGAAGCAGGACGCTAAGGGTACCAAGCCCAGGAGAGAGCCACAACAATATGAGTTAACTAATATTCAGCACTTATAGTGCCAACATAAAGTTATCTTTAAAATTCAATGACTTACTATCAACTTAACCGGCCATTCGCATAAATTTTGCACCAAAACAGACTATTCATGCTGATTGACTGTCTCGACTTAGTGCACTTTTTTCAAGATCGGTCCAATGAAATTGAGGCCAATGCCTGTGCAAGTTAACTCTTGCATCAACGATTGCAGAAAAATATATAAAGGCGGCAATGACAAGGAATGGTTTCGGACAAATCGCTGTTGTTGGGATTGCTTGTGTGGAATGTTAAACTGATAGCTTATTTAACCTTATATTTAAAAATTCCATTGCCGCCTCTAAGTCTTTATATCCACATTCCCTGGTGTATTAAAAAATGCCCTTATTGCGATTTTAATTCGCACGCAATTAAAGCCGATACCCCTGAAGCCGGCTATATTGACGCCTTGCTAAGCGATTTAGCCAGAGACCTGCAACTGTATGGCAACCTTCGCCCCATCAGCAGTATCTTTATGGGTGGCGGTACGCCCAGCCTGTTTTCACCGGAATCCTTCGATCGCTTGTTATGCGGCATAAAAGAACAGGTGATGCTAAAAGATGGCCTGGAAATAACCCTTGAAGCCAATCCCGGCACTTTCGAAAGTCATAAGTTCGCCGAATTCAGGGCCTTGGGCATTAACCGCTTATCCATCGGCATACAGAGCTTTGATGATAGACTGTTAAAAAAACTGGGCCGCGTGCATTCTGCACAAGAAGCTGTTGCAGCCGCTGAAATCGCTCGCCACGCCGGCTTTGAGAACTTTAATCTGGATCTGATGTTTGGCTTGCCCGATTCCAGTCCTGATAACAGCAAAAAAGACGTGGCAACCGCAATAAGTCTGAAACCTGCGCACATTTCTTTTTATCAGCTGACGCTGGAGCCCAATACCTATTTTCATAAATATCCTCCGCAATTACCCAATGACGAGCTTATTTTTAACACACAAAAAGATTGCCAGAAGCTGCTAGCCGATCATGGCTATCAACAGTATGAAGTTTCCGCCTACAGTCAACCGGGCTTGCACTGCCGCCATAATGTAAATTACTGGCAATTCGGCGATTATTTGGGAATTGGCGCGGGTGCCCACGGAAAAATAACGCAAACATTACCCCATCAGATTACGCGTAGTTTTAAGCCCAAAAGCCCGGAACAGTATTTAAATGATACGCATAAGAACAGCGGAGACCATATGATTGCTGTAGCGGAGCTGCCTTTAGAGTTCCTGATGAATCATTTACGGCTGAAGCAAGGTTTTACTGCAGAAAGCTATCAGTCAGCAACCGGTCTTGCCATAGCCACACTGGAGCCGGCGTTATCGGAATGCCTGCAACAGGAATTGATTATTCATCAGGATAATCGGTTTTATTGTTCGGAACGGGGCTGGAACTTTATGGATAATGTTCTGGAAAAATTCATGCGTTAAAGTTCATATCCGTCATTAAAAAAGCGGCTTCTTCAAACGAGAAAAACTGGAAGCTCTTTGCCCGCACTGTGGCAACAGACTAATAACTTGATTTTGTATCTTGTAATGGGGCCGGCCCGCAAGTATGATGGGTGCTAACGAATAATAAGGCGAGCCGTAACAGCCTGAACTGCTCACTCAAGGCATTAAAGCACAGGCAAGAAAATATCCATTCCTCCAGAAGAGGCCGCAGACCGCCGTCATCGCGATGTTAAAAACAGAGAATCATTGAAATCAAAATGTACCTGTCAGCCCTAACTCTTAATGGAGCCAATTATGATAAAGCACAGATACATGAAGCTTTTTGGTGTAAAACCCGGAAAGAAAATTCAGCTTAAGGACTATGATAGCGGATGGAACCAGATCGAGGAACTGAAGAAACTAGACAAGAATAATTTAAAAGAGCGCGCCAACGTTATTCTGGAACAGAATCTGCATGATTTGACCCAGGTGCAGCAATTGCTGTATGCAGATGATCGTTATTCCGTACTGATTGTTTTTCAGGCCATGGACGCCGCCGGTAAAGACGGCACTATCAAGCACGTCATGCGCGGCGTCAACCCGCAAGGGTGTCAGGTTTTCAGCTTCAAGAGGCCCTCAGTCGAAGAACTGGACCACAACTTTCTCTGGCGCTTCATGAAAAGCCTGCCGGAAAGAGGCCGGATCGGTATCTTTAATCGCTCATATTATGAGGACGTGCTCGTGGTCAAAGTCCACCCTGAATTGCTTCAGAACCTGCCTGATGGCAAAAGAGACAAGTCATTCTGGGCGGCGCGCTATGAAGACATAAATGCCTTCGAACACCACCTGGAGCGCAACGGCACAGTCATCCTGAAATTTTTCCTGAATGTTTCCAAGGAAGAACAGAAAAAACGCTTCATGGAGAGGCTGGATCGCCCTGAAAAAAACTGGAAGTTTTCGGCCCCCGATCTTGCCGAACGAGAACACTGGGATGATTATATGGACGCCTATGAAGACGCGGTTAACGCCACCAGCACTGAATGGGCGCCCTGGCACATCATTCCCGCCGACAATAAATGGGTAATGCGCGTCGTAGTAGCCGATATTATCGCCTCGACCTTGAGCAACCTCGACCTCAGGTTTCCCGAAGTAACGGAAGAGCGGCTCAAAATGCTGGACGAAGCACGTAAAAAGCTTGAAGAAGAAAAATAACTTCCAGGCAGAACATTATCCGTTAATAACGCAAGCATTAGCCCTATGCGAAGAAGGAATCAAGCTCTTCGCCTGATTGGAGTCAATCAAGTGAACAATAAGCTTATCGAGAAAAAAATAACTTCCGGCTTATGGCTTGTTCCAGTCATGGGAGCTCTGCTGACCGGCTGTGCGACAAAAACCCCAAGCGCACCTTCGGTGACAGATCAGGCCGTCGCATTTGTTTCCTATGGTAGAGCACAAATGAGTGAGGACAAGGTCGTCTTCATCAATGAAAACATGAATTTAAATCCGGCTGATCCCGATTACGATGCTTTCTGGCATGAATATTATGCTTACGAATAACACCAGGGACATAATTTCTACGGATAATACGCTTTTGTGAAGAACTTATCTGTTGTTCTCAACTATCAAATTTTGTTTAAATCTATTTGAATTTTAAGAGGTATGCCTATGAAAACATCTGATAATTCAACATCCGCCCCTCCTGTTTCAGCCCCGCTAAACGCGGATGAACTGCACAATATTAATGCTTATTGGCGAGCCTGTAACTATCTGGCTGCCGGCATGATTTATCTGCGCGGTAATCCGCTATTGAAAGAGCCTCTAAAGCCAGAGCATATCAAGAAACGGCTTTTAGGCCATTGGGGATCAAGTCCCGGCCTGAGCTTTGCATACATCCACATGAACCGGCTCATTAACAAGTACGGCCTTGACGCCATCTTTATAGCAGGCCCCGGCCATGGCGCGCCGGGGGTATTGGCTCCTGTTTATCTGGAAGGAACTTACGCGGAAATTTACCCCAACAAAGGTGAAGATGAAGAAGGCATGCTGCAATTCTTCAAGGAATTTTCTTTTCCCGGCGGTATCGGCAGCCATTGCACTCCCGAAACACCGGGTTCAATTCATGAAGGCGGGGAATTAGGCTACAGCATTTCCCATGCTTACGGCGCAGCATATGATAATCCCGATTTGCTGGTCACCGTCGTGGTAGGCGATGGCGAGTCGGAAACAGGCCCCCTGGCAACTTCCTGGCATTCCAATAAATTTCTTAACCCGATAAGCGACGGCGCGGTATTGCCGATATTGCATCTGAACGGCTACAAGATCAACAGTCCCTCGGTTCTGTCGCGTATTTCCCACGAGGAACTTGAGCGTCTGTTTCAGGGCTACGGTTATACGCCTTACTTCGTGGAAGGCGGCGATCCCGAGATAATGCACCAGCTGATGGCGGGCGTGCTCGAAACCTGCGTTCTGGAAATTCGACGCATTCAGGAAGAGGCGCGCCGCACCGGCATCCCGACGAGACCGCGCTGGCCGGTCATTATATTACGCAGCCCGAAAGGCTGGACCGGCCCTAAAGAAGTGGATGGCCGCAAAGTGGAAGGCTTCTGGCGTTCACATCAGGTGCCGCTTGCCGGCATGAAAGAAAACCCCGCACACCTGAAACAACTGGAAGACTGGCTGCGCAGTTATAAACCGGAAGAGTTATTTGATAGTGCCGGCAAGTTGACTCCTGAGCTTAAGTCACTGGCGCCCAAAGGCATTCAGCGTATGAGTGCGAATCCGCACGCCAATGGCGGCCTGTTGCGTAAAACCTTGAGGATGCCCGATTTCCGGGATTATGCACTGGCGCTGGAAAGTCCGGGCAAAACCACTGCCGAAAATACGCGTCCGTTAGGCAAATTCCTGCGCGATATCATGCGCGCTAATATGCGCAATTTCCGTGTATTCGGGCCCGATGAAAATACTTCCAACAAGCTGGATGACATTTACGAAGCCAGTAAAAAAACCTGGCTGGCGGATACTTTTCCGGAAGATGCGGACGGCGGCGAACTGTCGGCGGACGGCCGGGTGATGGAAATATTATCCGAGCACACCCTGGAAGGCTGGCTGGAAGGTTATCTATTGACCGGCCGCCACGGTTTTTTTTCCACCTATGAAGCATTCGTTCATGTGATTGATTCCATGTTCAACCAGCACGCCAAGTGGCTCGCTATGTCCAAAGCCATACCCTGGCGCGCGCCGGTGTCATCTTTAAATCTGCTGATTACTTCTACCGTCTGGAGGCAAGATCATAATGGCTTTACTCATCAGGATCCGGGCTTCCTCGACCTGGTCGTGAACAAAAGCCCGTCCGTTACCCGAATCTACCTGCCGCCCGATGTGAACTGCCTGCTTTCAGTGGCCGATCATTGTCTGAAAAGCACCAACTACATTAACGTAATAGTGTGCGACAAGCAGAAGCATCTGCAATTCCTGGATATGGATGCAGCGATTAAACACTGCACCAAGGGCATAGGCATCTGGGAATGGGCCAGCAACGATGATGGCGATGAACCGGATCTGGTGATGGCGTGTGCAGGCGACATTTCCACCAAAGAAGCCCTGGCCGCAACTGTGTTGCTGCGAGAAAATTTTCCGCAATTAAAAATTCGTTTTATCAATGTCGTGGACCTCTACAAATTGGTGCCCAACATAGAACACCCGCATGGTCTTTCGGATCGCGATTTCGACAGCTTGTTCACGCTGGACAAACCGGTCATTTTCAACTTCCATGGCTACCCCTGGCTAATCCATCGGCTCGCTTATCGCCGCAATAACCACCAAAATCTGCATGTACGCGGTTACAAGGAAAAGGGCAGCATCAACACCCCGCTGGAACTGGCCATCCAGAATGAAACCGACCGTTTCAGCCTGGCCATTGATGCTATCAATCGTATTCCCTCCCTGCAGATATCAGGCGCTCATGTTAAAGAGAGACTGCGCGACAGGCAAATTGAATGCCGTAATTATGCTTATGAGAATGGTATCGACAGGCCGGAAGACGATCAGTGGCAATGGCCTTATTAACAGTGCGAATATAGCCATATTCGACTAATACCTGTCGAGCCGACCGGCAATGAGAAATTCAACATGAGCCTGAAAATTTATTTGCTGCGCCACGGTGAAACAGAGTATAGCCGGCGAGGCTCCTATTGTGGTGCTCTGGATGCTGAACTGACAGCGGAAGGTCATCAGATGGCTCAAGCTTTCGCCGAATCGTATCGCTCGATATCCTGGGCAGATATCTACGTCAGCCCCATGAAAAGGGCGATAGCAACCGCTCAGCCATTATGCGATGCTTTGGGCCTACCCATGCAAATCAGGGATGGGCTCAGGGAAATAAGTTATGGCGCATGGGAAGACCGTGAACTGGACTTTGTCCGGCAGCACTACGAACAGGACTATATACGCTGGCAAACCGATCCCGCCTGGAATGCGCCGACCGATGGCGAAACTGCAATTCAGATAGCAGCACGCGCCCTTCCCGTCATTACAGAAATTGAGTCCAGGCACAAGGACGGCAACGTGCTGATAGTCTCCCATAAGGCGACCATACGCATCATTCTGTGCAGTTTGCTTGGAATCGACGTGGGCCGCTACCGGGATCGTATCAATGCTCTCGCAGCCTCCGTTTCAGCAGTCAAATTTGGCAGTTATGGACCGATGCTGGAAGTTTTGGGCGACCGCAGTTATATGCCCGAATGCTTGCGAGAACGCTCGGGCACCTGATAACTGCGCTTGCCAAATCATCTATGGTGATCTCAAAGTACAGCGCGTGCCTGAGTTTAACCGGCTGGATATTGGCTAGAAGCATAAGCGATGAACAGTCCTGTAACTTACTGATCTTAAACCAGCTCCATGAATAAATATTTACTCGTTATCAACGCCGGCTCATCGAGCATCAAGTTTGCTGTTTATCAAAAGAATGCGTCATCAGCTCATCTGGTTGCAGATGCAACAGGCCAGATTGATGGTATCGGCAGCCAGCCAGGCTTTGCTGTAAAGGGCACCGACGGCGCAGTATTGGTTGAACGCACACCCTCCGCCCATGAAGCACATGATCATGCAAGCGTTATTGCCATTATTCGCGCCTGGCTATGGGAATACTTGGAGGATGGCATCTTGCTGGCGGCGGGGCATCGCGTTGTTCATGGCGGACAACATTACTCAGCACCCGTTCTGGTTAATCCGACCGTTCTGGCTGAACTGGAAACCCTGGCTCCATTAGCCCCCCTGCATCAACCACACAATCTCGCCACTATCCGCGCGCTGCTTGAAACCATGCCGTCATTGCCGCAAGTAGCCTGCTTTGATACGGCGTTTCACCGCACGCAACCCGACGTCGCGCAGCGCTTCGCCATACCCCGGCATTTTGCCGATGAAGGCATCCGTCATTACGGATTCCACGGCTTGTCCTATGAATATATTGCCTCCGTATTGCCCACTTTAGATCCCATGCTTGCGAATGCACGAGTTATAATCGCTCATCTTGGCAGCGGCGCCAGTCTTTGCGCGCTTTTTAATGGACAGAGTATCGCCACTACGATGGGTTTCTCGCCGCTCGACGGCCTGGTAATGGGTACCCGTTGCGGCAATATTGATCCCGGCGTGCTGCTTTATCTGATGGATCGCTACCACATGGATGCACAGGCTCTTGAGCAAATGCTTTATTATCAATCCGGCCTGCTGGGTATTTCCGGCATTTCCAGCGATATGCGCACTTTACTTGCTGCTGACGACCCTCACGCACAAGAGGCTATCGAGTTGTTTGTATATCGAGTCGGCCGTGAAATTGGCTCATTGGCTGCGGCGCTTGGCGGTCTGGACGCGCTGGTTTTTACCGGCGGGATTGGCGAACATTCCCCGGTGATTCGTGCGAAAATCTGCCGTCAGACAGCGTGGCTGGGCCTTGAACCTGACGAGTCCGCCAATGAAGCGACGGCTACCTGTATTTCAACGCATAAGTCCAAAGTCTCCGCCTGGATCGTGCCCACCGATGAAAACCTGATGATTGCGCGTCACACATTACGGCAAGTAAACATGGAATAAACCATGAATTCTCGCCTAGCGGAAGCTGTGGCATAGAGTCCAGGAATATCAATTTCATCACAGCCTGACTCCTGGAATTCAGGCAACAAGACAGGCACGCCGTCAGGCTCAGGCTTTTTTATAGCATGAAAGTGTTCGATATACTTTCTGTTCAGCCGTCATGATGGCCCTGTTCAAAACGCCCAGGTTTTTTTCTTCATGGATTTGCATGCCCATCACGTAAAAAATGGGCATCCAAAGAGGATTGATCAATAACCCGCCAAGTGCACTTTTTCCTGTCCGCCTCAAGTTCTTTAAAGGATTAAAGGATTCCGACAAAGAGGGCATCGGGTAATCAGCAAAAACAGCGGCTATGGGCGACAGGCTGACTATTTCATGCTCTTCAAGGTTCGTCATGGATTGTAAGAGCTTTTGCTCCATTTTATGGTAATTCATCCGTGCGAAACCCGCTGAAATAGCAAAAACAAGCGCCACCAAAGGTAAAAGAATGCTTGGAGGAAGGACAGGCGCAAAAGTGGAGGACAACATAACGATACCAAATCCCAGCATAAGCATGTCTTCTCCACGCTCGACATCGCGATCGATGCCTTTGATAATGGCGAAAACAGAATTATCCATCTGACCTTCTAAATAACTTTTTTCTTGAATCATGGCATTCTCCGGCAGTACATTTTTTATATATCATGACTTATAACTTCTGTCAAACGCCAGCAGGAGTGCTAGCAATCGGAAAAATGACTCTGCCATCGAACGTTTACGGTAAGCTGCGATATAACCGTAATCAAAAACAAGTCCAGGCTTAAATAAACAGCAAATTGAATCTGTGCGAAGATGATATGGAGACGATGAAATCAGGAACTTTTATCACCAACCGGGGCATTTAAAACAGGGGCATTCTATTTTGTAGCAAGTCAGTTATTGACAATAACAGAATTTCAAAAGATAATGTCTGTTTGATTTTAACTCCTATACAGAGAATTGGGATTCCATGGCTAATACACTACAGGCTAAAAAACGTGCGAAACAAGCTGAAAAAAGCCGTATTCGCAACGCAGGACAACGCAGCAACTTGCGTACATTTGTGAAAAAAGTTATTGCCGCTGTTAATGCCGGCGATAAAGAAAAGGCGCAAGCTGCATATAAAGCAGTTGTATCCGTTATTGATTCAGCAGTTACTAAAGGCATTATCCATAAAAATAAAGCCTCACGCGGAAAAAGCAGACTGAATTCAAAAGTAAAAGCTATCAGTTAATCTCGCCTCCTCATTCCTGAGGATTAATGACTGCTATCTTCTTAAGTCAACAATATAGCCGGAAGACTTAGGGCCATGATTTGTGGGTGCGGGTTTGACGCACCTGCACGGCCTGTTTTAATCAAGGAATATCTTTCATCGCGCCTGGATATGGGTAACAAGCCCGCTTTATATCCGCTATCAAAGCTAAATATCCTTAAAGAAATTGCGAGTTAAGCGCGTGCGGCACCCTTCGCAAAGTCGTGGCAAATTGATAATTCAAGCCTTTCTGTCCATGTAAAACAATATTGCACGGCTGATAAAATTATAATTACAACATCTCCAGTTTGGCGTAGCTTAACATTAACCATTTAACGCCTGCCTGTTTAAAATTAATCTGCGCTCTTTCCTGTGCGCCAGCTCCTTCCATCTGCAAAACGACACCCTCCCCAAACTTGGCATGACTGACTCTTTGTCCCGGCTTATAGCTTCCAGCCGGCTGTAGCGATGTGACTTTCGGCTGTACAGCAGCCACCGGACGACTGACAGTGGCGCGCATTCTCACTTCCTGTATAAATTCGCCGGGAATCTCGCGCACAAACCGTGACGGCCTGGGATAGGTTTCGCGTCCGTACAAACGCCTGGATTCGGCGTAGGTTAAATATAATTGCTGCATGGCGCGCGTCATGCCGACATAACAAAGTCTGCGTTCTTCTTCCAGGCGACCCACATCATCAACAGACTGCTGGGATGGAAATAAACCCTCCTCCATACCCACCAGGAAAACCAGCTTGAACTCCAGGCCTTTCGCTGAATGCAGCGTCATCAACTGCACACAATCTTCATAATCATCAGCCTGATTATTTCCGGACTCCAGTGCCGCGTGGGTCAGAAACATATCCAGTTCGCCCAGGCTTTCTTCGTTTTCCCGGTCAAAATCAAAAAGACGCGCTGCGTTGACCAACTCTTCCAGGTTTTCTATTTTTTCCTCGCCCTTATCCATTTTTTCTTTCTGGTACAACTCGACCAGCCGGCTTTTTTCGACCACCAGCTTAACCTTTTCATAAAGCTCCAGGCCTTCTGCCTGTTTATCAAGTTGCTTAATGAGCTCCAGAAAGCCTATCAGGGCATTTCTGGAGCGAGCTGTCATGGAACGCTGATTGATCAATACAATAGCGGCCGCCCATAATGAAATACTTTGGTCGCGCGCTATGTTACGTATATCGTCCAGGATTTTAATGCCTATGCCGCGCGTTGGCGTATTAACAATACGCTCAAACGAAGCATCATCATTCCGGTTGGATATGAGCCTTAAGTAAGCCAGCGCATTTTTAATTTCCGCCCGGTCAAAGAAACGCAAGCCGCCATAAACCCGATAAGGCGTGGCTGTAGCCATCAGTTTTTCTTCAAATTGACGGGACTGGGCATTGGATCGATATAAAATGGCCGCTTCACTACGCAGTCCTCCCTCCTTGACCCAGGCCCTGATACGCTCGACTACAAAATAGGCTTCATCCTGCTCATTAAAAGCAGCGTACAATAAAATCAATTCGCCTTCACCGGAATCAGTCCACAGTTCTTTACCCATGCGACCCTCATTCCTGGCGATAACCTTATTGGCCGCCTTTAGAATAGTACCGGTAGACCGGTAATTCTGTTCCAGTTTTATGACTTGATGATTCGGGTAATTTTTTTGAAATCTATAAATATTTTCGATTTTTGCGCCGCGCCAGCCATAAATGGACTGATCGTCGTCACCCACCACGAACAGATTATCCCTGCCGCCCGTCAATAGTCGTAACCAGGCATATTGAATGGTATTGGTATCCTGAAACTCATCGACATGAACCTGCCTGAAACGCTGCTGGTAAAAATCAAGTAAGTCCGGATTGTCGCGCAACAATTCATGCGCACGCAACAGCAACTCTGTAAAATCCACCAGCCCGGAACGGTCGCAAAGTTCTTCGTAGGCCCGATAGATCGTGAGCATTTGCCGTTGATGGGCATCCGCCGTCTCAATCATGTGCCGGGCTCTGATACCTTCATCTTTCTGTGCGTTGATATACCATTGCACTTCTCGTGGCGGCCACCTGGAATCATCCAGATTAAGCGTGTTTAATAAACGCTTGATCACTCTTAACTGATCGCTGGAATCCATGACCTGAAAAGTATCCGGCAATCTTGCCTGTTTCGCATGCCGCCTCAGCAAGCGATGCGCTATCCCGTGAAAGGTGCCTATCCATAGGGCTTGCGCAGGTATATTTAATAAATCCTGAATTCTGCCGCGCATTTCCTTGGCGGCTTTATTGGTGAACGTGACCGCCAGAATGCCATGCGCCGGCACGCCTTCCACCTTGATTTGCCAGGCGATACGATGCACCAATACGCGGGTTTTGCCGCTGCCGGCGCCTGCCAGAACCAGCATGGCTTGTGAAGGTGCGGTAACAGCCTGACGCTGGGCGTCATTTAAAGATTCTATTATTGAAGTGACATCCATTATTTTATTGCTTGCAGATTTTTTCAAGCTGTGTATATTGTTTTAGGTTCTGTAATGACGAACATAATTGTTGCTTTGCTGGAAATAATAATAACTACACAGAAGGGTATTAAAATGAGTTTTGACTATAAACGTATGATTAAGTTTGAACACAATGTAGGCGAGAAAGAGAAAAAATACCGACTATACGGTGGCGCCGCACTTATTGCTATTTCAATCTTTACAGCTTCAATTGCCTTATTACTGATTGGGCTTATACTTGTTGCTACCGGATTTTCAGGCTTTTGCCCTATAAATGCAGGGCTCAACCGCAATACCGCCAGTACTGATGAAAATACCCAAGCAAGCAATATCCCTGAAGAAAACAGCTAAATCACAAAGGCGCAAGGCCAAACACTGACCGCAGCTTTTATGTTTTACCTTGCGCCTAATCTTCTTTACGAAACTCACCTTCCAATATCTTATTTTCAGCAGCTTTTCCTTGCTGGAAATGCCCGCCAGCCTGAAAAAAATGATTTTCAATCACATATTGAGCTATTTTCTTACGCATTGGAGAAATCAAACAAGCCAAGCCTAACAGATCGGTAATGAAGCCGGGGGTTAACAGTAACAAGCCGCCCAGCAGGATAATCGGGCCTTCAATCATTTCATACGCGGGAATCATTCCTTGCGCCAAATTTTCCTGAAACCGCTGAAATGTTGCGAAACCTTGTTTTTTTAATAACCATGCGCCCAACGCCGCCGTTAAAATGACTAAAAAAATAGTTGGCAGAGCCCCGATCATTGAACCTACTTGCAACAGCAAATAAATTTCTGCAAAAGAAATAATCAAAACAATCAGGAACAACACTTGGAAAACTTTCATCTACATTATGCTCGTCAAAAATCAGGAAAGTTAAAATACCATTAATGCCCGGTACCCTTAACCTTGTGTTTACAATATAAAGGCAATTCATATTAAATTCCAGGATAATATCTACCTTTACGTTTTAATAAGCAGCAAAATGTCAACCTGTTATCAAATAATCCTCTGCACTTGTCCCGATAAAGGCACGGCCGAGAAAATTGCGCACCTGCTCGTGAAAGAGAAACTGGCCGCCTGCGTCAATATCTTGCCCGGCATGACTTCTATTTATACCTGGCAGGAACAAATTGAATCAGCGCAGGAATATTTGTTACTGATTAAAGCAAATAATACAAGTTTTCAAGCAATAGCAACGGCTATAAAAATGCAACACCCTTATGAACTCCCTGAAATAATCGCCGTCCCTATTGAAAACGGTTTACCTGAATACCTGCGCTGGATTGATTCATGCCACCCTTAAAAATAATCTTTCTCTGTCTATTCTCACTGATTACCGATTCAGCAGTTGCATTAACGAATGACGAGTTATTGCCACCTGAACAGGCATTTAAAATTTTTGCAAAAGCAGTCGCTTCCGATCAGCTTGAAGTTTCCTGGGATATTGCCGAAGGTTATTACCTTTATCGCAACAAGATAAATTTTGAGTCTAAAACTGAACAAATTCCTACGTTGACCCCTGCCTTCCCGCCAGGTGAGACCAAGCACGATGAATTTTTCGGTGATGTGGTTATCTACCGGAATGCGCTGAAGGTACCTGTTTCATTGAAACAAAACGGAACTTCTTCAATACAGCTCCAGGTGCACTACCATGGTTGTACTGACAAGGGCATCTGTTATCCGCCATTAAGTAAAACTTTCGATATCGCTCTGCCGGCGGCAACATCTATTGCCAAAGCTAATCCGTTTTTGCGGCTGGCCAAGGGAATCAGCGTATTTAACTCAAACCAAGCCAGTGATGAATTATTGCCTCCTGAACAGGCTTTCCAGTTCTTCGCCTCGGTAAAAGACACTAACACGTTACATGTTAATTGGGAAATTGCTAAAGATTATTATCTCTACCGCGAAAAAGTGGAGCTTGAATTAATTGACGCGGCGGGCGTAAAAATCGGCGATTATTCGATGCCCAGAGGCACGCCCAAACATGATGAAGCCTTCGGTCAGGTTGAAATATTCCACAATGAACTTGACTTTGACCTGCCTCTTATTCGCACCAGCAGCTCAGCGCAAGCCATTACCTTGCAGGCAAAATATCAGGGCTGCGCCGATCGCGGCGTTTGCTATCCGCCGATGACTAAAAAAATCGCTCTGGAACTTCCTGTCATGCGAGGAACTGCGCCGACGCCACTGCCTGCACTTTCCGAACAGGATCAGATTGTGCAATCCTTGCAGCATGACAGCCTGGCGATGACATTGGTCAGCTTTTTTGGCTTCGGATTATTGTTGTCCCTGACTCCGTGCATTTTCCCGATGATTCCAATTTTATCAGGCATCATTGTAGGACATGGCAACCATATCACCACCACCCGGGCGTTCTTACTCTCTCTGAGTTATGTTATAGCTTCAGCCCTGACTTATACGGCTTTTGGCATACTCGCCGCGCTATTTGGCAGCAATTTGCAAGCAACCTTTCAACAGCCCTGGATTATCGGACTATTCAGCGCTATTTTTGTTCTGCTGTCCTTATCCATGTTCGGCTTTTATAATCTGGAATTGCCCAATTCCATCAAGACCAGACTGCACAACTCCAGCGTAAGGCACCAGGACGGCTCGCTATGGGGTGCAGCTATCATGGGCTCATTATCCTCTCTTATCGTAGGACCTTGTGTCGCAGCCCCTTTAGCCGGCGCATTAATCTATATCGGCCAGACCGGTAATGCTGTCCTAGGCGGTTGCGCCCTGTTTGCCATGGGCTTAGGCATGGGTGTCCCGCTACTATTATTAGGAGCCTCGGCCGGAAAATTATTGCCAAAAGCCGGAGGCTGGCTCAATTCAACCAAAGCGGTTTTTGGCGTTATTATGCTGGCGGTTGCAGTCTGGATGTTGAGCCGTATTTTGCCGCCCGCCGTCACGCTGTTACTCTGGGCCATGCTGCTTATCCTGCCGGCCATTTATCTGAATGCCATTGACCCGCTGCCTGCCAACAGCTCCGGCTGGCGCAAGCTATGGAAAGGCTTGGGTTTAATGATGCTGGCTTATGGCTTGTTGCTGCTGGTCGGCTTTAGTATTGGCAACAGCAATCCGTTAAAACCGCTGCAAGGATTCACCCTGGGCAACGCGCAAGCTAACACGGAGACTAAAAAAGAAGGGCTCGTCTTTACCAGAGTCTCGTCTTTAGCAGAGCTGGAAGCCAGGATTCAACAAGCGCAAGCTAATCATCAAACCGTCATGCTGGATTTCTATGCCGACTGGTGTATATCGTGCAAGGAAATGGAAGCCTATACCTTTACAGACCCCAAGGTAAAGCAGGCCTTGGCTAATTTTGTGCTGCTGCAAGCCGATGTCACTAAAAACTCGGAGGATGACAAAGCCCTGCTGGCAAAATTCAAGCTAATCGGACCACCGGCAATTTTATTTTTCGGCCCAGGCAATCAGGAGAATACCGCGCACCGCGTTATCGGCTATCAGGATGCCGAAACTTTTATTAAAACACTGCAACAGGTCAGATCATGAAAAAAACAGGACTTTTTATTATTGTCGCCTTGCTTGCGCTGGGTGGCGGAATTGTCACCAAGGAACTTTTATCAAAAACTGCACAAACCAGTCAATCTCCTTTACCCGAGTTTAATCTGCCCGACGTATCGGGCAATCCACACAGCATTTCGGAATGGCAAGGAAAAATACTGATCATCAATTTCTGGGCGACCTGGTGTACGCCCTGCCGCAAGGAAATTCCCGAGTTTATTGCGCTTCAGGAACAATATGCAGCTCGGGGGCTGCAATTTATCGGTATCGCCATAGACGATCAGGATGCTGTGAAAAAATACCTGACATCCATCAAAATCAATTATCCGATATTAATCGGCGACGTTACCGGCATTAGTCTGGCTCACCAGCTCGGCAACAGCATTGATGCCGTTCCCTTTACGATTATCGTCGACCGGCAAGGCCAAATCGTACACCGGCATCCGGGAGAATTTTCCAAAGAGCAAATAACAGAGATTATTACACCGCTAATAACTGATGTTATGCAGTAGCTAAATAAATTTTTAGGACGATAAACAAAAATAGGAAAGTTCAAAGTCAGGTATATATAAATTGTTTTCGAACCGGAACAGCGATCCTGCCGTAACATTTTATCCGGTTCGTCCAGTTAATCCTGCTTGAATAAAGCGATAACCTTAAAAACTTTCTATACCGAAAAATTTATGTCAGCCTCAAGTATTGGCGCAAACTAGAGGCCTTTTGTCGTTAACTTTTGCAAAAATCATTATATCTGGACAAAAACTCTTAACTCGGTAAAATTAGCGGTTAAAAACCGCTTTTTAATTTACCAATCGACTACTGTGGCAACCATTACTGTTTTAAATGGCCCGAATTTAAATTTACTGGGCATACGCGAACCTGGCCATTACGGAAATGAGACACTCGCCAATATACAGCAAGCGCTTGAAAAAAAATCGGCTGAATTAAAGCATCGGCTTGATTTTCATCAAAGTAATGCGGAGCATCAAATCGTTGAGCTGATTCATCAGGCTTACTACGATAAGGTTGATTTTATTATTATCAATCCAGCCGCGTTTACTCATACCAGCGTCGCCATTCGTGATGCACTGCTGGCATCCAGAATCCCATTTATAGAGGTTCACTTATCAAACGTCCAAGCGCGCGAACCTTTTAGAAAACATTCCTATTTCTCGGATATTGCCAAAGGCGTTATCTGCGGACTAGGGGCAACAGGATACGAACTGGCCTTGCTGGCCGCTCATCAGATATTAACCGAGAGACCATAATTTATGGATATTAGAAAAATAAAAAAACTCATCGAAATTATCGAAGAATCCGACATAGCCGAACTGGAAATCAAGGAAGGCGAAGAAGCGATCCGTATCAGCCGGTATTCCGCTGCGCCTCCGCAAGTCGTCTATTCATCTGCGCCTTCTGCTTCGCCTGCGCTGGGCGCACCCCAGACTGCTCCGGCAGTCGCTGCGGAAGAAAAAATATCCGGGCATGTCGTCAAGTCACCCATGGTGGGTACGTTTTACCGGTCAGCATCGCCTGGCACGAAAGTTTTCGTGGAAATTGGGCAATCGGTGATGGTAGGCGATACATTATGCATCATTGAAGCGATGAAGATTCTTAATCAAATTGAAGCCGACCAAACCGGGACTGTTACTAAAATTCTGGTTGATAACGCTGAGCCTGTCGAATATGGCCAACCCTTATTCATCATTGAATAACACGGAAAACGAGGGATACTCATGTTCGACAAAATTGTCATCGCCAATCGAGGCGAAATTGCACTGCGTATATTACGCGCATGCAGAGAATTAGGCGTCAAGGTCGTTGCCGTCCATTCCGAGGCAGACCGGGACCTGAAACATGTACGTCTGGCCGATGAATCGGTCTGCATTGGTCCAGCCGCATCTGCTGACAGCTATCTGAATATTCCGGCAATAATCAGCGCCGCCGAAGTAACTGATGCGGAAGCTATCCATCCGGGTTACGGCTTTCTGTCCGAAAATGCTGATTTTTCTGAAAAAGTGAAACAAAGTGGTTTTGTTTTTATCGGCCCGAACGCTGAAACCATACGACTGATGGGTGACAAGATTTCTGCCAAGAACGCCATGCTGGCCGCCGGAATTCCATGCGTCCCAGGAAATAATGACCCTCTGTCAGATGATGATAAAAAGAATCTCAAACTGGCGCGCGAAATCGGTTATCCGGTTATTATTAAAGCTGCCGGCGGCGGCGGCGGTCGAGGTATGCGAACTGTACATACAGAGCCGGCGCTCCTCAATGCCATTACCATGACCAAAGCTGAAGCCGCTAGCGCTTTCGGGAATCCAACTGTTTATATGGAAAAATTCCTGGAAGATCCGCGTCATATTGAGTTTCAAGTAATGGCAGACTCACACGGAAACGCCATTCATTTAGGTGAGCGCGACTGCTCCATGCAACGCCGCCATCAAAAAGTGGTTGAAGAAGCTCCAGCTCCGGGAATTACTGCCGAACAGCGAAAATTTATAGGCGATCGTTGCGCCAAGGCTTGTATTGATATCGGCTACCTGGGCGCCGGCACTTTTGAATTTTTGTATGAAAAAGGCGAATTCTATTTTATTGAAATGAATACTCGCGTACAGGTCGAACACCCTGTTACCGAAATGGTGACCGGGTTTGATATCGTTAAGGAACAATTGCGTATTGCTGCCGGCGAACCCTTATCGATTACTCAGGATCAAGTCAGAATTACCGGCCATGCCATCGAATGCCGTTTAAATGCCGAAGATCCAAAAACTTTCATGCCCTGTCCCGGCAAGATTGAACAGTTTCATATGCCCGGCGGCCCCGGTATTCGCTGTGAAACTCATATTTATAATGGCTATAAGGTGCCGCCCTATTACGATTCCATGATCGGCAAACTGATCGCTCACGGCGACAACCGGAAAAGCGCCATTGCCCGCATGAATACGGCATTAAATGAAATAATCATAGACGGCATTAAAACCAATATCCCGCTACAGCAGGAAATTATGAATGACAGCGCTTTCGCAATGGGCGAGCAAAATATCCATTATCTGGAAAAAAAGCTGGGTATTTATTAAATAATAAAGCGGCTCAGCCGCTAAAGGATTAGCGGCTACTGCTGCATCTCGCCATGGATGGCGCATAGCGTGCAGACGTAACGCAACCATTCTCTTCTCAAAATTTTTAATATGGCCTGGCACCAGATTTCCGTTATCACCAATGAAAATGTTGCTCCCCTGCTTGCTGATTTCTTCAGCAATCTCGGCGCAGTATCGGTCACTTATATGGATGCTGAGGACGAACCTGTTTACGAACCCGCTATCGGTGAAACCAAAATATGGACTAACACTCAGGTTATCGCACTGTTTGAACTGGATGCTGAACCGGAGCTTATAAAAACTTTAGTTTTACGGCAGTTTAAGAAAGAGGATTTGCATAACTGGCTGCACGAAGAGGTTGCCGATCAGAAATGGGAACGCGCCTGGATGGAATATTACAAGCCGATGAAATTTGCCGGCAGTCTCTGGGTTTGCCCGACGGATCAGGAACAAGTTGAACCCGGCACGGTTTGCCTGACTCTGGACCCGGGACTTGCCTTCGGCACAGGCACGCATCCAACGACGGCATTATGTCTGGAATGGCTGGCCAACCACGACCTGGCGGGGAAAACCGTCATCGATTACGGCTGTGGCTCCGGCATATTGGCTGTTGCCGCAATATTGCTGGGGTCTAAAATTGCTCATGCGGTCGATATTGATCCGCAAGCGTTAACGGCCACCCAAAGCAACGCATTAAAAAACAATGTTCAGGATAGAGTTCACTGCTATCTGCCTGAACAATTTGCACCCTTTCAGGCTGATATTGTATTGGCCAATATTCTGGCAAAACCGTTAATAGAAATGTCGGAGCAGATTTGCGCATTGCTTGCTCCGGGAGGTCAGCTAGTATTGTCAGGCATTCTGTATGAACAGGCCGAATCCGTTATCGATGCTTACCAGCCCAATATTGCCTTTAAGCCCCTGGTGCAGCAGGAAGACTGGATCAGGCTGGACGGCGTCAAACACTAGCAGACCGCCCTTGCCTGGAGCCAGAGCCGATCGGGTCTTGCTCCGGCATATTGCTATTTAAACTGGCATCCTTCAGAAAACGGTTACGCCTTGTTCATTGCCCTCTGTCAGAAAGCACGAAAATAAAAGGCACAGCCTTAAAACCCGTCTCACTTAATTTCCACTTTAACATCAGACTGATTTATGTCGCACCCTGAAATCTATTTGAAAAAGAACGAAGACAAACGCTTGCGCAAGGGACATCTGTGGGTTTTCAGCAATGAAGTTGACACCAAACGCTCGCCTCTTGAACAATTCTCGGCAGGGGACCTGGTACAGGTTAAAAGCGATGATGGCAAGATATTGGGTACCGCGTATATCAATCCGCAGACCCTTGTTTGTGCTCGCCTGTTGTCTAAAAAGCCCAACCTGAAATGCGGCGTGAATTTTTTTAAAGAGCGTTTGACTACCGCCCTGGCCTTGCGTGAGAAAATTTTTGCAAAGCCCTACTACCGCCTCGTTTTTAGTGAAAGCGATGGCTTGCCCGGTTTAGTCATTGATCGCTTTGGACCGGTCTTATCAGTTCAGATAACTACAGCAGGCATTGAGCGACGCAAAGAAGCATTGCTTGCCGCATTGGTTGAATTATTCAATCCAACCACCATCATTCTGAAAAATGACAACAGCCAGCGGCAACTGGAAGGCTTGAGCCTGGAATCAGAGATCGCCTATGGACAGCTTCCTGAAACGCTTATCATCGAAGAAAATGGCGCGCAATTTAAAGTTGATATTCTGGACGGCCAAAAAACCGGCTGGTTTTATGATCATCGGAGCAGCCGCGCGCTATTGGCAAATATTGCAAAAGATCAGCGGGTGCTGGATTTATTTTCTTACACCGGAGCCTGGGGCATCCCTGCCGCCTTGGCCGGAGCATCTGAAGTGACTTGTGTCGATGCCTCTGAAGGCGCCTTGGCAATCGCCAAAGAAAACGCCGGCCTCAATCAGGTCGAGAATAAAATGCACTTTGTCCGCAGTGATGTTTTTGAATTTCTAAAGCAAGCCCGACTGGAAAACCGGCTTTATGATATTATTGTGCTTGATCCGCCCGCATTAATTAAACGTAAAAAAGATTTTAAACAGGGATATGAAGCCTATCGACGATTAAATCACCTTGCCCTCCAGGTATTGTCCAGGAATAGCATTCTGATTTCAGCCTCCTGTTCTTGTCACCTGAGCCGTGAAAATCTGCATGAAATTTTACGCTCATCAGGACGACATATAGATCGGCACCTGGTGTTTTTTGCCAGCGGAGGACAAGGTCCCGATCATCCCATCGATCCCGCATCGCCTGAAACTGAATATTTAAAAACCTTCTTTTGCTCGGTTTCTTCAAATTTATAAAATCATTGAGACATCTTTATGCCCATTATAGAATATGAAAAATCATGTACTCTTTGCGGACAAAAAGTTATTTTGAAGAGTTTCACCCTGAACGCACCTGAAGGCCTGAAGATATTTTGCTGCCGCGGTTGCCTGAGTATTTATCAGCTCCTTAACTACAAATCCGCACCATCAATTAAACAATCATCACAAAATAAAAAAGGATAAAATAAAAAATGAAAGCATGCGATTCCTGTTCTGGCCGTGCTGAAATCGGCAAGCATCATCAACAAGTCCCCGTTCTGCAAAGAGCCATAGGTCTGGTTTTTGTTTACCTGCCGATTCTGACATTGCCTTTTGTATTTATCAGCGCCTACCTCACTTACTATCACTTACGTTTGATCGGCGGGAAAAATATCAAAACCCTGACTGATTTTCTTCCTGACAGAAGCAGCCATCGCTACAACCTGAAGAACCAAATCACTATGGACGGCTCATTCAAAATGAGTCTGGCTCAATCAAGGCTGTACTGGATATTAAACTGCACCTGGTATTGCCCGGTCAGTGTTGCGCTTTTTGAATGGCATGCTTATATGGTTAAAATCGTTGAGAACTGGTGGTGCCCGTTTACTCATGAGAAAAAAGAAGGCTACAGCAATGCCAAGATTGACAAGTCGTTCTGGCATATTTATCCGGGAGATTTAGCCAAACTGGACCAGGAAGACAGGGACAACCCTATCTGGAATGATTCCGCCGAAAAATAACAGCCTTAATAAAGTTTTTTAACAAATGGCAGAATTAATCCTCTTGTTTACCACAAGAATACGATTATCACGGAGAATAACATAGAACCTCGTATTCTTCGTGGTGATTAATAAATTAAAAACTTTTGATCAATTACCGGTCGCATCAGCCCGCCCAATCTCAACTTATGCATATAGGCCCTTATCAACTTGAAAACAACCTGATCCTGGCGCCAATGGCAGGTATCAGCGACCGCCCTTTCAGAGAGCTATGCAAGCAATTCGGCGCAGGCCTCGCCGTATCCGAAATGGTGGCATCCAATCCCGCTTTACGTAACCATAAACGAACCTTATTAAAAGCTGACCATAACGGTGAGACAGGCTTGCGATCTGTGCAGATTTTAGGAACCGACCCTGAACAAATGGCCGATGCGGCCATATTTAATGCCCAACGCGGCGCACAGATAATTGATATCAATATGGGCTGTCCGGCAAAAAAGGTGTGTTCGGTAGCCGCCGGTTCAGCTTTATTAAGAGATGCACTGCTGGTCAGGAAAATACTTGTTGCTGTCGTTAATGCAGTGGATATTCCGGTCACGCTAAAAATTCGTACCGGCTGGGATCAAAACACCCGTAATGCTGTAGAAATAGCCAGGATAGCAGAAGAGTCGGGTATAGCCGCGTTAACGCTTCATGGCAGAACCCGCGCATGTAAATTTTATGGACAAGCCGAATATGAAACTATTAAAGAAGTTAAACAGTGTGTCAAAATTCCAGTTATTGCTAACGGCGATATTGATTCGGCTGAAAAAGCCAAATATGTTCTTGATGCCACGGGCGCCGATGCCATTATGATCGGACGGGCAGCGCAAGGAAATCCATGGCTCTTTAATCAAATCAATTATTTTCTTAAAACAGGGAAAACCATTGAAAAACCAACAGATTCGGCTATTCATAACACACTTTTGAGCCATTTGGATCAACTATATAGCTTCTATGGCAATGTCAGCGGTGCTAGAATAGCAAGAAAACATATCGGCTGGTATTTTGAACATCTTGAATCTATAAGCCAGGATATAAAGAACAACATCAACCAGACCCTATGTCCATCCCGACAACTAGCGCTGATTAATTCGGCGTTTAATCTTTCACTAACTGACCGTGCTGCATAATATGAACGCATCTCCCAAAAGTGCTGAAATTATTAACATTGACAGCAAAAAAACAGTACCGCTGCCGCTATCCTTGTATGTCAAGCAAACGGTAGAGCTGTATCTTTCGCAATTGAGCGGTCACGATGCTGTGGGTTTACATGCCATGGTCATCAGTGAGGTCGAAAAACCATTACTGGAAGCCGCACTGGAATATTCAGGATATAATCAAACCAAAGCGGCCAAAGCCCTCGGCTTAAGCCGTAGCACGCTACGCAAAAAACTGGATCAGTACGGAATATCCTAATCTGGCCTGGACCAGCTTGAATGGTCCGGCCTTCACAAAAAAATTGCATTAATTCAAAGGTCTGCATGAATAAAAAAGTAACTCGCGCTCTGATCAGCGTCTCCGATAAAACCGGTATCGTCGATTTTTGCCAGGAACTGAATCAACTGGGTATAGAAATTCTATCCACCGGCGGCACCGCCAAAATACTGGCGGAGCATAAAATTCCCGCTACTGAAGTCTCTGATTATACGGGGTTTCCGGAAATGATGGATGGCCGGGTCAAAACCTTGCATCCCAAGGTTCATGGCGGCATTTTAGCCCGTCGTGGTATGGATGATGCCGTAATGGCTGCGAACGGAATCGTCCGGATTGACATGGTAGTCGTCAACCTGTACCCGTTTGAGCAAACCATTGCCAAACCGGATTGTGATCTGGAAACAGCCATTGAGAATATAGATATCGGCGGTCCTACCATGATCCGCGCCGCCGCTAAAAATCATGCGGATGTCGCTGTCATTGTCGACCCGACCGATTACGCCTCGATGCTAGCTGAGCTCAAAAGTGCTGAAAACAGCGTTTCTGATCAGACTCGCTTTCATCTGGCGTTAAAAAGTTTTGAGTATACTGCGCGTTACGATACCGCGATTGCTGCCTATTTAAGCAATATTAATGGAGCGCGGTTTCCTGAAACCCTGAATTTGCAGTTTTATCTCGGCCAAACGATGCGTTACGGTGAAAACCCTCATCAAAATGCAGCTTTTTACCGCGAAAAAGACTCGGCTTCGGGGACAATATCTGCCGCAAAGCAACTTCAAGGCAAGGAATTATCCTATAACAATATTGCTGATGCCGATGCCGCGCTGGAATGTGTAAAGTCCTTTAAAGACAAGCCTACCTGCGTTGTTGTAAAACATGCCAACCCATGCGGCGTTGCTGAGGCTGACGATATTCTTGCAGCCTACGACAAAGCTTATGCAACAGACCCAATATCCGCATTTGGCGGCATTATCGCCTTTAACCGGGAACTGGATGAGCGAACCGCGGCTGAAATTATTAAACGCCAGTTTGTCGAAGTCATCATTGCTCCCGCCATTAATCCGGCTGCGCAAGCCGTTCTGGCTGAAAAACAAAATATCCGGGTCATGGCATGCGGCGCATGGAACAATGTTACCCAGCCTTCTCTTGATTTCAAGAGAGTCGCAGGCGGACTACTGGTTCAGGACAAGGACGTGGGTGAAATTAGCAGAGCTGACATCAAGGTCGTCAGTAAACGAGCACCCACTGAACAAGAGTTGGCGGATTTATTATTCGCCTGGAAAGTCGCCAAGTTCGTCAAATCCAACGCCATCGTTTATTGCAAAAATGGTCAAACTATCGGTGTAGGCGCAGGCCAGATGAGCCGTGTCTATTCTGCCAAAATTGCCGGTATCAAAGCCGCGGATGAAGGCTTGACCGTCCCCGGCTCGGCAATGGCTTCCGACGCCTTCTTTCCATTCAGGGACGGTATCGATTCCGCTGCAGAAGCAGGCATATCCGCCATTATCCAACCCGGCGGCTCTATGCGTGATAATGAAGTGATTGCCGCAGCAGATGAGCACGATATAGCCATGATATTCACCGGCATGCGCCATTTCCGGCATTAATAAGGGTGAGGGTGCCGACCGACTGCTCCTGATACAGAAAAAAACGAGTATCCATTATGAAAATCCTCATCGTCGGCAGCGGCGGTCGTGAACATGCTCTTGCCTGGAAAGCCCGGCAGTCATCTAAAGTCGAAAAGGTATTTGTTGCTCCCGGCAATCCGGGCACGGCGCTGGAACCTTCTGTTGAAAATGTCGCAATCGATGTGGAAGATATTCCCGCATTACTGGCATTTGCCCTGAATGAACGCATCGACCTGACTGTTATTGGTCCGGAAGTCCCCCTGGTTATGGGCGTCGTTGACAGCTTTCAACAAGCCGGCCTGAAGTGCTTCGGGCCTTCAGCCAAAGCCGCGCAGCTGGAAGGCTCCAAGTCTTTCTGCAAGGACTTCATGATCCGTCACCATATTCCGACAGCCGCCTATCAAAGCTTTACCGATAAAGATCTGGCTATAGCCTATATTCGTCAACAAGGAGCGCCTATTGTCGTCAAAGCCGATGGCTTGGCGGCAGGCAAAGGCGTTATCGTCGCGCAGACCGAACAAGAGGCCATTGCCGCTGTTGAAGACATGCTAGCCGGCAATATCTTCGGAGAAGCCGGCAGCCGGGTTGTCATCGAGGAGTTTCTGCAGGGGGAGGAAGCCAGTTTTATTGTCATTGCCGACGGCAAGCATGCCCTGCCTATGGCGACCTCACAGGATCATAAAGCCCGTGATAATGGCGATAAAGGCCCTAATACCGGAGGCATGGGGGCTTATTCTCCCGCCCCTGTCGTCACTCCTGAAATTCATGATCGGGTTATGCGTCATGTAATCGAGCCAACCTTGAAAGGCATGGCTGAGGATGGCCTGCCTTATACCGGTTTTCTTTATGCAGGCTTGATGATAGCCGCGGATGGCTCTATTAAGGTTCTGGAATATAACTGCCGCTTTGGCGATCCTGAAACACAACCCATCATGATGCGCATGAAAAGCGATCTGGTCGAGCTCTGCGAAGCCGCCTTGACAGGAGAGCTCGACAAGGCTCGAAGCGAATGGGATGAACGAGCGGCATTAGGCGTGGTTCTGGCAGCCGGAGGATACCCGGATGCTTATCAAAAAGGAGACGTTATTTCGGGCTTGCCGACCCAAGAGCAGGAAAACAGTAAAGTATTTCATGCAGGAACGCAACAGATTGGCAACGATATAGTCACAGCCGGCGGACGTGTTTTATGCGCGTGCGCGCTGGGGAACGATATTGAGGAAGCTCAAGCAAAAGCCTATGCGCTTGCTGGCAACATACACTGGGATAATATCTATTACCGCACAGACATTGGGTTTAAAGCCATAAAAAAGACCAAAATATGACACTAATACTAATAGATTACTAGGGTACGTTCTCATTTAAGCCAAATTAAAATGCTGACCAGGCTTAGCATGGTCATATAATTTAGCGCCAATGGTTCATAGCGGGTGGCGACGCGACGGTATTGTTTCAGCTTTTGGAATAACCGTTCCACCA